>PNNH01000081.1 GCA_013824165.1 Methylibium sp. | reverse complement strand
CGCTGACCGACAACAACGGTCGCAAGGCGGATTTCCGCAACATCATCATCATCATGACGACCAATGCGGGCGCCGAGACGATGAACAAGTCGACCATCGGCTTCACCACCGCGCGCGAGCAGGGCGACGAGATGGCCGACATCAAGCGCCTGTTCACGCCGGAGTTCCGCAATCGTCTGGATGCCATCGTGTCCTTCCGTGCGCTGGACCAGGAGATCATCCTGCGTGTGGTCGACAAGTTCCTGCTCCAGCTGGAAAGCCAGCTGCAGGAGAAGAAGGTCGAGGTCACCTTCACCGACGCGCTGCGCCAGCACCTGGCCAAAAAGGGCTTCGATCCACTGATGGGCGCGCGACCCATGCAGCGCCTGATCCAGGACACCATCCGTCGCGCGCTGGCGGACGAACTGCTGTTCGGCCGCCTGGTCGATGGCGGTCGCCTGACGGTGGACGTCGATGCGGCCGGCGAGGTACAGCTGGACATTCAGCCGGCCAAACAGCGTGACAACAAGCCCAAGGCCGAGCCGGCGACCGCCGGTTGAAGCGCAGCGGCCAGTCAGGCCGCGTGTTCTGTAAAGCGCAAGAGCCCGGTCAAGTTCGACCGGGCTCTTGTCTTTTGCGCGCATGCTGCGGATGCGTCTGCCATCGCGACCCCCCTCGTCTGGGGGCACTCTTTGGACGTATGGTCAATGCATCGCCAGCCGGCAATAGTTCGCCCTGCGAGGCCAAGCGCTTGCGCAAGGAGCTGAACATGCACTTCGAAGAAGTCGACACCGGTGACTACCGGATCTATGCGGGCGCCATTGAACGGCCGCGCGCCTTTGGCTACGTGGCCGCCGTCGTGGTCGTGCGGCTGCGCGGCACCACACCCCGGCAGGAAACTTTCCGGGATGAGTGCCTGGCTGGCGGCTATGGCTGGCCGACGCCAGCTGAAGCCCTGCGTTTTGCGGTCAACGCGGGGCGTGACTTCGTGATGTGCGGACGCAAATCGGTGAACTGACCTGCTGCCGCGCCATACCAGCAGCTGCTGCTGAGGGCGCGGATTCCGTCTTTCGTCGCCTCAAGAGGCCCCGGCTATTGGGCAAAGCGCTGGCGCCCGCTATCGTGCCGGACATGAGCGCGACCCTTCCTGTCCGAAACCTGCCCAGCCATCGCCAGGCCTGGCAGGGCTTCGTCGCCTCGCTGACCCTGTGGCGGGTGGGTCTGACCCTGGCACTGGCGGTGCTGGCGGCGACATTGCTGAACCCCATCTTCATCACGCCCTATGCGGTGCTGTTGGGGCGGACGCTGTTCATCGCGCTGCTGGCCTTGCTGGCCTTCTCGGCGGCAGGGCAGTGGCCGCGCCGCCTGCCCAGCTGGGTAGCGCGCTGGCTGGTGCAGGTGCTACTGGTGACGCTGATGGTGCCGCTGGGCACCTTGCTGGTCTATCTGGTCTCGGTCGGTGGCGACATCGGCACGCTGCTGCGCAGCGAAGGCCGCTTGCTGGGCTTCTTCTGGATCGCCGGTTCGGGCCTGCTGATCGGCCCGCTACTGGCAATGGGGGCGCTGTACCGCCAGCGCGATGCCGAAGCGCGCAGCCAGGCACTGCACTTCGAGCTGGAACGCAGCGAACTGGAGCGCCGTGCGCTGGACGCCCGGCTGCGTCTGCTGCAGGCCCAGGTCGAGCCGCACTTTCTGTTTAATACCCTGGCCAATGTGCGCGCATTGGTCGAGACCGGCTCGCCGCAGGCCGCGCCGGTGCTCGGCAGCCTGATCGCCTATCTGCGTGCCGCTGTGCCGCGCCTGCACAACGAGGCGGCCAGCCTGGGCGACGAACTGGCCCTGGTGCGCGCCTATCTGGAACTGATGCATCTGCGCATGCCGGACCGGCTGCAGTACCTCATTGCCGTGCCGGCCGAGCTGCACGGGCTGCGCTTTCCGCCGATGGCCTTGCTGACCCTGGTCGAGAACGCGGTGCGCCACGGCATCGACCCGAGCGAGGAGGGCGGCAGCATCGAGGTCAGCGGATTCCGCGAGGCTCCGGGCCGACCGCTGCGCCTGTGGGTCAGCGACTCCGGTGTCGGCCTGACCCAGCAGATGGGCTCGGGCACGGGGCTGCGCAATCTGCGTGAGCGGCTGCAGGTCTTCTACGGCGAGACGGCGCGACTGGACCTGACCGAAAATCAGCCGCATGGATTGCGCGCAGAAATCGAGTTCACCCCATGACGAGTCCTGAAGCTACAGCCCTGATCGCCGACGACGAGCCGCTGCTGCGGGAGAGCCTGGTGCGAGGCCTGGCGCAGGCCTGGCCTGAGCTGCGGATCGTCGGGCAGGCCCGCAATGGCCGGGAGGCGATCGAGTTGTTCGAGCAGTTGCGCCCGCAGATCGTCTTCCTGGATGTGCACATGCCAGGCCTGAGTGGTGTCGAAGCGGCCAAGGCGATTGCCCGGCGTGCGCAGCTGGTGTTCGTCACTGCCTACGAACAATACGCGGTGCAGGCTTTCGAGCAGGGCGCTCTGGACTATGTCGTCAAGCCGCTGGAGCCCGAGCGTCTGGCTGACACCGTGGAGCGCCTGCAGGAGCGCCTGGCGGCCTCGGCCGCCGGCACACCAGGCGAGGGGAGTCAGGCGCGCCTGGAAGCGGCGCTGGAGGCGGCGCTGAGCCAGCTCAACGAACGCCTCAAGAGTGGCAATCCCGCGGCCGAGCCACCGCGTCCGGCGCCGCTGCAGTGGTTGCGCGCCTCGGTGGGCAGTACGCTCAAGCTGATCCCGGTCGAGCAGATCATCTTCATGCGCTCGGACGAAAAGTACACGCTGGTGGTCTGGCAGGAAGGCGAGGCCTTGATCCGCACGCCGATCCGCGAACTGATCGAGCAGTTGGATCAGCAAGCCTTTGCCCAGGTGCACCGCTCGGTGGTGGTGAACCTGCGCGCCATCAGCCATGTGACCCGCGGCCCTAACGAGACGGCCGATCTGCATCTGAAAGGCCGCCCCGAGGTGCTGCCGGTCAGTCGCAGCTATCTGCACCTGTTCCGGCAGATGTGAACCGGTGCTGAGCAAAGAATAGGGCAGGCGCGGCCTGCCCTTTTTACTTGGCTGAGCGTGTCGTCGTTCAGACGGCTTCGGTGCGCGCCTGCAGCCAAGCCAGCGCTTCGCCGCTCACCAGCGGCGTCAGGCGCTCGCGCACTTGCGCGTGATACCCGTTCAGCCACGCGATTTCGTCGGCGCGCATCAGCGCCAGGTCCAGGCAGCGGGTGTCGATCGGGCACAGGGTCAGGGTCTCGAAGGCCAGCATCTCGCCGAACTGGCCTTTCTCTGGCGTCTCCAGCTCGATGTTCAGCACCAGGTTTTCGATCCGCACGCCCCATTGGCCGGGGCGATACACGCCGGGCTCGATCGAGGTGATCATGCCGGGCTCCATCGCCATTTGCGGCTCGGCCACCGCCTTGGAGATGCTCTGCGGGCCTTCGTGGACGTTCATGAAATAGCCCACGCCATGGCCGGTGCCGTGGCCGAAGTCGATGCCGTGCTCCCACAGCGGGCCGCGCGCCAGGCTGTCCAGCATCGGGCTCAGCGTGCCGCGCGGGAACACCGCGCGCGACAGGTTCATCGTGCCCTTGAGCACCAGCGTGTAGTCGCGCTTCTGCGCCGCGCTGACCTGGCCGATCGGCCAGACCCGCGTGATATCAGTGGTGCCACCCAGGTACTGCGCGCCCGAGTCGATCAGCAGCAGACCATTGCCCTCGATCACCGCATGCGATTCCTGCGTGGCGCGGTAATGCGGCATCGCGCCGTTGGCGTTGAAGCCGGCGATGGTGGGGAAGCTGAGGCCCTTGAAGCCCGGGCGCTTGGCGCGTGCGGCGCTCAAGCGCTCGTCGATGGTGATCTCGGTGACACGCTCGCCGCGCGCCATCGCGGCCTCGAACCAGGCGTAGAACTCGCACATCGCCGCGCCGTCCTGCGCCATCGCCTCGCGCACATGCGCGGCCTCGCCAGAGGTCTTGCGGCTCTTGGCCAGCGTGCTGGGGTTGATCGCCTCGATCACCTTGACGCCAGCCGGCACGGCCTCGCGCAGGCCCAGCGTCACACGTCGCGGGTCCACCAGCAGAGCCGCGTCGGCCGGCAGGGCAGCCAGCGCGCTGGCGGCTTGCGCATAGTCGGCCAGCTTCACGCCATCCAGCGCCAGGCGGGCCTGCAGCTCGGCCGGGACCTTGCCGGCGCCCACGAACAGGGCCAGGCCTTGCTGCGCGTCCATCAGCACATGGGCTAGGAACACCGGGTTGTAGTCCACATCGGCGCCGCGCAGGTTCAGCAGCCAGGCAATGTCGTCGACGGTGGAGATGAAGTGGTGGCTGGCACCGTGGCGCGCCATCGCAGCGCGCACGCCAGCCAGCTTGTCGGCGCGCGGCACCACCGCTTGCGGCGGCAGGTGCTCGTAGATCGCATCGCCAGGCAAAGCCGGGCGCCCGTCCCAGGCGGACTGGATCACGTCGACGTCGCTGCGCAGCTGCAGGCCCCTGCGCGTCAGCGCCGTGCGCAGCTGCTGCGCCAGTGCCAGGCCCAGCACCTGGCCATCGACCGCCAGCGCCTGCCCACTCTGGAGCTGCTCGACGATCCACTCGATGTAATGGGTGGCCGCGCCGGTCGGGATCTTGACCAGCTCGATACCGGTGCCGGCCAGTTCCACCTCGGCCTGCGTCCAGTAGCGGCTGTCGGCGAAGATCGCGGCGCGATCCAGCGTCACCACCAGCGTGCCCATCGAACCGGTGAAGCCCGACAGCCACTGCCGGCCCTGCCAGCGCTCCGGCAGGTACTCAGAGAGGTGTGGATCGGCCGACGGCACCAGGGCCGCGTGGGCACCGGCCGCGCGCAGCGCGTCGCGCACGCGCTCGATGCGCAGGGTGATGGTCGAGGTGCGGGTGTCCATGAGCGTCTCCGGGAATGGTGCAGGCAGCCGCCGGATGGGCGACCGCCTTGTGTGACAGTGCGGTGACGCGGATTGTAGGAGGGCGGCTGCCCAGCGCGTGCGCTCAGTGCCTGGCCACCGCCTCGCGGATGGCGGCCTGCACCAGCTCGGCGTCGTCCCACATCAGGAAGTGATAGCCCTGGGCGCTCATGCGCAGCTCGGCCTTGGCCAGGCCGGCGTACTGGCGCTCGAAGATGGCGCGCGTGCTGTCCAGCGTGCTGCCCATTGGCGCATAGGCGGCCCAGGCGCCCAGCACCGTGGTCGGTGCCTGGATGCGCGGCAGCAGCGGCCGCAGGTCGGTGGTCCACAGCTCGTACATGGCCTGGCCGCTGCTCCTGGGGTCGCTGTCCAGCATCCACTTCATCATCGTCGGCTGGCGCTCGGCCTGGCGGCTCATGCTGGCCAGCATCGGGCCCATCTGCGCGCGCATCTGCTCCGGCGTGGCGTGCTGCGTGCCATCGCGCATGGCCTGGGCCATGGGCCGCACGCTGTCGATGCTGGCGTTGGGGTTCTGGATGCCGGGCAGGAAGGGCAGGCTGTCGACGATCACCAGCTGCTTAACCTTGTTGTCGGCCTCTGCCGCCAGCATCAGTGCCAGCACGCCGCCCAGGCTGTGGCCGACCACGGTGGCGCCCTGCGGCGCAGCCGTGGCCAGCTGCGCCTTCAGTTGCGCGCGCATGGTTTCCAGAAAGTCCTTACGGGCGGCTTCCGATGCGGGCGCGCCGGCAAAGCCGGGCAGCTGCGCCATCAGGCAGCGCACGCCGGGCTGCAGCTTGTCGCAGGTTTCACTCCAGACGTCGGCCGAGCTATTCAGGCCGGGAATCATCAGCACCGGTCGGCCATCGCCGCGTTCGGTGATCTGCACGCTGGCGCTGTCGGCGGCCAGCGCGCTGCCCTGGCTCAGGGCCAGCAGCAGGCCGCCCAGGGCCAGCGTGGCGCGGGTCAACAGGGCAGGGGTGTTGGTGGTGGGCTTGTTGATCGTCATGGTCGGCTCCGTCGTGTGGTTCGCGATGGCGCCAGTGTTCGACAGCAGCGCTGGCCAGACCGCCATCAGGCGACAGATGGCGAGCGCCGCTGACGAATCGCAAGCCGGCCAGCCCAGGCGGCGCAGCGGTCTACAGCTCGGTGCGCAAGGCCCACAGCTCGGGGAACAGCACCACGTCCAGCATCTTGCGCAGATAGCCCACGCCCGAAGTGCCACCGGTTCCGCGCTTGAAGCCGATCACGCGCTCCACCGTCGTCACATGGCGGAAGCGCCACAGCCGGAAGGCGTCCTCCAGGTCTACCAGCTCCTCGCCCATCTGGTAGAGATCCCAGTGCGCCTTCGGGTCGCGGTAGACCTGCAGCCAGGCGGCTTTGACGCCGTCGTCGGCGCCGTAGGCCTGGGTCCAGTCGCGCGCAGTGTGGCTGGCGGGCACGCTGATGCCGCGGCGGCTCATCAGGCGCAGCACCTCGTCGTACAGCGAGGGCGACTCGTAGGCCGCGCGCACCGCTGCCAGCAGCTCGGGCTGGTGCTCGTGCGGCTTGAGCATCGCTGCATTCTTGTTGCCCAGCATGAACTCGATCTGCCGGTACTGCCAGCTCTGGAAGCCGCTGCTGTTTGAGAGGTAAGGCCGGATCGCGCTGTACTCCGGAGGCGTCATGGTCGCCAGCACATCCCAGGCATGCACCAGCTGTTCCATGATGCGTGAGACCCGCGCCAGCATCTTGAAGGCCTCGGGCAACTGGTCGGCCGCCACGCAGCGCACGGCGGCGTGCAACTCGTGCAGCATCAGCTTCATCCACAGCTCCGAGGTCTGGTGCTGCACGATGAAGAGCATCTCGTTGTGCTCGGGCGAGAGCGGGTGCTGGGCGCTCAGCACCTGATCCAGATGCAGGTAATCGCCGTAGCTCATGTCCTTGGAGAAGTCGAGCTGTGCGCCTTCTTCCTTGACGATGGACTCGGTGATGGAGGCGCCAGCAGGGTGATGGGGGCAGCTCATGTCACGCTCGCTTTCTGATTGAAACGGGCCTCTTTCCACTCGCTGCTGGCCAGCACCTGGCGCAGATGCTCGACGGCATCCCACACGTCAGCGAAGCCGATGTATAGCGGCGTGAAGCCGAAGCGCAGAATGTGCGGCACCTCGTCCAGCCGTGCGGGATCGCCGGCGCGGAAGTCGCCGATTACTCCGCGTGCGATCAGGGCCTGGATCACCGCATAGCCGGCTTCGTGCAGCGGTGCGGCCAGGCTCAGGCAGACCTGGCTGCCGCGTTGCGCGGCCTCGCGCGGCGAGGCCAGGCGCACGCCCAGCTCGGCGCAGCGCTCCTCGGCCAGTTCGATGAAGCACTCGGTCAGCGCGACCGACTTCTGCCGCAGCGCCGCCATGCCGCCCAGCGGTTCGGCAGCAAGCACGGTGTCCACGCCGCACTCCAGCGCGGCCAGCGCCAGGATGGCCGGCGTGCCGCAGATATAGCGAGTGATGCCGGCGGCGGGCTGGTAGTCGGGCGTGAACTGGAAGGGCGCTGAATGGCCCAGCCAGCCTGACAGCGGCTGCCAGAACCGGTTCACATGGCGCGGATGTGCCCACACGAAGGCCGGCGCGCCGGGGCCGCCGTTGAGGTATTTGTAGCCGCAGCCGATTGCGAAGTCGGCGTTCGCGCCGGTCAGATCTACCGGCACCGCGCCGGCCGAGTGCGCCAGGTCCCAGATCACCAGCGCGCCCGCGGCGTGCGCGGCCGCGGTGACTGCGGTCATGTCGTGCTGGTAGCCCGTGCGGTAGTTGACCTGGGTGAGCATCAGTACGGCCAGATCGGCGTCCAGCGCAGCCGGCAGTTCGTCCACGCTGTCGATCAGGCGCAGCGTCATGCCATGCTGCTGGCACAGGCTTTCGGCGATGTAGAGATCGGTCGGGAAGTTGCTGCGCTCGGACACGATGGTCGTGCGCCCCGGCGCGTCGGCTTGCGCGATGCGGATCCCGGCGCTGAGCACCTTGTAGAGGTTCAGCGAGGTCGAGTCCGCCGCGATCACTTCGCCGGGAGCGGCGCCGACCAGACGCGCGATCTTGTCGCCCACCCGCGCCGGCAGCTCCATCCAGTGCGCCGTGTTCCAGCTCTTGATCAGATCGGTGCCCCATTCCTGGGTGATCACCGCTTGCACCCGCGTGGCCGTCGCCTTGGGCAGCACGCCCAGCGAATTGCCGTCCAGGTAGATCACGCCGGGCGGCAGCGCGAACTGGTCCTTGAGCCCGCGAAGCGGATCTGCTTGATCCTGCGCGACGCAGTCCTGTCGCGTGGTCTTGCTTGTTGTCATTACTCTTACTCCATCAAAGTTCGCGCAGCACTGCGCGAACGGGGGATGCACAGGCGCCGGCCAGCTTCAGTGGCAGCGCAATCAATTCGTAGTCGCCCTCGGGCACCTCGTCCAGCACCAGGTTCTCAAGCACGCGCAGATCCAGGCGCAGCAGGCGCTGGTGGCTGTCCAGGCTCTTGCTGCTGGCTGGGTCCACCGAGGGTGTGTCCAGGCCGATCAGGCGCACGCCGCGCGCAGCCAGCCATTCCACCGTCTCGGGCGCGAAGGCGCTGAACTCGGGGTTCCACTGCGTGTCGGCGCGCTGGCAGCAGCGCACCAGCACGCGCGGCGGCAGCTCGGCCTCGGCATGCTGCAGGTGCTCGATGCGGATCAGCGGGCCGCAGGCGATCGCGTGGATCACGCGGCAGCGGCCCAGATAGGCGTCCAGCGCGACGTCGGCGATGGCGGCGGCACCGTTGGCGTAATGCAGCGGCGCATCGGCATGCGCGCCCACATGTGGCGACAGCGTGATCGCGCTCAGATTCACCGGGCAGTCCGGCGTCAGCGTCGCGGTCCAGCGCAGCGCATAGGGCTCGTCGCCGGGAAAGATCGGCGCGTCCGGCGTAACGGTGGGTGAGATGTCCCAGAGCTTCTTGACATTCATGACGTGTTCCTCAGGCGGCGCGCACCTTATCGCGGCTTGAATCGGCGTGGTGTCGGTTAATCCCAACAAGGCCTTCGGCGGGATGGCGACCACGGTCGCGACCCCGGGAATGTCCGTAGTCTGGCACAGCCTGAAAGTAATTGACACCTAAACTATCGATGCCTAAAGTGGATCGCATTCGTTCACTGTCCAAGGCGTGACGGCATGCGCATCACCTGCATAGGCGGCGGCCCCGCTGGCCTCTATTTCGGTCTGCTGATGAAGAAGCTGGACTCGGCACACCAGGTCCGCGTGGTCGAGCGCAACAAGCCCTACGACACCTTCGGCTGGGGCGTCGTGTTCTCGGATGCCACCATGGACAATATGCGCCAGTGGGACCCGGAAACGGCTGCCGAGATCCAGCAGGCCTTCAACCACTGGGACGATATCGAGCTGCACATCAAGGGCCGCGCGATCCGCTCCGGCGGCCATGGCTTCGTGGGCATCGGCCGCAAGAAACTGCTCAACATCTTGCAGGCGCGCTGCGAGCGCCTGGGTGTGGAGCTGGTGTTCGATTGCGATGCGCAGTCTGACGAGGACTATGCCGACTCCGACCTGATCATCGCCAGCGACGGTATCAACAGCCGTATCCGCGGCCGCTATGCCGAGGTCTTCAAGCCTGACCTCGTGACGCGGCCCAACCGCTACATCTGGCTGGGCACGCACAAGCTGTACGACGCCTTCAACTTCCTGTTCGAGAAGACCGAGCATGGCTGGTTCCAGGCCCATGTCTACAAGTTCGACGAACAGACCACCACCTTCATCGTCGAGTGCCCCGAGCAGGTCTGGCTGGCGCATGGGCTGGACCAGGCCGACCAGCAGCAATCAATCGATTTCTGCGAGAGGCTGTTTGCCAAGAGCCTACAGGGCGAGAAGCTGATGACCAATGCGCGCCATCTGCGCGGCTCGGCCTGGCTGAACTTCCAGCGCGTAGTCTGCGATCATTGGTGGCTGAAGAACAGCCACGGCAGCCATGTGGTGCTGATGGGCGACGCGGTGCACACCGCACACTTTGCGATCGGCTCGGGAACCAAGCTGGCCATCGAGGACGCGATCGAGCTGGCCCGGCTGTTCCAGCAGCAGGGCGATACGCCGGCGCAGATTCCTCAGGTGCTGGCCGACTACCAGGCGGCACGGCGCGTCGAGACTCTGCGCCTGCAGAACGCGGCCTGGAATGCGATGGAGTGGTTCGAGGTCTGTGGCCAGCGCTACTGCGACCCCCTGGAGCCCGAGCAGTTCATGTATTCGATGCTGACGCGCAGCCAGCGCATCAGCCACGAGAACCTGCGCTTGCGCGACAAGGACTGGCTCGAAGGCTATGAGCGCTGGTTCGCGGCGCGTGCGGGTGTCGAGCGCGGACCCGATCAGAAACCCGTGCCGCCGATGTTCACACCCTTCACGTTGCGCTCGCTGACGCTGAAGAACCGTGTGGTGGTCTCGCCGATGGCGCAGTACTCGGCCGTGGACGGTGTGCCGGGGGACTATCACCTGGTTCATCTGGGCGCGCGCGCCATGGGCGGCGCCGGCCTGGTGTTCGCCGAGATGACCTGTACCAGCCCGGATGCGCGCATCACCCCCGGCTGCCCGGGCTTATGGACGGACGAGCAGGGCGCAGCCTGGCGGCGCATCGTCGATTGGGTTCATGCCAACAGCGACGCCAAGATGGCTGTACAGCTGGGCCATGCCGGTGCCAAGGGCTCGACCCGGCGCGCCTGGGACGGCATCGACAAGCCCCTGTCGGACGGCGACACCGAGGCCAACTGGCCCTTGATCAGCGCCTCGCCCCAGCAATACCTGTCGGGCGTCAGCCAGGTCTCGCGGGCGATGACGCGTGCCGATATGGACCGCGTCAAGGCCGAGTTTGTTACCGCCGCTCAGCGCGCTGCGGCGGCCGGTTTCGACTGGCTGGAGCTGCACTGCGCACACGGCTATCTGTTGTCCAGCTTCATCTCGCCGTTGACCAATCAGCGCGAGGATGAGTACGGCGGCAGCCTGGCGAACCGCCTGCGTTATCCGCTGGAGGTGTTCGCCGCGCTGCGCGAGGTCTGGCCAGTGCATCTGCCGATGTCGGTGCGCATCTCGGCGCATGACTGGGTCGAGGGCGGCACGACGCCGGATGATGCGGTGCAGATTGCCCGCGCCTTCAAGGCCGCCGGCGCCGACCTGATCGACTGTTCCTCGGGTCAGGTCAGCAAGCAGGAGAAGCCGGTCTACGGCCGCATGTTCCAGACCCCGTTTGCCGACCGCGTGCGCCAGGAGGCCGGCATCGCGACGATGGCGGTGGGCGCGATCAGCGAGGCCGACCATGTCAACAGCATCATCGCCGCCGGCCGCGCCGACCTGTGCGCGGTGGCGCGCCCGCATCTGGCCAATCCAGCCTGGACGCTGAGCGAAGCCGCCAAGATCGGCTTCACCGAATTGGCCTGGCCGCAGCCCTACCGCTCGGCCAAGTCGCAGATGGAAGCGAACTTCCAGCGTGAAAAGGCGCAGAAGGCATGAGCGGCGGCAAGGACTTTCAGGGGCAGCATGCCGTCGTCACCGGCGGTGGCTCGGGCATCGGCGCCGCGGTGGCGGCCGCGCTGTTGCGGCGCGGCGCGCGCGTCACGCTGATGGGCCGCGATCCGGCCCGCCTGCAGGCGCAGTGCGCGGCACTTGCCGAGCTGGGGCCGGTGGCGGCGCAGCCCTGCGATGTTGGCGATGAAGCCAGCGTGCAGGCTGCCTTCGCTGCTGTGGCGGCTTCGGACTACGGTCCGGTGAGCATCCTCGTCAACAACGCCGGCCAGGTGCAGACCGCGCCGCTGGCGCGCACAACGCTGGCGCAGTGGCAGCAGATGCTGCAGGTCAATCTGACCGGCACCTTCCTTTGCACCCAGCAGGTGCTGCCCGGCATGCTGGCGGCGGGCCAGGGCCGCATCATCAATGTGGCCAGCACCGCGGCGCTCAAGGGCTATGCCTATGTGGCGGCCTATTGCGCCGCCAAGCATGGGGTGCTGGGCCTGACCCGCGCGCTGGCGCTGGAGGTGGCGAAGAAGGGCATCACCGTGAACGCGGTCTGCCCCGGCTACACCGAGACCGAGATCGTCGCGCAGGCGATCGAGACCATCACTGCCAAGACCGGCCGCACGCCCGAGCAGGCCAAGCAGGAGCTGGCCTCGGCCAATCCGCAGGGCCGCCTGATCCAGCCCGAGGAAGTGGCGCAGACGGTGGCCTGGCTGGCAACGCCTGGAGCCGCGGCCATCAACGGCCAGGCGATTGCCGTGTGTGGCGGGGAGACGGCCTGATGCTGGACGAGTTGATGCCCGATCTGGAATCGCGCCTCGGCGACGCGGACCACCAGGCGCTGAAGCTGTGGCTGCGCCTGCTGACGTGCAGCACCCGCATCGAAGATCAGATTCGCCGCCGCCTGAGTCTGGACTTCGGTACCACGCTGCCGCGCTTCGACTTGCTGGCTCAGCTGGAGCGCCACCCTGAGGGCCTGACCATGCGCGCGCTGTCGCAGCGCCTGATGGTGACCGGCGGCAATATCACCGGCATCACCGACCAGCTCGAAGCCGAGGGGCTGGTGCAGCGTGTGCCCTCGGAGACCGACCGGCGCTCCTTCAGTGTGAAGCTCACTGCCACCGGCCGGCGCCAGTTCAAGCGCATGGCCAGCACGCATGAAGGCTGGGTGATCGAGCTGCTGAGCGGCTGGAGCCCGGCGCAGAAGGCCCAGGTCTACGAGCTGCTGGCCCAGCTCAAGCAGCACCTCGGCAGCCTGGACGCGGCCGCAGTCGCCGCGCCGGCCGCGAAGAAGCGGGGCGCCCGCAAGAATGCCAGCAGCAGCATCAGCGTTAGCAGCAAGGAGAAACAGACATGAGCCGCCCCATTGATCACCACCTGGCGGGTGGCAACCGCCAGAGCCTTTTGGACTATCAGCCGCAGCATTTCCTGTGGCGCCAAGAACCTGGTGAGAGGGGCGGCGTCGGCGTCATCACACTGAACCGGCCCGAGCGTAAGAATCCGCTGACCTTTGATTCCTATGCCGAGCTGCGCGATCTGTTTCGCCGCCTGGCCTATGTGGATGAGGTCAAGGCCATCGTGGTGCAGGGCGCGGGCGGCAACTTCTGCTCCGGCGGCGATGTGCACGAGATCATCGGCCCGCTGACGCAAATGCCCATGCCAGATCTGCTGGCCTTCACCCGCATGACGGGCGATCTGGTCAAGGCGATGCGCGCCTGCCCGCAGCCCATCATTGCGGCCATTGACGGTGTCTGCGCCGGCGCGGGCGCCATCATTGCGATGGCCTCGGACCTGCGCGTGGGAACAGCGCGCAGCAAGACCGCGTTTCTGTTCACCCGCGTCGGCCTGGCCGGCTGCGATATGGGCGCTTGCGCGATGCTGCCGCGCATCGTCGGCCAGGGTCGCGCTTCGGACCTGCTGTACAGCGGCCGCTCGCTGGGCGGCGAGGAAGCGCTGCAATGGGGCTTCCTGAACCGGCTGCCTGCGCCCGAGGCGCTGGAGCAAACCGCGCTGGACTGGGCCGCCGAGATCGCCTCAGGCCCCAGCTTCGGCCATGCGATGACCAAGAAGATGCTGCACCAGGAATGGGCCATGGGCGTGGACGAGGCCATCGAATCCGAAGCCCAGGCCCAGGCCATCTGCATGATGACGCAGGACTTCCACCGCGCCTACCAGGCCTTTGCCGCCAAGCAAAAGCCCGAGTTCAAGGGAGACTGAGATGCAGGAATTCCTCAGCTGGCCCTTCTTCGAGGACAAGCATCGCGCCCTGGCCACCGAGCTGGATGCCTGGTGCACCGCCCATCTCTCGCACGGCCATGGCGATGATGTCGACGCCGAATGCCGCGCGCTGGTCAAGGCGCTGGGGCAGGGCGGCTGGTTGCGCCATGCGGTGGCCGGCACCGCCTTGGGCGGCGCGGCCGACGTGATCGACACGCGCAGCCTGTGCCTGTTGCGCGAAACGCTGGCGCGGCATGACGGCCTGGCGGACTTCGCCTTCGCGATGCAGGGCCTCGGCTCCGGCGCGATTTCGCTGGCGGGCTCTGACGAGCAGAAAGCGCGCTATCTGCCGCGCGTGGCAGCGGGCGAGGCGCTGGCGGCGTTTGCGCTGTCCGAGCCCGAGGCCGGTTCCGATGTGGCGGCGATGCAGTGCAGCGCGGTCGATGACGGTGATGCCTATCTGATCAACGGCGAGAAGACCTGGATCTCCAACGGCGGCATCGCGGACTTCTATGTGCTGTTCGCGCGCACCGGCGAAGCGCCTGGGTCAAGAGGCATCAGCGCCTTCATTGTCGACGCCGGCTTGCCCGGTTTCGAGATTGCCGAGCGCATCGATGTGATTGCGCCGCACCCGCTGGCACGGCTGCGCTTCACGAACTGCCGCGTGCCCAAGAGCCAACGCATCGGTGCGGCCGGCGAGGGCTTCAAGATCGCGATGCGCACGCTGGATGTGTTCCGCACCTCGGTGGCCGCCGCCGCGCTGGGCTTCGGCCGGCGCGCGCTGGAGGAGGGCCTGGCGCACGCGCAGGAACGCCGCATGTTCGGCGCCACGCTGGCCGACCTGCCGCTCGCCCAGGCCAAGCTGGCCGACATGGCCTGCACCGTAGACAGCGCCGCCCTGTTGGTCTACCGGGCCGCCTGGGCGCGAGACCAGGGCCGGCCGATCACGCGCGAGGCCGCGATGGCCAAGCTGATGGCCACCGAAGGTGCGCAGAAAGTGATCGACGCGGCGGTGCAACTTTTCGGCGGCCGTGGCGTGCGGCGCGGCGAGATCGTCGAATCGCTCTACCGCGAGATCCGGGCGCTGCGCATCTACGAGGGTGCCAGCGAAGTGCAGCAGCTGATCATCGGCCGCGATCTGCTCAAGAACGGCGTCTGACCCCGATTCAGGCCCATCGCATCAGAGGAACTGAGACCATGGCCGAAACATCCCATCTCGATACCTTTGCGCGCGACCACTTGCCGCCGCGAGAGCAGTGGCCCGAACTCTTGTTCGACTTGCCCGAGCTGCAGCTTCCGGACCGGCTGAACTGCGCGGCCGAACTGCTGGACCGCTGGGTCGAGCAGGGCCAGGGCGAACGCCTGTGCCTGCAAGGTGCCGGCGGACTGCGCTGGAGCTATGCCGATCTTCAGGCTCGCGCCAACCAGATCGCCCATGTGCTGGTCGATGAGTTCGGCGTTGTGCCCGGAAATCGGGTGCTGCTGCGCGGCGCCAACACGCCGCAGCTGGCGGCCTGCTGGTTTGCGGTGCAGAAGGTCGGCGCGATTGCGGTGGCCACCATGCCGATGCTGCGCGCCATGGAGCTCAGCCAGGTGATAGACAAGGCCGAGGTCAGCCACGCGCTGTGCGACGCGCGCCTGGCCGAGGAGCTGACGCTGGCCCAGGCGCAGAGCCCGGCGCTGAAGACCGTGGCGCACTTTTTCAGCGATGCGGCCGATGGCCTGGAAGCGCGCGCCGCTGGCAAACCGACGCGCTTTGCCACGCTGGACACTGCTGCCGACGATTGCGCGCTGATCGCCTTCACCTCGGGCACGACCGGCCAGCCCAAGGGCACCATGCATTTCCACCGCGACGTGATCGCGATCACGCGCTGCTGGCCGCCGCACTGTCTGCGGCCCACGCGGGACGATGTGTTCATCGGCAGCCCGCCGTTGGCCTTCACCTTCGGGCTGGGCGGGCTGCTGCTGTTCCCGATGAGCGTCGGCGCCTCCGCCGTGCTGCTGGAGAAGGCTGGCCCCGATGCGCTGCTGCCGGCGATCGCGCATTACCGGGCCAGCGTCTGCTTCACCGCGCCTACCGCTTACCGTGTGATGGCTGCACAAGCCTCGGCGCACGACCTCAGCTCGCTGCGCAAATGCGTCAGCGCCGGCGAGGCCCTGCCGGCGGCGACGCGCCAGCTGTGGAAAGACAGCACCGGCATCGAGCTGATCGACGGCATCGGCGCCACCGAGTTGCTGCACATCTTCATCTCGCACGACGAGTCGTACGCCCGCCCTGGCGCCACCGGCAAGCCGATTCCGGGCTACAAGGCTTGCGTGATGGACGATGAGGGCCAGGTTTTGCCTCCAGGTCAGGTCGGCAAGCTGGCGGTCAAGGGGCCGACCGGTTGCCGCTATCTGGCTGACGAGCGCCAACGCGACTATGTCAAGAACGGCTGGAACCTCACTGGCGACGCCTATCTGCTGGATGCCGAGGGCTACTTCGTCTACCAAGCGCGCACCGACGACATGATTGTCTCGGGCGGCTACAACATTGCCGGCCCCGAGGTGGAGAGCGCGCTGCTGCTGCATCCAGTGGTGGCCGAGTGCGCGGTGATCGGCGTGGGGGATGCCGAGCGAGGCCAGATCGTCAAAGCCTTTGTGGTGCTGCATCCTGGCCATGCCGCGGATGAGGGCCAGGTCAGGGTTTTGCAGGACTTCGTGAAGGCGACGATCGCGCCCTACAAATACCCCCGTGCGATAGAGTTCCGCGCCAGCCTGCCGCGCACTGAATCCGGCAAGCTGCAGCGCTTCCGTCTGCGCAGCGCTTGAATCATCCTTCCCCCTCGACTGATCCTTTTCCGAAACCCTGTTGGAGAGTGAGCATGAGCATGAACGACAAGAAGACCCTGGTGATGACGGCCGTGTTGGGCCTGTTGGCTGCCATGCCGGCGCTGGCTGCCGACAAGGTCAAGGTGGGCCTGCTCAGCACGCTCTCCGGCCCTGGCGCCGGTCTGGGCGTTGACATCCGCGACGGCTTCAATCTGGCGCTCAAGCACCAGGGCGGCAAGTTCGGCGGACTGCCGGTGGAAGTGATCACCGCGGACGACCAGCAGAACCCCGATGTGGCCAAGCAGACCACTGAGCGTCTGCTCAAGCGCGACAAGGTCGACCTGATGACCGGCATCGTGTTCTCGAATGTGATGCTGGCTGTCGGCCCCACGGTGTTTGCCTCCAAGACACCCTATATCAGCGCCAATGCTGGCCCTTCGCAATATGCAGGCGAGCAGTGCAACCCTTACTTCTTCAACGTGGCCTGGCAGAACGACAACCTGCACGAGGCTGTCGGCAAGACGGTGATGGACAAGGGTTTCAAGAAGGTGGTGGTGCTGGCGCCCAACTACCCGGCGGGCAAGGACGCGATCACGGGCTTCAAGCGCTTCTACAAGGGCGCGGTGGCCGATGAGATCTACACCAAGCTGGGCCAGCTGGACTACTCGGCCGAGCTGGCGCAGGCGCGAGCGGCCAAGCCCGATGCGATGTATATCTTCCTGCCCGGCGGCATGGGCATCAACTTCATCAAGCAGTTCGTCGGCGCCGGGCTGTCCAAGGACATCACCTTGTTCGGCCCGGGCTTCTCGGCCGACGAGGATGTGATCAAGGCAGTCGGCGAGCCTATGCTGGGCATGTTCAACAGCTCGCACTGGGCGCATGACATGGACAACGCCGCCAACAAGAAGTTCGTGGCTGACTTCCAGAAGGAATATGGCCGCCTGCCTTCGCTCTATGCCAGCCAGGGCTATGACGCGGCGCAGCTGATGGGCGCCGCGGTGCGCGATGTGAAGGGCAAGATCGAGGACGGCGATGCGCTGCTGAAGGCGCTGAAGACGGCCAAGTTCGACTCAGTGCGCGGTGCCTTCAAGTTCGGCAATAACCAGTACCCGGTGCAGCACTACTACCTTCGCGTCATCACCAAGGACAGCCAGGGCCGTGTGACCAACAAGACGCTGGGCAAGATCTTCAGCAACCATGCGGACGCCTATGCCTCTGCATGCAAGATGAAGTGAAGCAGCAGAACAGGCGCGGCACAACGTGGACTGGATCCTGATCACCGAGCAGGCCTTGAACGGCCTGCAATTCGGCCTGATGCTCTTCCTGCTGGCGGCCGGGCTGACGCTCGTGTTCGGCATCATGGACATGATCAATCTGGCCCATGGCTCGCTGTACATGGTGGGGGCCTACCTGGCCGCCGCCGTGATGCAGGCCAGCGGCTCCTTCGTGATGGCGGTCGGTGGGGCGCTGGCCGGCACCGCGCTGATCGGCATGCTGCTGGAAGTGGCGCTGCTGCGGCGGCTCTACACGCGTGACCATCTGTCGCAGGTGTTGGCCACCTTCGCGCTGATCCTGATCATGAACGAGAGCGTGCGCATGATCTGGGGCGAGCAGCCGCTGATGCTCAACACACCGGCCGCGCTGTCCGGCCCGGTGGAGTTGTTGCCGGGGCTGATGTATCCGAGCTACCGCTTGCTGATCATTGGCGTCGGCCTGGCCGTTGCTCTGCTGCTGTTCGTGCTGGTGACGCGCACTCGCGTCGGTATGTGGGTGCGCGCTGGAGCCTCCAACCGTGCGATGGCCACGGCGATGGGCGTCAACATCCGCTGGCTGTTCACTGCGGTGTTCGGCTTCGGCGCGGCGCTGTGCGCGCTGGCCGGCTCACTGCTGGGGCCGCTGCTGGCGGTGCAGGTGGGCATGGGCGAGAGCATCCTGATCACCGCCTTCGTCGTCATCGTGATCGGCGGCATCGGCTCCATCCGTGGCGCGCTGGTCGGCTCGCTGCTGGTGGGTCTGGTGGACACCGCCAGCCGGACGCTCTTGCCGATGACCCTGCGCCAGCTGGCCTCGCCCGAAGTGGCGTCCAACCTCGGCCCGGCGCTGGCCTCCATCCTGATCTATGTGCTGATGGCTGCGGTGCTGTTCTGGAAACCCCAGGGCCTGTTCCCCGCCCGCGGATGAGGCGCATTCACCCTATGTCCAGCTCCTCCTCCTCACTTCATCACCCCGGACCAGGCCGCTGGCTGCTGCTCGCACTGCTGGCCGCGCTCATCGCCTTGCCGCTGGGACTCAAGGCCTTCGGTCTGGAGTTCTACACCGGCGTGGCGACGCGGCTGATGATCTTTGCCATTGCGGCGTCCAGCCTCAACCTGATCCTCGGCTTCGGCGGCATGGTGAGCTTCGGCCATGCGGCTTTTGTCGGCCTGGGCGCCTACACCGTCGGCATCCTGATGGACGCGGGTGTGCGTGAAGCCTGGATCGCCTGGCCCGCGGCCATGCTGGTGTCAGGTCTTGCTGCGGCTTTGATCGGCGCGATCAGCCTGCGCACCCGCGGCGTCTACTTCATCATGATCACGCTGGCCTTTGCCCAGATGTTCTATTACCTGATGATCTCGCTGAAAGCCTATGGCGGCGAGGACGGCCTGCCGCTGGCGCAGCGCTCCAGCCTGGGCGGGCTGGACCTTCAGGGCGACGAGAGCTTCTACTACGTGGTGCTGGCGCTGGCTGCGCTGGCGTTGTGGGTGATGCAGCGGGTGGTCAATTCGCCGCTGGGCTGGCTGCTGCAAGGCGCCAAGGAGAACGAGCAGCGCATGCTGGCCGTGGGCGCGCCGGTGTTCGCGGTGCGCTGGCAGGCCTTTGTGCTGGCCGGTGCGCTGGCCGGGCTGGCGGGCGCGCTGCTCGCCAATCTGAACGGCATGGTCAGCCCGCATGTCATGCATTGGTCGCAATCGGGCCAGCTGATGATCATGGTGATCCTCGGCGGTGCCGGCACGCTGTGGGGCGGCGCGCTGGGCGCCGCTGCCTTGCTGCTGCTGGAAGAAGTGCTGGCCGGCTACACCATGCACTGGCAGATGGGCCTGGGCCTGCTCTTGCTGCTGGTGGTGCTGTTCGCGCCGCGCGGCCTGGCCGGGCTGGTCAAACGAGGAGGGACCAAGCCATGAGTGCCTTGCCACAGCCGCTGCTGCAGGTGGACAAGCTCGTCAAGCGCTTCGGCGCGTTGGCCGCCACCGACGATGCCAGCTTCGAGGTGCACGAGGGCGAAGTCCATGCGCTGATCGGCCCCAATGGTGCGGGCAAGACCACGCTGATCCACCAGATCTCGGGCGCGCTGGCGCCGGACTCGGGCCGCATCGTCTTTGCGGGCCGCGAGTTGACGCATGCCGGCATGGCTGCCCATGTGCACGCGGGCCTGGTGCGGAGCTACCAGATCACCAGCATCTTCAAATCCTTCTCGGTGCGCGACAACCTGGCCTTGGCCGTGCAAGCGCGGCGGCCAGGGCTACCGTCGTGGCTGCGCGTAGCTATGCGCGATCACGCGGCGCATGCCGAGGCCGAAGGCCTGCTGGCGCGTATCGGCCTGAGCGCTCAGGCCGACCGGGCCGCCGGCAGCCTGGGACATGGCGAGCAGCGCCAGCTCGAAGTGGGGCTGGCCCTGGCGGCGCGCCCACGCCTGCTGCTGCTGGACGAGCCCATGGCCGGCATGGGGCCGGACGAATCTGAGCGCATGGTCGAGCTGCTGCAGTCCCTGCGCAAGGAGCTTACTTTGTTGTTGGTCGAGCACGATATGGACGCGGTATTCCGCTTGGCCGATCGCATCTCCACGCTGGTGTTCGGCCGCGTGATCGCCACCGGCACGCCGCAGGAAATCCGCGAGCATCCGGAGGTGCGCAAGGCCTACCTAGGCGATGAGATGGAGGGTGCGCTGTGACGGCCCCGGCGCCGGGCAGCCCCAAGCGGGGCCGTATTACCTCGGAGGATCGGCCAGTGATTCCATTGGACGAGGGGCAGGCATGAGCGCGCTTCTTGAGGTGACTGAGCTGCAGGCCGCCTACGGCAGCAGTCAGGTGCTGTTCGGCCTGGACCTGAAGATCGAAGCCGGCGAGGTGGCTACGCTGCTGGGCCGCAACGGCATGGGCAAGAGCACCACGCTGCGCTGCCTGACCGGTTGGATGGCGCCCAAGAGCGGGCGCATCCGCTTTGCCGGTGAGGACGTGACGGGCTGGAGCGCCGACCGCATCGCGCGCCTCGGCCTGGCCATCGTGCCCGAGGGCCGGCAGGTGTTTCCCAACCTCAGCGTGCTGGAGCATCTGCAGGCTTTTGCTGCCAACCGCTGCGCCGCCGTCCAGCCCTGGGATGTGGAGCGCGTGTTCGCGTTGTTCCCGCGCTTGAAGGAGCGTGCCTCGAACATGGGCAACCAGCTATCGGGTGGCGAGCAGCAAATGCTGGCCATCGGTCGCGCGCTGATGACCAACCCGCGCCTGCTGATCCTCGACGAGGCCACCGAAGGCCTGGCGCCGCTGATCCGCGAAGAGATCTGGCGCTGCCTGGCCACGCTGCGCGAAGCCGGCCAGACCATTCTGGTGGTGGACAAATACGTCAAGCGCCTGATCGCACTGGCCGACCACCACTGCATCGTTGAGCGCGGCCGCGTGGCCTGGCGCGGCGACTCCGCGGCGCTGGACGCGGATCACGCGCTGTGGCATCGCTACCTGGGTGTCTGAGGCCATGACCGACGCCGCTGTCTTCATTTACGAGCGCCACGAGCTGGTGCGCTTCGGCCACTGCGATCCGGCCGGCATCGTGTTCTTCCCGCGCTATCACGAGATGCTCAATGCGCTGGTCGAGGACTGGATCACCGAAGGCCTGGGCGTGGACTATGCGCAGCTGCTGGGCCAGCGCCGCGTCGGCCTGCCTACGGTGGAGCTGAAGAGCGAATTCAAGGCCATCAGCCGCATGGGCGACTGGTTGAGCCAGCGGCTGCGCATCATCCGGCTGGGGCGCAGCTCGCTGCAGCTGGATATCCGATTCGAGGGCCGCGACGACGGGCACTTGCGCGCCCGCTTCGAGCAGGTGATCGTCTGCACCTCGCTGGACACCCACCGCGCCCAAGCCTTTCCACCCGATCTGCGCGCGGCGCTCGAAGCGCGCGCACCAGGAGCAGTACAGCCATGAACGACCAGAACAAGAACACCGGAGACCAGAGCAAGCAGATCCTGCAACCGGCCGGCTGGGCCCAGCCGCGCGGCTATGCCAACGGGGTAGCCGCCAGTGGCCGGCAGGTCTTCGTGGCCGGCCAGATCGGCTGGAACGCGCAGTGCCAGTTCGAGAGCGACGATTTTGTCGATCAGGTACGCCAGACGCTGCTCAACATCAAGGCCGTGCTTGCCGAGGCCGGCGCCGGGCCCGAGCACATCACGCGCATGACCTGGTACCTGGTCGACAAGCGCGAGTACATCGCCCGCGGCCGCGAGGTGGGCGCCGTCTACCGCGAAGTGCTGGGCCAGCAGTACGGCATCGCGATGAGCGCGGTGCAGGTGCTGGCGCTGATGGAAGACCGGGCGAAGGTGGAGATTGAGGTGACGGCGGTAGTCCTCTGAACAGTGCCGCTCCAGCCGCTCAGTAGCGCTCGGCGCGTAGCACGCTCACTGCGCTGAAATACATCACCACACTGTAGTCCGCGGCGTACTTGGCCAGCACAGCGTCGGCGATGGCCTCAGCCACCGCAGGCTCGCAGATCACCTTGATCTCGATGGTGCGGTTGGCCTCCCAATCGCCGTCGCGCTCTCCTTCCGGGAACGCGCCGCGTACCTCGCTGATGGTCCAGACATGGGCCCGGTGCCGCTTGAGCTCGGCCAGCAGACGTGGCTCAAGGGCCGCTTCGGCCACCAGCGTGAGTTTGGTCTTGGGGTGGTGCTTGTTGTTCATCGCGTGAAGTAGGGCGCCAGATGGAGGTACAGCGGAATGCCCACCAGCAGATTGAAGGGGAAGGTCACGCCAAGTGCGCAGGCGATGGCCAGGCCGGTATTGGCCTGCGGCACGGCCACACGCAGCGCAGCCGGGGCCGCGATATAGCTGGCACTGGCGGCCAGTGTGGCCAGCAGGGCCACGCCTCCGACCTGCAGCCCCAGCAGCATGCCGGTGGTCGCGCCGGCCAAGGCCAGCAGCGGCGGCAGGGCGCAGCCCACCAGCACCAGCTTGATGCCGTGGCGCTTGAGCGCGCCCAGCTGGCCGCCCGCGACCAGGCCCAGTTCCAGCAGAAACAGCGCCAGCACACCCTTGAAAGGATCGATGAACACCGCCTTGATCGGCGCCACGCCGGCGTCGCCGGCCACCGCGCCGATCATCAGTCCGCCCATCAATAGCAACACGCTCTTGCCCAGCAGCACCTCATGGGCCAGCAGATCCCAGCGGATGCGTGAGCCGTTGCCGGCATCCGCGCGCTTGAGGGCCAGACGGGCGAGCACGATGCCCACCACCAGGCCTGGTGCCTCCATCACCGCAACCCACAGCGCCGCATGCGATTCATAGGGCAGACCTGCGCGCTGCACCGCGGTCAGGGCCACGGCAAAGGTCACCACGCTCACCGAGCCGTAATGGGCGGCAAGGCCCGCCGCATCCACAGGCTTGAGCCCCGCCAGGCGCAGCAAGGGTGTGACCACCAGCGGCACCAGGGCACCCAGGATGACCACGGCCAGCACCTGGGGCAGCAAGTCCACCAGCGGCTGTCGGCTGAGTTCCAGTCCACCCTTGAGGCCGATGGCCAGCAGCAGATAGATGGTGAGGGTTTCATACAGGGCTTCGGGCAGGCGCAGGTCACTTTTGACCACGCGTGCGAAAACCCCCAGAGCAAAAAACAAGACCACGACATCAAGCATGGGGAGGCATTGTCGCAAAGCTGCGAAGCCCGCCTTGAAACGTCAGCTTGTGGGGACCTGACAGGGGCCAGCGGCGGCATGCGCCCCCGCGGCCTTGGATCAGCTGCCCGGCCGTGCCGCCAGAAACGCATCCCGCAGTGCCGGTGCTGAATCCCTTCGCCATGCGGCGAACACAGCCGAGGACTCGATGGACTCCGCCAGCGGCTTGAAGACAGCGCCCTGGATGCCGGCTTGCTTGAAAGCGGCCGGCACGATGGACACGCCCAGGCCCTGCGCGACCAGCGAGACCACCGAAAGCCAGTGCCGGCCCTCATGCTGCAGGCGCGGATAGAAGCCCTGGCTGCGGCACATCTCGATGATGCGGGCGTGGTAGTCGGGCGAGCCCTTGCGCGAGAACAGAATGAAGGGCTGATCGCTCAAGGCCGCCAGAGCCACCTGGCGCTTGCCCGCCATTGCGTGCCCGGCCGGCAGGCAAGCGAGGAAGGGCTCGCTGTACAGCGGCCGGTTGTCCAGCCCGGGCGGCAGGCGGTCTGTGTGCACCAGGGCCAGATCTAGCTCCTCGTGCAGCAGGGCCTCGATCTGGTCCTGCGAGTTCAACTCCACGACGACGACTTCCACCTTCGGATAGCGGGACTGGTAGTCCTGCAGCCAGCCGGCCAGGCCGTGGAAGAGGGTGGAGCCGACAAAGCCCAGGCGCAGCCGACCCACTTCGCCGGCCTGCACCTCGCGGGCCAGTGCGCAGGCGTCCTCGGCGCGGCTGAGCAGGGCCTGGGCGCTGAGCCGGAAGGCCTCGCCCGCGGGCGTCAGGCGCACGCCCTTGCTGTCGCGGTCGAACAGGCGCGCGCCGACATTGGCCTCAAGCTGCTGGATGGCGACCGACAGCGGTGGCTGCGAGATCGCCAGGCGCTGCGCGGCGCGGCCGTAGTGCAGTTCCTCGGCCAGGGCGATGAAGTAGCGCAGGTGGCGGAATTCCAGTCGGCTGGCAAGGCTCATAGTTGCTGCGAATCGTCGGAGTGGAATTCCGAATTGGACACGAATCGTCGCACACGGAATACTCCAGGTCAGCGCTACGGCCCCAACAGTACTTTTCTGTGCGGGCCGGGCACCACAGATTCACGGATGCAGGAGATCTTCACCATGGCCACCAAGGCAAGCTTCCACTGGGACGACCCGCTGCTGCTGGACCAGCAGCTCAGCGACGACGAGCGCGCCGTGCGCGATGCCGCACGCGTCTACTGCCAGGAGCGTCTGGCGCCGCGCGTGCTGGAGGCCTTCCGCCACGAGAAGACCGACCCGGCCATCTTCCGCGAGATGGGCGAGCTGGGCTTGCTGGGCCCGACCATCCCTGAGCAGTACGGCGGCGCTGCGCTGAACTACGTCTGCTACGGCCTGATCGCCCGCGAGGTGGAGCGCGTGGATTCGGGCTACCGCTCGATGATGAGCGTGCAGTCCTCGCTGGTGATGGTGCCGATCAACGAATTCGCCAACGAGGCCACAAAGCAGAAGTACCTGCCCAAGCTGGCTACCGGCGAATACATCGGCTGCTTCGGCCTGACCGAGCCCAACCACGGCTCCGACCCGGGTTCGATGATCACCCGCGCCAAGAAGGTGCCGGGCGGCTACAGCTTGAGCGGCGCCAAGATGTGGATCAGCAACAGCCCGATCGCCGATGTGTTCGTGGTCTGGGCCAAGGACGATGAAGGCGCGATCCGCGGCTTCGTGCTGGAAAAAGGCTGGAAGGGCCTCTCCGCCCCCGCCATCCACGGCAAGGTGGGCCTGCGCGCCTCCATCACCGGCGAGATCGTGATGGACGAGGTGTTCTGCCCCGAGGAAAACGCTTTCCCCGAGGTGCGCGGTCTGAAGGGCCCGTTCACCTGCCTGAACAGCGCCCGCTACGGCATCGCCTGGGGCGCGCTCGGTGCGGCGGAAGACTGCTGGCACAAGGCCCGCCAGTACACGATGGACCGCAAGCAGTTCGGCAAGCCGCTTGCGGCCAACCAGCTGATCCAGAAGAAGCTGGCCGATATGCAGACCGAGATCACGCTGGGCCTGCAGGGTTGCCTGCGCCTGGGCCGCATGAAGGACGAGGGCACGGCCGCGGTGGAGATCACCTCCATCATGAAGCGCAACAGCTGCGGCAAGTCCCTGGACATCGCCCGCCTGGCGCGCGACATGATGGGCGGCAACGGCATCTCCGACGAGTTCGGCGTGGCCCGCCATCTGGTGAACCTGGAAGTGGTGAACACCTACGAAGGCACGCACGACATCCACGCGCTGATCCTGGGCCGCGCGCAGACCGGCATCGCCGCGTTCTGATCGTCCCCCACGCTTGATGCTGCAGCTCGACGCAGCGCAGACCCGGCAGCGCCTGCCTTATGCGGCGCTGCTGCCGGCGCTTGAGGCCGCGCTGCGCGAGCAGGCAGCCGGCGCCATCCAGGCGCCGGAGCGGCACTCGCTGGGTCTGCCCGGTGGTGCGCGCTACCTGGTCATGCCCGCCGTCAACGCGCGGCTGGCGATCAGCAAGCTGGTGACCGTGCACCCGGACAACCCGGCCCAGGGCCTGGCCGCGATACGCGGCGGCCTGCTGGTGACCGATGCGCGCGATGGCGCCTTGCTGGCGCTGCTGGACGGGCCCACCGTCACCGCGCGGCGCACGGCGGCGCTGTCGATGCTAGGCCTGCAGCGTTTTGTCCCGTTGGGCAATTTGCGCCGCGTGGCCCTTATCGGCGCCGGCGTGCAGGCAGCTGAGCATGCGCGCGCCGTCCACGCCTTGTTTGGCGCGCAGATCACCTTGAGCAGCCGCCGCGCCGCGCGGGCCGAGGCCCTGGCCGCTGAATTGCGGGCCGAAGGCGTCGACGTGCAGCTGGCGGCCGATGCGCCCAGCGCGCTGCAAGGCGCGCAGGCGGTGATCACCGCCACCACCAGCCGCGCGCCGGTGCTGCCCGAGCAGATCGATGACGCGACGCTGATCGTCGCGATTGGCGCCTTCACTCCCGACATGGTGGAGGTGCCGGCGGCGCTGGTGCGGCGGCGCAGCTTGGTGGTCGACACGCTGGAGGGCGCGCGCCACGAAGCGGGCGACCTGATTCAGGCCGGGGTCGATTGGTCCCGAGTGCGCGCGCTGGTGGATGCCCTGGACGCGCCGCCGTCCGGCCCCCTGCTGTTCAAGACTGTCGGCCATGCGGCCTGGGACCTGGCCGCGGCCTGTGTGGCGTTGGGCGAGCCCTGAGCACAAGCAAGGACAACTGACCCGCAGGCTGAGCGGCAGCTGCCTGCCATACTGCGGCGCATGGACGAGCACGCGCAGCCGCCGCAAGCGGACGTGACCTTCTGGCTGGAGCAGGCCCGGGCCGGCGATGCCGCGGCCGCGGACCGCGTGTTCCGCCGCCTCTATCCCGAGCTGCTGCGCATTGCCAGCGCGCGCCTGCGCGGTCCGGCGCCGCCCACGCTGCTCGATACCGAAGCCCTGGTGCACGAGTGCTTCCTGCGCTTCATCACGGCGGCCGCAGCGCCGCCGCTGCAGGGGCGCAAGCACTTCTTCAGCCTGGCTTCCAAGATCATGCGCCACATCGTGGTGGACTTTGTGCGCAGCGCGCAGGCGCAGCGGCGCGGCGGCGACTGGCAGCGCCAGACCTGGGACACGGCGCTGCTGGGCCTGCTGCCCGACAGCGCGCCGCTGCAGCAACTCAGCGAGCTGGACGAGGCCTTGCGCGCGCTGGACACGCTGGACCCGGCGCTTGCCGAGCTGGTGGAGCTCCGTTTCTACGGCGGCTACACAGAGCCCGAGGCGGCCCAGGCTCTCGGCCTGAGTGAGAGGACCTTGCGCCGGCAATGGGCCAAGGCGCGTGCCTTCCTGCTGGATCAGCTGGGCTGAGGTCCGCATGGCCGGAACCTCGCGGCGATTGCGTATGTCTGCGATATGAGTCGCCCCGCCATCCCTGCCGCGCTGTGGCCCGCCTTGTCGGCCGCCTTCGACGAGGCGATGAACTGGGCGCCTGAGACCTGGCCGCAGCGCCTGGCCGCCGTGCATGAGCGCGACGCCGAACTGGCGAGGCATCTGCAGCGTCTGCTGCAGGCCCATCATGGCCAGACGCAGCTGCCGGACTCGCCGGTCGCCCTTATGAGCCAGGCCCTGCAGGGCCAGACGGCGGTGCTGGCGGCAGGTCAGTGCATCGGCCCCTACCGGCTGTTGCGGCCGCTGGGCGAGGGCGGCATGGCCAGCGTGTGGGAAGCCGAGCAGCTCAGCGGTGTGCAGCGAGTAGTGGCGCTCAAGTTGCCGCGCCGCCTGCCCGAGGGCCGCGAGCTGCAGAGCCGGCATTTCGAGCATGAGCGCGACCTGCTGGCGGCGCTGGAACACCCCGGCATCGCGCGCCTGTACGACGCCGGCCTGGGTGAAGGCGGCCAGCCCTATCTGGCGATCGAGCGGGTCGATGGCCTGCCACTGCTGGAGCATGTGCAAACGCTGCCCTTGCGCGCGCGCCTGATCCTCTTCTTGCAGGTGCTGGAGGCGGTGCGCTTCGCGCATGCGCGCCTGGTGGTGCATGGCGACATCAAACCGGCCAATCTGTGCGTCAGCCGCGAGGGCCATGTGAAGCTGCTGGACTTCGGCATTGCGCGCCTGCTGGCGCCGCAGGCGGGCGAGGGCGACGCGGTGCCGTCCAGTCAGGTCGGCGCGCTCACCCCCGCCTGCGCTGCGCCCGAGCAGCTGGCCGGCCAGGCGCTGACAGTGGCGGTGGATGTCTACGCGCTGGGTTTGGTGCTGCACGAGCTATTGAGCGGCCAGCGGCCCTACCAGCTGCGTGCCGATACGCGCGAGGCCATGGTGCGCGAGCTGCAGGCGCTGCACCCACAGCTGCCCAGCGAAGCAGCGCCGGCCGCGGCCGCGGCAGCGCTGCGCGGTGAACTCGATGCCATCGTGCTGAAGGCTCGGGCGGCGGACCCGGCGGCGCGCTACGCCAGCGTCGAGGCGTTTGCGGCTGATCTGCACCGCTGGCTGGATGGCCGGCCGGTGCTGGCCCACCCGGACAGCTGGCGCTATCGCCTGCACTGCTGGTGGCGTCAGCGCCGCGGCCTGGCGTTGGCGGCGGGCGCGGTGCTGCTGGCCCTGCTGCTGGGCCTGGCGCTGGCGCTGTGGCAGGCCCGCCAGGCCCAGCAGCAGGCACTGCGCGCGCAAGCGGCCAGCCAGGACTTGCTGGATCTGTTCCGCACGCTGGACCCGCGCAAGGCCGATGCCGCACAGCCCGCCGCAGCAATGCGCGCGCTGCTGCGCCAGCGCCTGGACCGGATCGAGCAGCAGCTGCCCAGCGACGGTGAAGCGGCGGATGCACTGCTGCACCTGACGGCCACGATCTACGACTACCTCGGTGAACCCGAACGCAGCCGGGCGCTGACGCTGCGGCGCTGGCAAGCCTGCCTGGCGACGGGCCTGCGCGCCGATCGCTGCCCGGGCGTGGGCATGTCCCTGGTCTGGCCGACGCTCGCGCTGGCCAAGCTGGCCGAGGTGCAGGTACTCCTGCAGACGCTGGACACCCATCTGCCGCATCGCGGTCTGCTGCGCGCCGAGTGGTGGCTGGCAACTGCCGACTGGCTGAGCGCCAGTGGCGCATCGCCCGCGCAGCGTCAGCAGGCCCTGGAGCGAGCCCGCGAGAACTATCAGCGCGATGCGCCGCAGGACAGCGGCCATGTCAGCGCACTGATGGGGCTGGCGGCGCTGCAGCGCCAGGCGGGGCAGTTTGCGGCGGCCTTGCCACTGCTTCAGCAGGCGCAGGGCTTGCTGCTGCACAGCGAGCCGTACATCGCGCTGGACCATGTGCGGCTGCTGCTGCAGCTGGCCGCGCTGCAGCGCGAGCGCGGCGCGGCGGCTGACTCGCTGGACGCAGCCGAGCAAGCCTGGCAGCGCCTGCAGGCCAGCCTCGGGCCGCAGGCCGTCCTGGCACGCCAGCCACTGCGCGAACTGCACACGCTGGCCAGTGCTTGGTGCGGGGACCCGGCTGCGCGCAAGCGCGCCAGCGCCTTGCTGCAAAGCCTGCCGGCGCCCGAGGCGGCGCAGGGCCGTACCGCTTACGAGGCCGCGCTGACGGCCTGCAGCAGCCCCCGTCGCTGAGCGGCCCTGCCCGGTGCCGGCAAGGCCGCTGGCCGGATCGGCCGCGGCTTTGCGTATGTCTGCTTGTGGCGCCTCGCTCGGTGCGGACGCTGCCTCGTTCATCGCCCACCATCACCCTCGGGGAGTTGCCATGTCTGATCTTGTTCTGTCGCGTCTGCGGCTGGCTGTGGCCCAGCGCAGCTTTCGCTACGTCTCTCGCAGCCATGCGGGCGTGCTGCCGGGCCTGGCGCTGGCCTGTGGCCTGGCCGGCCTGGCGCTGCCGACCCAGGCCGGCGTTTACCAGCTCTATGCCAGCACCTTGGTGAATGCCAGCAGCTTCGTGCCGCTGCCCGGCGATGTCGACTACCACGCGCTGCGGCTGGACTACCTGAATCAGCCTCAGGCCCGCAGCCTGCAGCGCCTGGACGATGAGGCGCATGCCGGCGGCGGCAGCGCCAGCGCGCGCTTCCTGGGCCAGATGGGCATGCTCAAGGCCTACGCCAGCGCCAGCTATCCCTATTGCTGTGTGGACGGGCGGGCGCTGCTGAATGGCTATGCCAATGCCAGCGTTGGCGCCGGCTTCTACGACACCCTCTCGGTCTGGGGCGCCGGCTTGGCCGTCGGCACCCCGGTCAGCTATACGGTGACGATGCGCATCGACGGCACACTGAGCGAGCCGGACTTCGAGATGGGCGGCTATCTGAGCGGCTACGGCCAGGCCCTGGTGCGGCTGATCGACCTGACGACGCGCGAGGAGGTCTGGGATCGCTGGTATGCCGACCAGGACGATCCGGGGCTGTACAGCCTCACGCTGAATACGCAGGTTGGCCGCGAGATCGCCATCGGCGCCTCGCTCGACGTGGGGGCCTATGTCAGCGCCTATGCGACGACGGGTCGCTGGGTGGAGGCGGACTTCTACAGCTCGGCGCACTTCAATCTGACGCCTTCGGTCCAGGGCCTGAACACCACGGGCTCCAGTGGTTTCGACTTTGCGCCCGCGCCGTCCAGTCAGGTGGCTGAGCCGGCCACGGCCAGCCTGCTGCTGGCTGGGCTGGGGCTGATGGGCTGGCTGCGGACACGGCGTGTCGTCCGCCAGCCGGGGTCGCCTACTGCGTGATCGTCACCGGGCTATCGCCGCTGGAAGGTAGTTCGGCGCGGCGCGCGCCGGTGTAGCGCTTGGCCCAGTAGGCCTCGCGCATGTCCTCCACGCGCACCTTGGCGCCACTGCGCGGCGCGTGGATGAACTTGCCCTCGCCGACATAGATGCCCACATGCGAGAAGGTCCGGCGCATGGTGTTGAAGAACACCAGGTCGCCGGGCTTGAGCTCTTCTCGCTTGATGGTCACCAGGCTGGACAGCTTGGCCTGCTCATCGGCCCGGCGCGGCAGCACCAGGCCAAGGCTCATCTCGAAGATGTGGCGGGTGAAGCCGCTGCAATCGAAGCCGGTCTCCACCGAGCTGCCACCGCGCCGGTAGGGCACGCCCAGGAAGTTCATCGCCGACAGCACCATCTCGGAGGCACGGTCGCGGACCTGATTCAGCAGATCCTGGTTGGCCACCTCGCCCGGGGCACTGCCCGGCGACCACAACCCTCGGTCGCGCAGAAACTTGCTGACGGCATCGGTGCCACCCGCTGCCGGCGCACTGGCGGCGCCATGCGGCGCCTGGGCCGAGTTGTCACCCGGCGCGGCCAAGGCAGCCGCGCCAGCCAGGCTCAAGACGAGCGCGACCAGCCCAGCCCGCAGCACATGCTGGACGGTCATCGGGGCTGGAAGCTTGGGGCCGGCGGCGGACATGGCCGGCGAGTGTCTATGGGGGCTGGCGGGAGTGTCAAGCAAGGTCGCAGGGGTCGAGGGAAAGCCCGGGCTTCGAGGGCAGGGGTCTCCAGGGGAATACCCGGATTGGACCACAGCCTGCAGGTCAACCCTCTGTTCAGGTGCTTGTTCTGGCGCAAGCATCGGTAACAGGCGCAGGGAACCGCCATGCCGTGCGCCGCGAGGTCAGGCTATCGTCAGCCCGGGGGCATGAAATGCTGCCTGAGCTAATTCATCATCAATAATTATTGGCGTCACGGCCGGTGCAGAGGTGTCAGACATGAGCAGCAGCTACGCAGAGTTCTACCGTCGCTCGATCGAGCAGCCTGACGCTTTCTGGACCGAGCAGGCGCAGCTGATCGACTGGCAGCAGCCCTTCACCCAGGTCTGCGACTACAGCCGGCCGCCGTTCGCCAAGTGGTTTGTCGGCGGCAGCACCAATCTGTGCCACAACGCGGTGGATCGCCATGCGGCCAAACGCCCGGATGAGCGCGCGCTGATCTGGGTCTCGACCGAGGTCGATCAGGAGATCGTCTACAGCTTCGCCGAGTTGCAACGCGAGGTGGAGCGCATGGCCGCCATCCTGCTGGAGCAGGGCGTGGGGCAGGGCGACCGCGTGCTGGTCTATATGCCGATGATCCCCGAGGCGGCCTTTGCAATGCTGGCCTGCGCGCGCATCGGCGCCATCCACTCGGTGGTGTTCGGCGGCTTTGCCAGCGTTTCCTTGGCCAGCCGCATCGACGATGCGACGCCCAAGCTGATCATCAGCGCCGATGCGGGCAGCCGCAGCGGCAAGGTCGTGCCCTACAAGCACCTGCTGGACGAGGCGATCACGCTGGCGCAGCACAAGCCGGCCGGCGTGCTGATGGTGGATCGCGGCCTGGCGCCAATGGCGCGCGTGGCCGGGCGCGACCTGGACTACGCCGCACTGCGCGCCAAGCATCTGGACGCCCGCGTGCCCTGCACCTGGCTGGAGTCCAGCACACCGAGCTACACGCTCTACACCAGCGGCACCACCGGCAAGCCCAAGGGCGTGCAGCGCGACACCGGCGGCTATGCCGTGGCGCTGGCCGCGAGCATGAAGCACATCTACTGCGGCCAGCCGGGCGAGACCTACTTCAGCACCTCGGACATCGGCTGGGTGGTCGGCCACAGCTACATCATCTATGGCCCGCTGATCGCCGGCATGGCGACCCTCATGTACGAGGGCCTGCCGATCCGCCCCGATGCCGGCATCTGGTGGAGCCTGGTCGAGAAGTACAAGGTCAGCGTGATGTTCAGCGCGCCGACCGCGGCGCGGGTGCTCAAGAAGCAGGATCCGGCCTTTCTGTCCAAGTACGACCTCAGCAGCCTGCGCGCGCTCTTCCTGGCCGGCGAACCGCTGGACGAGCCGACGGCCAGCTGGATCGCCGATGCGATCAAGAAGCCCATCATCGACAACTACTGGCAGACCGAAACCGGCTGGCCCATCCTTGCGGTCTGCAACGGAGTGGAGGCGGCGCCCACCAAGTTCGGCTCTCCGGGTAAGGCGGTCTACGGCTACGACGTGCGCCTGATCGACGAGAACACCGCCGAGGAGATCACCGAGCCAGGCAAGAAGGGCGTGATCGCGGTTGAAGGCCCGCTGCCGCCGGGCTGCCTGCAGACCATCTGGGGCGACGACGAGCGCTATGTGAAGACCTACTGGTCCGGCATCCATGGCCGCACCATGTACAGCACCTTCGACTGGGGCGTGAAGGACGAGGACGGCTACTTCTTCATCCTCGGCCGCACCGATGATGTGATCAATGTGGCCGGCCACCGGCTGGGCACGCGGGAAATCGAGGAGAGCATCTCCAGCCATCCGAATGTGGCCGAGGTCGCGGTGGTCGGCGTGGCCGATCAGCTCAAGGGCCAGGTGGCGATGGCCTTCGCGGTGCTGAAGGATGTGTCCGCGGCCGCCACGCCTGAGGGCGCGTTGAAGCTCGAAGGCGAGATCATGAAGCGCGTGGACGATCAGCTCGGTGCGGTGGCGCGGCCGGCGCGCGTGCGCTTCGTCAGCGTGCTGCCCAAGACCCGCTCGGGCAAGCTGCTGCGCCGGGCCATCCAGGCGGTGTGCGAGGCGCGCGATCCGGGCGACCTGACCACCATCGAAGACCCGACCGCGCTGCAGCAGATCAAGGATCTGGTCAAGGCCTGACCCTGCCGCCCGCCTTCCGTTGCGGCGGCGAGGGCGGACGAGCGGCTGACCGTGGCTCATGCCGCGCATCGCGCCGTCCGTCGCAGTGCCTGGCGGCGCGGCGGGGGCCGCACGGCACAATCGCGCGCGACGGCACCGCAAACCCGAGTCGGTGCCAGCTTGCGATGGAGATCCCATGAACCAGCCCTTTCTGCTTGGCACCCTGGCTCTGGCGCTGAGCCAGCTGCCGGCCCAGGCCGCCACTGAACTGCCGACGCCGGCTTTCCCCCAGTACAAGAACTCCGCCGCCATCAAGAGCGCCTGCGACAGCGGCTTGAAGGCAGCCGGACAGCGCGTGCTGCAGCTCGAGAAGCGCAAGGTCGACGCCGGCTGGCTGGCCGCCTACGACGACTTCTACACTTTTCTCGAAGACACGCAGTACCCGATCGAGTTCGTCCTGAATGTGCATCCGGACAAGCCGGTGCGCGAAGCCGCGCAGGCCTGCTCGCTGCGTTGGGCCGACTTCAGCTCGCGGGTCGGGCAGAACGCCAAGCTCTATCGCGCGCTGAAGGCCGCGCCGACCCGGGACGAGATCGACCGCGAGCTGGTGCGCGTCAGCCTGGCCGGCTTCGAGGATTCGGGCGTGGCCTTGCCGCCCAAGGCGCGCGCCCGCGCCAAGCAGCTGCTCGACAAGAGCAGCGAGTTGAGCCAGCAGTTCGAAAAGAACGTGCGCGATGCCGGCGTCAAGGTGAGCTTCACCGAGGCCGAGCTCAAAGGCGTGCCGGATAGCGTGTGGAAGGACGCCAAGCGCGATGCGCAGGGCCGCATCGTGCTGGGTGTGGACTACCCCAGCTATGTGCCGGTGCTGCAGAGCGCCGAGAGCGGCGCGGCACGCGAGCGCATGTGGTTGGCCAAGACCAATGAAGGCGGCGCTGCCAATCTGCAGCTGCTGGCGCAGGTGGTGCAGGCGCGGCAGGAATACGCGGCGCTGTTCGGCTTCAAGGACTATGTCGACTTCAATCTGCGCCGCCGCATGGCCAAGGATGGTGCGACGGCGATGAAGTTCCTCGATGAGGTCAAAGCCGCCGTCATTGAGGGCGAGCGCGCCGACCTGCTGGAACTGCGCGCCGCCAAGGCCCAGCATCTGGGCACGCCGGTCGAGGCCACCAAGGTCGAGCGCTGGGATGCCAGCTTCTATGCTGAGCGCATCCGCAAGCAGCGCTTCTCGGTCGACCAGGAGGCCTTCCGCGAGTTCTTCCCGCCGCAGGAAAGCCTGCTGTTCTCGATGCGCGTGATCGAGAAGATGATGGGTGTGAAGTACACGCCGGTGAAGGCCCAGACCTGGCACCCGGAGGTGCAGGCTTTTGCCGTCAGTGAGGCCGCCACGGGCAAGCCGCTGGCCACGATGTATGTCGACCTGTATCCGCGCGACGGCAAGTACAACCATGCGGCGGTCTGGCCGCTGCGCTCCAGCAGCACCCGCCTGGACCGCAAGCCGGCCGCAGCGCTGGTGGTGAACTTCGATCGCAAGGGCCTGACGCTGGACGAGGTCGAGACCCTGCTGCACGAGCTGGGCCATGCTGTGCACAACAACCTGTCGGCGACACGCTACGCCTCGCAGGGCGGCACCAGCGTGATGCATGACTTCGTCGAAGCACCGTCGCAGATGCTGGAAGACTGGGTCTACGACAAGCAGGTGCTCAAGCTGATGGCCGAGGTCTGCCCCAGCTGCAAGCCGGTGCCGGATGCCATGGTGGACCAGGCGGTGGCGGCGCGCGAGTACGGCAAGGGCACACAGGTCGGGCGTCAGCATCTGTACGCCAGCTATGACCTGGTGCTGCACACCGCGGCCAAGCCGGATCCGATGGGGCTGTGGGCCCGCATGGAGGGCGCCACGCCGCTGGGCCATGTGCAGGGCACGATGTTCCCGGCCGGCTTCGCGCACCTGGTGGGTGGCTATGGCGCCGGCTACTACGGCTATCTGTGGAGTCTCGTCATGGCCATGGACCTACGCGGCGAGTTCAAGGCCGACAAGTTGGGTCCGGCGGTCGGCGCCCGCTACCGCAACATCATCCTCGGCCAGGGCGGGCAGCGCCCGGCGCCGGAGCTGGTGCGTGAGTTCCTGGGTCGAGAGCCCAGCAACAAGGCCTTCTTCGATTACCTACGCAAGTAAGAGCGGCAAACAGAACCCTTCTAGCGTCGTTGCCCTGGCTTGCCGTAGCTGCATGTACTGGCTGTGCCAGGACGCCTAGCCAGAACCGCTTCGCTGGCTTTAGTAAGCCGCCCTAGGTGGGGTTGCGCGCCGACGGCGCGCGCGTGGCGGCATTGGCCGCTCGCTCGTTTCACCATGCGCCCGCAAGGCTTCGGTCTTTCAGGCGCTTTGGCGTGCTGGCCGCGATACTCGGGCGATGCTGCCCGAGAAGTCGTCCGAGAAGCTGCCAGCGACGTCGCAGGAGAAAGCGTCGGCGCTTGAGCGTGCGCCTGTTGATGCGGCAACGCGCCGCGTCCTGCCCTGGGTGGTGGCGCTGGCCTTCTTCATGCAGACGCTGGACACTACCATCCTGAATACGGCGCTGCCTGGCATGGCAGCCGACATGGGCGAGAACCCGCTGCGCATGCAGTCGGCGGTGGTGGCCTATCTGCTGACCGTGGCGCTGCTGATTCCGGCCTCCGGCTGGCTGGCCGACCGCTTCGGCACGCGCCGTCTGTTTGTCTGGGCCATCGTGTTGTTCACCCTGGGTTCGCTGGCCTGCGCGCTGTCACCGTCGCTGAAGGTGCTGGTGGCCGCACGGGTGCTGCAGGGCATCGGCGGCGCCTTGCTGACGCCGGTCGGCCGGCTGGCGGTGCTGCGGGTGTTTCCGAAGGACGAGTTCCTGCCGGTGATGACCTTCATCGCGCTGCCCGGACTGCTAGGCCCGCTGATCGGCCCGGCCCTGGGTGGGCTGCTGGTGCAGTACGCCAGCTGGCACTGGATCTTCCTGATCAATCTGCCGGTGGGCGTGCTGGGTGTGCTGGTGGCGCTGCGCTATATGCCGCAGCTGCGCAGCGACGCACCGGCGCCTTTTGACTGGGGCGGCTTTGCCTTGTTCAGCCTCGGCCTGGTGCTGCTTTCGATGGCCTTGCAGGGTTTTGGCGAGGCGATGCTCAGCCCGGCCGTCTGCGTGGTGATGCTGATGGCCGGGCTGGCCTGCGTGATGGCCTACTGGCTGCATGCGGCGCGCGCCGAGCGGCCGCTGTTCAGCCGCGAGCTGTTCGCGATCCCGACGTACCGCATCGGCCTGATCGGCAATGTGTTTGCGCGCCTGGGCAGCGGCGCCACGCCCTTTCTGATGCCGATGTTTCTGCAGCTGGGCCTGGGCTACAGCCCAAGTGTGGCTGGCCTTTCGATGGTGCCCACCGTGCTGGGCGCGATGCTGAGCAAGACGCTGGCCATCCGGCTGATCCGGCGCGCCGGCTATCGCCGCGTGCTGGTGGTCAACACGCTGCTGCTGGGCCTGATGATCGCCAGCTTCGCGCTGATCGACCGGCAGACCACGCATGTGTGGCTGGCCCTGCACCTGGCGCTGTTCGGCATGATCAACAGCCTGCAGTTCACCGCGATGAACACGCTGACGCTGGGTGATCTGGATGCCGATACCGCGAGCAGCGGCAACAGCCTGCTCGCGGTGGTGATGCAGCTCTCGATGAGCTTGGGCGTGGCCACATCGAGCGCCTTTCTGCTGCTCTACTCAGGCGGCGCCGGGGTGGCGCAGGTTCATCAGGGCCTGGGTAGCGCACTGCTGCCGGCTTTCCATGCCACCTTCGGCTCGGTCGGTGCGATGGCCGCGCTGGCGGCCTTTATCTTCTACCAGCTGCGCGGACACGAAGGCAGTCCGGATGCTCGCGACACCAGCGCGCCCGACTGAGCGCCGCTGAGCCTAGCCCCGACGCCAGTCCTGCTCGATGAAGCGCAGCACGCTGTCCTCGTGGTGCGTGCCTATTACCGCATGCGCCGCGTCCTTGACGGCATCGATCGCATTGCCCATCGCGATGCCGCGGTGGGCGGCACGCATCATCGAGACATCGTTGACATGGTCGCCGAACACGACGATCTCGCGCTCGGCCAGACCGTAGCGCTCGGCCAGCGTGCGTATCGCCTGGTCCTTGCTGGCGCGGCGGTCGTGCACGGTCAGCCAGGGCCAGTCGGGCTGGTAGAGGTCTTCGTTCAGATGCGTCTGTACCGCATCGCCGCACAGGGCCTCGATCTCGGCCTGCAGCGCAGCCAGTGGTGCGTGTCGATCGACCACTACCAGCGTGACCAGTGGGTCGCGCAGCTCGTCCTGTAGCCGCGCGCTCTGGCGCAGGCGCGGGTCGCCGTTGGCGATGCGCTCATCGACAAAGCTCTGCTGGCCGGCGTTGTGTGCGCTGTGCCAGAACAGCTGGTCGCCCTTGGGCCCATGCGTTGCGATGAAGGGCATCAAGCCGTGCTGACGAACCAGCGCGAACAAGGCCTGGCCCAGGGCCGGCTCCATCGCGTTGACCAGCTCATGCCGGGCACTGACCATGTCGCTCAAGTAGGCGCCGTTGGATGAGATCACCGGCAGCGCCAGCGGTAGGCCTTCCAGCAGGCGCTGGATCGAAACCACATGGCGCGCGCTGGCCACGGTGAAGACCAATCCTTCGTCCAGCAGCCGCGTCAGGCCGGCGCGCGTGCTCGCCGAGAGCTGCCCTTGCGGGTCCAGCAGCGTCCCGTCCAGGTCGCTGACATAAAGCGTCATGCGCCAGCTCCCCGGCCCGCGCATGCACTGACCGGCCCCTTGGAGGGGCCAGTCCGGCGGCGGGTGCTCACAGCACTTCGGAAGCGAAGTCCGCCAGGCGCGAGCGCTCGCCGCGTGCCAGGGTCACATGCCCGCTGTGGGCCCAGCCCTTGAAACGGTCCACCGCATAGGTCAGGCCCGAGGAGCCTTCGGTCAGATAGGGCGTGTCGATCTGCGCCAGATTGCCCAGGCAGACGATCTTGGTGCCCGGGCCGGCACGAGTGATCAGGGTCTTCATCTGCTTGGGCGTCAGGTTCTGTGCCTCGTCGATGATGACGTACTTGTTCAGGAAGGTGCGCCCGCGCATGAAGTTCAGGCTCTTGATCTTGATCTTGCTCCGCACCAGGTCGTTGGTCGCGGCGCGGCCCCATTCACCGGCGCTGCCATCGCCACGCGCCAGCACTTCCAGGTTGTCGTCCAGCGCGCCCATCCAGGGGCCCATCTTCTCTTCCTCGGTGCCGGGCAGAAAACCGATGTCC
>PNNH01000066.1 GCA_013824165.1 Methylibium sp. | reverse complement strand
CGAGCTGCATGAGGCTCTGGCTGACTTCCAGCCCTTTCATGCGGCACGCGCCGCCGTGTTAGCAATGGCGGGCCAGACCGACGCAGCCCAGCGGGCATACGACCAGGCCATCGCACTGGCAAGCCACGAAAGCGATCGGCGGTTTCTGGCGGCACGGGCTGGTCGATTGGCAGACAGCGCCCTACACACCCAGCCGGCGACGCCCATTCGGAATGGAAGCAGCGCCGGCGGGATATAGGTCGTTTGGCTGCCCTCCGCCAATCGCCATGCTCAACGGCGACTTCGTGGAGAAGCGCTTGAGCACAACGCATAGTTCCCACCGGCGGTATTCGCTGTAGATCCGAAAACGGCACAAACCCGCTACCCAGTCAAGTTAGCAGGCGTCGCCTCGCGCCCCTCTTCGTCAATCAGCTATGGCAACTGAATGCTCTCGATGGACGGCAAGCTCACGCGAGGCTCGCTACATCGAACGCCAGATCAGTACACGCCCATGTAGTCACGCTTGCCGATCGCGACGCCGTTGTGGCGCAGGATGTCATAGGCCGTGGTGACATGAAAGAAGAACTGCGGCAGGCCGTAGTTGGCCAGATAGGTTTGGCCGACCAGCTTCTTCTCTTTCGGTGTACCGGGACGCAGGATGATCTCTTTGCTTTCGCTTCCTGCGAACTGCGCTGCGCTCAGGCCATCCAGAAAGCTCACCGTCTGGTCCAGCAGCAAGTCGAGGTCAGCAAAGCTCTTCTCTTGTCCCGCCTGGGCAGGGACCTCGACACCCGCCAGGCGTGCCGACACGCCACGCGCAAAGTCGGCCGCGATCTGCACCTGCTTGGCCAAGGCAAACATGTCTGGATACAGGCGCGCCTGCAGCAAGGCGTCGGGCTCAATCGAGTGAGCCGTGGCGTGCGCACTCGCCTGCGCCAGTACGGCCTTGAGCGCCAGCAGCATTTGCTTGAAGACGGGAACGGCAAAGGTGTACATCGGGCTGGTGGTCATGGTCGTTCCTTGTTGGTGGAAGTGGTGAAGCTAAACGGCGACGGCATTAGTGCTGCGCCCCGCCGTGTCGGCAGTCGAGTTGCTGCGCCATCGGCCAAGGGCGGGGGACGCGCGCTCAGTGTAGGGGCGCGCAAAGAGGCTCGTCACTGCGGACGGCGGAAGTCGGACGTCTGGCAGGCCATTTCGTCCGGCAGGTCTACGGGAGGGTTCGCGCGGACTCGGTTGCGACCCGTTGCGGATGGAGTAGCAAGCAATTTCGCCGCCTTGAAGCGGACATCCGCTCAGCCAGCCATTTCCCGGGGGCGCCGGAGAACACGAAATGCGGCTGGCTCCCATTCGCGCAAAGCCAGCAACACACCAGTTCCCATGCGCTGCGCTCGCGGAGCGGCCCGGGATTCCATGTGCAGAGCCGCAAGCCTGGCTCGCAGTCGCCGCACCTCCGTCATCAGTTCACGCTGGGCCTCTTGGGTCAGCATACCGTGCGCGAATTCCATCATCTCGCCGGCGGCGCCAAACGAAGCTTCCAGGAAATCAGGCTGGCCCTCTTCCCTGAAGAAGCGACGTATCGGACCATGCGGTAGCCAGTCAAAGTCGCGCGCCACACGAAGGCGGATGCGATCACCTGGAAGCAACGCCACGAGTCCCATGCGATCAAGCAAGAGCAGCAGACGGAGGCACTCCGCCTTCGTCAGCCGATAGGCGGCGACGATGTCGGCCAGTGACCAGTGGTTGAGGGCACACACAGCCACCAACAACAACTTGTCATTGGCGACTAGGCGCGCCTCCTGGTCCGCGGTCAGTACGTGCACCTGAGGCGCGCTTGCCGCCGACTCTTCCAGCAATTCCGCCAACGTGTAGCCCAGGAGTTCACCGATTTGCGCCAAGCGGTCGAGCGTCATGCGCTCGCTGCCGAAGAGACGCTTGACACTCGGCTCAGATAGGTGAAGCGCGCGGGCTACATCGCGGTACGTCAACCCCTGCGCCTTGAGCTGGCGTTTGACGGTCGACATGAGTTGGGAGATCTGCGTCATAGCCAAAGTATCGGATTTCGATACCTGGAAGGTCAAATGGCAAAAAGCTTGCCGCAGATTTGAATTTCCTCAATGCCTTTCGCGCATGCTGGCGACCTCTTCCCATCGCACGAGGTCGTTAGTGACTGAGCCACCTTCTCCATCACCTCCAGATCCAGTTGGCATTCCCGAGTTGGCGGGGCAGGGAGGGGATCGGCCCACCGGCCGAGTGCGCCGCGCGGCCAACGCCTTGCCGGCGCGTCCGGCATCCTGGGCCTCTGGCCAAGAATCAACTTTGCGATACTTCGTCGTGGACATATCACCAACTACACAGCGCGCATGCAGCGCGACACTCAGGTCAGATTCGAGCCGTGAGCGGGCCTGGCTGGAGTCAGAAGCATGAATCATCGGCACTTCGGCATCGCCGGGAGCGCGGTCAAGCTTCCAGCGCGAGCCGTTGCATCCAGCGAACTTGACGAGCGCATTGGCACGCCGCCCGGCCATGTCGAAGCGACCTTCGGAATCCGGCGGCGGCACTGGGCCAGCGCGCAAGAGACCAGTTCAGCAATGGCTGCCGCTGCTGCGACCGACGCACTAGCGGCCGCGGGCTGGCGCGCAGACACACTGGACGTCATCGTCGGCGCTTGCGGCGTCATGGAGCAGCCGATCCCGGGGACGGCCCCGCTGGTTCAGCGGCGCCTGGGCCTGGGAGCCAGCGGCATCCGTGCTTACGACGTGAACGCGACTTGCCTGTCGTTCCTCCTGGCGTTGGAGCATGTGCTCGACGGATTCGCGCTCGGCCGCTGGCGCCGCGCCCTAGTGTTCACGGCAGACATCGCGTCGGCCGCCCTGGACTTTGAACATCATGAGTCCTCGGTGATCTTTGGCGATGGTGCTACGGCCTTCGCACTGGAAGCTGACGGGCCGCACCGGTGCCTGGCTCTGCGGTTCGAGACTTTCGGCGAGGGTGCCGACCTGTGCCGGTTGGACGCAGGGGGCACCCGACTGCGGCCGCACGAAGATTTACCAGGCTTTCTGGCCGCTTCGCACTTCCGCATGCATGGCCCTGGAGTGTTTAAGGCTACGAGTCGGCGCTATCCAAACTTCATGCGCAATCTTCTACACGAGGCTGGCGTGAGGCCTGAAGCGTTGACGACGGTCGTGCCCCACCAGGCCAGCGCGCCCGCGTTGGAACACTTGAAACGCTCCCTGCCACATGGACACGACCGCACCATCGACATCTTTGCCGACTACGGTAACCAGATCGCCACCAGCCTGCCGCACGCCCTACACGTCGCACGCAGCCGTGGGCTCATGCGCCCTGGAGAACACATGTTGATGATCGGGACCTCAGCGGGGATATCTCTGGGGGGCACGGTGTTGCAGTGCTAGGCGGGCGCATTCTCGTAACAGGGGCCACCGGAGGATTGGGGCGCGTGCTGGTTCCAATCCTGCACCGCCTACGCATGGAGGTCCGGGCGACCGGACGGAGGCAAGAGCCGGCGGAGTTGTCGGGAACCGGGGTCGAGTTTGTGCGAACCGACCTAGCGCAAGACCCGCTTCAGCAGATCGTGGAAGGCGTCGACACGGTGTTCCACCTCGCAGCGCTTTCGGCGCCATGGGGTGCGCCTGATTCGTTCGAGCGCGCCAATGTGGCGGCAACGACGCGGTTGCTGGAGGCCGCTCACGAGCAAGGCTGCCGGCAGTTTGTCCACGTCTCTACGCCTTCCATCTATGCGGAAGCGCGGGACAGGGTGGGCCTGACCGAGGAGTCTCCGTTGCCATCGCGGTGGGCAAACGACTATGCGCGGACCAAGTTCGAAGCGGAACGACGGGTGGTGGCGAGCGCCGGTCACGGCATGGCGACCATCGTTCTACGTCCGCGCGCTATCGTGAGCCCTTTCGACACTGCACTGCTTCCCCGCTTGCTTCGCGCAGCTCGCCGCGGAACTCTCTTCCTGCCGGACGGGGGCCGGGCTCTCGTGGAACTGACGGACGCGCGAGATGTCGTGTCTGCCCTTCTGGCCGCCCACGCGCGGGCCGAAGAGCTATCCGGCCAGGTGTTCAACATCTCGGGAGGATCTCCGCGGCCGATCGCTGAAATCGCCGAACTCGTGTTTTCCCACCTGGGCCGTCCGGTACGGATTCGCTCTATCCCGAGGAGAGCCGCACTGGCACTTTCGACATTTGCGGAACTCGCAGCGGCTGCCTGGCCCGGTCGGCCAGAGCCGCCGCTCACGCGGTACACGACTATGGTAGCGGGCTGGTCGCAGACCTTCGATCTCGACGCAGCTCGCACGCGTCTGCGATGGGTTCCCAGCCACCCACCAGAAGAAGCCCTTGCGTGGGCGCTAGCGGGCTTGAGTCATGCGTGAAGTCGACGTCCATGTCCTAGCCACAGGGGCCTGCTTCCATCCGCAGGCGATGACGCTGAAGGGAGGCGGCTGGGGGGCAAAGGAGTTTCCGTCCCTGCCGACGCTCCTGGTTCATCCAGTCGAAGGCCCGATCCTGTTTGACACGGGATACTCCAGACGCTTCGTCGAGGCGACCCGCCCCTTCCCGGAGCGGCTCTATGGGTTTCTCACGCCCATGCAACTGCGCCCGGGGCAGGACGCAGCCAGCCAGTGCCGTGCGCTGGGGATCGAGCCGACCAGCGTTCGCCACATAGTGCTTTCGCATTTCCATGCCGACCACGTGGCAGGCTTGCAGGACTTTCCCTCGGCCCGGATTCATTGCGCACGCGCCGGTCTTGCGCAAGCGACGCGCGGTGGTCGCTTGCGCAGCCTCTGCGGCGGCGTCTTGCGTGCCCTGCTTCCCACGGATCTCGCGACGCGTGCCATGTTCTTCGAGGATGCCCCACGTGTGTCCCTGCCACCCGATGCCAGGCCCTTCACCGAGGGCGTGGACCTGCTGGGCGATGGTGCGCTGCTTGCCGTCGAACTGCCGGGCCACTGCCCCGGACACTGGGGACTGATGGTGGCCGATTCGCGCAGGGGCCTGCACTTCCTCGTTGCTGATGCTGCATGGTCGTCGGAGGCGATCCGCCACAACAGGCCGCCGCCTGCGCTGACCACCACGTTCCTCGGCGATGTGACGCCGTATCGCAAGACGCTGGCTGCCCTTCATGCGCTCCATACCCGCAATCCAGACCTGATGATCACGCCTTACCACTGCGCCGAGCGCGCTGCTTCCTTGTTGCGGGCGACGGAAGCCGCCAAATGACACGCAGCGTTCTCGTTACCGGTGCCCGGGCTCCGGTGGCCTTGGACCTGGCGCGCGCCTTCATGGCTGCCGGTCACTCAGTGACGCTTGCCGACTCCGTCACGCCGTTCGCTGCGCGATGGTCCGTGGCCGGACGAGGACGTGTCCTGCGCGTACCGCCTGCGCGCCACGCATTCCGTGCGTACCGCGAGGCGTTGCACGCCTGGGTCGCGGACCATCCGCAGGCCCTGGTGGTACCGACCTGCGAAGAAGTCTTCTACGTCGCCGAGGCGGCGGCGCAGTGCGGCTTCGCGGACCGGGTGCTGGCACCTCCACCGACCGTGCTGCGCCGCCTGCATTCGAAGATCGCCTTTGCTCACTGGGCGCGCAGCCTTGGCATTCCGGCCCCAGAGACGACGCCTGTCGCTTCGCGTGAGGAAGTCCTCGCACTGGCGTCTCGCCCGCGCCAAGGGCTGGTACTTAAACCGGAGTTCTCCCGCTTCGGCACCGCCACACTGCTGCAGCCGGCGCCGCGCGAGCTCCAGGCCGTCGACGCGAAGCCCGGTTCGCGGTGGGCCGCCCAGGCCTATGTGGCCGGCGAGGAAATCTGTCTTTGGGCCTGTGCTCGCGACGGAGTGATCGTGGCGAGCGCCGCCTATCGGCCGGCGTGGCGCCTGGGCCGCTCGGCCTCCTTTGCCTTCGAGGCGCTGGACTGCCCCGGCGCCCTGGAGATCGCGCAGGCCCTTGCGGCGGACGCTCGCATCTCGGGGCAGTTGAGCTTCGACATCATCCTGCGACCAAACGGCGAAGCCGTTCCTATCGAGTGCAATCCCCGTGCGGTCAGCGGCCTTCACCTGTTCGACGGTGCGGGGCACCTTGCGCGAGCGATGCTCGGGGACGGGCCGGCGACACACGTCACCCGAGGCTTGACATACCTTGGGCCGGCGATGCTCCTGCTGGGGGCAGTTCAAGGGTTGAGGCATGGGCGCATGCTTGCTTGGGCGCGAGACCTGCGCCGTGGAAAGGATGCGTTGGCTGCGGCCGGGATGTACGCGCCAGCAGGTGCGCTTCTGGATGCGGCTCGGTTCGCATGGGTAGGCCTGTCGCGGCGGCGCAGCGCCACACGGCAGAGCACCGATGACATCGAATGGAACGGAGAGACGATTCGATGAGCATCCTCCTGTTCGATCCGCTGGAGGCGCCCGCCGGGGCCTGGCCCGCCGGATGCCCGACGGAGCGTCGATACATAGAGGCGATTGCCCGCGGCGGCCCCGGCTTGGTGGCGAATGTCCGCACGCGTTGGTTGGCGCTGCGCAGCGGTGATCGGCTGTACCCGGTCACCGTGAACGACGGGGAAATCGGTGACAGCTACGTCTGCCTGCCGCACAGCGCCTACGTACTCTACGGTCGGAGAGAACTCGAGCTCGTCGAGCTCGGCCTGCTCAATCCACTCCTGCGTGCCAGCCTCCTATTGGTCGACCTGGTCCTTCGGGCCGCGCGAGTCAACCACATCGTGCATGTGGACAACTGGCTCCTCTCCACCAATCTCCATGGCAACTGGGATGGCAGGGACGCACGAGCTATTCGCGACTACCTGTCCCAACTCTTTCCGCAGCACCTCATCGCGGTCCGCTCCGTTGATCCCTGGTCTTCGCCCGGACTGGAGGCGGCACTGCGCACCGACGGGTGGTTGATGATTCCAAGTCGTCAAGTCTGGGTCGTCTCGGACCTAGCCCGCGAGTGGCGCCCGCGGAGGGCGACGCGCCACGATTGGCGCCTGCTCGCAGGAAGTGGGCTGACTGTGGAAGACGTGCACACATTGCGGCCCGGGGATGCAGAGCGCATCGCACAGTTGTACCGGATGCTCTATGTCGAAAAATACTCCGGGCTCAATCCGATCTTCACCGCAGCTTGGATCAGCGGCACGCACGAGACCGGGGCGATTCGCTACCGAGTGGCACGCGACGGGAACGGGATCATCCAGTCCGTCGCCGGTAGCCTTGTGCGCGGCGACGTGCTCACGCCACCGGTGGTGGGCTACGACACGTCGAAGCCGCGCGATGCGGGCCTCTATCGCATCGCGAGCTACCTGTTTGCCGAGCAGGCGGAGCAGTCGGGTTTGCGGATGCATTCGTCCGCAGGTGCCGCAGACTTCAAGCGGACACGGGGAGCACAGCCAGTGATCGAATGTACGGCGGTCTGGGTGGGCCACCTGTCGCCGTGGCGGCGCTGGATACTGCGCGCTTTCGGTGTGCTGCTCTGGAAGCTGGTGGTCCCCGTCATGCGAAGGAAACAGCTATGAGCAAGCCTTGGCCCTCTGCTCTCGCGAGCGGCTGGCACCCGCTGGCTTACGAGGCGGAGTTGGGCTCGCGGCCGCTCGCCCGCTCGTTGATGGGCGTGCCAATCGTACTGTTCCGCAGTGGCGCGGAGGCGGCGGCCCTGCTGGATCGGTGTCCGCATCGGAACGTGCCCCTGTCCTGTGGCAAGGTTCGCGAAGGCAGGATCCACTGCGCCTACCACGGCTGGGCCTTCGACGCGGCCGGCCGTTGCAGGCAAGTGCCGGGGACGGATGCCGTGCCAGACGTGGCTGCACACCGCCTGTCGGTGCGCGAAGTCGCCGGCTTGGTGTGGTGCAGCCTTGCGGAGACGCCCGCGGCCTTTCCAAGCCTTCCGCCAGAGCTGGACGATCCCGATTTGCACAGCTTCTGGTGGTCATTGGATGCCAGCCGTGCGCGCGTCCTCGATGCGATCGAGAACCTCCTTGATCCGGCGCATCCGCATTTCCTTCACCCCTATCTGGTACGGCGCAAAGACGCCCGGCGCGAAGTCCGGGTGTGCTTCACCAGCGATGCGCGCGGAGGCGAGGCACGCTATGACGAAGCGCAGACTCGCCTAGCCTGGCTGCCACGCTTCTTCGAGGGCAACCGCACCACTGCGGTGGGGCGCTATCTGGCACCGACCATCGCACAACTGGCTTTCGAGGGAGCAACAGGACCGACGCTGACGATCACCGTGGTGTTCACTCCTGAAGACCAAGACCGGACGCGCCCTTTCGCGCATTTCGCCACACCTCGTGGGTTGCTGCCGGAGTGGCTCAAGCGTCGATTGCTGATCGCTTTCCATGCCCCGGTGTTGCGTCAGGACCGCGCCGCGCTCGCTCTACAGGCAGCGACCATCGAGCGCTTCGGCGAGCCGGACTTTCACACAGGGCCGCTGGACCTGTTTGGCCCGCTGATCTGGCGACTTGCTAACGGGCTTCCTTCGCCACCGGAGAAGCGTCAACTTCAAGTCTGGCTCTGATGAACTTGCGTGGGCGGCGTCCAGTCCCGGCGCACGCGACGCAGCTTGCGGTCAGTGTGCAGCTCGATTCCGCGCACCACGTTGATCTGCACCGCCTCCACAGCAAAGGGTGCCAATCGCGAGAGAAGCGCTCGGGTGACGACACCGTCCAGTTCGACCGGAAGATCGAGCGGAAGTGCCACCTCAATGTGGCACGGTCCTGTCTGCACCGCACGGAAATCGCGGATTGCAGGAGATGCATCGACGATGGCGTTGCGCACGACATCCGGAGTGACGAGCTTCCACCTGAGCTCGGACTGCAGCCAAAAAACGTCGTCCCGACGCCCTTCGATGCTGCGCACCGGCTGCAGCGGCGAACCGCATGGACAGGCCCCGGCTTGAAGCGCCAGCAGGTCATTCATGCGGTAGCGGATCATGGCTTGCGCCTGGCGGGTGAAGTCGGTGACCAAAGGTGTGAGCAACTCGGAGCCTTCGGCGGCCGGCTGCCATTCGAAATGCACCACATCTTCAGCCAGGTGCAGCGTTCCGTGAGGGCATGCGACGCCGAAGAGGCCCTCCGTCGCCATGTAGATTTCCCGCACGAGCGTGCCGCTTGCGGCCTCGATCACTTCGCGGTCGAGCGGGTCCAGTACCTCGGCGCCGCTGAAGATGTTGCGGGCGCTCAGGTGGCCCATCTCCGCGAGACGCCGCAGGACTTTCGGCGTGCTCACTACAGTGTCCGGCGCGAATCGTGAGAACTCCGATGCCCACGTATCGACACCTTGCGCCAGGTCGAAGAAGCCGAGGACGATCCGGCTGCCAGAGGTGGCAGACCGATACAGCTGCGATAGCCCAGGAAGGGCCAGGGCTACACGGTGGCGGCGCCATAGAGCGCTCGGCAGCGCTTTGGCCAGTAACGTTCCGAGCCACTCGAAGCGCTCTCTCTCGCTAATCGCGTAGTAGCCCCGATTACCGGACGTCCCGGTACTTTGGCCAATCACGTAACCCGCCAGCCGCTCCTCTCCGCGAGCGAGTGCAGCCCGTATGTCCGCCAATTCCAGTCCGGCCCGATTCAGTGCCGCGAAGTGAGCTAGCACGATGGATTTATCGATGACCGGCAGATGCTCGAGTCTTGCCGGCTCAAAGCCACGGTAGAACTGAAAATCACGAACGCAACGTCGCAGCAGCGGACGCAGCCGATTGCGCTGGTACCGGGCGACATCCTCAGGCGAACGCAATCGTCTAGTCAGCCAACGAGTGCGAGCAAAGGCTGCTGCGGCAACGACAAGGCCTTGGGGTGTCATGGGGAAGGCGGTGGAGCTTTTATGGAAGACCAGCGGCGGGAACACAGAATGTTAGCGCGCATCGTCCGGGCAGCATCGAACCCAAACGCAACGAATGCGCACCTGTGCAGTATGTACAAGGCCCCCGGGGGCGTTTCGCAGGCGCATCTGAGAGGAGCCCGTTGCGCGTAGCCAGCCAACGGGCGAGGTGATGGACGTCCTCAGTGACGGACAGCCACTCGCTGTCAGCAAGCACACACCTCACCGACACCAAATCCAGCCCCCACTCAAGGAATGTGCTCCACCCCCTCCGGCACCACCACCCAGCCATGCATCCGTTCCTCGTAGACCGATACGCTCGGCGCCGGGAAGCTCGGATCAGCGAAGGCGCCAACGGGGATGGCGAAGTAGTCATCGTCCAGGCCCTCAGGCTCGTAGTAGACCGTCGCGCCGCAGTGGGGGCAGAAGTGGAAGCGAATGCGGGAACCTTCGTCACCGTTGCGCACATATTCTGACGAGCCGCCTGAGATCACCACGTTCTCGCGGCGGAAGCGGGCCTGCTGGCCGAAGGGGCTGCCTGTTCTGCGCTGGCAGGCCAGGCAGTGGCAGATGGAAACGCGCACCGGCTCGCCGACGACCTGCGCCGTGAGCTGACCGCAACTGCAGGAGGCAAGGCGCTGAGACATAAAGGTAGGCGGCGCTGGTGGTGATCGATGGCCTGACGATAGCGGAACTCTTTTGTTGCCGCCGTTTCCTCCGCCCGACGCCCGCCCCCTCAAGCCTGCCGCACCTCGGGTTGAACCTGAGGCCGCTGCGCCCGGCTGGCGCCATTTCAGGGGGGCACCCCATGTTCCAATCGGCTCCTTGTTGGGCTCTCGGCACCGTGTGATGAAGGCTGCACAAACCGTCTCGCCGCTGTACCTGTTGGAACGTTTCGACGTGGGCATCGTGCAGCTCGATGCGGAGCGCATGGTGGTCGCCATGAACGACTATGCGCGGCGCGTGCTGCCGGTGGATGAGAAGCAGCCCTTCGACCGCTTTGTGCTGAGCTTCCACCCAGAGCGGTCCAAGCCCAAGGTGGATTTCCTGCTCAACCAGGCCGCCACCTGCCCGGTGACCAATCCGCCGCCGATGACCATGATCATCAACATCCCGGAGCGGGTGCTGATGATCAAGGTGAGCTGCACCAGCGATGCGCGCGGCGTGCTGGTCGGCTATGTGCTTGTGTTCTATGACATCACCGAGGTGGTGGCCGGCAGTGACAGCGGTGAATCCGCCGCCGACACGCCGGGGCGGCGCCAGCTGCACAAGGTGCCCACGGTGATGGGCCAGCGCATCGTGCTGGTGCCTGCCGACGAGATCCTGCGGCTCTACTCCGAGGGCCACTACACGCAGGTGGTGACGGCCGAAGGCCATCGCTTCTGCAATCTGGCCATCAGCGATCTGGAGGGCAGGCTCGACCCCGAGCACTTCATGCGGGTGCACCGCAGCCACATCGTGGACCTGCGCAAGGTGCAGCAGCTGGTGCGCGCTGAAGGCCGGGTGTCGCTGCAGTTGGCGGGCGACGAGACCTTAGTGCCCGTGGCGCGCAGCAGCACCGCTGCCGTGCTGGCGCGGCTGGGCCGAATCACAGGGTAAGTCCGCGGCAGTGTTTTCCCTCATCGGCTGACGCGGCTTTGACGCGGGGCTGACCGTTCGTGCAGCCAATCGACCGTTCGTGCAAGTCGCGCGCTGTCGGTGCACGCGCCTGCCCCTTCGCCCTTTGCCCCTGACAGCAGCGCGGTTGTCTGGCGAACCCAAGAATCACCGGACCCATTGAGGCCAATAAAAGGAGACACGGTGATTCCTCCATCATTTGACTATCACGCCCCCAAATCCGTGGGCGAAGCGCTGGCCCTGCTGGGCAGCCTGCCAGATGCCAAGCTGCTGGCGGGCGGCCACAGCCTGTTGCCGATGATGAAGCTGCGTTTCGCGCAGCCGGCCCATCTGATCGACATCAACCGCATCCCTGAACTGCGCGGCATCTGTGAAGACGGCGCCAACATCGTCATCGGCGCGATGACGGTCGAGAACGAACTGATCGCCAGCCCCATCCTGCAGGCCAAGCTGCCGCTGCTGGCCGAGGCGCCCAAGCTGATTGCCGATCCGCAGGTGCGCAACCGCGGCACGATTGGCGGCGACATCGCGCACGGCGATCCCGGCAACGACCACCCGGCGCTGATGCTGGCGCTCGACGCCACACTGGTAATGCAAGGCCCGGGCGGCGTGCGCGAGGTCAAGGCGGATGATTTCTTCCTCGGTCTCTACGCCACCGCGCTTGCTGAGGACGAAATCCTCACCGCCATCAAGGTGCCTGCCTTTGCCGCCAGCACCGGCTGGGCCTACGAGAAGCTCAAGCGCAAGACCGGCGACTGGGCCACGGCCGGCGCCGCCGTGGTGCTGCGCATGAGCGGCGGCGTGGTGAGCCACGCGCGCATCGCGCTGACCAATGTGGCGCCCATGGCCATCCGTGCGCTGGATGCCGAGAAGGCCCTGATCGGGCAGCCGGTCAACGCGGCCTCGCTGGCCGCTGCCGCTGCAGCGGCTGAAGCCGTGTGCGACCCCGCGGAAGACCTGCGTGGCGACATTGAATACAAGACCGCGATGGCTGGCCAGATGGTCAAGCGCGCGATTGCCAGTGCCGCTGCGCGCTGCGCCTGAAGGAGACCGACATGCCCAAGAAAATCATCAGCGTGAAGGTGAACGGCCGCACGCACGAAGAAGCGGTGGAGCCGCGCACCCTGCTCGTGCACTTCCTGCGCGAGAAGCTCAACCTCACGGGTGCTCACATCGGCTGCGAGACCAGCCATTGCGGCGCCTGCACGGTGGACATCGACGGCCAGTCCGTCAAGAGCTGCACCCACCTGGCGGTGCAGTGCGAGGGCTCCGAAGTGTTGACCGTCGAAGGCCTGGCCCAGGGCGGCGTGCTGCACGCCGTGCAGGAAGGCTTCTACAAGGAGCACGGCCTGCAATGCGGCTTCTGCACGCCCGGCATGCTGGTGCGCGCCTACCGCTTGCTGCAGGACAACCCCAACCCCACCGAGGCCGAGATTCGGCACGGCATGGCCGGCAATCTGTGCCGCTGCACGGGCTACCAGAACATCGTCAAGGCCGTGCAGTACGCGGCCCAAAAGCTGCAACAAGACCAGAAGGTGGCCGCATGAACGCGCCCGACACCAAAGCCCGCGAAGCCGCCCTGCAAGGCATGGGCGACAGCCGCCTGCGCAAGGAGGATGCCCGCTTCATCCAGGGCAAAGGCAACTACGTCGATGACGTGAAGATGCCCGGCATGCTCCACATGGACATCGTGCGCAGCTCGATGGCGCATGCGCGCATCACCAAGATCGACAAGACCGAGGCGCTGAAGATTCCCGGCGTCATTGCGGTGCTGACGGCCGAAGACCTGAAGCCGCTGAAGTTGCACTGGATGCCCACGCTGGCGGGCGATGTGGCCGCCGTGCTGGCCGATGGCAAGGTGCACTTCCAGATGCAGGAAGTGGCGGTGGTGATCGCCGAAGACCGCTATGCCGCGGCCGACGGCGCCGAGGCGGTGATCGTCGAGTACGAAGAGCTGCCCGTGGTACTGACGCCGCAAGAGGCGCTGCTGCCCGATGCGGCCGTCATCCGCGACGACCTGGCCGGCAAGACCAGCGGCGCGCATGGCCCGCGCGAGCACCACAACCACATCTTCACCTGGGATGCCGGCGACAAGGCCGCAACCGACGCCGTCTTTGCCAGCGCGCCGCTGACCGTCAAGGAAAGCATCTTCTACCCACGCGTGCACCCCTGCCCGCTGGAGACCTGCGGCTGCGTGGCCAGCTACGACTCGGTGCGCGGCGAGCTGACCACCTACATCACCAGCCAGGCACCGCATGTGGTGCGCACGGTGGTGTCGCTGCTGTCGGGCATTCCTGAGAGCAAGGTGCGCATCATCAGCCCCGACATCGGCGGCGGCTTCGGCAACAAGGTCGGCATCTACCCCGGCTATGTGTGCGCCATCGTGGCCAGCATCGTGCTGGGCCGGCCGGTGAAGTGGGTCGAGGACCGCATCGAGAACATCAGCTCGACCGCATTTGCCCGCGATTACCACATGGAAGGCGAACTCGCCGCCACGCCCGACGGCAAGATCCTGGCGCTGCGCACCCATGTACTGGCCGACCATGGCGCCTTCGATGCCTGTGCCGATCCCACCAAGTTCCCGGCAGGCCTGTTCCACATCTGCTCTGGCTCATACGACATCCCGGCGGCCTATGCCGAGGTCAAGGGCGTCTACACCAACAAGGCGCCCGGCGGCGTGGCCTACCGCTGCTCGTTCCGCGTGACCGAAGCCGTCTACCTGATCGAGCGCATGGTGGATGTGCTGGCGCAGAAGCTGGGCATGGACAAGGCCGAGATCCGCGCCAAGAACTTCATCAAGAAGGAGCAGTTCCCCTACACCAGCGCCTTCGGCTTCGAGTACGACAGCGGCGACTACCAGACCGCACTCGACAAGGTGCTCACCGCCGTCGACTACAAGGGCCTGCGCGCTGAACAAGCGGCCAGGCGCGCCGACCCGAACGCCACGCACCTGATGGGCATCGGCCTGGTCACCTTCACCGAGGTGGTGGGCGCGGGGCCCAGCAAGATGTGCGACATCCTGGGCGTGGGCATGTTCGACAGCTGCGAGATCCGCATCCACCCCACCGGCTCGGCCATCGCCCGCATGGGCACCATCACGCAGGGCCAGGGCCACCAGACAACCTACGCGCAGATCATCGCCACCGAGCTGGGAATTCCGTCCGAGGTGATCCAGGTCGAGGAAGGCGACACCAGCACCGCGCCCTATGGCCTGGGCACCTATGGCTCGCGCTCCACGCCGGTGGCCGGTGCGGCCATCGCACTGGCGGCGCGCAAGATCCACGCCAAGGCCAAAAAGATTGCGGCCCACCTGCTGGAGGTCAGCGAGGCCGATCTCGATTGGGAGATCGACCGCTTCAATGTGAAGGGCGACCCAGCCAAGCACAAGACCATGAAGGACATCTGCTGGGCCGCCTACAACAACGTGCCGCCCGGCATGGAAATGGGCCTGGAGGCGGTGCACTATTACGACCCGCCGAACTTCACCTATCCCTTCGGCATCTACCTCGCCGTGCTGGACATCGACCGCGCCACGGGCGAGACCAAGGTGCGCCGCTTCTACGCGCTGGACGACTGCGGCACGCGCATCAACCCGATGATCATCGAGGGGCAGATCCACGGCGGCCTGACCGAGGGCTTTGCCGTGGCCATGGGCCAGCAGATGCCGTTCGACAAGCAGGGCAATCTGCTGGGCAACACCCTGATGGACTACTTCCTGCCCACCTTCGTCGAAACCCCGCACTGGGAAACCGACCACACGGTGACGCCGAGCCCGCACCACCCGCTGGGTGCCAAGGGTGTGGCCGAGTCGCCCCATGTGGGCTCGATCCCCACCTTCACCTCGGCCGTGGTGGATGCCTTTGCGCACCTGGGCGTGACGCAGATGACCATGCCGCATAGCGCCTTCAACGTCTGGAAGCAGATGAAAGCCTTGGGAGTCAATCTGTAATGGAAGTCGTTCTCGACAAGCGTTACCCCATCGCCGCCTCGCTGGAGCAGGCCTGGACGGTGCTGGCGGACATCCGCGCCACCGCAGCCTGCATGCCCGGCGCGCAGATCACCGAGCAGTTGGACGACACCCACTACAAGGGCACGGTGAAGAGCAAGGTGGGGCCGGCCACGATGAGCTTTGCGGGCGACATCGAGGTGCAGGGCATGGACGTCGCGTCGCGCCAGCTCAAGATGCTGGGCAAAGGGGCCGACAAGGGCGGCTCGTCGGCCTCGATGCAGCTGACCGCGCATCTGGAAGCCGGCGAGTCGGCCGGCGACTGCGTGCTGGTCGGCCAGGCCACGGTGATGGTGAGCGGCAAGCTGGCCCAGTTTGGCAGCCGCCTGCTGGTGCCGGTGAGCGACGCGATGCTGGCGCAGTTTGCCGGCAACTTCAACACGGCAGCGCAGGCGGTGCCGGTGGCTGAGACCGCCACGGCGGCGGCGGCACACGGTGATCAACTGGCCCCAGCCAGTGGGGGCTCCAACGAGATGGCTGCAGCCGCGGCTCGACCGCCGGCGCCCGCAGCGCCGGTCAAGGAGCTGAATGCCTTGGCCCTGATGTGGACGGTGTTCAAAGGCTGGCTGGCCGGCCTGTTCGGGTCGAAGCGGGCATGAAGAATCACGCGGCCGCCCTGCGCGAGGCCCTGCACGGCGCCGGCTACATCGCCGACGAAGGGCTGGCCACGGCCCTCTGGCTGGCCGCCGATCTGCAGCGGCCGCTGCTGATCGAGGGCGATGCCGGCGTGGGCAAGACCGCGCTGGCCCAGGCGCTGGCACGCGCCGAAGGCCGCGAGCTGGTGCGCCTGCAGTGCTTCGAAGGGCTGGACCTGGCCCAGGCCGCCTACGAGTGGAACTATGGCCGCCAGCTGCTCGCCATCCGCCGCCAGGAAAGCAGCGGCAGCACGCTGGCCGAGGCCGACCTGTTCGGCCGCGACTATCTGCTGCCGCGCCCGCTGCTGCGCGCCATCACCAGCGAGGCCCCTTGCGTGCTGCTGATCGACGAGCTCGACCGTGCCGACGAAGCCTTCGAGGCCTATCTGCTGGAGCTGCTAAGCGACTGGCAGCTCAGCATTCCCGAGCTGGGCACGCTGAAGGCGTGCCACATCCCGCAAGTCATCGTCACCAGCAATGGCACGCGTGAGTTGAGCGACGCGCTGCGGCGCCGCTGCCTGTATCACTGGCTGGACTACCCGACGCTGGCGCGCGAGATTGCCATCGTGCGCGCCACCCTGCCCGAGGCCGAGGGCACGCTCGTCGAGCAGGCGATCGCCTTCGTGCAGCGCCTGCGTCACGAAGACCTGGGCAAGACGCCAGGCGTGGCAGAAAGCCTTGACTGGGTGCGGGTGCTGCACCGCCTGGGCCACCGCCAGCTGCCCGACGACCCGGCCGCGCTGGACCACAGCCTGGCCTGCCTGCTCAAGACCCGCGAAGACCGTTTCCAGTTCGGCCCCGACAAGCTGCTGCAGCTGATGGAAAGCCGCCGCGACCAGGCCGGCGTGGCGATCAAGTCCACATGAGCACCGCCCTGCCGACGCCCGCACCGCTGGCCGCCATCGGCGAGTTCGCCGCCTTGCTGCGCGAGCACGGCTTTGGCGTGGGCGTGGCCGAGCAGCAGGCGATGGTGCAAGCCGCCACCCGCCTGCCGCTGCAGCCGCGCCAGTGGAGTGATGCCTGGCGCAGCCTGGCCTGCCACAACGCCCGCGATTGGCGGCGCTGGCCTGAGCTGTTCGAGCGCTACTGGCACCCCGAGCGCACCCGGGGCAGCACCCGTGTGAGCGGCCAGACCCGCGCCGCGCGTGATGTGCGCCAGGTGGTGAGCGAGTTGCAGCAGCAGCTGGCCAGCCAGCCCGGCGGCGGCGCGCGCAACCTCAACAGCGCCTTGCAGGATGGCGTGCAGGCCGCCGATGACGATGCACCGCTGAGCCGCTCGCAAGGCGGGGCCAGCCGCACCGAGGCGCTGCACGACAAATCCTTGAGCGAGTGGCTGCCGCAAGACCTGACCCTGCTGCAGAACCTGGCCGAGCGCATCGCCCGCCAGCTGCGCCAGCGCCTGACCCGCCGTTGGCACGATGAGCGGCACGGCGCCCGGCTCGACCTGCGCCGCACCTTGCGGCAGAGCCTGTCCACTGGCGGCGAGCCGCTGCACCCCGCGTGGCGCAAGCCCCGGCGCGAGCGGGTGCCGCTGTTCATCCTGGTGGATGTGAGCCGCTCGATGGAGACGCATGCACAGCTGTTTCTTCGCATCGCCCGCGCCTTTGTGCAGGCTGCCGATGCGCGGGTGTTTGTGTTTCACACCCGGCTGGCGGAGGTGACGCCGCTGCTGCAGCGCGACTCGGCCACGGTGCAAGAGAAGGTCAATGCTGTGACTGCCGGCTTTGCCGGCGGCACGCGCATCGCCACCTCCATCGCCGACTTCCAGCGCGTCCATGCCCGCAGCCAGCTGCGCCGGCGCGCCCAGGTCTGGGTGCTGAGCGACGGCTTCGACGCCGACGCGCCTGAGCAACTGGCCGATGAACTCTCGGCCCTGCGCCGCCGCCAGGCGCGCATCAGCTGGTTCCACCCCGGCCCGCATCCGCCGGCCTCCACCGCCATGAGCTTGGCCGCGCCCCAGGTGCAGCGCTTCGTGCGCCTGGCCTCGCTGCGCGATCTGGCCAACGCCGCACACCTCCTGGACTGAGACCATGACACCCTCTTTTCTGCAATCCGCCCAGCGCCTGCAAGCCGCCGGCCAGCCCTATTGCCTGGTGAGCGTGCTGCGCGTGCAGCCACCGGCCTCGGCCAAGGCGGGCGACAAGGCGCTGGTCACCGGCGCCGGAATCGTCGAAGGCTGGATCGGTGGCGGCTGCGCGCAGCCTGCGGTGCTGAAGACCGCCCGCCGCGCGCTGCTGGATGGCCGGGCGCGGCTGATCCGCATCAGCCCGTCCGATGTGGGCTCCGAGCGCGAACTGCAGGACGTGCTGGAGTTCGGCATGGCCTGCCACAGCGGCGGCACGCTGGAGCTCTTCGTCGACCCGGTGCTGCCGCAGGCGCAATTGGTGATCGTCGGCGACTCGCCACTTGCCGCTGCGCTGTGCACGCTGGCGCCGCGCGTGGGCCTGCCGGTGACGGTGCTGGCGCACGACGCGGACGCTGCCCGCTTCCCCGATGCCCAGCGCGTGCTGGCCACCGAAGACGCTGCCGCGCAATTGCCGCCGGGCGCTTTCGTGGTGGTGGCCACGCAGGGCCGGCGCGATCTGCAAGGCCTACGCGCCGCACTGGCCGCCTCGGCCAGGCAAGTTTTCTTCGTGGCCAGCGCCCGCAAGGCCCAGGTGCTGAAGGCCGCGCTGATTGAAGCTGGGCACGCGGCTGACGCGGTGAACGCCATCGTGGCGCCGGCCGGTGAGCCGATTGGCGCGCAGACGCCGGAAGAGATCGCGCTGAGCGTGCTGGCCACCGTGGTCGCCGCCAAGCGCGGCCCGGCGCCTGAGCCGGTGGCTGCAACACCCGTGCCGGCGATTGCTGCGGAGATGGCTGCAGTGATGGCATCGGCTGTCGCACCGGCAGTCGCGCCGGCCAAGTCCTGCTGCGGAGGCTGAACGGTATGGGCTGCATCCTCAAAGGCGGTGGCGGCCTCTACAGCCGCGTAGTCATCGGCGCTGTGCTGCTGGCGGCTGGGGCCGGCTCGCGCCTCGGTCATAGACCGAAGAGCCTGCTGGAGCTCGGCGGCGTGCCGCTGATCAGGCGCACGCTGATCGCGCTGTCGGGCGCGGGGGTGGACGAGGTGGTGGTCGTCACCGGCCACCACGCGGACCTGATCGAACCTGTGGTGCAGGAGTTCCCGGTCACGCTGGTGCGCAACCTCGCCCCCGATGAAGGTCAGGTGTCCTCGCAGCGCCTGGGCCTGGGCGCTCTGGTGGGCAAGCTGGATGCAGTGATCGTGGCGCTGGCCGACCAGCCACTGCTCAATGCCCAGGACATCAGCGCGCTGATCGGCGCCTGGAAGAAGCGCCCTTCCGGCATCGAGGTGCTGCACCCGCTGGTGAACGGCGAGCGCGGCAATCCGGTGATCTTCAGCACCGCGGTGCGTGAGCAGATCCTGGCGGGCAGCGCCCGCATCGGCTGCCGGCAATGGCAGGCCGACAACGCGGCCTCGGTGCAGGCCTGGGAAAACGACAACCGCCGCTACCGGGTCGACATCGATACGCCCGAAGACCTGCAAGCCTTCGAAGCCAGTACCGGCCATGTGCTGCGCTGGCCGGCCAGCGTGCCAGCATGAGTCTGCAGCAGCTCTGGCCCACGCCGCTGGGCGTGCACCGCTACGAGCAAGCCGGCGATGCCAACCCCTTGCTGACGCGCATGCTGCTCGCCCTGCGCGCCACCCAGCGTCTGGCGCGCGGTGAGCCTGAGCGGGCGTTTTTTGCCAGTGACGACGACCTGCTGCAGCGCCTGCAACTGCCCGAATTCCAAGCCCTGGTGCAGTGGTTGGTGCGCTGCTTGCGCGATACCGTCACCGCTGCCAACGCAGCGGCCTGGCCGGCGGCTTGGCAGCAGGGCGGCGTGGACCTGCAGGTGGCCTTCAGCGGCATGTGGTTCCAGACCAGCCAGCACGGCGCCTGCCACGACGTGCACACGCATGGCAATGCCTCCTGGAGCGGCGTCTACTGCCTGCAGGTCGATGACGAAGCCTCGCGCTGCGCCCACCCCGTCTACGGCCTCGCCAACGGCATCACGCGCTTCTACGGCCCGCACTTCAACGCCCTGGCGGGCGCCCATGTGGACCTGGGCAACGCCTACCTGCAGCCCCCGTCCATCGACGTGGCGCCGCTGCCCGGCCAGCTGCTGCTATTCCCCAGCCACCTCGCCCACCAGGCCCTGCCTTATGCGGGCGAGCTGGAGCGGGTGATCGTGTCCTTCAACGCCAGCGTGCATCGCGCCGGCGGCAGCGACCGGCTGCACGGTTTCAGTGGTTGAGCCCATCATGCTGCTGGCCGCACGCACCTTGGCCTGGGCGCTGCTGATCGGCGGCTGGCTGGGCCTGGGTGCGCTCACCCAAGCCCACGGCCCGGCCGGCTGGGGCGCGCTGGCCCCGCTGGCGGCCTGGCTGCTGCTGCTGGGCCTGGCCGCCAAGGCGCTCGCGGAGCAGGCCTTGTCGCGCCGTGCGCTCCAACTCGGGCTGCTGCTCTGCGCCCTGGCCGCCGCCAGCATCGCGGCCACCGCGCCCAGCGGCGCTGCCACCTTGTGGCTGCTGGTGCCGGTGTGGGCCGGCCTGCTGGCCCTGGCCAGCCGCTGCGTGCGCGCCTTGCGCCAGGTCGGCGCGGCGCCGCCCAGGCTGGCTGCCAGCCTGGGTGCCCTTCTGGCCCTGGCCTGCGCGGGCGACCCCTTCCCTCTGGCCGCCCACCCGCAACAGGTGGCTGCAGCCCTGGCACTGGTCGCCCTGCTGCTGCTTGCCCTGAGCCATCAGGCGCCGCATACAGGGCTGCAAGGCGGCTGCCGCGCGGGCCTGTTTGATTGCGCCTTGGCCTGGCCCAGCGCGGCGCAATGGCGCGACACGGCGCGCTGGCCCTTGTGGGCCGGCCTTCTGGGCATGCTGCCGATGATGGCCGCCTTGCCCTTGATGAGCAGCTGGTGCGCAACAGCCACCGGCTTGGCGCCTCAGGCGCTTGCCGGCCTGCACCTGGCAGCCATGCTGCTGCCCGCCTGGGCGTGGCGCTGGCTGCCCCCGAAAGCCGCCGCCCCCGCCTGCACCGCGCTGCTGGTGGGCGCTGCCTGCGCTACCTGGGCCAGTCCTGGCGCTGTCGCCGTACTGGCCGGCATGCTGCTGCAGGCGGCAGCCTGGGGTGTGGCCTGGGGCGCCTTGCTGCGTCGCCAAACGCCCTCGCACGGCACAACGGCCAGCGAGGCCCATCGGCCTGGCGGCGGCGTGGGCGCATCGGCCGGCCTCAGCGCCGCCACGGTGCTGGCCCTGGGCGCCCTGCTCGGGGTCGCCGGCCCGGCTGCCTGGCAAGGCGTGAGCCTCGCACTGGCGGCGCTGGCCAGTGCTGGCGCAGCGCACCGCGCCATGTCTCGCACTCGTACCTTGAAGGATGTCACGCAATGAGCAAGCACACTGGCCTGGACGCTTTGCGCAGCGCGCAAGACTGGCTGGACAGCGGCCATCGCCAGGCCGCTTCTTTATCCAATTAGCAACTCTTGCCCAAGCCGCTGATCACCTTCACATACTCCTCATCATCCACCGCCACGCCGCCCACGCAGTCATTGCCCGGCAGGACGCGCGTGAACACGAAGCCTGCCTTCTGCAACACCCGCGCCGAGGCCCCGTTTCCCACCGTCACGGTGGCCACCAAGCGCCGCACGCCGCGCTGCGCCAGCGCCTGGGTGGCGGCCTGCGCGGCTTCGCTGGCGTAGCCCTGGCCCCAGTGCGGGCTGAAGAGGTAGTAGCCGAAGTTGCTGGCTTCCAGGGCCGGGGTGATTTCGGCATCGACGCGGCCGAGGTACTGGCCATCGGCCTTGCGGCGCAGCGCCCAGGCCGGCCAGGCGAAGCCTTGGCAGGGCGAGATGCGGCCGCTCTGCTCGATGCGCCGCCAGTGGGCGCGCAAGGCCTCAAGGCTTTTGGGCCGATCCATCGAGATCCAGCGGTACAGCGCCTCGTCGCTTTGCAGCGGCGCGAAGAAGGCGGGCGCATGGTGCTCGCTCATGGGTTCGAGCAGCAGCCGGGGCGTGTCGATGGCTGCGGCCAGTCGTTGGGCCAGCGCGGGCGGCATCGTTGTCGTGATCGTCATCGGATCGCCCGCGCTTGCTGGATCGCGCCGCAGTCAGGCCAGCGAGCCGGATTCGGCTGATTCAGCCGCCGCTGCCGCCGACAGGGGCTGCGGCTCGATGCGTGCCGACAGGCCGTAGAGCGCCAACAAGCCCATCACATGGCCGATGGCCACGCCGGGCTCGCCGGCTTCGATGCGGCCGATGGTCTGCACATGCACGCCCAGGCGGGCGGCAGCAGCAGCCTGGCCTTCGCCGGCCTGCAGCCGGGCGGCCTTGGCGGCAGCGCCGAGCTGCTGGATGGTCTGGAGGGCGTCGCCGTCGATGTCTGCCGAAATTCGCTTGCCTTGTGCCATGGCGGCATTGTCACCCTGCGCCGGCACTCGCAGGCAAGAGCGGCGACACTAGCGTCCCCTCAGTCCACACCGACCGCTACACCCGCCTTGGACACATCGATCTCTGCCGCCCCCGCGCCCTTGCTGGCCTCCCTCCCCAACGGCCTGCGCCTGGTCGCCATCCCCATGCCCTGGCGCGCCACGGTCTCGCTGAGCGTGTTCGTCCGCACCGGCAGCCTGCATGAACATCTGGCGCGGCTGAACGGCATCAGCCATGTGGTGGAGCACATGGCCTTCAAGGGCACGGCTACCCGGGATTGCCAGCGCATCAATCTGGAAGCCGAGGCACTGGGCGCCGAGGTGAATGCGCATACCGACAAGGACCACACCGCCTTCCACATCGAGGGCCTGCCCGCGGACCTGCCGGCCTTTGTGACCCTGCTGGCCGACATCGTGCTGAACCCCAGCTTTCCGCAGGAGGAGCTGGCACGCGAGCTGCGCGTGATCGAGCAGGAATACGCCGAGTACGAAGAAGACCCCGGCGCGCTGGCGTTTCGCTTGTTCGATGCGGCCTGCTATGGCGCGCGCCACCCGGCCGGGCGGCCCATCATCGGCACGCGCGCCAATATCCGGCGATTCAAGCGCGAAGACCTCTTGGCCTATGTCCAGCGCCAGTACACGGCGCGCAATGTGGTGATCGCGGTGGCCGGGCCGGTGGATGAGGCCATGTTTGCCGCGCTGCTGCGCCAGCTGGCGCACGAAACCGGCTTCGGTGCCATGCCCGCCGGTGCGCCTAACGCGGTGGAGCTGCCGAGCTGGCAGGGCGGACTGAAGGCGCGCCGCCTGGCCGGCAGCGGGCAGACCCAGCTGGTGCTGGGCTTTCCGGCGCCCGCGCTGGCGGCGGGCGAGGCTGCCACGCTGCCGCATGTGCTGGCCGCAGCAATGCTGGGCGAAGGCATGAGCTCGCCGCTGCTGGACGAGATCCGCGAGCGCCGCGGCCTGGCCTACCAGGCTGGTTGCGCAGCCGACATCTGGCCGCATGGCGGGCAGTTTGTGATCGATGCCGCCACCGCACCCGAGCAGGCGGTGGAGCTGCTGGACGCCGTGCATGCGCTGCTGCAGCGCCATGCCGAGGGCGGCGCCCAGGCCGACCGCGTGGCGCTGGAACGCGCGCGGCGCCAGCTGGCGGTGCGCGCACTGCGCGGGCTGGAGCAGCCGGCCCGGCGGCTGGAGGCGGCAGCGCAAGACCTGTTCACGTTCGACCGCCTGCGTGACACGCAGGACTGGCTGGCGCAGCTGCAGGCCGTGACGCCGGCCCAGGTGCAGGCAGCCTTTGCAGCGATGCAGAGCGGCCGGCAGCGCGCAGCCGTGGCGCTGGCCGGCAGCGTGCCGGCCAAGGCGCGCGAGCGGGCGGCGGCGCTGTTCGGCCTGGATGTCGCCCAGGAAGAAGCGACCACCGCAGCAGCAGGCGCATGACGATGGCAAGTCCTGGCACCGGCGCTGTGCTGTTCGAGGCCCGCGATCTGCCCTGCCCGGGGCAAGTCGCCCCCCTGAGCTTCACGCTGCGCCCCGGCCTGACGCTGGTGCGCGGCGGCGAAGGCCGCGGCAAGACGGCGCTGCTGGCGCTGATCGCAGAGAGCGCCACGTTGAGCGTGTGGCACGAGCAGCCGGCCGATGCGGTGCATGACCAAACGGTGGCGCGCGCATGGTTGGATGAGCGGCGCGGCGCGGCAACAGGATGCTGGAACGAAGCGCTGCAGGCGGCGCTGATCGAGGCCTTCGCCCTGGCCGAGCATCTGGACAAGCCGCTGTTCATGCTGTCGGCCGGCAGCCGGCGCAAGCTGGGCCTGGTGGGTGCTGCGGCCAGCGGCGCGCGGCTGACGCTGCTGGATGTGCCCTATGCGGCGCTGGATGGCCGCTCGGCCCGCGTGCTGAGTGAGCTGCTACTGGACGCGGCTGAAGACGAGGCTCGGGCCTGGGTGCTGGCCGACTATGCGCTGCCGGCAGCGCTGGAAGATGCGCCGCTGGCCGGCGTGATCGAGCTGAACGACTGACCCGCTGGGGTTCAGTCCCCGCGCAGCAGGTTCGACAGCTCCACCGCCGACTTGACGTTCATCTTCTCGAACACGCGCGCGCGGTGCACTTCCACCGTTCGCACGCTGATGTTGAGCTGGTCGGCGATCAGCTTGTTGGGCAGGCCCTGGATCACGAGGCTCATCACCTCGCGCTCGCGGTCGGTCAGCTCGGCCATGCGCTGGGCGCGCTGGCCGAGTTGCTGACGCGCCTCGATGGCGCGCTCGCTGAGCTGCAGCGCCTGCTCGACACGGTCGACCAGCGCGTTGTCGGAGAACGGCTTTTCGACGAAATCAAAGGCGCCGCGCTTGACGGCCGAGACAGCGGTGGGCACATCGCCATGGCCGGTCAGGAAGATCACCGGCAGCGCGTCGCCCAGGCCGCGCTCCTGCAGCCGCTCGAACAGGGCCAGGCCGCTCATGCCGGGCATGCGCACATCCAGCAGCAGGCAGGCCGGCGCATCGGGCCAGTTGGCGCCGCGGCCGGGGCGCGCATCCAGCATGGCCTCGAAATCCTCGGCGCTGGCAAAGCCTTCCGAGAGCAGGCGGCGCGAACGAAGCAGCCAGGCCAGCGCATCGCGCACGACCTCTTCGTCGTCGACCAGATAGACCATGGGCAGCGGGTGGCGGTTCATCGGTTCTCCTCGGCGGCCATGCTATCGGACGGCAGCGTGAAGCGGAATTCGGTGCCGGTGCCGCCCTGCGGGCCGGCTTCGCTGCGGCTTTCGAAATCCATCGCGCCGCCATGCTGCTCGATCACGGTGCGGCACAGGCTCAGGCCCAGGCCCATGCCTTCGCTGCGGGTGGTGAAGAAGGGCGTGAAGAGCTGCTTGGCAACGCCGGGCGCGATGCCCGGGCCGCGATCGATCACCGCGATGCTGACCCAGCGCGGCGAGGCCTGCGTGACCCGCAGCGTCAGCACGCGCTCGGCCAGCGGCGTGGCGGGCTCCATGGCCTGGATGCCGTTGCGGCTGAGGTTCAGCAGCACCTGCTCGACCATCGTGCGGTCGCAGCGCACACGCGGTGCCGGATCGGGCAGCTCCACATCGATGCGCGCCCCACTCTTGCGCGCCTGCAGGCGCACCAGCGGCAGCACGGCATCGAACAGCTGCTCGACGCCGATCACCTCGCGCGCCTGGTCGCGCCGGCGCACGAAGTCGTGCACGCTCTTGATCACGCGGCCGGCGCGCTCGGCCTGCTCGGCGATGCGGGTCAGGGCCTGGCGCACCATGGCCGGTGTCTGCGGATCGTTGGCTTCGCGCGTGACCAGGTTCAGCGAGGCGGTAGCGTAGCTGGCGATGGCCGACAGCGGCTGGTTCAGCTCATGGCTCAGCAAGGAGGCCATCTCGCCCACCGTAGCCAGGCGGGCGGTGGCCTGCAGGCGGTCCTGCTGCTGGCGCGAGAGTTCCTCGACGCGGCGCTGTGCCGAGACATCCAGCACCGCACTCATCCAGCCGGTCTGTTCGCCCTGGGCGTTCTTCAGCGGCGCTTCGAAGATCAGCACCGGGAAGCGCTCGCCGCTGCGGCGCATGAACACCGTCTCGAAGCCCTGGCGCTGCTCGGGCGCCAGATCGCGGCGCTGGCGGCGCTCGGCATGGCGGCGCTGGTATTCGGCGACGAATTCGGGTGGCCAGTAGGGCGGGATCGGTTGCGCCAGCAGCTCTTCGGGCGTGAAGCCGACGATGGTGCAGAAGGCCGGGTTCACGTAGGTGATGTTGCCGTCCATGTCGCGCGCGCGCAGGCCGGTGATCAGCGAGTTCTCCATCGCCTGCCGAAAGGCCAGCGCTTCGGCAAGCGCGGCTTCGGCGTAGGCGCGCCGGCGCACGTCGCGCGCCAGCAGCAGCACCACGGCGAACAGCATCAGCGACAGGCCCAGCACCAGCGCGGTGGTCAGGTTGGGAATCAGCTTGGGCTGGCCGGCGGCGCTGTTGCCGCGCAGTTGCAGCGTCAGTCCCGGCAGATCGACCAGACGCTCGGCCACGTAAAAGCCGGCGCCGCGCGTCAGGCCGGTGCGGGCCAGTCTTGTGCCGTCGCCTTCGACGAAGGAAATCTCGTGGCCGCGCGCCAGCTCGCCCGGCACGGCCTCTTCAAGCAACTGACGCAGGCCAACGGTGGCGACGATGAAGGACTCGACCTCGCCAGCGCGCAGGCGCGGCAGGCACAGGTCGACCACCTCCAGCCCTTCGCCACCGGCCAGCGGCACGAAATAGCTGCGCGAATAGAGTTGGGCGCCCTGGCGCAGCGCAGCCACACAGGCCAACTCGGTTTCCAGCTGCATCTGTTCGCGGCTGATCTGGCTGAACAGCGGCGGCGCATAGGGCGAGTCTTCGGCCGCAACCACGCTGCGGTTGGCATCGCGGTACTCGATCCGCAACAGGCTGCGCGCGCGGCGCAGCAACTCGGCGGCATCGGCATGCCAGCGCGGCGCCTGGGCCGATTCCCACAGCAGGGACTGCAGGCCTTGCAGCTCGCGACCGCCCAACTGCTTGGCGCGGGCCGCGACTTCGGTGACGGCCTGCTCGACCTGCTCCTGAGCGCGGGCCGCTTCATAGCTGAGCGTCAGGCCCACCAGCAGAGATTGCGCCACCAGCAGCAGGCTGACCAACGCGCCCCACAGCAGCGGCCGGCGCCAGCGGCGCCACCGCAGCTGCGATGCGGCGGGGGCGAAGCCTTTAGCGGGGTCGAGCTTGTTGTTGTCGATCATGGTGTCAGTGCGCGCAGTATCGGGGGCCCGCCTGGCGCGGCGATGCGCAGTTTCGCGTATCGGGACGCCCGCACGAATGGCGCACACTGGCGCCCAGCGAGCCGATGTCCCTGACAGCTGTCTGCCAGTTCGGCGCTCCTACAATCGCCCGTCCCTAGCGGCCAGACTCGAGACCAAGACATGCCAACGTCCGAACAAAAACGCGCCCAGCTGCGTCAAGCTGCGCTGGAGTATCACGAGTTCCCGACGCCGGGGAAGATCGCCGTCACACCGACCAAGCAGTTGGTCAATCAGCGCGACCTGGCTCTGGCCTATTCGCCCGGTGTGGCCGCGGCCTGTGAAGAGATCGTGGCCGATCCGGCCAATGCCTACCGCTACACCTCGCGCGGCAATCTGGTGGCGGTGGTCACCAACGGCACGGCGGTGCTGGGCCTGGGCGATATCGGCCCGCTGGCCTCCAAGCCGGTGATGGAAGGCAAGGGCGTGCTGTTCAAGAAGTTCGCCGGCATCGATGTGTTCGACCTGGAGATCCAGGAGCGCGACCTCGACAAACTGGTGGACGTGATCGCGGCTCTGGAGCCGACGTTTGGCGGCATCAACCTCGAAGATATCAAGGCGCCGGACTGCTTCTATGTCGAGCGCAAGCTGCGCGAGCGCATGAAGATTCCGGTCTTCCACGATGACCAGCACGGCACGGCCATCGTCGTCGGCGCAGCCTTCCTGAACGGCCTGAAGGTGCTGGGCAAGGACATCAAGAACGTCAAGCTGGTGACCTCGGGTGCCGGTGCTGCGGCGCTGGCCTGCCTGGGCTTGCTGGTCAAGCTGGGCCTGCCCAAGGAAAACATCTGGGTGACTGATCTGGCCGGCGTGGTCTATGAAGGCCGCACCGAGCTGATGGACCCGGACAAGGCCGGCTTCGCGCAAAAGACCGAGGCTCGCAGCCTCAGCGAGGCCATCGAAGGCGCGGACATCTTCCTGGGCCTGTCGGCCGGCGGTGTGCTCAAGCCGGCCATGGTCGCCAAGATGGCCGCGCGGCCGATGATCTTCGCGCTCGCCAACCCGACGCCGGAAATCCTGCCGGAGGAAGTGAAGGCGGTGCGCGACGACGCCATCATGGCCACCGGCCGCACCGACTACCCGAACCAGGTCAACAACGTCCTGTGCTTCCCCTACATCTTCCGCGGCGCCCTGGACTGCGGCGCCACCACCATCAATGACGAGATGGAAATCGCCGCGGTGCGCGCGATTGCCGAACTGGCGCAAGCCGAGCAGAGCGAGGTGGTGGCAGCGGCCTATGCCGGCGCCAACCTCAGCTTTGGCCCCGAATACCTGATCCCCAAGCCCTTCGACCCGCGCCTGATGATGAAGATTGCGCCGGCAGTGGCGCAGGCAGCGGTCGAATCCGGCGTGGCGGCGCGTCCGATCCAGGACATGGACGCGTACCGTGAGAAGCTGCAGAGCTTTGTCTACGCCTCGGGCACGACCATGAAGCCCATCTTCAATGTGGCCAAGCGGGCGGCGAACAAACGCGTGGCCTATGCCGAAGGCGAAGAGGAACGCATCCTGCGCGCCGTGCAGGTGGTCGTGGACGAGGGCCTGGCTCGCCCCACCCTGATCGGCCGCCCGGCGGTGATTGCCGAGCGTTGCGAACGTTTCGGCCTGCGCCTGCAAGAGGGACGCGACTACGACGTCGTCAACGTCGAGAACGACCACCGCTACCGCGACTTCTGGCAGACCTACCACCAGATGACCGAGCGCAAGGGCGTGACGGTGCAGGTGGCCAAGATCGAAATGCGGCGCCGCCTGACCTTGATCGGCGCCATGCTGCTGCACAAAGGCGAGGTCGACGGCATGCTTTGCGGAACGTGGGGCACCACCGCCAACCACCTGCACTACATCGATCAGGTGATCGGCAAGCACGAAGGCGGCTGCCCGCGCACCCCGCAGGATGTGCCCGTCTATGCCTGCATGAACGGCCTGATGCTGCCGGGCCGCCAGGTGTTTCTGGTCGACACGCACGTCAACTACGACCCGACGTCCGAGCAACTGGCCGAGATCACCGTGATGGCCGCCGAGGAGATGGTGCGATTCGGCATCCAGCCCAAGGTGGCCTTACTCTCGCATTCCAACTTCGGCACCAGCGACCACCCCAGCGCCTTGAAGATGCGCCAGACCCTGGCCCTGCTGCGCGAGCAAGCGCCCTGGCTGGAGGTGGATGGCGAAATGCACGGTGATGTGGCGCTGGATCCAGCCAGCCGCGCGGTGGCCATGCCGCGCTGCACGCTCAGCGGCGAGGCCAATCTGCTGGTGCTGCCCAATATCGACGCCGCCAACATCAGCTACAACCTGCTCAAGACCGCGGCCGGCGGCGGCATCGCGATCGGCCCGGTGCTGCTCGGCGCCGCCAAGCCGGTGCATGTGCTGACGCCTTCGGCCACCGTGCGCCGCATCGTCAACATGACCGCGCTGACCGTAGCCGACGCGAACGCCGCGCGCCACTGAACGCCCGACCTCCATCCCACGTGAGTGCTCGCCCACTCCGTGGGATTCGGCATTTGTGCCGCACCACAGCAGTGCGTGAGCCTGTCTGAAGCAAAGACACTTACAAAAGTTTGTAGAGGCTTACCGGCGCAGAAAGCGCTCCTCCAACCCACACCAGTCATCACTTTAAACAGCTGTGTGCGCACACTAACAAAGTGATCTTCAAGCCCTTTGGCGCAAGAGGCCGCTTGAGATTTCCGGCCTCATTCGGTACCATCTTGCTTTCATAGTTCAGGGTAAACCCGTGTTTTTGCTCGATCGGTCACCCAAGTGGCCATCCTGGCGTCGCCTCGGTTCTGCAGTCTTGTTGATTGCAGCAATGGGCGCAGGCGCCTCGGTGGAAGCCAAGGAATCGGTGACAGTACAGGACACGGTGGCCTTGGCAGCACTGCCGCGCGAAGCCCAGACCACGCACAGCCTGATCCTTTCCGGGGGACCTTTCCCCTACGACAAGGACGGCAGCGTTTTCCGCAACCGCGAGCGTCTGCTGCCAATCAAGGCCAGGGGCTATTACCGCGAATACACCGTCAAGACGCCCCGCGCTCGCAACCGCGGCGCAAGGCGACTGGTCTGCGGCGGGATACCTCCGACCCAACCTGAGGCTTGTTATTACACCGACGATCATTACGCGAGCTTCAAACGCGTCGTGCAGTGAGTCGGCGGCCAAGAGTTCTAGAGACTATATAGGAGGATCGCGACCATGCTTTTGCAGAACGTCCGTCCCAATATCGTGCAGGCCATCCGGGCCTACCGCGTTGAGGACCTGATGCAGGCAGCCCAGGAGGCAGGGCATCATTTCCTGTACGCCAATCTGAGCTCGGCACAGTCCAAGCAGGATGTGCTTGAGGGCATTGCCCAATCCTTCCTGTTCCCCGCTCACTTCGGCAAGAACCTGGATGCGCTGCATGACTGCATGACCGACCTGGTGCACAAGTCGGGCGCGCAGCCGGGCTTCGTCGTGGTGCTGGAGCAGTTGCCTGACAACCTGCGCTTTGACCGCGAGGCACGCGAGCAGTTGCTCGACGTGTTCCGGGACGCGGCCGACTACTGGGCCGATCGCAAGGTCCAGTTCAGGTGCTTCTATTCTTTTCAGTAGCCCGCTCCCAAGAAAACGGGTCATGGGAGCGGGCTACTGAGGTGGCCCCGGTTGCTGAGAAGCCCGCTGCAAAGAGCAGCAGCAAGACAGCAGCGAATGCAAACTTCGGCATGAACATGCCGATGATGTGCAGCGCCTTCGATACCTCGATGTGGCTCAACGCCGCCTGACGGGATAGCGAAGAGACTGCGCCAGTGAAGAGAGGCCCCGCGGGGCCTCTTTTTCATTTCAGGCCCGAGCCTGAACCAGGAATTACAGGGCCTGCGCCAACGCCACGTACTCGGCGACCGGCACTTCCTCGGCGCGCCGCTGCAGGTCGAAGTGGCCGCTGAAGCCACGCGCTTCCAGCCATTTGCCGAGGCTGTGCCGCAGCAGCTTGCGGCGCTGCGAAAAGGCTGAGGCCACCATCTCGCCAAGCAGCGCAGCGTCCAGCGCCGGCGGTACGGCAAAGGGCAGCATGCGCACCACGGCCGAATCGACGCGCGGCGGCGGATCGAACGCTTCGGGCGGCACATCCAGCACCGACTCGACCTGATAGCGCCACTGCAGCATTACCGACAGGCGACCGTAGTCCTTGTTGCCGGGCGCGGCCGCCATGCGGTCGACCACTTCCTTTTGCAGCATGAAGTGCTGGTCGACCACGTGATCGACGAAGCCCAGCAGGTGGAACAGGATGGGCGTGGAAATGTTGTAGGGCAGGTTGCCGACCACGCGCAGCTTCTGGCCGCGCTCGGCGGCCAGGGCGGCGAAATCGACCTTCAGCACGTCCGACTCGATGACCGTCAGGCCCTTGCGCTGGCGCAGCCGGGCGGCCAGATCGCGGTCGAGTTCGATCACGGTGAGCTGCGGGATGCGTTCCAGCAGCGGCAGCGTCATCGCGCCCAGGCCCGGCCCGATCTCGACCACCAGCTCGCCCTCATGCGGATCGATGGCATCGATGATGGCGCCGATGATGGCGCCGTCCGTCAGGAAATGCTGGCCGAAGCGCTTGCGGGCGCGGTGTGCGGAGGGAGCAGCTGCCATCAGACGCTCACGGCGCTTCGCGCAACTCGACGAAGGCGCGCGCGCGCAGATCCTTGACCCATTCCTGATAGGCCTCTTCGTACTTGCCTTCACGCAGCGCATTGCGGGCCTGCTCGCGCAGCTGCTTGGGGTCGACGTCGACCTCGCGGCGCTCCAGCACCTGGATCAGGTGCACCCCGAAGCGCGATGCCACCGGGCCGGAAATACCATTCACCGGCAAGGCATTCATGGCCTCCTCGAACTCCGGCACGAAACCGCCCGGCGAGGCCCAGCCCAGCTCGCCGCCGTCCGGCGCGCTGCCGTCCTCGGAATTCTCCTTGGCCAGCGCCTCGAAGCTGGCACGGCCGCTTTCGATGGAGCGCTTGAACTCGGTCAGGCGGCGCGCCGCCACTTCAGCCGTCAGCTGGGCCGAAGGCCGCAGCAGGATGTGCCGGGCGCGCGTCTGCATGGCCTTGCCGCTGGCCGCCGGGCTGATGCGCTGCACCAGCTTGATGACGTGAAAGCCGGCGCCGGTGCGCAGCAACTGCGGCGCCACATCGCCATCCTTGAGCGGCTTGACGACGTTGACGAACTCATCCGGCAGGCGATCCGCCTGGCGCAGGCCGATCATGCCGCCGGCCGCCTTGTTGCCGTCTTCGGAAATCTCGCGGGCCACCTTGGCGAAGTCCTCGCCGCCCTTGATGCGGGCCAGCGCCGCTTCAGCGCGGGCGCGGCGCTCGGCCAGCACGGCCTCGCTGGCGCCCTCGGGCACGCTGACCAGCACCTGGGCAATGTTCAGCTGCGGGTTGCCGCTGGCCTTGGCGCGCTGCTCCTCAAGGTATTTGTCGATCTCGCCGTCGGTGACGCGGATGCGCCCCTGCACCTCGCGCTCGCGCACACGCTCGGACATGATCTGGTCACGCAGGTTCTCGCGGAAGCGCCGGTAATCGATGCCCTCGGCCTTCAGCCGTTCCATCAGCTGATCCATGGTCAGGCGGTTCTGCGCCGCGACGTTGCCGACCACCCGATCCAGCTCGGCTTCGTCGACACGCGCGCCGAACTCGCGCGCATGGGTCACCAGCACGCGTTCCTCGATCAGCGACTCCAGCGCCTGCTTGCGCAAGGCCTCCATGTCCAGCACATCGCCGCGGCGACGCACCTCTTCGCGCAGGCGCTCGATGCGCTGCTGCACTTCGCTGGCGGCCACCACGTCCTGGTTGACGACAGCGGCTATATGGTCCACCGGACGCGCCGTCGAGGCAGCCCCCTGCGCCAGGACCGACGAAGCAGGCAGGGTGGCAACAAGCGCAACGCTCAAGACCAGGGAACGCAAAGGCAGATCAGTCATAGGAGGCATTCAGAAGATTCGTTCGTTCCGAGTTCAGCGGACGGTAGCCAGGGATATTGTCCCTCAGGACCTTGAGCGCATTCGAGCCCAGCCGGGACAGCCCGACCAGCTCGAGCTGCAGCAGCAAGCGGGTGTTGGCTTCGCTGCGACCGGTCGACTGCCGCTCGGCGCCGACACGGACGATCCAGCAGCCGGCGTCGTACTCCAGGCCCAGCACAGAATCGGTAAAGCGCTTGTCGCGCAGGCTGTACTGCAGTCGGCCGGCGCTGTACCAAGCGCCCTTGCAGCTGCCACCCGAGGCGCTGGCACTGGCTCGCGGTGCATTCGTGCCATCCACACCGAACAGCGGCCACTGCCAGGCCAGCTCAAGCTGCTCGCTCTGGCCGCGCGCCAAGCGGTAGGCCGTGCTGACGGTGCGCAGCGGGCCCGGAGAGAAACGCGCACGCAGCACTGAACGCGTCGCCTTGTTGGTCTCGGCGTTGTATTGCAGCGAGCCTTCCAGCCACCACTGACGCGACAGGTGTGCCGCGCCCAGCAGCAGCAGGTCCGAGGCCCGCTGCGTCAGCGGCTGACCGTCCGGCGTGATCCGTTGATCGCTGAACAGCAGGCGCTGCACCAGACCCAGGCGCAGCAGCTCTTCGCCCTGATTGGCATCGAGCCAGCGTGAGGTCGCACCTAGCGCCAACTGGTGGGCATCGGACACCCGGTCCACGCCCGAGAACTGGTTCTCTGCATAGATCGAGTCGAAGTTGAAATCCTTGGGTGCCGCGTCAAAGTTAGGCAGTGCCGACTGATCGCGATAGGCCGTGTTCACATACAGCAGCCGCGGCTCCAGGGTCTGCAGCAGCGCGCGGCCGCCCAGGCTGCTCTCGCGCTCGAACACCCAGCCATGGTCCAGGCTGAAGCCCGGCACGCTGCGCGAGGCCGAGCGGCGCCCATCGGCCAGGGGCTGGTCCAGCGAATAGCTGGCCGCGTTCAGGTTCAGCTTGGGTATCAACCACCAGGCCGCGCCGCCCATCGGCAAGCTCAGATGGCCCAGCAGGTGCACGCGCGAGCCGGTCTGCGTCTGCGTGGCCAGCGCCTCGCTAGGCAGGTCGAAGCGGTTGTATTCCAGCTCCAGGCTGCCTTCCAGACGGCTGCGGCGCCCCCAGGGCAGATAGCCGCTCAGCACGCCCTCATCACCCTGGCTGCTGAACTGCAGCCCCAGCTGCGGCGAGCGCTGGTAGGGCGAGGCGAACTGGCTGGCGACATCCAGGCCCTGCAGCAACTGCCAGCGCTGGACGCGGGCGTAGACCTTGGCCTCGCCCCAGCCGAGCTCGCGGCGCCGCTCCAGCTGCAGCTGCCCGGCCAGCAGGCGCGGCGTGGCGCTGTCGATGCGCTTGGGCAGATCCTTCCAGTAATCGTCGTCCGAGACACGCTCGGCGCCCAGCCGGTATTCCCAGCCGCGGCCGAGCTCACCGCGATTCTGCAGATTCAGCGCCCAGCGGCTGCGCCCCGCCACGCGGTCGTGCGGCAGCCAGGCCAGATTGACCTCGCCGCCATGGCCGGGCTCCAGGTAGCGGAACTCGCTGTCCAGGCCGACGCCGCGCCGCGTCATCATGAAGGGCGTCAGCGTCGCGTCGCGTTGCGGCGCGAGATTCCAGTAATACGGCAGGCCGAATTCAAAACCGCTGCGGCTGTCCAGGCTGATGTTGGGCGGCAGCCAGCCCGATTTGCGCTGCCCGCCCAGCGGGAAGCTCAGCGCCGGCGCCGCCAGGATGGGCACGCCCTGAAAACGCAGCACCGCGCCGTGGGCCACACCCTCGCCCGACTCGAAATCCATGTTCAGCCGAGTGGCGCTGAGCTGCCAGGCCGGCTCGGCCGTGTCGCCCTCGGGAACGGGGCAGCTGCTGTAGGTCGCAGCCTCGGCCCGCATCTTCTTGCCGCCCAGGAACTTCAGGCTGCTGGCCTTGCCGCCGGCCGCCGTCTGCGAGAAGAAATAGCTGGGCTGCAGGAACTCGCCCTCGAAGCGCTGCACGAACAGGCTCAGGCTGGGCCCGCGCACCCGGTTGCCATCGCGGCTGATCTCGACCTGGCCCTCCGCCTGCACCTCATCGCTGCTCATGTTGTAGCTGAAGCGCTCGGCGCGCAGCAGCAACTCGCCATAGCGCAACTCCGCCTCGCCCTCGGCCAGGGCCTGTTGGTCAAGCTGGCCCTGGATGCGGCGGGCCTGCAGCACCAGCGCCGGCTTGGCCGCCGGCGCATCGGCCGATGGGGGCGCCAACTGCCGCGTCGGCTTCAAGACCAGGCTCTTGGCCGATTGCGCCAGCGCAGGCGCGCAGAAACCGAGCGCCAGCAGCAGCGGGCTCAGGCGGAACATCACGGGGCAGGAGGGTTTGGGGTGCGGCAGCTGCACGGCGTCGACGGGCGTCTTCTTCGGACGGTCGCCGGCTCCATGCCGACGGTTTGTAGAATTCATTATCCATGAGGCCTCGCGCTACGCGAGGCTCACTCCACCGTAGCGCATGTCCCGGCGCCTGACTCCCACCCCTCCCGCATGAACGCAATTGCCTGGCCCGACGCCGCACGCCAAACGAGCTTCCAGAACTGGCTGCAGGGTTTGAGCGCCAGCCATGGGCTGCTGCCCGAGACGCTCACGCTGGCCAATGCCGATGCCAGCGCGCGCCGCTACCTGCGCGTGCAGCGCCGCGACGGCAGCACGCTGATCGTGATGGACGCGCCGAATCAGCCGGACAGCCTGCGCGCCTTCATGACCGTCGCGCAGATGATGCGCGGCTGCGAGTTGCATGTGCCGGAGGTGCTGGCCGTCGATGAGGCGCAGGGCTTTGCACTGCTGAGCGACTTCGGCGACACCCCCTATCTGCAAGCACTGAAGCAGGCCGAGCCGGCCGAGGCCGACCGGCTGATGCGCGCCGCGACCCAGGCCCTGGTGCGGTGGCAGGCGCGCGGCGATGCCAGCGCACTGCCGGTCTTCGACGAAGCCTTCATCCGCCGCGAGCTGCAGATCTTTGTCGACTGGTGCGTGCAGCGCGAGTACGGCCGACAGTGGAGCGAGACCCAGCAGGCCTGGTGGGAGCACAGCTGCAAGGCCCTGGTGCGCAGCATGCTGGAGCAGCCGCAGGTGCCGATGCACCGCGACTACATGGTGCGAAATCTGATGGTCTGCGAGCCCCTGCCCGGCATCCTGGACTTCCAGGACGCGGTGCGTGGCCCGATTGCCTACGACCTCGCCTCGCTGCTGCGCGACGCCTTCATCTCCTGGGACGAAGAGATCGAGCTCGACTGGGCCATCCGCTACTGGGAGCAGGCGCGCAAGGCCGGCCTGCTGGACCCCGAAGGCCTGGGCGCGGACTTCGGCGAGTTCTGGCGCGCGCTGGAGTGGAGCGGCCTGCAGCGCCACCTGAAGATCCTGGGTATCTTCTGCCGCCTCAAGCATCGCGACGGCAAGCCCGCCTATGCCGAAGAGCTGCCGCGCTTCTTCGCCTATGCCATCAAGGTGACGACCCGCTATGTCGAGCTCTCGCCGCTGACCCATCTGCTGGAAGACCTGCGCGGCTCGCTGGTGCAGACCGGCTTCAATCTGCGCTGATATCCGGCGGACACGCCTCACCCCCGTGACCCGGGGGGGCCCCGGCTCGCGGGATTGCCGCCCGGGCGCAGGCCGGGACAATCGGCGCGCTCTCCCTGTAGTCCATCGATGCTCTCCGTCTATCTGCTGCGCCGCAATCAGCAAGCCCTGCTCCGCACCCGCGAGGCCCTCTGCACCCACGCGGTGGCGCCGCAGGCTTCATGGCGCTGCAGCGGCAGCAGCGAGCAATGGCGTGCCGCCCTCGATGCACTGATGCGCGAACCGCCCGACCTGCTGGTCTGCGATCTGCGCCTGCTGGACGGCCCGGTGCGCGCGCTGCTTCAGCGGCTGCCGCGGCCGCTGCCCCGGGTGCTGCTGCTCACGCCGATGGTCGACGATCCGGAGTTGTTTGCGACCCTCGCCAGCGGCGCCCATGGCTACTGCCTGGAACGTGACCCCGCTGCCCTGGGCAAGGCCGTCGGCGGACTGCTGGCCCAGCGCGCCTGCATTTCTCCGGCGCTGTCACGTCAGCTGCTGCAGGCCTTCGGCATGCCGCGCAGCGAGCTGCACCAGGCCCATTGCGTGGCCGCCTGTCACGACCACCGACCAACCGATGCCGGGCTCTCGGTGGCCCAGCAGCACCTGCTGAGCCTGTTCTCTCACGGATTGCTGGACAAGGAGATCGCGCAGCGCTGGCAGCTGGGCGTCGACGAGATCGGCAGGCGCGTGGGCGAGCTTTACGCTGCCCTGCATCGCCGCTCGGAACGGCTGAGCCCGCTGCAGCCCAGCGCCGCCTGAGGCGCTAGCGGGCCGGGGCCGGCTGCGGCTCGATCAGGCCGCGGGCGGCGTGGTGTCGATGAAGCTCTGGCGCGCCGCCAGCTTCTCGTAGTGCTTGGCCAGATTGGGATGGGCGGCACGCCAGTCAATCGCCGGGAAGCGGAAATCCAGATAGCCCAGCGCACAACCCACGGCCACATCGGCCAGCGTGAAGTGATTGCCTGAGCACCAGTTGCGCTCACCCAGCCCCTGGGCCATGGCGGCCACGGCCGCATGCACGCGGCTCATCTGGCGATCAATCCAGGCCTGGCTGCGCTGCTCGGCGCTGCGGCCGGACCAGTTCTGCTCCAGACGCGCCAGGATGGAGGCGTCGAGCAGGCCATCGGCCAGCGCTTCCCAGGTGCGCACCTCGGTGCGCTCGCGGCCGCGATCGGGAATCAGCCGCCCGACCGGCGACAGCGTGTCGACGTATTCGACGATCACGCGCGAGTCGAACACCGCCCCGGTGATCGCGTCCTGCCCCTCCATCACCAAGCAGGGCACCTTGCCCAGCGGGTTCATCTTCAGGATCTCGTCGCTGGACCAGACGTCTTCCAGCACCAGCTGGTAGTCGAGCTTCTTTTCCGCCATGACAACGCGGACCTTGCGGACGTAGGGGCTGGTGAGTGAACCGATGAGCTTCATGTGGCTTTGAATGGGACCGGAGTCCTTGTTGCCGGCGGATTCTATCGAAGCCCCATGAACCCGGCTGATGCGCGAATCCGGGACATCCGGCACAAACAACAGCCGCCTTTCGAGGGGCTTGCCAGCCTCGGTCGAGCTCGCCACACTGGCTGGCGCACAGGGCCGCGAGCCTAGCGCCGTAAGCCGTCGACCTCGCGCGGCGCCTGGCCGGGCAGGGTCAGGTGGGCCAGCGCCGGCGCCATGCGACTCAAGACCTGACCCCGCCGCACCACCAGCAGGCGCTGCGCCCGCAGACGGATCGCCTCCACCGGATCGTGCGCCTGCAAAAGCACGAAGTCGGCGAAGCAGCCCGGCGCCAGGCCATAGCCCTGCAGGCCGAGGATGCGCGCGTTGTTGACCGTCACCGCATCGAAGCAGGCGCGCATGCCGGCCTGCGAAGTCATCTGTGCCACATGCAGGCCCATGCTCGCCACCTCCAGCATGTCGGCGCTGCCCAGCGCATACCAGGGGTCCATCACGCAATCATGGCCGAAGCCCACATTGACCCCCGCCGCCAGCAGTTCGGGCACGCGCGTCATGCCGCGGCGCCTGGGATAGCTGTCGTGA
>PNNH01000011.1 GCA_013824165.1 Methylibium sp. | reverse complement strand
CAGGACACGCTGAAGGACGACCCCTTCTACAGCACCTACGCCACGCCTAAGGTGCTGGCCGGTCTGATCGAGAAGGGCGCACTGGGCCAGAAGGCCGGCGCGGGCTTCTACAAGAAGGTGGGTAAGGACATTCAGCGCCTTGACTTCACCACCGGCGAGTACGTCGCAGGCGGCAAGAAAGCCGACGAAATCGTCGCCCGCATGCTGAAGAAGCCGGCGGCCGAGCGCATCAAGCTGCTGCGCGAATCGACCAATCCGCAGGCGCAGTTCCTGTGGTCCATCCTGCGCGACAGCTTCCACTATGTGGCCGTGCACCTGAACACTGTGGCCGACACCGCGCGTGAGATCGACTTCGCGATGCGCTGGGGCTTCGGCTCGCAACAAGGCCCCTTCGAGCTGTGGCAAGCCGCTGGCTGGAAGCAGGTGGCCGAGTGGGTCAAGGAAGACATCGCCGCCGGCAAGACCCTGGCCAGCGCACCGCTGCCCGCCTGGGTGTTCGAAGGCCCGGTGGCCGACAACGGTGGCGTGCACAGCGCGGCCGGCTCCTGGAGCGCGGCCGAAGGCAAGTTCAAGCCGCGCGCCAAGCTGCCGGTGTATGAGCGCCAGGCCTTCCCGGAGAGCCTGGTTGGCGAAGGCGCTGCCGAGCCGCTGAAGGCCGGCACCGAGCTGTTCAAGAACGAGGAAATCCGCGTCTGGACGCTGGACGGCGAGGTTGTGATCGCCTCCATCACCGCCAAGCTGCACCTGATCAGCCCCACCGTGACCGAAGGCCTGCTGAAGGCTGTCGAGATCGCCGAGGCGGGGTACAAGGGCCTGGTGATCTGGTCGCCGGACGATGTGTTCTCGGCCGGCGCCAACCTGGAAGCGCTGATGCCAGTCTTCATGACCAAGGGCGCCAAGGGCATCGCGCCTGAAGAGAAGAAGCTTCAGGACATGATGCTGCGCCTGCGCTACGCCAATGTGCCGGTGGTCGCCGCGATGCGCGGCCTGGCCCTGGGCGGCGGCTGCGAGCTGGCGGTGCACTGCGCCCGCCGTGTCGCGCACATGGAAAGCTATGTCGGCCTGGTAGAAGTCGGCGTGGGCCTGATCCCCGGCGGCGGCGGCCTGGCCTATATCGCCCGCCGGGCGGCCGAGATGGCCAAGGCTGGCAATGCCGATGCCGACATCTTCGCTTTCCTGAAGGACGGCTTCACGACCGCGGCTACAGCTAAGGTCGCGACCTCGGCGCTGGAAGCCAAGAAGAACGGCTTCCTGCTGGACAGCGACATCATCGTGCCGAACAAGGACGAGCTGCTGTATGTGGCCTCGGCCCAGGCCAAGGCCATGTTCGAGTCGGGCTACCGCGCACCGCTGAAGGCGCTGATCCCTGTGGCCGGCCGCTCGGGCATCGCCACCATCAAGGGCCAACTGGCCAATATGCGCGACGGCGGCTTCATCAGCGCCCACGACTACCACCTGGCCTCGCTGATCGCCGATGTGGTTTGCGGCGGCGAAGTCGAAGCCGGTTCGCTGGTCGACGAGGAATACCTGATGTCGCTGGAGCGCAAGCACTTCTGCTCGCTGCTGGAGCATCCCAAGACCCAGGAACGCATCATGGGCATGCTGCAAACCGGCAAGCCGGTCCGTAACTAAGCCGCGCGGACGACAAGGAACCCAATCATGAGCAAGCAAGTTCAAGAAGCCTATATCTGCGCCGCCACCCGCCTGCCCATCGGCAAGTCGGGCCGTGGTTACTACAAGAACACGCGTCCGGACGAAATGCTGGCGCGCGCCATCCAGGCCGCGCTGGCCCAGGTGCCGGGACTTGACCCCAAGGTGATTGAGGACGCCATCATCGGCTGCTCCTTCCCCGAGGGCGAACAGGGCATGAACATCGCCCGCGTCTCGGCCGTGCTGTCGGGCCTGCCGAACACGGTGGGCGGCGTGACGGTCAACCGTTACTGCGCCTCGGGCATCACTGCCCTGGCCATGGCCGCCGACCGCATCCGCATCGGCGAGTCGGAAGTGATGATCGCCGGCGGCGTCGAGTCGATGTCCATGGTGCCCATGGGTGGCAACAAGCCCAGCCTGCCGCCCGCGATCTTCGAGCGCGACGAGAACATCGGCCTGGCCTACGGCATGGGCCTGACCGCCGAGAAGGTGGCTGCGCAGTGGAAGGTCAGCCGCGAAGACCAGGACGCCTTCGCGCTGGAATCCCACCGCCGCGCGCTGGCCGCCATCGAGGCCGGCCATTTCAAGGCCGAGATGACGCCCTTCGAGCTGATCGAGCGCACGCCCAATCTGGCTGACGGCTCGGTGAACATGAAGAAGCGCATCGTCGACATCGACGAAGGCCCGCGCAAGGACACCTCGGCCGAAGGCCTGGCCAAGCTCAAGCCGGTGTTCGCCGCCAAGGGCAGTGTCACCGCCGGCAACAGCTCGCAGACCTCGGACGGCGCTGGCGCGCTGATCGTGGCCTCGGAAGCCGCCGTCAAGCGCTTTGGCCTGACGCCGCTGGCCCGCTTTGTCTCCTTCGCCGTGCGCGGCGTGCCGCCCGAGATCATGGGCATCGGCCCGATCGAAGCCATTCCCGCCGCACTGAAGCTGGCTGGCATCACCGCTGCCGACCTCGACTGGGTGGAGCTCAACGAAGCTTTCGCCGCGCAGTCGCTGGCCGTGTTGAACGATCTGGACAGCAAGGGCATCGTGCTGGACCGCAGCAAGGTGAACCCGAACGGCGGCGCGATCGCTCTGGGCCACCCGCTGGGAGCCACCGGCGCCATCCGCGCCGCTTCGGTGATTCACGGCCTGCGTCGCACCGGTGGCAAGTACGGCATGGTGACCATGTGCGTTGGCGCCGGCCAGGGCGCTGCCGGCATCATTGAGCGTCTCTGATAGAGAGGCTCAGATGAAGATGCAGCGCCGCCGCTTGCTTCACTCCGGCGCGCTGCTGGCCGCCGTGCCGGCCACGGCCGGCCTGGCAGGTTGCCAGGGCAGCCTGCCAGTGCCCTTTGCCGACTGGGCTTCGGCCCGCTCGGCGGTGGCTGCCTTGCGCGACAGCGTACCGGCACTTGCCAATCCGCGCTGGAACCTGGTGCAGATGCTGCAGCATGCGGCGCAGAGCATCGAGTTTTCGCTGCGCGGTTTCCCCGAGGCCAAGCCGGCCTGGTTTCAAGCCACGATGGGCAGCGCGGCCTTCGCGCTGTTCGATGCGCGCGGCGCGATGAGCCACGCGCTGGACGAGCCGATTCCCGGCGCGCCAGCGTTGGACGCTGCACAGGCACTGCCGGCCGCGGTGCAGCGCCTGCTCGACGCGATGGACGCTTTCGATGCTCAAAGCGGGCCTTTGCGGCCGCACTTCGCCTATGGCGAACTCACGCGCGAGCAGTTCCGTCGCGCCCATCTGATGCATCTGGCCAATCACTGGCAGCAACTGCCGACGCCCCAGCGGGGCTGAACGCAGCCGGCCCGGCCGCAGGAGCTTGCGATGAGTCTGGTGTTTCACGCCCGTGATGGCTTCGAGCTGCATGGGCATTGCTATGGCGATCCGCTCACGGCCAAGGCCGGCCTGCTGATCGCGCCGGCCATGGGCGTAGAACAACGCTTCTATGCCGACTTCGCACACTGGATGGCCGCGCAGGGCTGGCTGGTGCTGAGCTTTGACTATCGCGGCATGGGGGCCTCGCGCCCGGCGGCGCTGAAGCAGTCGCTCAAAGGCCTGGACGCGGACATCCGCACCTGGGCCGAGCTGGACGCTGCCGCCGCGCTGGACGAGCTGTCGCGCCGCCTCGGCGGCGAGCCCGGTGAGCAGCGCCCCATCCATTGGCTGGGCCACAGCCTTGGCGGCCAGATCCTCGGGCTGCTGCCCAACCGTGAGCGTGTCAGCCGCGCCATCACCGTCGGCTGCGGCAGTGGCTACTGGCGCGAGAACGCCGCGGCCTTGCGGCGTTCTGTGTGGTGGCTCTGGTATGTCGTTGTGCCGCTGGCGCTGCCGCTGTTTGGCTACTTCCCCGGGCGCCGGCTGCGCAAGGTCGGCGATCTGCCGCGTGGCGTGATGGCGCAGTGGCGGCGCTGGTGCCTGCAACCGGACTACATGATGGGCGAGGGTGGTGCGGCGCTGCGCGCGCATTACGCGGCCTTCGACGCGCCGATGCTCTCGCTGGCCTTCACCGATGATGAGTTCATGTCGCGCCGCAACGTCGAGTCCCTGCACAGCTTCTACGCTGGCGCGCAGCCAGTGATCAGGCACTTCTCGCCGCGCGATGTCGGCGAAAAGCGCATCGGCCACTTCGGTTTTTTCCGTTCCAAGTTTCAGACCAGCCTGTGGCCGCAGGTGCCGCAGTGGCTGGCATGATGCCGACCTATCCAGAATCAGGAGACCAGCGATGACGATCAAGACCGCCACCGTCAACGGTGTGATGACCATTGAGATTGCCCGTCCAGAGAAGAAGAACGCGCTGACGCGGGTGATGTACCAGGCCATGTGCGATGCGCTGATCGCCGCCAACGCCGACAAGGCGGTGCGCTCGGTGCTGATCCAGGGCCAGCCGGGCATCTTCACCTCGGGCAACGACATCGAGGACTTCATGGGCAGCCCGCCGCGCGACGAGGATGCGCCGGTGTTCCAGTTCATGCGTGCCCTGCTGGGCTGCGAGAAGCCGGTGATCGCCGCCGTCAACGGTGCGGCCATCGGCATCGGCACCACGCTGCTGCTGCATTGCGACTTCGTCTATGTGGCCGATGACGCCCGCCTGGCCATGCCTTTTGTCGGCCTTGGCTTGGTGCCGGAGTTCGGCTCCAGCCTGGTCGTGCCGCGCCTGATGGGCCATGTGAAGGCGGCCGAGAAGCTGCTGCTGGGTGACCCCTTCACCGGCGTCGATGCGGTGGAATGCGGCATCGCCAACGCCGTGCTGCCGGCTGGCGAGGTGGTGAACCAGGCGCGCCGCGTGGCCGAGCGCTTCAACCACCTGGCCCCCAGCGCGGTGCGCGAGAGCAAGCGCCTGATGCGCCGCCACAGCATTGAGCAGCTGCAGGAAACCATCCGCGTCGAGGCCGAGATCTTCGGCGCCCGCCTGCGTTCGCCCGAGGCAATGGAAGCCTTCCAGGCCTTCTTCCAGAAGCGCCAGCCGGACTTCAGCAAGTTCGATTGAGCTTGAGCCTTCCGCTCACCGCGGCCAAGATCGCGCTGGCGCCGGCGCTGCTGTGGCAGGGGCGCCAGGTGCGGCGCCGCGCGCTGCGCCTGCCCGAGGCCGCTGGCGCACGCGCCGGGGTGGTGGGCGCGGGCGAAGCTGCGCTGCGCTTGCTGATCGTCGGCGACTCGTCCGGCGCTGGCGTCGGCGCTGCGCATCAGGATGAGGCGCTGGCCGGGCGTCTTTCACGGGCGCTGGCTGATCGACTGGGCGGCTCGGTGCACTGGCAATTGCTGGCCACGACCGGCCACAGCAGCGCGGATGCCTTGCAAGCCGTGCAAGCCGCCGAGCTGGCGCCAGCCGACCTGCTGGTTACGGCGCTGGGCGTCAACGATGTGGTGGGCCAGGTCTCGCCACGCCGCTGGCTGGATCTACTTGCGCGCATTGATGCGCTGGCACGCCAGCGCGCCGGCGTGCGCTACACGCTGCACAGCGCGGTGCCGCCGATGCATCTGTTCCCGCTGCTGCCGCAGCCTTTGCGCTGGTTGCTGGGTGCGCAAGCCGCGCAGCTGAATCGTTCGCTGGCAGCGGCTCTGCAGGATCGAAGTGACCGCGGACTGCAGGCCATGCCCCACCTGATGGGCGCCGGTAGTGCCGCCGCGCTGATGGCCGAGGATGGTTTCCATCCCGGGCCGGCGGGCTACCAACTCTGGGCCGAAGCGCTGGCTGAGCGCCTGGCACGCGAGCTGCCTCAGATCACATTGAGCTCGCGGTAAGGCTGGCCGGCCGCAATGCGGGTCGGCGACAGCGGCGCCAGATCCAGGCTGCGGTATTCGCCGTAGGCGATCAGCTCGGCCACGCCACGGCCCACGCCCGGCGCATGTTGCAGGCCGTGGCCTGAGAAGCCGCAGGCCAGCAGCAGGTTCGGGCACTCGGGCAGGGCGCCGACCAGGCCGTTGTGGTCGAAATTGTTCATCTCGTAATAGCCGGCCCAGGCACGCTGCGGCCGCAGGCTCTCGAAGCCGGGCACGCGCTCGGCCAGTGCGGGCCAGAGCCGCTCTTCGAACAGATCGGGCTCGGGGTCGAGCGGCAGGAAGTCATCGTCCGGTCCCAGCGGCGGGCCGCCGCAGATGAACAGCCCGTCGTCGCCCTCGGGGCGGAACCACAGGCCCGAGGGGTCGATCAGCAAGGGGCTGCTCGGCGCCTTCTCGGGGCTGCGAAACACATAGACGCTGCGGCGCTTGCCGCTAACCGGCACAGCCAGCCCGGCAGTGGCGGCCAAGGTGCCGGACCAGGCGCCGCAGGCCAGCACATAGTGCTCGGCCTGCAGCAGCGTGCCATCGGCGCAGCGCACTCCGGTCAGTGTGCCGGTGGCGTCGCGCTCAAGCGCCATCGCTTCGGCCTGCAGATAGCGCACGCCTTGCTGCAGCGCCTGGCGGCGGTCATGCTGCAGCAGGCCCCATCCGTCGAACCAGCCCTCACCGCTGCGGCCCCAGCTGCCCAGGGCCAGGTCTTGCGTCGCCAGCCAGGGCCAGCGTTGGTTCAGCTGCGCCGGCGTCATCAGCGCGATGTCGGCACCGGCCGCGCATTGCAGTGCATGCAGCTCACGCAAACCTTCGGCGCCTTCCGGCGTGGACAGGTAGAGGTAGCCGCGTTCGACCAGGCTGGCGTCCGGCCCCATCGCGCGCAGCTGCTGCAGCCCGTACTGCGACAGCGAGATGTTCAGCGGCGTGCTGAACTGCTGGCGGATGGAGGCGGCCGACAGCGCCGACGAAGCTTGGGCGTAGCTGGGGTCGCGCTCCAGCACGGTGATCGAGCGGCTCCGCCCCTCGGGCAGGGCAGCCAGATGGGCGGCGATGGCGCTGCCGATCGCACCACCGCCGATGATCAGCACCGAGCTCTTGCTCATGCGCTCGTGTCGATGGGCCGGGGCTTGCCGTTGACGTCGATGGCGACGAAGGTCAGGTTGGCTTCGGTCACCTTCACCACCTGCGGCGCGGTGGGGTTGCGCTCGGCGATCACTTCCACATGCAGCGTGATTGAGGTGCGGCCGATGCGCGTCACCTGTGCGTAGAAGGACAGCAGGTCACCGACCGACACCGGCTGCTTGAAGATGAACTCATTGACCGCCACGGTGGCGACGCGGCCGCGCGAGATGCGGGTGGCCAGCACCGAGGCGGCCAGGTCGACCTGGCCCATGATCCAGCCGCCGAAGATGTCGCCATTGCCATTGGTGTCCGCCGGCATGGGCATCACGCGCAGCACCAGCTCGCGGGTGGAGGGCAGCGTGCTGCCGATGGGAGTGGGACTGGAGCTTGGAATCTCGGACATGGTGCTTACCTGGGAGAATGGACGCTGAACATTGTCAGCCACGCCGAGACCCCCAGCAAAAAGCATGCGCAATCGATCCCAGGCCCGGGCTGCCCCCAGTTCCACCGTTGCAGCGGCAGACGCGCCGCAGCCCGCCGCACGCTCCGACTGGGCCACCATCGGCAAGCTGTTGCCCTATCTGTGGCGCTACCGCTGGCGGGTCGGCCTGGCGCTGGGCTTCATGCTGGCGGCCAAGCTGGCCAATGTGGGTGTGCCGGTGCTGCTCAAGCATCTGGTGGACAGCTTGTCCATCAAGCCCGGCGATGCACAAGCGCTGCTGGTCGTGCCGCTCGGCGTCTTGTTGGCCTATGGCGCTTTGCGCTTCTCCAGTTCCTTGTTCACCGAACTGCGCGAGCTGATCTTCGCCAAAGCCACCGAGGGCACGGCACGCTCGATCTCCTTGCAGGTGTTCCGCCATCTGCATGACTTGAGCCTGCGCTTTCACCTGGAGCGCCAGACCGGCGGCATGACGCGCGACATCGAGCGCGGCACCCGCGCGGTGCATTCGCTGATCTCCTACTCGCTCTACAGCATCGTGCCCACGCTGATCGAGGTGACGCTGGTGCTGGGCCTGCTGGCCTACAAGTTCGATGCGATGTTCGCGTGGATCACGCTGGGCGCGCTGGCGCTGTACATCGGCTTCACGATCACCGTCACCGAATGGCGCACCAAGTTCAGGCGCCAGCTCAATGAGCTGGATTCGGTGGCGCACAGCAAGGCCATCGATGCGCTGCTGAACTACGAGACGGTCAAGTACTTCAACAACGAGGACTTCGAGGCGCGCCGCTACGACGAAAGTCTGGAGAAGCTGCGCCGCGCGCAGCTCAAGTCGCAGAGCACGCTGTCGCTGCTGAACAGCGGCCAGCAGTTGATCATTGCCTGCGCCCTGGTGGGCATGTTGTGGCGCGCCACCGAGGGCGTGGCGTCCGGGCAGATGAGCTTGGGCGATCTGGTGATGATCAACGCCTTCATGATCCAGCTCTATATTCCGCTGAACTTCCTGGGCGTGATCTACCGCGAGATCAAGCAGAGCCTGACCGACCTGGACAAGATGTTCACGCTGCTGGAGCGCGAGCGCGAGGTGGCTGACGCGCCGGGCGCCGCTGCGCTGAAGGTGAGCGGCGCCAGCGTGCGTTTTGACGCGGTGGACTTCTCCTACGACCCGGCGCGGCGCATCCTGCACCAGGTCTCGTTCGAGATCCCGGCTGGCCGGAAGTTGGCGGTGGTGGGCCCGAGCGGCTCGGGCAAGAGTACGCTGGCGCGCCTGCTCTACCGCTTCTACGACGTCGACGCCGGCCGCATCAGCATCGACGGCCAGGAGTTGCGTTCGGTCACGCAGGGCTCGCTGCGCCGCGCCATCGGCATCGTGCCGCAGGACACGGTGCTGTTCAACGACACCATCGCCTACAACATTGCCTACGGCCGGCCGGGGGCCAGCCGCGAGGAGATCGAGGCGGCGGCGCGCGCCGCGCACATCCACGACTTCATCGTCGCGCAGCCCAAGGGGTACGACACCATGGTGGGCGAGCGCGGGCTCAAGCTCAGCGGCGGCGAGAAGCAGCGCGTGGCGATTGCCCGCACGCTATTGAAGGATCCCCCGATCCTGATCTTCGACGAGGCCACGTCGGCGCTGGATTCACGCAACGAGCGCGCTATCCAGGCCGAGCTGGAGGCGGTGGGCCGGAACAAGACCGTGCTGGTGATTGCCCACCGTCTGTCCACCATCGTCGATGCGCACGAGATCCTGGTGCTGGAGCAGGGCCGGGTGATCGAGCGCGGTCGGCATGAGGACTTGCTGGCCCGAGGCGGCCGCTATGCGCAGATGTGGCAGCTGCAGCAGGCGGGTGGCGCCCCGGCCTGAAGGCTGGCTGGTGAGCGACAAAAGAAAGGGCCCGCCGTTGCCGGCGGGCCCAAGTGTTCGCGAGGTGCTGCGTTCTTGCTTTGCGGAGGGTGATCGATCAGGCGGCCGTCGCGGCCACCTTGCGGCGGCGTGTCAGCGCGGCAGCGCCAGCGGCGGCCAAGGCCAGGGCCAGGGAGGCAGGCTCGGGGACGTTGTTGCCGGGGCCGGCTGAACCGAAGCTCAGGTTATCGAAGAACAAATCGCTGCCGCCGAGTCCCGAGATCCGCACAGAGTAGGCTGTTCCAGCGAAGCCGATCCCGTCTTCATTCCAAAGACAGATCGCTGGCTGCCCATTGACGGACGGACAGTCGCTCTGGTCGATGTTGCCCAGCGCCAAGGTCGATCCGATCTGGTCGCCCGCGCCGTCAAGGCCGGTGAACAGCTGGACCGCACCCGTGGTGCCTCGGAGGTTGCTGTAAAAGAAGTTGAGCGACTCCTGGAACCCGTTCTTCACGTTAATGATGAAACTGATGTCGTCCGGGTTCTCCGAGGTAAACGCCAAGGCCGTTGTTGGGGACGGCATGCTTCCGACGACAAAGCGACCACTGCCACCTGCACCGAAAGCGACAAGTCCGAATGCATTGCTGCCGAAGCTGATGCCCTGGGCGTTGTAGAAGTTCCCCACCGAGTTCAGATCGCCAACGCCCTCAAACGTCAGGGTTGTGCCTGCAACGCAAGCCAAAGACAGCGAAGAGAGCAGCGCGCCTGCTGCCAGGGTTTTGATGAGCCGCATTGGAATGCTCCGGCGAAAGGGTGGTGAAGCGGTCGCCCGACTTCATTCAGTAGGTTCGGCCCGACTGTACTTAGCAGCGTCCGTTTGCAAGCTCCGAGCTCCCCTTCATCTAGGGGGGTGGGCACCGTGAACGAGGGGGTGAAGACGGCACTTGAACCCTGCCGACAGTGGGTGATGAGGCGCGGCTACACTGACCCTGTGGAAACCAAGTGGCTTGAAGACTTCGTCAGTTTGGCCGAGACGCGCAGCTTTTCGCGTTCGGCGCAGCTCCGGCATGTGACGCAGCCGGCGTTTTCGCGCCGCATTCAGGCGCTGGAAGCCTGGGCCGGCGTCGATCTGGTGGACCGTTCGTCCTATCCGACCCGGCTGACCAGTGCCGGCGAGACCCTGCTGGGCCAGGCAGTGGACATCCTCGGCAGCCTGCAGTCCACCCGCAATATGTTGCGCAGCCACCAGGCGGCGGGGCAGGACATGATCGAGTTCGCCGTGCCGCATTCGCTGGCCTTCAGCTTCTTCCCGCATTGGCTGATGGATCTGCGCCAGAGCTTCGGCGCCCTGAAGTGCCGCCTGAATGCGCTGAACGTGCATGACGCGATGCTGCAGCTCAGCGAAGGCAATTGCGATCTGCTGATCGTTTATCACCATGCCAGCCAGCCGCTGCAGCTGGACCCGGAGCGCTACCAGATGGCCTCGCTGGGCTCTGAAACGCTGGCCGCTTATGCCAAGGCCGATGCGCAGGGTCGGCCGCTGTTCGGCCTGCCCGGCCATCCGGGGCAGAAGCTGCCCTTCCTCAGCTATGCCTCGGGCGCCTACCTGGGGCGGCTGGTCGAGTTGATCGTCAAGGAGGCGCCGACCGCGCTGAATCTGGATGCGATCTATGAGACTGATATGGCCGAAGGTCTCAAGGCCATGGCGCTGGAGGGCCACGGCATTGCCTTTCTGCCGGCCAGTTCGGTGGTCAAGGAGCTGAAGGCCGGCACGCTGGTGCAGGCCAGTGCGGCCGGCAGCTTCGAGCTGAACATGGAGCTGCGCATCTACCGTGAGCGCCCCGAAGTGGCCAAGCGCAGCAAGCCGCCAGCGCTGGCGCTGTGGGACTTCCTGACCCAGCCCCGACCTGCGAAGGCCTGAGCGGCCCGGTCAAGATTGTTCCGGTTTCGTCAGGGCTCGATCGCGGCGCCGACGACGGCCTCACCGCCGCCGATGCTGCCGATGCGCTGGGCGCGGCCGCTGCGCAAGTCGATCCGATACCAGACCGAGACCTTGCCCTGGCTCAGCGCCGCATAGGCGGCGTTTGACAGGTCCGAGATGTCCAGCGTGGCCCGGGCAAAGGGGCCAAGGCCTAGCGAACCCACGGTGTAGAGCCGGCCGGTATTGGGCGAGACGGCGGGTTGCACGCCTTCCAGCGTGCCCTGGTGCACCAGGGTGCCGAGGCGGCCGTCCAGCGCGTAGTTGCTGGTGATCTTCTCGTCGGTCTTGTTGTAGGTGTAGCCCGCGGCCACCAGGCCGGGTGCCTGACCGGCCTGCACATCGCCCGCGGCATAGGCCAGGCGTGGATCGAGCTGCAGGCCGGGCTGCGCGGCGTCGCCATCGACGATGGCGCCGGTATCCGGGTGCAAGCGAAAGTTGAAACCGGAGTCGTTGACGACCCGGATACGGTCCACGGTCGGGTTGAAGTCCATGCCCCACTCGCTGGCGCCCTGGCTGGGCAGCGCCACCGGGCTGCCGATCTTCTCCAGCCGCGCGTCGGCGGTGTGGATGCGATAGAGCTGGCCGCTGGCGCCGAGGCCAAAGAGCTGGCCGCGGGCCACGCGGTAGTCAATGCCCAGCAGGCGCTCGCCGGCGGGCAGGCCTTGCAAGGGGCGGCGGCTCAGCAGCCGCTGCGGCTGGCCGGCGTTGAAGTGGATCAGCTGCCCGGACTCGGTGACGGCGTAGATGGTCTCCTTGGCGGCAGGCCCCAGGGCTTCGGTGGGTGCAGTGGCACAGGCGATCATCACCAGCGAAGCGGCGACCATCAGGATCGGGTTGGAAAGACGGCTCATCGGGATCTCCGGGCGCTTGGGCTGTTCGGTGCGAGGCCCGCGCAGGCGCGATTGTTGGTCCAGCGGGGGGTGATCTGCCGCCTGAAGTAGCGGGCAATTGAGGGAGATTTCACAAGCTTGGCCGATGCGACAATTCGGGCATGAGTACCGCCCCCCTTGAGCTCAGCCTCACCCGCCCGGACGACTGGCACCTGCATCTGCGCGACGGCGCCGCAATGCAAAGCGTGCTGCCCTATACCGCACGCCAGTTCGGCCGCGCCATCGTGATGCCGAATCTGCGCCCGCCCATCACCACGGCCGCGCAGGCCGCGGCCTACCGCGAGCGCATCCTGGCCGCATTGCCCGAGGGCAGCGACTTCCAGCCGCTGATGACGCTTTATCTCACCGACAACACGCCGGTGGACGAGATCAAGCGCGCCAAGGAGGCCGGCGCCGTCGCACTGAAGCTTTATCCCGCCGGCGCCACCACCAACAGCGATGCCGGCGTCACCGACATCCGCAAGACCTACAAGACGCTGGAAGCGATGCAGCGCGAAGGTCTGCTGCTGCTGGTGCACGGCGAGGTCACCGACCCCGAGATCGACGTGTTCGACCGCGAGGCCGTCTTCATCGACCGCGTGATGCAGCCGCTGCGGCGCGACATGCCCGAGCTGAAGGTGGTGTTCGAGCACATCACCACTCAGGAAGCCGCGGCGTACGTGGCATCGGCCGATGCGTATACGGCGGCGACGCTGACGCCGCAGCACCTGCTCTACAACCGCAACGCCATCTTCATGGGTGGTCTGCGCCCGCATTACTACTGCCTGCCCGTGCTCAAGCGCGAGCAACACCGCCTGGCGCTGCTGGCGGCGGCCACCTCCGGCTCGACCAAGTTCTTCCTCGGCACCGACAGCGCACCGCATGCCTCGGTGATGAAGGAGAACTCGGTCTGCGGTGCCGGCTGTTTCACCGCGCTGTCGGCGCTGGAGCTGTATGCCGAGGCCTTCGAGTCGGTCGGCGCGCTGGATAAGCTCGAGGCCTTCGCCAGCTTCAACGGCCCGGCCTTCTACGGCCTGACGCGCAACAGCGGCCGTGTCACGCTGCGCAAGCAGGACTGGACCCTGCCTGAAAGCGTGGCCTTTGGCGACGCGCAGCTCAAGCCCTTGCGCGGCGGTGAGGCGCTGGGCTGGCAGCTGCTGCCCTGAATTCTCCCGTCCGTCCTTGTTGGCGTCTGACTGGAACGCTGCCTGGCTGGCGCCCTATCGCGAGCCGGGGCAGCGCCTGCATGGCCGCTGGGCGGCCGGCACTCCGCTGGCCGAGTTGCTGAACGAGGCGCTGCGCTGCCGCCCCATCGAACTGCCTGCCGGCCGGCTGCGTTTCGTGCCGCAGCAGGCGCTGCCGCCGGGCGAGGCCTATGAGGCCTTCGTGGCCCGCACTGCCTGCGTGCCCACACGCGACAACGCGCATGACTTCTTCAACGGTTTGGTCTGGCTGCGCCAGCCGCTGCTGAAGACACGTTTGAACGCCTGGCATGGGCAGGGCCTGGCTGCGGGCGGCGAGGGCCGGCGCGGCGCGCTGCGCGACGCCCTGACCGTGTTGGACGAAAACGGTGCGCTGCTGCAGGCACCGCCGGCGCTGGCCCAGGCGCTGGCGGCGCGCGACTGGCCGCGCCTCTTCACCGAGCTGCGGCCGCTGTGGCAGCAGGCCCGGCTGGAGCTGGTGGGCCATGCCTTGCTGGAGAAGCTGCTGCAACCGCGCAAGCCGATCTGCGCGCATGTGCTGCTGGTCGAGTCGCTCGATGGGGCGGCGGCCGCTCTCGATGCCGGCGTGCTGGCGGGCAAGCCCTTCCATCCGCTGCCGGTGCTGGGCGTGCCGGGCTGGTGGGCGGCCAACGCGCTGCCCGACTTCTATGCCGATGCCACCGTGTTCCGTCCCCGGCGCCAGCTGCAAAGCAGCTAGCATCGGCGCAGCAAAAACAGGGAGTTCTCTTGCGCACGATCCCGTACCTGGCCGGCTTGCTGCTGGCCGCAGGGCTTCATCCGTTCTCACAGGCGCAGACCGCGCCGCCGGCGGCACCAGCAGCAGCGGCAGCCAGCGCGCCAGCGCAGGCCAGCCCGGTTTCCGCCACCGCCCGGCGCGTCTACGAGCAGGCCCGCTCGCAGCTGCTGCAGATCCGCACGCTGCTGCAGAACCAGGACAGCCAGGCCTCGGTCGGCTCAGGCTTCCTGGTCAGCGAAGACGGCCATGTGATCACCAACTACCACGTCATCAGCCAGGCGGCGCTGGAACCGGATCGCTACCGCCTGCGTTACGCGACCACAGAGGGCGGCCAGGGCGAGTTGCAGCTGCTGGACTTCGATGTGCGGCGCGACCTCGCGCTGCTGAAGATCTCTGGCGGCGGTCTGCGCGGTGTCGCGCCGCTGCGTTTTCGGACGCCGGACCAGCCCTTGTCCAAGGGCGACCGCATCTACTCGATGGGCAATCCGCACGACGTCGCGTTTGCGGTGGTGGAGGGCACCTACAACGGCATGGTCGAGCGCAGCTTTGACGAGTTGATCTATTACTCCGGCAGCATCAATTCCGGCATGAGCGGCGGGCCGGTGGTGGATGAGCAGGGGCGCGTGGTTGGCATCAATGTGTCGGCCATGTTCTTCGCGCAGCAGATGAGCTTTCTGGTGCCGGCGCCCTATGCGAGCGCGCTGTTGGCCCGCAGCCGCGACGCCAAGCCTGTCCTCGGACCGGCCTGGCCGCGCCTGCGCGAGCAGCTGATGGCCTATCAGGATGAGCTGAGTGCGCGCTTCATCGCCCAGCCCTGGCGCGGCGCCGATCACGACCGCTACCGCTTGCCGGTGCCGCAGGAGGACTTCATGCGCTGCTGGGGTCGCGGCACGCCGGCCGACAGCAAGGGGCTGGAGTTCCAGCGCTCGCAATGCCGCATGGAGCATGCGATCTTCATCAACGGCGGGCTGCAGACCGGTTTCCTGAACATGGCGCATGAGGCCTATGACGGCACCAAGCTCGGCGCGGCGCGCTTCGCCAAGCAATACACGGCCAGCTTTCGCAACGAGAACCTGGGCCGCAACGACAAGCACCGAACCGCGCCGCACTGCAAGGAAGATTTTGTCCAGCAGGCCGACGGCAAGGGGCCGCCGCTGCGAGCGGTGATCTGCCTGCGGGCGTATCGAAAGCTCAAAGGCTTGCACGATCTGAGCGTGCTGGTCACCACAGTGGACGGCCGCACCGAGGGCGCGCTGGGCCGTTTTGACGCGCATGGCGTCAGTTTTGACAACGCGCTGCGCCTGAGCGCCCATTACCTCGGAGGCTTCGGATGGACACGGGCGCAGTGATCGAGCTGCTTGGCCGCGACGGCCAGGTACGGATGGTTCACAAGCTGCAGGGCTGGCCTTGCAGCATCGGCCGCTCGCCGGCCTGCGATATGGTGCTGGACGACGCGCATCTGGCGGGCCAGCATGCGCGTATCGAGCTCGACGAGAACGGCGTGGCGCGGCTGCTGCTGCTGCCGAGCCTGAATGGTGCTGCCGTCGGTCGGCGGAAATTTGAAGCCGGTGCTGCGCTGACTCTGGAGCCGGGTGCCGTGTTCCAGATCGGCGCCTCCAGTCTGCGCCTGCGACGTGCAGCGGACCCGCTGCCCCCCGAGCTGGCGCTGCTGCCCGAGGCGGGACCTCAGCGCAAGGTGCTGCTGCCGGCTTTGCTGCTGCTCTGGTTGGGCCTGTTGTGGTTCGATCAGTGGTCGGCCCTCAATCCCGGCTCGCCCTGGATCCAGTACAGCGGCGCCGTGCTCGGTCCGCTGGCGGTGCTGCTGCTGTGGGCGGCGGGCTGGGCTTTGCTGACGCAGTTGTTCCAGCACCGCTTTCCCTTTGTTGCCCATCTGTGGCGCGCTCTGCTGAGTGTGGCCGGACTGCATGTGCTGACCTTTGGCCTGCCGGTGCTGGCCTATGCGTTCTCGGCGCCGCGCCTGCTGGTGCTGGATGCGCTGCTGTTTCCGCTCGGGCTGGCCGCGATGCTGTGGTGGCATGCGGTCCTGGTCTGGCCGCGGGCGCGCCGGGCGCTGGTCTGGGGGCTTGGCGGCTTGCTGTTTGCCGCCTTGCTGCTGATGGCCGCCCGCAAGCAGGATCAGCAGCATCTGTTCGGGCCGCTCTACCTCAGCACGCTGCCGCCGCCCGAGTGGCGCATGGTTCAGCCCAAACCGCCCGAGGCCTTGATCGAATCGTTGCGACCGCTGGAGGCCGAGCTGGCGCGCAAGGCGGCCAAGGACGAGACGGACGAGCCCGCAGAGTCGGACTGAGCTTGATTGCAGCGATAATCCCGCCGGTGAAGCAAGCCAGACCGCCGCTGGTGCAAGCGTGGAAACACGGCACTGGAGGAAGGTCCGGACTGCATAGAGCGGCGTAGCAGTTAACGGCTGCCCGGCGAAAGCCGAGGATCAGAGCAACAGAGACGAGTCGAAGCGGGTTCCGCCCGCTTCGGGTGAAACGGGCAATCTCTACGCGCAGCAACACCAAGTAGGCCAGCGTTGATGCGGCTCGCAGAGCTGGCGGGTAGGTGGCACCGAGCCGGACAGTGATGTCCGGCCCAGAGGAATGGCGGTCACGGGGCCTGGCCCGCAAGGGTCAGGTCTTGCACAGAATCCGGCCTATCGGCTTGCTTCACACTTTTTCAGCGTTGCCCTCAGGCGGACTTGCCGGCCAGGATGGCCTCGATGGTCTCCTGCGCGGCCAGCGCTTCGGCAAAGCCCGGAAGGCAATGCGAGCGGCCTTCGATCATCGCCATCCATTGGTCGAGTTGGTCGAGATGCGCGGCAGTGCGCCAGGCTTCACCCTGGCCCAGATCACGCCAGCTGCCGTCGGCCTGGCGTTCGCGGGCCTGGCTGAACCATTCGTTCAGTTCCAACTCGCCTGCGCTAGCCTGCCAGCGCATGGCGTTGTAGTCGGCCAGTCCGCCGCCCACGCGTGCCCAGATGCGGATCGGCACGCCAGAGGCATTCAGCTCGGCCTTCAGACCGGTCTCGGCGCTCTGGCCGTCATCGGGGTAGTCGACGGCGCTGCTCGTCACGCTGCAACTGCCCAGCACGCGTTGGAGGGCAAAGATGAAGTGGGACAACACCTCGCGCGCCATGCCACCCTCACCGCGCTGCGACAGCCAGGCGCCGGCCGCTGCCTGCCAGGGCCGCGGCCAGGCGGCAAAGGCCAGTTCGAGCTCGACGCTTTGCAACTGGCCGAGCGGCTGTCTGGACGCCGCACCGAAGGCACGCTGCAGCGCGCTCAGGCCCGCCGACGAGGCCAGTGAAAAATTGACCGCGGCCCGGCGCTTCTCGCTTGCGATACGCGCAATGGTCTGGCGCGCCGAGTCGAAGTCCACCGTCAGCGGCTTTTCGCAGAACACGCTCAGGCCGGCGTCGAAGGCCAGATTCGACAGCGGCATATGGGCCGCTGGCGGGGTGGCGATGTAGAGGCTGTGCAGGCCTGAGTCTTGGATCAGCGATTCGGCGGACTCCGCGACGCGCAACTCCGGCCAGCGCTGCTGAACCTCGGCGACGGCTGCCGGACTGGCGTCCCAGACGCGCACGGCGCGCAGGCGCTCGTGGCCGGCCATGCGGGCCAGCATGCGCTGCCCCATCACGCCCAGGCCGATCACACCGACATTCAACTGCTTGCCCATCTAGCGCCCGTTGCTGGAATCCTTGAAGGGCGGCAGTGTAAGCGTGGCGGCTACACTGCCCCGGCGGTCTGCGATCCCGGTTCTCCGAGCGGGGCGATCCGCGCACGTTCTCCCCCAATGAATCCTGATTCAGCGACTCTCTGGCGCGCGCCGCGCTGGGCCTTGGCCATTTTGCTGGCCGGCTTGGCCACGGTCGGTCCGTTCTCGATCGACACCTATCTGCCGGCCTTCTCGGGCATTGCCGCCGCGCTGAACGCCACACCGGTGCAGATGCAGCAGACGCTGTCGAGCTATCTGCTGGGCTTCGCGGTGATGAATCTGTTCCATGGCGCGCTGTCCGACAGCTTCGGGCGTCGCCCGGTGGTGCTGACCGGCATGGCGGTGTTCACGCTGGCCTCACTGGGCTGCGCCTTGGCCGACAGCATCGGGCAGCTGGTGTTCTGGCGCACTGTGCAGGGCATGTCGGCTGGGGCTGGCGTGGTGGTGTCGCGCGCGATCATCCGCGATATGTTCCCGCCGGCCGAGGCGCAGCGCGTTATGTCTCAGGTGACGATCTTCTTCGGCGTCGCACCTGCGGTGGCGCCGATGGTGGGCGGCTTCCTGTTTGTGCATGCCGACTGGCACTCGATCTTCTGGTTCCTGGTGCTGGTGGGCGCGGTGCTGCTGGTGGCGAACTGGCGCCTGCTGCCGGAGACCCTGCACAAGGACCAGGCGCAGCCCTTTCATCCGGTTTCGCTGCTGCGTGGCTACCGTCAGATGTGCAGCAGCCGGCGCTTTCTGTTGCTGGTGCTGGCCAGCGGCATTCCGTTCAACGGCATGTTTCTCTACGTGCTGGCCGCGCCGGTGTTTCTGGGTGAGCACCTCGGCCTCGCGCCGACGCAGTTCTTCTGGTTCTTCTGCTTCACCATCGGCGGCATCATGAGCGGCGCCTGGCTCAGCGGGCGCTTGGCCGGACGCATCGCGCCCAAGCGCCAGATCCGGCACGGCTTTGCCATCATGCTGGCGGTCGCCGTGCTCAATGTGGCGCTGAACCTCGTGCTGGCGCCCAGCGTCTGGTGGGCGCTGCCGGTGATCGCGGTGTTCTCGTTCGGTTGGTCGCTGATGGTGCCGGTGGTCACGCTGATGGTGCTGGATCAGAACCCCGAGCGGCGCGGCATGGCCTCGTCGCTGCAGGCCGCCATCGGCAGCGCAGCCAACGGCCTGGTGGCCGGCGTGCTGGTGCCGCTGGTGATGCATTCCACGCTCGGCCTGGCCGTGGCCTCGCTGGCTTTGATGTCGGTCGGGCTGGTGGCCTGGCTGATGATCAAGCGCGAGCTGAGCTAAAGAGCGCGGCCAAGCGTCCGAAGAAGAGGGCTAGAAGGGCTCCGCGGCCAGGCATGAGGTCGTCTTGGGCGGGGCCAGGAGCCTGCAATGCCGCCATTCGAACCGATCATCAAGCCTGGAGTCGCCGCAGTGCCTGCGCTGCTGGCGCTCAGCCTGCTGGCGCTTGCGCCGGCCTGGGCGCAGAACCGTCCGGCGGCTATCAGCACCAAGCCGGTGCCGCGCGCCGTGGCGGAGCCTGCGGCCAGCTCGGAAGACGCCGGTGATCCACTGCGCCAGCGCTTGGCCGAGCGCCTGAGCTCCGGCAAGGACCCGATTGACACGCCCAGGGCCGCCAAGCGCCCCGCCATCAAGGAGGGCAGCAAGTCCGGCGGCAGCGCCAAGGCTGAGGGTCATGGCGCCGCCGTGCATTGGTCCTATGTCGGTGAAGGCGCGCCGGAGCGCTGGGGCCAGCTGCGGCCCGACTACCGCCAGTGCGCTATCGGCACGCGCCAGAGCCCGATCGACATCCGCGAGGGCATCAAGGTGGATCTGGAGCCGATCCAGTTCGACTACCGGCCCAGTGCCTTTGCGGTGCTGGACAACGGCCATACGGTGCAAGTCAATGTGGCGCCAGGCAGCAGCCTGCAGGTGATGGGGCGGCGCTACGAGCTTCAGCAGTTCCACTTTCATCGCCCGAGCGAAGAGCGCGTGATGGGCCGGCAGTTCGAGATGTCCGCGCATCTGGTGCACAAGGATGCCGAGGGGCGTCTGGCGGTGGTTGCCGTGCTGCTGGAGCGCGGGGGCGAGCAGCCGCTGGTGCAGATGGTGTGGAACAACCTGCCGCTGGAGAAGCACGAGGCGCTCAACGGGCCGGGGCAGATGGACCTGCAGCAGTTGCTGCCGGCTGACCGCAGCTACTACACCTATATGGGCTCGCTGACGACGCCGCCTTGCTCGGAAGGTGTGCTGTGGCTGGTGATGCGCCAGCCGGTGCCGGTGTCCGCTGAGCAGGTGAATATCTTCTCGCGCCTGTACCCGATGAATGCGCGGCCGCTGCAGGCTGGCTCCGGACGCCTGATCAAGGAAAGCCGCTGAGGCCTCCAGAGCGCCAACTCGGCGGGAAGAGCCTCAGGCCGTCGGCCGCCCGTGTGCCAGCCAGGTCTGCAGGGTGCTGAACAGCTGCTCGGCCACCACCGGCTTGGCCACATGGGCATTCATGCCCACGTCCAGGCAGCGCTGGCGCTCTTCGGCAAAGGCATTGGCCGTCATCGCCAGAATGGGAATGTCACGGCCGCGCTCGGTGGCGCGGATCGCCAGCGTCGCATCCAGTCCGTCCATGTTCGGCATCTGCATGTCCATCAGGATCAGCGCGTAGTCGCCGCTGGCGGCCATGCTGACGGCCTGACTGCCATCCTCGGCCACGTCTACCTTCAGGCCGGCGCTGCTCAGCAAGGCGACCGCCACCTCCTGGTTGACGGGGTTGTCCTCGGCCAGCAGCACGCGGGTGCCACCAAACTGCTGCTGCAGCTTGCGCGCAATCTGGCTGGGGCTCGGTGCGGGCTCGACTTCGGGGCGCAGCACTGCCGGCTCGACCGGCACGACAAACCAGAAGCGGCTGCCCTGGCCGGGCGTGCTTTCGACGCCGACCTGGCCATGCATCAACTCGGCCAGTCGGCGGCAGATCGCCAGGCCGAGGCCAGTGCCGCCATAGCGCCGCGTGGTGGAACTGTCAGCCTGCTCAAAGTCCTGGAACAGCCGCTCCTGGGCTTCAGCGGCGATTCCGATGCCGCTGTCCTGCACGTCGAAGTGCAGTTCCACCCGCCTGGGGGTGTCCAGCGTGGCGCGGGCACTCAGCCGAACAAAGCCCTGCTCGGTGAACTTGATGGCATTGCCGACGAAGTTGAGCAGCACTTCGGCGATGCGCTGCGGATCGCCGACCAGCACGCGCGCGGCCAATGCGGGCTCGATCTCAAGCTCGAACTGCAGCTGCTTCTCGGCGGCCCGTGCTGTCAGCATGCTGGTGATGTTGTCCAGCACCTGCCCGAGCGTGAACTCGGTGCGGTCCAGCTCCAGCTTGCCGGCTTCGATCTTGGAGAAATCGAGCACGTTGTTGATGACCGTCAGCAGGTGCTCGGCCGCATCGGCGACCTTGCGCAGGCGCTCCTGCTGTTCAGGCTCGACGGTGTCGCGCCGCACCAGATAGGTCAGGCCGATGATGGCATTCATCGGGGTGCGGATCTCGTGACTCATATTGGCCAGAAAGGCACTCTTGGCCCGGCTGGCGGCCTCGGCAGCCTGGGTGGCCTCAGCCAGAGCCGCCGTGCGCGCCTCGACCAGTTCTTCGAGGTGATGGCGATAACGTTCCAGTTCCACAGCATCGCGGCGCTGGCGGCTGATGTCGGTCAGAAAGCCGTGCCACAGCACCGAGCCGCCATCCTCCAGCTGCGCGATGGCGTTGCCGAACAGCCAGCGTTCGCCGCCATCGCTGTGCAAGGTGCGGAACTCCTGCTGCCACGGTGTCAGGCTGCGGGCCGAAGCCAGCAGCGAATCACGCACTGTGCCGCGATCCTGGGCATGGATGCGCTCGAACCAGGCCGTCGCACTCTCGCCCAGTTCGGCCGGGCTGAGCTGGAAGTAGTCCTTGACCGCCTCGCTGACGTAGGCGAAGGCAAAGTCGTCGATGCCGCGCATGCGCAGCTGATAGACCACGCCGGGCACCGTCTCGGCCATGCCGCGCAGGCGGGCGATCAGGTCACGCTGGGCCTCGAACTGCTGCTGCAAGGCGCCCCGCATATGCTCCAGATGCTGGCCCAGCAGGCCGATCTCGTCATCGCGTTCGCGCCGCAGCTGCGCATTGAAGCGGCCGCCGGCCAGATCATTGGCGAAGCGGCCCAGCTCGCGCAGCGGCCGCATCAGGCGCGAATTGACCAGCAGCAGCACCAAGGCCAGCGAAACCAGCAGCTGTCCGCCCAGCGTCGCACCGTACAGCCATCGCTGGCGTGCCAGCGCGGCGCTGACCAGATGGTCGTCCAGTTCGATCTCGATCACGCCTATCTTGCTGGTGCCGCGCATGATGTCGCGCTGGCCCAGATGCACGCGGCCCTGGCCGCGTTCGGGGAAGCCCACGTCAATGAAGGGTTTGGACTGGGTCGCGTCACTGACCTTGACGCGAACCACGTCGGGCGACTTGGTGATGGCCGAGACCACCTCGCGGGCGGCGACGGTATCCAGGTTCCACAGCAGCTCAGGCAGGCTGCTGGCCAGTACATCCAGCTTGGTCTGCAACTCGCGCTCTTGCGCCTCGGCCGCGACTTGCGGCTCACGCAGGCCGATCAGCAGACCGCCGATCAGCAGCGCCGGCAACAGCAGGCCGATGCTGGCGCCGGTCGCGATGGCGACGAACAGCGAGCTGGTGGCTTTGCGGCTCAATGAATGACCTCTGAAATGCCTGGAGCAGGCCCACTTTACATCTCGGACGCATCCCCCAAAGAGTTGATCAGCCCATGCAATCAGGGACATTCCGCCGGCACTTCGTTGCCGGCGGCGCACGCGCTGCAACAGTTCGCCGCGCCGCCGTTGCGGCCCCGACTGTCGTCAGGCTGCGCATGCGCAGCGAAGCCCTCGCGCTCACTAAAGCTAATCCACCACTTGCAATGCACTTCGCAAGTCCTTCTTTTTGAACGATTTTTGCCTCCGCATTGACTGCAAAAACGGCTTCTAAGTGCTTGATTTCATTAGGAATTTTTCAATCTGGCCTTGACCTGCCGTAGGCGCATCAGTAAAGTGGCGAAAAGTGTCTTTTGGTGGGTCGCGGTGGCAAATTTTGTGTTTCAGGGGGCCTCAGCCTTGGCGATGGATGCCAAGGGGCGTCTGGCCGTCCCGACACGCCACCGCGAGGTGTTGCAGGCGCTGTGCGCCGGGCAGCTGACCATCACCAAGCACCCCGAGGGCTGCCTGATGGTGTTCCCGCGTCCGGCCTGGGAGAACTTCCGCGACAAGATCGCCGCGCTGCCGATGTCGGCGGCGGGCTGGAAGCGCGTCTTCCTGGGTAATGCGATGGACGTCGAGATCGACAGCGCCGCGCGCGTGCTGATCTCGCCTGAGCTGCGCACTGCCGCCAGCCTCAGCAAGGACGTGATGCTGCTGGGCATGGGCAGCCACTTCGAGCTCTGGGATGCCGCCACCTATGCGGCCCACGAGGCCCAGGTCATGCAGTCCGAGTTGCCGGACGCTCTCAAGGATTTCAGCTTCTGATGAGCACGCCCTCCGACTTCACCCACACGACCGTCTTGCTGCATGAGACCGTCGACGGCGTCCTGAGCGAGCCGAATGGCATCTATGTCGATGGCACCTACGGACGCGGCGGGCATTCGCGCCTGCTGCTGCAGAAACTCGGGCCCAGCGGGAGGCTGATCGCGATTGATCGTGATCTCGAGGCCATTGCAGCCGCCACCACGGGCGAAACGCGGGTCACGGACCCGCGTTTTTCCATCTGTCATGCCGGCTTCGCCGACATGCAGCAGCAGCTTGCCGATCTGGGGGTGACCCAGGTCCAGGGCGTGCTGCTTGATCTGGGGGTTTCCAGCCCGCAGATCGACAACCCGGCGCGCGGTTTCAGCTTCCGCTTCAGCGGACCGCTGGACATGCGCATGGATACCACCCGCGGCGAAAGTGCTGCGGATTTCCTGGCCCGCGCCGATGAGCGCCAGATCGCAGAGGTGATACGCAACTATGGGGAAGAACGGTTTGCTGCACAGATTGCAAAGGCGCTTGTTGCTCGCAGGGAAAGCGGGAGTGCTGTTCGAAGCACCGATGAGCTTTCCAAAGTCGTGGCTGGCGCGGTCAAAACCCGCGAGCCGGGCCAGGACCCTGCAACGCGCACATTTCAAGCGCTTCGGATTCACGTCAACGCCGAGCTTGAGGAGCTCGAGCAGGGGCTGAAGGCGGCGCTGGCGCTGCTCGCGCCAGGTGGCCGCCTGGCGGTGATCAGCTTCCATTCGCTGGAGGACCGCATCGTCAAGAACTTCATCACCGCGCACAGCAAGGAAGAGTTCGACCGCCGTGCGCCGTTTGCTGCGCCCAAGCCACTGGCGCTGAAGGCGCTGGCGCGCATCAAGCCCAGCGCAGCCGAGATCAAGGCCAATCCGCGCTCCCGTTCGGCGGTCTTGCGCGTGGCTGAGCGCACCGACGCTGCGCTGCCTGAGCCGACGGCGCCGCGCCGTGCGGGGAGGGCGCGTTGAATCGCCTGAACTTCCTGCTGCTGGCAGCCGTGCTGGCCAGCGGACTGGTGCTGGTGAACAGCGCCTATGACGCACGCCAGCTCTTCACCGCGCGCGACCGTGCCCGGGCCGAGGCGCTGCGGCTGGAAGCTGACTACCAACGCCTGCAGGCCGAGCGACATGCACAGGCCACCAATCTGCGCGTCGAGGCAGTGGCGCGCGAGCGTCTGCAGATGCGTGTGATCACGCCGGCCATCACCCACCAACCGGGCGCGCCGGCAACGCCTGCCGCGTCCGGGGTGCAGCGATGAGCCGCTTCTGGCCCTTCGGCTCCGGCAAGAAGGCAGCGGCCGTGCGCGCCGTCAGCAACTCGCGCGGCGTCAGCTACTCCAGCAGCCCCTTGCTGGCGGCCAAGACGCCGCCCTGGCGCTCGCGCTTCCTGGTGGCGCTGGTGGGTCTGGCCTTCATGGGCCTGCTGGTGCGTGCCGCCTATGTGCAGGTGTTCGCCAGCGAATTCTTCCAGCGCCAGGGTGAGGCCCGCTACGCGCACACCATGGAGCTGCCGGCCAGCCGCGGCCGCATCCATGACCGCAACGGCCAGGTGCTGGCCACCAGCGTGGCCGTGCCGTCGATCTGGGCCATCCCGAAGGAAGTCGATGCCGACCCGGACAAGCGTCGTGCACTGGCCAAGCTGCTGGGCCTGAGCAGCCAGGAACTGGACAAAAAGCTCGACCCGGCCAGCCGCTTCGTCTGGCTGCGCCGCCAGGCCGACCATGACACCGCCAACGCCATCAAGGCGCTGGGGCTGAAGGGCGTGTTCCAGGACCGCGAGTACAAGCGCAAATACCCCGAAGGCGAGGCCGCCGCGCATGTGGTCGGCTTCACCAATATCGAAGACCGCGGCCAGGAAGGCATCGAGCTGGCCTTCCAGAAGGAGCTGCAGGGCCGCGATGGTTCGCGCTCGGTGGTGCGCGACCGCCTGGGCCGCGTGGTCGAGGACTTCGGCGAGCTGGTGCCCGCCAGCAATGGCCGCGATGTCGAGCTGTCAGTCGACTCCAAGGTGCAGTTCTTTGCCTACCAGCGCATCCGCGACGCCGTCGCTGAGCACAAAGCCAAGGCGGGCTCGGTGGTGGTGCTGGACGTGAAGACCGGCGAGCTACTAGCGCTGGCCAATTTCCCCAGCTACAACCCGGGCGATCGCAGGAATCTCAGCGGCGCCCAGCTGCGCAACCGCGCGCTGACCGACATCTTCGAGCCCGGCTCGACGATGAAGCCCTTCATCGCCGCGCTGGCGCTTGAAAGCGGCCGCGTCGCGCCGGAGACCCCGATCCAGACCGCACCAGGCCGCATGACGATCACCGGCTCGACCATCAGCGACGCCCATCCGCATGGCGTGCTGACGGTGCGCGAGGTGATCCAGAAATCCAGCAACGTCGGCACCGTCAAGATGGCTATGCAGATGCCGCCGCGCGAGATGCATGAGATGTTCACCGCCATCGGCCTGGGCCAGCGGCCGCAGCTGGACTTTCCCGGCGCCGTCACCGGCAAACTGCGCCCCTACAAGACCTGGCGGCCGATCGAGCAGGCCACCATGAGCTATGGCTACGGCCTCTCGGCCTCGCTGCTGCAACTGGCGCGCGCCTACACCGTGTTTGCCCGCGACGGCGATGTGATCCCGATCACGATGACCAAGCGGCCGGACGGCCAGCCGGTTAGCGGCATCAAGGTGTTCTCGCCGACGACGGCCAAGGAAGTGCGGCTGATGCTGCAGATGGCGGCCGGCGATGGCGGCACCGCGCCCAAGGCCCAGGTCTCCGGCTATAGCGTGGGCGGCAAGTCCGGCACCGCGCACAAGCAGGAAGGCAAGGGCTATGCCGGCAACAAGTACCGCTCGTGGTTCGTCGGCCTGGCGCCGATCTCGAATCCGCGCATCGTCGTCGCGGTGATGGTGGACGAGCCGACCGGCGGCGTCTATTACGGCGGCGCCGTTGCCGGCCCGGTGTTCAGCCAGGTGGTGGCGCAGAGCCTGCGCCTGCTCAATGTGGCGCCTGATCTGGAGGTCAAGCCGCAGATCGTCGCCAAGCAGGTCACCGCCGTCGAGGAGAGTTTCTGATGGGCGCCGCGATGATCACCCGCCTGAAGTCGGCCGAAGCCGCCGCGCGCTGGCTGCTGGAATGGACCACCGGCACGCTGCGCAGCGACAGCCGGCAGGTGCAAGCGGGCGATGCCTTTATCGCCTGGCCCGGCCAATCGCGCGATGGCCGCCAGTTCGTCCAGGCAGCGCTGGATGCCGGCGCGGCCACGGTGCTGGTGGAAGCCGACGGCGTCGAGACTTTTGCCTTTGCCGACGCGCGCATTGCGGCACTCCATGGGCTGAAGGCCGCCACCGGCGCGATCGCCTCGCAGTTCCATGGAGAGCCCAGCCGCCAGCTGGCCGTGGTGGCCAGCACTGGCACCAACGGCAAGACCTCGACTGCCTGGTGGACCGCACAGGCGCTGAGCCTGCTGGGCCAGCGCTGCGGTGTCGTTGGCACACTCGGGATTGGTGAGCCGCCGACGGCCGGCAAGGCAGCCGACATCGAACACACCGGCCTGACCACGCCAGACCCGGTGCAGCTGCAGCAGGCCTTTCGGCGTATGGTCGAGCAAGGCTATGGCGCGTGCGCGATCGAGGCTTCGTCGATAGGCCTGGTCGAACACCGCCTGACCGGTGCGGCCATCCGCGTGGCGTTGTTCACCAACTTCACGCAAGACCATCTGGACTATCACGGCGATATGGCCGCCTACTGGCTGGCCAAGCGCGCGCTATTCAACTGGCCCGGCCTGCAGGCCGCGGTGCTGAACATCGACGACGCCAAGGGGCTTGAGCTGGCGGCACAACTGAGCGGCCGGCTCGACGTGTGGACCTATTCGCTGGGCGGATCTGCCCGCCTGACAGCGCACGATCTGCATTACGGCCCGGGCGGGCTGGCCTTCACGCTGCGCGAAGGCGAGCAGGCCTTGCCGGTGCAGACCGGCCTGATCGGCGACTACAACATCGCCAATCTGCTGGCCGTGATCGGCGGCCTGCGTGCGCTGGGCCACAGCCTGTCCGACGCCGCCCGCGTGGCCGCGCAGGTCACGCCGGTGCCAGGCCGCATGCAGCGTATCGGCAATGGCGCCGAACTGCCGCAGGCGGTGGTTGACTACGCGCACACGCCTGACGCACTGGACAAGGCGCTGGGGGCACTGCAGCCGCTGGCGGCAGCACGCGGCGGCCAGCTGGTCTGCGTGTTCGGCTGCGGCGGCAACCGCGACCGCACGAAGCGCCCGCAGATGGGCGCCATCGCTGCGCGCCTGGCGCAGCGTGTAGTGATCACCAGCGACAACCCGCGCGATGAAGCACCCGAGGCCATCCTGGCCGACGTCGAGGCCGGCTTTGCCGCCAGCACTGAGTGCCTGGTCGTGGCGGATCGCCGCGCAGCCATCGTCCGGGCCGTGCTGGAGGCGGGCAGCCGCGATGTGGTGCTGATCGCTGGCAAGGGACATGAGGATTACCAGGAGATTGCCGGCCACAAGCTGGCCTTCTCCGATGTGGATGAGGCCCGCGCGGCCTTGCTGACGAGGGCTGGCCTGTGAGCGACATCATGATGACCCTGGCCCAGGCCCATCACCTGCTGCTGCCGGCCGTGCCGACAGCGCGCCTGGTGGGCGATGGCACGACCGAGATCGCGCGGGTGCACAGCGACACGCGCAGCCTGCGGGCTGGCGACTTGTTCGTCGCTTTGCGCGGCGATCGCTTCGATGCGAACGACTTCCTGGCCCAGGCCAAGGCCAGCGGTGCGGTGGCGGCGCTTGCCGAGCGTGGTCTGGAAGCGGCGGGACTGCCCGGCATCGAGGTGCCGGATGCCAAGGCCGCGCTGGGCGCGCTGGCCGCAGCCTGGCGCTCGCACTGCCATCTGCCGGTAATCGCTGTCACCGGCAGCAACGGCAAGACTACGGTCACGCAGATGATCGCCAGCATCCTGCGCGGCTGGCTTGGCACGGCGGCGCTGGCCACCGAAGGCAATTACAACAACGACATCGGCGTGCCGCTGACGCTGCTGCGCCTGCGCCAGGACGATCACCAGTGGCACCGCGCCGCGGTGATCGAGCTGGGCATGAACCATCCCGGCGAGATCGCCCCGCTGGCCGCGATGACGCAGGCCACGGTGGCCCTGGTCAACAACGCGCAGCGCGAGCATCAGGAGTTTCTGCAGACCGTCGAAGCGGCCGCGAGCGAGAACGGCGCCGTAATCGAAGCGCTGGGCCCGTCCGGCGTGGCAGTGATTCCGGCCGAGGACGGCTGTGCACCGATCTGGCATGCGCAGGCCGGCCGGCGCGCGGTGCTGAGCTTCGCGATACAGGGCCCGTCCGATGTGGGCGGCCGCGCTAACTGGGTGCAGGGCGGGGAGAGCACCGGTGCCGGCCATTGGGCGTTGGAACTCAGCACGCCCGTCGGCAGCGCACCCGTGGTGCTGCGCATGGCGGGCCAACACAATGTGCGCAACGCGCTGGCCGCTGCGGCCTGCGCGCTGGCGGCCGGGGCGCCGCTAGCAGCCATCGTGCGCGGCCTGGAGGCTTTCGAGCCTGTCAAGGGCCGCTCGCAGCTGAAGAGCCTGATGCGCGACGGTGTTGCGCTGACCCTGATCGACGACAGCTACAACGCCAACCCCGACAGCGTGCGCGCTGCCATCGATGTGCTGGCCGATCTGCCGGGCAGCTCCTGGCTGATTCTCGGCGACATGGGCGAGGTCGGCGAGCAGGGCCCGGAATTCCACCGAGAGGTCGGTGCCTACGCGGCCAGCCGCGGTGTCAGCGCGCTGTGGACGGCCGGCGAGGCCTGCATCCATGCGGCACAGGCCTACGGCGCAGGCGCCCGCCACTTTCAAACCAGCGCGGACTTGATTGCCGCGCTGTCCCAGGCGCCGCGCGCCAAGAACATCCTCGTCAAGGGATCGAGATTCATGCAGATGGAACAGGTGGTGGCCGCCCTGATGGCGCCCGAGACCACGAATGGAGGCGCGCACCATGCTGCTTAGCCTGTCGCAATGGCTGATGGATCTGTACCCGGAGCTGGGCTTCCTGCGCTTGTTCAACTACATCACCTTCCGTGCGGTGATGGCGGCCATGACGGCGCTGCTGATCGGTCTGGCCTTTGGCCCCTGGGTGATCCGCCGGCTGACCGAGATGAAGATCGGCCAGCCGATCCGCCAGTACGGCGTGCAGCAGCATCTGGCCAAGAGCGGCACGCCCACCATGGGCGGCGTGCTGATCCTGATCGGCATCGGCATCTCCACGCTGCTGTGGTTCGACTGGAGCAACCGTTTCGTCTGGGTGGTGATGCTGGTGACGATGGGCTTCGGCGCCATCGGCTGGGTGGACGACTGGCGCAAGGTGGTGCGCAAGGACCCCGAAGGCATGCGCAGCCGCGAGAAGTTCTTCTGGCAGTCGCTGATCGGCCTGATCGCAGCGCTGTATCTGGCCTTCAGCGTCTCCGAGACCAGCATCCTGGGCGTCATTGAGCTGTTCTACCGTTGGGTCAGCAGCGGTTTCTCCACCGATCTGCCGCCCAAGGCCGACCTGATCGTGCCCTTCTTCAAGACCGTCAGCTATCCGCTGGGCGTGTTCGGCTTCATTGCGCTGTCCTACTTCGTCATCGTCGGCACCAGCAATGCGGTGAACTTCACCGATGGCCTGGACGGCCTGGCCATCATGCCTGTGGTCCTGGTCGGCTCGGCGCTGGGCCTGTTCGCCTACCTGACCGGCTCGTCGGTGTTCTCCAAGTACCTGCTGCTGCCCTATATCCCGGGTGCTGGCGAACTGCTGATCTTCTGCGGCGCGCTGGCGGGGGCAGGTCTTGCCTTCCTGTGGTTCAACGCGCATCCGGCCCAGGTCTTCATGGGCGATGTCGGCGCGCTGGCGCTGGGCGGCGCGCTCGGCACGCTGGCCGTCATCACGCGCCAGGAGATCGTGCTCGGCATCATGGGCGGCATCTTTGTTGCCGAAGTGCTGTCGGTGATGATCCAGGTCAGCTGGTTCAAGTACACCAAGAAGCGCTACGGCGAGGGTCGGCGCATCTTCAAGATGGCGCCGCTGCACCACCACTTCGAGAAATCGGGGTGGAAAGAGACCCAGGTGGTGGTGCGCTTCTGGATCATCACCATGCTGCTGTGCCTGGTCGGCCTGGCCAGCTTGAAGCTCAGGTGAGCGGGCGATGAATCATCTCAAGAGCCTCCACGTGCTGATCCTCGGGCTGGGTGATTCCGGCCTGGCGATGGCCGCCTGGTGCCTGCGCCATGGCGCGACGGCCCGCGTGTGGGACTCGCGCGAGAACCCGCCGCAGCGGGCCGCGCTGCAGGAGCAGCTGCCGGGCGTGGATTTCTTCAGCGGCGCGCTGGGTGCCGATGCCTTGTCCGGTGTGAAGCTGGTGCTGAAGAGCCCCGGCCTGTCGCCGCTGGACGAACGGCTGAAGGCCCTGCTCTACGCCGCGAGCGCCAGCGGCGTGCCGGTGCAGGGTGAGCTGGACCTGTTCGCCCGCGCGCTGGCGGATCTGAAGGCCGAGCGCCGCTACGAGCCCGCCGTGCTGGCCATCACCGGCACCAATGGCAAGACCACCACCACCTGCATGACGGCGCTGCTGGCCGAGCGCGCCGGCAAGCGCGTTGCGGTGGCTGGCAACATCGGCCCCAGCCTGCTGACCACGCTGCAGCAGGCGCTGGACATGGAGCCGGCGCAGGTATTGCCTGAGGCGGCCGCCGACGCGCCTGGGTCGGACGCAACGCAGCCGGTTGAGCCTGTCGTCGAGATCATCGCCAGCGAGCGTGTCGACGAGCCGGCAGAGGCCTTGGCTGATGCAGAACCCGCCGCGCCCGAGCGCAGCACGCTTGAAGAAGTGGACGAGCTGCTGGACGAGCAGCCGCTGCCGATCAAGCCGCCGGCACCCAAGCCCGCGGTGTTCGAGCATCTGCCCGAGGTCTGGGTGCTGGAGCTGTCGAGCTTCCAGCTCGACACCGTTCAGGGCTTCGAGCCCACGGCCGGTGCGGTGCTGAACCTGACGCAGGACCATCTGGACTGGCATGGCGATATGGCCGCCTACGCCCGCGCCAAGTCCCGCATCTTCGGCGAGGCTGCGCTGATGGTGATCAACCGCGACGACCCGCTGGTCGAAGTGATGGTGCCGGCGCCGGTCAAGCTGCAGCAGGGCCGCGGCCGGCCTGGCAAGGTGGTTTCGCGCAAGGTGGTCCGCTTCGGCCTGGATGCACCGCGCCAACCCGGCGATTACGGCCTGGTCCACGAAGGCGGCATGGCCTGGCTCGTGCGCGCCATGGAGGCCGACGAGACGCTGAAGAAGCGCAAGGGCGATGCCGACGAGGAGCTGATCATCCAGCGTCTGATGCCGGCCGACGCGCTGCGCGTGCGCGGCCGTCACAACGCCGCCAATGCGCTGGCCGCCTTGGCGCTGGCCAGTGCTGCCGGCTGTGCGCTGGCGCCGATGCTGCACGGCTTGCGCGAGTACCGCGGCGAGCCGCACCGCGTCGAGCATGTGCTGACGATACGCGGCGTCGATTTCTACGACGATTCCAAGGGCACCAATGTTGGTGCCACCGTGGCAGCCATCAGCGGGCTGGGCGCGGATCGCGCGCCGGCCCGGTTGCTGCTGATCCTGGGCGGCGACGGCAAGGGGCAGGACTTCAGCCCGCTGCGCGAGCCGCTGGCCCGCCATGCGCGCGCGGTGGCCTTGATCGGGCGTGATGCGCTGGCGCTCGAAGCGTCGCTGGCTGCCTCGCTGTCCGATGCCGGTGTGACGATGCAGCGCTTCGAGACGCTACAGGGCGCCACGCGCTGGTGCCTGGCTCAGGCGGTGGAAGGCGACAGCGTGCTGCTGAGCCCGGCCTGCGCCAGCCTGGACATGTTCCGCAACTATGCCCACCGGGCCGAGGTCTTCGTCGCCACGGCGCAGGAACTTGCCAATGAAGAGGGGCTGGCCTGATGAGCAGCAGCTCGGACTCCGCCGCCGGTGCGCTGTCGCGCTGGACCGAGCGCCTGCGCGCGCTGCTGAGCGGCCGCGAGCCGGCCGAGGCCGTGCCGGTGCGCGACTGGGTCAGCACCTCGGCGGGTCAGCCGACCCGCATCGTCGGCTTCGACATGACGCTGGTGTGGGTGGTGCTGGCCTTGCTGTCGCTGGGCATGCTGATGGTGTATTCGGCCTCGATCGCGCTGCCTGACAACCCCAAGTTCGGCCGCTACCTGCCCACCCACTTTCTCTACAAGCACATGCTGTCCATCGGCTTGGCCTTGCTGGCAGGGCTGATCGTGGTGCAGATCCCGGTGGCCATGTGGGAGCGCGCGGCGCCCTGGCTTTTCATCCTGGCGCTGCTGCTGCTGATCGTGGTGCTGATTCCGGGCGTGGGCAAGGGCGTCAACGGCGCGCGCCGCTGGCTGCCGCTGGGGGTGATGAACTTCCAGCCTTCCGAGCTGGCCAAGTTGGCGATGGCGATGTACGCGGCCAACTACATGGTGCGCAAGATGGAGGTGAAGGAGAACTTCTTCAAAGCCGTCTGGCCGATGATCGTGGCGCTGGGTGTGGTGGGCCTGCTGCTGCTGGCCGAGCCGGACATGGGCGCATTCATGGTGATCGCCGCGATCGCGATGGGCATCCTGTTCCTGGGCGGCGTCAACGGCCGCATGTTCTTCCTGGTGATCGCGGTGCTGATCGGCGCCTTCGTCCTGATGATCACCTTCAGCGAGTTCCGCCGCGAACGCATCTTTGCTTATCTGAACCCCTGGGACGAGAAATACGCGCAGGGCAAGGCGTACCAACTGACACATTCGCTGATTGCCTTCGGCCGTGGCGAGCTGTTCGGCCAGGGCCTGGGCAGCAGCGTCGAGAAGCTGCACTACCTGCCCGAGGCGCACACCGACTTCCTGCTGGCGGTGATCGGCGAAGAGCTCGGTCTGGTGGGCGTGGCGCTGGTGATCTGCGCCTTCTTCTGGCTGTCTCGCCAGCTATTCCACATCGGCCGCCAGGCGGTGGCGCTGGACCGCGTCTTCGCCGGCTTGTATGCGCAGGGCGTCGGTATCTGGATGGGCGGCCAGGCCTTCATCAATATCGGCGTGAACCTGGGTGCGCTCCCGACCAAGGGGCTGACGCTGCCGCTGATGAGCTACGGCGGCTCGGCCATCCTGATGAACTGTATTGCCCTGGCCATCGTGCTGAGGATTGATATCGAGAATCGCCAACTCATGCGAGGAGGCCGCGCATGACGAAGCACTTGGTCATCATGGCGGCCGGCACTGGCGGCCACATCATTCCCGGCCTGGCCGTGGCCGAGGAAATGAAGCGCCGCGGCTGGAGCGTCAGCTGGGTGGGCACCGAGCACGGCATGGAGAACCAACTGGTGCCGGCCGCCGGCCTGCCGCTGGACCGGCTGGCTTTTGCCGGCCTGCGCGGCAAGGGCCCGAAGCACGCGCTCAAGGGCCTGATCGGTCTGGTGCGGGCTTTTGTGCAGAGCCGCCAGGTGCTGGTCACGCGCGGCGCCGATGCTGTGCTGGGCATGGGCGGCTATGTCTGCCTGCCGGGCGGGCTGATGGCCTGGCTGATGAAGAAACCGCTGCTGCTGGTAAATGCCGATGCAGCGCTGCTGCTCTCGAACCGCGGACTGGCGAGGTTCGCCCAGCGGATCGCCTTCGGCTTTGATGGTGCGGCGGCGGCATCGACGCCCAAGGCGGTGGTCACCGGCAATCCGGTGCGCGACGAGATCGAGGCGATCGCGCCGCCGGCCGAACGCTATGCCGGCCGAAGCGGTCCGCTGCGCGTGCTGGTTGTCGGCGGCTCGCTGGGCGCGCAGGCGCTCAACGCCGCGGTGCCGCGTGCGCTTGCGCTGTGGCCGGCTGAGACGCGGCCCATCGTCACCCATCAAACCGGGCAGGCCAACTTCACCACCGTGCAGGCCGCTTATCACGCGGCCGGCGTGCAAGCCGAGTTGCTTCCCTTCATCGACAACATGGCCGCGCGCCTGGCGGACTGCGACCTGATCATCTGCCGCGCTGGCGCCATCACCGTCAGCGAACTGTGCGCGGCTGGCGTGCCGGCGGTGCTGGTGCCGCTGGTCGTGAGTACGACGGCCCACCAGCGCGACAACGCCCGCTTCATGGCCCAGCACGATGCGGCCATCCACCTGCCTCAGGACGAACTGACAGCCGAGAAGCTGCACACGCTGCTGAGCGGCCTGAGCCGCGAGCAGTTGCTGACCATGGCGGTGCGCGCGCATGGCCTGGCGCGTCCGCGCGCCGCCGGCCGCGTGGCCGACGAAATCGAGAAACTGGCAGGGGCCGCGGCATGAAGCACGCCGTCAAACACATTCACTTCATCGGCATCGGCGGTGCTGGCATGAGCGGCATCGCCGAGATCCTGCACAAGCTGGGCTACACGGTGAGCGGCTCCGACCAGAGCGACAGCGAGACGCTGCAGCGCCTGGGCCAGCTGGGCCTGCGCGTGCAGGTAGGCCATGCCGCCGCACATATCGCCGGCGCGCAGGTGGTTGTGGTGTCCACCGCGATCAAGCCCGACAACCCAGAGCTGCTGGCGGCCCGTGCCGTCAGCGTGCCGGTGGTGCAGCGCGCGGTGATGCTGGCCGAGCTGATGCGCTTGAAGAAGGGCATTGCGATTGCAGGCACGCATGGCAAGACCACCACCACCTCGCTGGTCACCTCGGTGTTGGCCGAGGCCGGCGTGGAGCCCACCTTCGTGATCGGCGGCAAGCTCAATGCCGCCGGCGCCAACTCGCAGCTCGGTTCGGGCGAGTACATCGTGGTCGAGGCAGACGAGAGCGATGCCTCCTTCCTGAACCTGCTGCCCATGCTGGCGGTCGTCACCAATATCGATGCCGACCACATGGACACCTATGGCCATGACTTCGGCAATCTGAAGACGGCTTTCGTCGACTTCCTGCACAAGATGCCCTTCTACGGCGCGGCCGTGGTTTGCGGCGACGATGCCGGCGTGCGCGACATCCTGCCGCGCCTGCAGCGCCCGGTGATCACCTATGGCTTCGACGCCGGCAATGAACTGCGTGCCGAGGAGGTGGAGGCGCTGGAAGGCGGGCGCATGCGCTTTGTCGCGCGCAGCGCCGGCCAGCCGGATCTGCCGGTGACGCTCAATCTGGCCGGCAGGCACAACGTGCTGAACGCGCTGGCCGCGATCGCGGTGGCGCGCGAAATCGAGCTGCCGGATACGCCAATCGCCGCGGCGCTGGCGAACTTCGGCGGCGTGGGCCGGCGTTTCCAGCGCTGGGGCGAGCTGCGCGCGGCCGATGGCGGCCGCTTCACGCTGATCGACGACTACGGCCACCACCCGGTGGAGATGGCGGCGGTGCTGTCCGCCGCACGCGGCGCCTTCCCGGGCCGGCGCCTGGTGCTGGCTTTTCAGCCGCACCGCTACACCCGCACACGCGACTGCTTCGAGGACTTTGTGCGCGTGATCGGCGCGGCCGATGCGGTGCTGCTGACCGAGGTCTATGCCGCCGGCGAGGCGCCCATCGTCGCGGCCGACGGTCGGGCGCTGGCGCGTGCTCTGCGCGTGGCGGGCCAGCTGGAACCGGTGTTCGTCGACGGGGTGGCGGCGCTGCCGCAGGCCATCGCCCAGCAGACGCGCGACGGCGATGTGGTGATCGTGATGGGTGCCGGTTCCATCGGCGCGGTGCCGGCGCAATGTGCAGAACTCTTGAAGGATGTCCAGTGATGAATCTGGATCTGAATATCGACCCCAAGGCCCTTGGCAAGGTGGCGGTGCTGATGGGTGGCCATTCGGCTGAACGCGAGGTTTCGCTGACCATGTCTGGCCCGGGAGTGCTGGCGGCGCTGCGCGGCGCTGGGGTGGACGCGCATGGCTTCGATCCAGCCGCGCGCGCCTTGGGCGAACTCAAGAGCGAAGGCTTTGCGCGCTGCTTCATCGCGTTGCATGGCCGCGGTGGAGAGGACGGCACGGTGCAGGGCGCGCTGGAGTGGCTGGGCATTCCCTACACCGGCTCCGGCGTGATGGCCTCGGCGATCGCGATGGACAAGATCGTCACCAAGCGGCTGTGGCGCGGTGATGGGCTGCCCACGCCGCGCTGGCTCAGCCTGAAGCGGGCCGAGCTGACGCGCGAGCGTGTGCGCCAAGTGCCCGATGAGCTGGGCCTGCCGCTGTTCGTCAAGCCGCCGCACGAGGGTTCCAGCATCGGCGCGAGCAAGGTGGCGGGCTATTCGGACATGCAGCAGGCGGTCGAGCTTGCGGCGAAGTACGACGCCGAAGTGCTGTGCGAGGAGTTCATCGACGGCGAGGAGCTGACCTGCCCGGTGCTGGGCGAGGGCGACAGCGCCTTTGCGCTGCCGGTAGTGCGCATCCGCGCCCCCGAGGGCGACTACGACTATCAGAACAAGTACTTCACCGATGTCGTCAAGTACGACTGCCCGAGCGGCCTGCCTGAGGCGCTGGAGCGCGAGATCCAGGCGCTGGTGGTGGCGGCCTACCGCTCGCTGGGCTGCCGCGGCTGGGGCCGCGCCGACCTGATGCTGCGCAAGCAGGACATGAAGCCTTTCCTGCTGGAGATGAACACCGCGCCGGGCATGACGTCCCACTCGCTGGCGCCGATCTCGGCCCAGGCGGCCGGCATCTCCTACGAACAACTGTGCCTGTGGCTGGTGGCCCAGGCGCGCCTGGATCAGCAGGGCTGAGCCCCAGAACCATGAAGCCCCGCATGGACGCCGCCACCCAGCCGCTGCCGCCCGACATCCGTCTGATGAACGGTGTCACGGCGCTGCTGCTGGCCGGCCTCGTGCTGGCGGTGCTGGCGCTGGCGGTGCACAAGCTGGTGCGTCTGCCGGCTTTCGCGATCCGCCACATCCAGGTGGAAGGCGAGGTTGGTCGCAACAGCGTTGCTTCGCTGCGGGCCAATGCGCTGCCGCGCCTGTCGGGCAACTTCCTGACGCTGAAGCTGTCGCAGGGACGCGCGGCCTTCGAGGCGGTGCCCTGGGTGCGGCGCGCGACGGTGCAGCGCGTCTGGCCGAACCAGATTCATGTGCGCCTTGAGGAGCACCAGCCGGCCGCCTATTGGGAAAGCCGGCCGGAGGGTGCCGATGCCCAAAGCGATGCCGCGGCGGAGCGCGCGCTGGTCAATTCCTTCGGCGAGGTGTTTGAGGCCAATCTGGGCGATGTCGAGGACGAGAACCTGCCAGTCCTGGCCGGCCCCGACGGGCGCGCCGCGCAAATGCTGGCCATGTGGCGACAGCTGCAGGCGCAGAGCAAGGTATTGGACGACGCGGTGGAGCGGCTCGATCTGTCCAGCCGCGGCTCCTGGCGCGTCACGCTGGAGCGTGGCGCGGTGATCGAGCTGGGCCGCGGCAGCGATGCCGAAGTGCTGGCGCGCTATGCGCAGTTCGCTCAAACACTTCCACAAATCATGGCGCACTACCAAACCCAGCTTGCCACGGCCGATCTGCGCCATGCCGAAGGGTTCGCAGTGCGTCTGCGCGGTGTATCGACAGCGCCCGTCGTCCCCGTCCGGGGCCGGGCCAAGAAAACGTGAGGGCATATGGCCAAGGAATACAAGGATCTGGTCGTTGGTTTGGATATCGGCACCGCCAAGATCATGGCGGTGGTGGCCGAGGTGCTGGGCAATGGTGAGCTGCGCATCGCCGGCCTGGGCGTGGCGCCTTCGCATGGCCTCAAGCGCGGCGTGGTGGTGAACATCGACGCGACGGTCCAGTCGATCCAGCAGGCGCTGAAGGAGGCAGAGATGATGGCCGACTGCAAGATCGGCCGCGTCTACACCGGCATCACCGGCAGCCATATCCGCGGCCAGAACTCCACCGGCATGGTGATCGTGCGCGACAAGGAGGTCACGCCGGTCGATGTGGCGCGCGTGGTGGAGACGGCCAAGGCCATCAACATTCCCAACGACCAGCGCTTGCTGCTGGTCGAACCGCAGGAATTCATCATCGACGGCCATGAGGTCAAGGAGCCGGTCGGCATGAGCGGCGGGCGCCTGGAAGTCAAGGTGCACATCGTCACCGGCGCCCAGAGCGCGGCCGAGAACATCGTCAAGTGCGTGCGCCGCTGCGGCCTGGAAGTCGACCAGCTGGTGCTCAACCCCAGCGCCTCCAGCGCCGCCGCGCTGACCGCCGATGAGCGTGATTTGGGGGTGGCGCTGGTGGATATCGGCGCCGGCACCACCGATGTGGCGATATTCACCGGCGGCTCGATCCGCCATACCGCGGTAATCCCGATCGCCGGGGATTTGATCACCAGCGATATCGCGATGGCCTTGCGCACCCCGACCAAGGATGCCGAGGAAATCAAGGTCGAGTATGGCGTGGCGAAACAACTGCTGGCCGACCCGTCCGATCAGGTTGAGGTTCCCGGGCTGGGCGACCGCGCCCCCCGCATGCTTTCAAAACAAGCACTTGCCGGAGTTATTGAACCCCGAGTCGAGGAAATATTCTCGCTGGTGCATCAGGTCATCCGCGAAAGTGGTTACGAGGAGTTGCTGTCGTCAGGGATTGTCTTGACGGGTGGATCGGCGGTGATGCCGGGCATGGTCGAGCTGGCCGAGGACATATTCCTGAAACCCGTGCGACGCGGCAACCCGACCTATAGCGGCGCCTTGTTCGATATGGTTTCCAACCCGCGTTCGGCCACCGTCATGGGTTTGCTGGAAGAGGCGCGGCTGTCGCGCACCCGGGGTTTGAAGGCGGCGCAGCAGGCCGGTTCCATGAAAACTCTGATGGGACGCGCCAAGGATTGGTTTCTCGGTAATTTTTGAGCGGAGTCGCGACGTCGCGAATCTGCGACCAGGGCTCAAATAAAGGGGTATTCCCCGTAGTTTTTCACGTGTGGCAACGGCACAATTGGCGAAGGAGGTTTGATATGGCGATCGAAATGATCGAAGAGTTTGACCAGGGCACCCAGATCAAGGTGATCGGCGTCGGTGGTGGCGGCGGAAACGCGGTCGATCACATGATTGCCCAGGGCGTTCAAGGCGTGGAGTTCATCTGCGCCAATACTGATGCCCAGGCGCTCAATCGTTCCAAGGCCGACCAACTCCTGCAGCTTGGCAGCACTGGCCTCGGTGCCGGCGCCAAGCCCGAGATGGGCAAGGCCGCCGCCGAGGAGGCCGAAGCCCGCATCCGCGAATCCATCCAGGGCGCCAATATGCTGTTCATCACCGCCGGCATGGGTGGTGGTACCGGCACGGGCGCTGCGCCGGTGATTGCCCGCGTCGCCAAGGAGATGGGCATCCTGACGGTCGGCGTGGTGACCAAGCCCTTCGAGTTCGAAGGCAACCGCCGTTCCAAGGCCGCCGATTCCGGCCTGGCCGAGTTGGAAGCCAATGTCGACTCGCTGATCGTCGTGCTGAACGACAAGCTGCTGGATGTGCTGGGCGACGATGTCACGCAAGACCAGGCCTTCGCGCACGCCAACGACGTGCTGAAGAACGCGGTCGGCGGCATCTCGGACATCATCCACATGCCCGGCCTGGTCAACGTCGACTTCGAAGACGTCAAGACCGTGATGAGCGAGCCCGGCAAGGCCATGATGGGCACGGCAGTGGCCGGCGGCCCGGACCG
>PNNH01000050.1 GCA_013824165.1 Methylibium sp. | reverse complement strand
TTCAGGGGCGCTTCAAGACGGGCGTCCAACAGACCATGCGCTTTGCGGTCAACTCGACCCTGGGCTTTGCCGGTGTGCTGGATATCGGCAGCGAGGTTGGGCTTGAGCGCAATACCGAAGACATGGGCAAGACCTTTGGGCGCTGGGGCGCCGGCACCGGGGCCTATATCGTCTGGCCCCTGTTCGGCCCGTCTTCGGTGCGTGACACGCTGGCCATGCCCTTCGACTGGCAGGCCAGCCCCTCCCGGGTGTTTGACGCGGGCGATGTGCAGTTCGGCATCTTCGCGCTACGCACCATCAACACACGGGCGAACTTCCTGCGTGCCGGCGAGATGCTGGATGGCATCGCGCTGGACAAGTACACCTTCATCCGTGATGCCTATCTGACGCGCCGCGGCAGCTTTGCTGACGATTCGGGTGACGAGTACGAGGTCATCACGCCTCCCAAGACCGATCCGCAAGCCGGGCCCTGAAACCAAACGGCTGCTGCTGCGTTGTATTGATGGCCAGGGTGCAAGCGCCCGGCTGAACTGAAAGGATTTCGAGATGTCCGCTGCTTCCAAACGTGCGCTGCTGCGCAGCCTGCTGGTGCTGGGTCTGGCCGCTGGCCTGAACCTGCCTGCCCGGGCCGCCGATGCCAGTGCGCCTGATCTGCTGATCCGCCAGCTGTCGCTGGAGACCATCGAGGCCGTCAAATCCGACAAGGCCATCCAGGCCGGCGATATCCAGCGCATCATCAATCTGGTCGACAGCAAGGTAATGCCGCATGTGAACTTCCAGCGCATGACCTCCTCGGCTGTCGGGCGTTTTTGGCGCCAGGCCAGCCCGGATCAGCAGCAGCGCTTGCAGGCCGAGTTCAAGACCCTGCTGGTGCGCACGTATTCCGGTGCGCTCGCCCAGGTGCGCGACCAGAGCGTGGCGCTGAAGCCGCTGCGTGCCTCGGCGGATGACACCGAGGTGGTGGTTCGCACCGAGGTGCGCGGCAAGGGCGATCCGATCCAACTGGACTACCGGCTTGAGAAGTCCGGTGCCGTCTGGAAGATCTACGACGTCAACGTGCTGGGCATCTGGCTGGCCGATCAATACCGCAACAGCTTTGCGCAGGAAATCGGTGCCAAGGGTATCGACGGCCTCATCCAGACGCTGGCGGACCGCAATGCCAAGGCCGCCACCGGCGCTGCCGGCGGCAAGTCCTGAACCATGCCTTTGGCGATGTTGAAGCTGCCTGATGCCGTGCGCCTGGCCGATGCACCCGCCTTGTGGGCAGGCCTGCAGGCCAGCCTGCGGGCCGAGGCTGCACAGATCGGCAATGCGGCGGGGCGTCAGCTGCAGCTCAATGCGGGTGATTTGCGCAGCTTCGACTCAGCCGCCCTGACCCTGCTGCTGGCGGCGGCACGCCTGTGCAGCCAGCAGGGGCTGACGCTGCAGATCCAGAATGCGCCGCCCAAGTTGCTGGAGCTGGCGCGGGTCTATGGCGTGGACGAATTGCTGTGGCCGGCGCCGGCGCAGACAGCCGCCTAGCCGGCCGATCCGAGACGCTCACACATAGCGCTTGCTGCGCAGCGTGCGCTTGATTTCCTGCAGCGTCGGGCGCAGCGCCTGACCCATGGCCAGGGCCACGCCGGTGGTCAGGATGTCGATGGTGGTGAGGTGCAGCAGGCGCGAAACCATCGGGCTGTAGCGCTCGAAGTCCTCGGGATGGTCCACCGTCAGCAGGATCTGGCCGGGCAACTGTCCGAGTGCTGCCAGCGGCGAACCACTGGCCGTGATCACGATGGTGGTGGCGCCACGCTTGCGCGCCACCTCGACCACCTCGATAAGATCACGGCTGCGGCCCGAGTTGCTGATCAGTACCGCGCAGTCGCCGGGGTTCAGCATGGTGGCGCTCATCAGCTGCACATGGTTGTCGCTCCACGCGGCGGTGTTGATGCCCAGGCGGAAGAACTTGTGCTGCGCGTCCTGCGCGACGATGCCTGAGTTGCCGACGCCGTAGAACTCGATGCGCCGGCCCGTGCGACCGGCCTCCGACAGCACTTTGATGGCGCGCTCGAAAGCATGGCCGGCCGCCTCGTTGCGGTAGTGCAGCAGCGCAGCCACGGCGTTATCGATCACTTTAACGATCAGATCGCCGGGTTTGTCGTCCTCGTCGACCGCACGGTGCACGAAGGGCACGCCCTCGTTCACGCTGCCGGCCAGCTTGAGCTTGAAGTCGGCCAGGCCGTCATAGCCTACGCTGCGGCAGAAGCGCACGACAGTGGGCTTGGAGACATGCGAGCGGTCGGCCAGCTCGCTGACCGGCAGCGTCGCGAACGCGCGCGCGTCGCTCAGCAGCAGCTTGGCCACGCGCTGCTCAGCCGGGGGCAGGGCGGGGATCGCGGCCTTGACGCGGTCGAGGATGGTCATGGCGCAGTCGCTTTCTATTCAATGTTCTTCCGCCCAGGCGAAGCCGTCGCGGGCCACCAGCGCGCTGGCGGCCGGTGGGCCCCAGCTGCCGGCGCTGTAGGGGCGCGGGCCGCCGCTGTCCAGGCGCCAGGCGTCCAGGATGGGCTCGACCCAGCGCCAGGCCTGTTCCTGCTCATCGCTGCGCACGAACAGATTCAGTCGGCCGGCGATGGCGTCCAGCAAAAGGCGCTCGTAAGCGCCCACCCGGTTGGCGGCAAAGGCCTTGTCGAAGTCCAGGTCCAGCGAGACCGGGGCCAGCGCCTCGCCATGGGCACCGCCCTTGGCCGCCAGCAGGTGCAGTTCCAGCCCGTCCTCGGGCTGCAGCTTGATGACCAGGCGATTGGCTTGGCTGGTGCCCGGAAAGATCGGGTGCGGCACCGGCCGGAAGTTGACGACGATCTGCGCGTCGCGCGCGGCCAGGCGCTTGCCGGTGCGCAGGTAGAAGGGCACGCCGGCCCAACGCCAGTTCTGCACCTCGGTGCGCAGCGCCACGAAGGTCTCGGTCTGGCTGTCGGCCGGGATCTTGCCTTCGTCGAGATAGGAGACAACCGCCTTGCCGTCCACCGTGCCGGCGCGGTACTGGCCGCGCACCACGTCGCGCGCCACGCTCTCGGCGCTGAAGGGCTTGAGCGAGCGCAGCACCTTGAGCTTCTCGTCACGGATGGCGTCCGCATCGTTGGTCGACGGCGGCTCCATCGCGATCATCGTCAAGAGCTGCAGCGCATGGTTCTGGATCATGTCGCGCAGCGCGCCGGTGCCGTCGTAGAAGGGCCCGCGCGTGCCGACGCCCAGCGACTCTGCCAGCGTGATCTGGATGTTGGCGATGCTCTCGCGCCGCCACAGCGGCTCGAACAGCGCATTGCCGAAGCGCAGCGCCATCAGGTTCTGCACCGAGGGCTTGCCCAGATAGTGGTCGATGCGGAAGGCCTGTTCTTCCCTGAACACCGAGCGCACCACGCGGTTGATCTGCTGCGCGCTGGCCAGGTCGTGGCCCAGCGGCTTCTCCAGCACGATGCGCACGCGCGGTTCGTTCAGGCCGGCTGCGCCGAGCTGCTCGCAGATCTGCGTGAACAGATGCGGGCTGGTGGCGAGGTACAGCACCACGGTCTCGGCCTGCCCGGTCGCCAGCCACTCCTTCAAGCGCAGGTAATGCTCAGGCTGGGACAGATCCATGCGACGGTAGTGCACCAAGGCGGCGAAGCGCTCGAACTCTTCATCGTTGGGGCGCTTGGAGCCATCGACTTCACGAAAGCGCTCCTTCAGCCACTCGCGGTAGCGCTCGTCGCTCATCTCGTCGCGGGCCACCGCCAGGATTCGTCCGCCGCTGGGCAGCTTGCCGTGCCGGAACGCCTGGAACAGCGCAGGCATCAGCTTGCGCCAGGTGAGATCGCCAGTGCCGCCGAAGAAGACGAGATCGAATGACATGCCGTGCCTTGGTGCCGTACCCGCTCACGCCGGGCCAGGCATGCAGGTACTTGATGTAACAAAGTTTCTGGAATTATGATGCATAAGTTTCTTGTTGCGGTCAACTGCTGTTGGCTTCGCTGCTTGGTGCCATAGGCGCCAGGCGCGGTGGCGGTGCAGGCTTCGCATGTAACTTGAGATCAGCGGCGCCCGGGTCTAATCGAGGGGCATGCCGCATCACTGTCTGGAATCACGATGAATCAGCTCGAACAACTGAAGGCTTTCACCACGGTTGTTGCCGACACCGGCAACTTCCTGCAACTGGCGCAGTTCGCGCCGCGCGATGCGACGACCAATCCCTCGCTGATCCTCAAGGCGGTGCAGTCCAGCGACTATGCGCCACTGCTGAAGGACACGGTGCAGGCCCACCGCGGCCAGCCGCTGGACCAGATCGTGGACCAGGTGCTTGTGCGCTTCGGTCTGGAGATACTGAAGGTCGTGCCCGGCCGCGTGTCCACCGAGGTGGACGCCCGGCTGAGCTTCGACAAGGCGGCGACGATCGCGCGCGCCCATCGCATCATCGGCCTGTACGAGGCCGCCGGCATTTCGCGTGAGCGCGTGCTGATCAAGGTGGCCTCGACCTGGGAAGGCATCCAGGCGGCGCGCGAGCTGGAACGCGAAGGCATCCGCTGCAACCTGACGCTGCTGTTCTCCTTCTGCCAGGCGGTGGCCTGCGGCGAGGCGGGTGTGCAGCTGATCTCGCCCTTTGTCGGACGCATCTACGACTGGTACAAGAAGAGCGCCGGCAGCGCTTGGGACGAGGCGTCCAATGCGGGGGTTAGCGACCCGGGCGTCAAGTCGGTGACCCAGATCTTTAACTACTACAAGAAGCACGCAATCGCCACCGAGGTGATGGGCGCCAGCTTCCGCAATGTCGGGCAGATCCAGGCACTGGCCGGCTGCGACCTGCTGACCATCAGCCCCGAGCTGCTGGCACAGCTGCAGGCCAGCGAAGCGCCGCTGCAATGCGTGCTGGATGCCGACGCCGCACGTGCAGCCGAAATCGCGCCGGTCAGCTATGACGAGGCGGGCTTCCGCTACGCGCTGAACCAGGACGCCATGGCGACCGAGAAGCTGGCCGAGGGCATCCGCGCCTTCGCGGTGGACGCCGGTAAGCTCGACCAGATCATCCTGGGCCTGTGATGGCACACGCACGCTGCGACCAGAGCCCGGTGTGGGCAGAGCTGCGGGCTCACTTTGAGCGCAGCGGGCAGGCTTTGGACCTGCGCGAGGCGTTTGCGGCGGATGTGGCGCGCTTCGAGAGCTGGTCGCTGCAGGCGCCCGAGGTGTTTGCCGATCTGTCGAAGAACCTGATCGACGGCACGACGCTGGCACTGCTGCTGCAACTGGCCCGCGACTGCGGCGTCGAGGCCCAGCGCGAAGCGATGTTCAGCGGCGCCATCGTCAATTCCACCGAGGGACGTGCGGTGCTGCACACCGCCTTGCGCGCACCGGCAGGCGAGGGACCGTTCAGCGACGAGGTGCAGGAAGCGCTGGATCGCATGCTGGCCTTCGCCGAAGGCGTGCGCGATGCGGCGGCCAGCGGTATCCGCGACATCGTCCACATCGGCATTGGCGGCAGTGATCTAGGCCCGGCAATGGTGGTCGGCGCGCTGCAGTCAGCATCGGACACTTACTGCCAGCCGGCGCAGCGCCTGCACTTCGTTTCCAACGTCGATGGGCACGACCTCGCCTCAGTGCTGCCCGGGCTGGATCCGCACAAGACCCTGTTCGTGATTGCCTCCAAGACCTTCACGACCCAGGAGACCCTGGCGAATGCGCTGGCCGCCAGAGCCTGGTTTTTGCAGCAGGGTGGGCAGGACATTGCCCGGCACTTTGTCGCCACGAGCAGCAATGTGCAGGCGGCGGCGCAGTTCGGCATCAGCACCACCTTCGGCTTCTGGGATTGGGTGGGCGGGCGCTACTCGCTGTGGTCGGTGATCGGCCTGCCGATCGCGATCGCGATCGGCGCGCGGAACTTCAGGGCGCTGCTGGCCGGCGCGCATGCGATGGACCAGCATTTCCGCGAGCAGCCCCTGGCGCGCAATCTGCCGGTGCTGCTGGGACTGCTCGATGTTTGGTACCGCAACTTCCACGGCTTCAGCAGCCGCTGCATCGCTCCCTATCACCAGGGCCTGAAGCGGCTGCCGGCCTATCTGCAGCAGCTTGAGATGGAGAGCAATGGCAAGGGCGTGGACGGTGAGGGGCAGGCCTTGCCCTATGGCAGCAGCCCGGTGATCTGGGGCGAGCCGGGCACCAACGGCCAGCATGCTTTCTTCCAGATGCTGCACCAGGGCACGGATGTGATCCCGGTGGAGTTCATCGCGGTGCGGCAGCCCGAGCATGGCTCGCATGTCACGGGTGAGCTGGCCGATCTGCTGCACCAGCAGCACCGCATGCTCCTGGCCAACTGCCTGGCCCAGTCGCAGGCGCTGATGCAGGGCAAGACGGTCGAGCAGGCCTTGCAGGAGAAGGCACCGGCGGCAGCCAGCCATCTGGGCGCCTTGACGCTGGCGCGGCATCGCAGCTTTCCGGGCAATCGTCCCAGCACCACCCTGCTGCTGGAGCGTCTGACGCCGCGCGCCCTCGGCGCCTTGATCGCGCTGTATGAGCACCGGGTTTTTGTCAGCGGCGCGCTGTGGGGTATCAACAGCTTCGATCAGTGGGGCGTGGAGTTGGGCAAGGCCCTGTGCAAGGCGCTGCTGCCGCGCCTGGACAGCGGCGACACGGCGGGCCTGGACGGCTCGACCGCCGGCCTGATGAACTGGCTGCGCCGCTCATGAACATCGTCTTCGACTTCGGTGGGGTGGTGTTCCGCTGGCATCCGCCCAGCTTGCTGGCGCGCGTCTGGCCGCAGCGTGTGAGCAGCCTGGAGCAGGGCGTCGCGGCGGCCGCCGAGTTCTTTCAGAACTACAGCGGTGACTGGGGCGCTTTTGACCAGGGCCTGATCGGTGCGGACGAGGTGGTGGCACGCATCAGCGCGCGCACCGGCTGGTCGCGCGCGGAGGTGCAGCAGGTCGTGGATGCGGTGCCCGATGAGCTGCAGGCAGTGCCCGAGACCGTGGCGCTGATTCAGGACCTCAAGGCGGCGGGCCATCGCCTGTTCTATCTGTCGAACATGCCCGAGCCCTATGCCGACGGGCTTGAGCAGCGCTATCCGCTGGCCGACTGGTTCGAGGCAGGGGTGTTCTCGGGACGGGTCAAGCTCTCGAAGCCGCGCGCCGAGGTGTTCCAGCTGGCGACCGCGCGGTTTGGCGTGGCGCCTGAGAGCTGCCTCTTCCTGGACGACCATCCGGTCAATATCGACGCCGCGCGCGCGCTGGGCTGGCAGGCCTTGCACTTCAGCACGGCCGCGGCTGCGCGGGCCGAGTTGCAGCAGCAGGGCTTACTGCTCTAAGTCCTGGTCATCCGTGGGCGGCGCTGCTTCGACGCGGAAGCTCTCGCTGGCCCAGGCGCCCAGATCGATCTGACGGCAGCGCTCGCTGCAGAAGGGGCGCCACAGATTGCTGGGCGCATAAATGCTGTCGCCGCCGCAGGTGGGGCAGCGCACGATGCGTGCGCCGGGAGTCGGGTTCGGCGTGCTCATGAGCACAAGGTCAGCTCGAAGCTGGCGTCCTGTGCGGCCAGCTTGAGCCGGCCTTCTTCGTCCTGGCGCATCAGCCGGATCGAGACCATCAGCCGGTGGCCGGTGATCTCGGGAATCAGGCCCAGGCTGGGATCGATGCGCATGCGTAGCAGCTGGTACGTGCGGCCGGCCGGCAGGCTCTGCTGGAACTGGCCGCCCTGGGCGGCCACCTTGTGGGGGGCGCCGGAATCGCGCAGCAGGCCCAGCAGCACACGCAGCGCTTCAGCCAGCGGCATCAGCGATTGCGTCCACTGGATCAGGTCGTTGCGGCGGCGCGCCGGCAGAAACTGCTGCCAGGTGTAGTAGGCCGGCAGGTCGAACTCGCAGGTGCCGCCCGGAATGCTGATGCGGCTGCGGATGCTCATCAGCCAGTCATTGGTGGTCAGCGCATGGCCGGCCTTGCCACTGAGCTGGTTGAGGCCGGTGAAGGCGTGATCGATGCGCTGCACCACTTCGTCGAGCGCGCTTTCCGAGATGGCCGGATTGCCACGGTAGCTGTTGAGCAGGGCCTTGTGGCGCTCAAGCTCCTTGAGCAGGTCGGATTTCAGGTCGGCGCGCGAGGCGACGTCCATGATCTCGAAGATGGTCACCAGGGCGAAGTGATGGTCCAGCGCGGTGTCGCGCGGGATCAGCTCCCCCAGACGGTCGAACAGATGTTCCAGACGCAGCATCGTGCGGATGCTCTCGTTGAACGGATATTCGTAGAGGACCAAGGCGGCCGTTCCTTGTCGGTGAGCACAGATCGATGGCGCCCAATGCGCCGGCACCGATTGTTTCACATGCGCGCGCCTCTCGGCCTGGGCTTTGCCCTTGAATCACGCCTTGCCGGCACCTTGCCAACGCTTTGCCAGGGCCAGGACTTGCTGGCGCAATTCGGCAACGCTGCAGCGCTCGTTGTAGATCACGGCATCGGCCGCGCCGCGCCGACGGGCCCGGCTGGCCTGCTGCTTGAGAACGGCCTCGACCCCTTCGCGCGTCCAGCCCGAGCGCTGCATGACGCGCAGAATCTGCGTCTCTTCCTCGCAGTCCACCACCAGCACGCGATCGACCCGCTGGCGCCAGCGCCCTGATTCGACCAGCAGGGGCACGTCGAAGACCAGCAGTGGCGCCTGCGCCGCCGCGGCGCGGGCTTCGGTTTCCCGGCCGATCATCGGGTGCAGGATAGCTTCCAGGCGCAGGCGCGCGTCGGGGTCGCTGAACGCCAGCTCGCGCATATGCGCCCGATCGAGTGCGCCGTGGCTGTCCAGCGCCCGTGGCCCGAAGGCGGCCGCGATGGCCGGCATCGCTGCGCCACCCGGGCCGGTCAGTTCGCGCGAGATGGCATCCGCGTCGATGACGGCCGCACCGCCTTCCATCAGAAAGGCAGAGACGGTGCTCTTGCCGCTGCCGATACCGCCGGTCAGGCCGATGCGCATAGGCGTTGGCTCAAGCTTGAAGCCACGCGGACGGCTTTAGGCCCAACCCATCCAGCCCAGGACGCGCTCCGAGCCGGCGAACAGCACGACCAGGCCGCCACCCGCCAGAAAGGGGCCGAAAGGTACATAGCGACCTTCGCGCAGGTTGCTGGAGAGCTTCATGCCGATGCCGACGAGCGCGCCGATCACCGAGGCGCCCAGCACGATGGGCAGCACCATCTGCCAGCCCAGCCAGGCGCCCAGGGCTGCCAGCAGCTTGAAGTCGCCGTAGCCCATGCCTTCCTTGCCGGTGGTCAGCTTGAAGAGCCAGTAGACCGACCACAGCGACAGATAGCCGAGCAGGGCGCCGCTCAGCGACGCCGTCAGCGACACGCCGGTCCACCCCATCAAGGCTGCGGCAAGGCCGGCCCAGAGCAAGGGCTGGTTGATGGAGTCGGGCAGCAAGGTGGTGTCCCAGTCGATCGCTGCCAGCGCGATCAATGCGGCGATGAAGCCGCACCACAGCAGGCTGGCCGGCTGGGCGCCGAAACGCCAGCCGATGGCGGCAAAGGCGAGCCCGGTCAGCAACTCGATCAGCGGATAGCGCGCCGAGATGCGGGTCTTGCAGGAGGAACAGCGGCCACCCAGGCGCAGCCAGCCGAACAGCGGCAGATTCTCGTGCCAGGCCAGTTGGTGGCCGCATTGCGGGCAGCGCGAGCGCGGCTTGGCGATGCCTAGCGGTGCCAGCTTCTCGAACTGCTGTGCCGCATCGCCCGCGGCGATCGACAGCTTGTCAGCCAGTGGCTTGCTCAGGCCGCCGGCTCGGAGCAGGCCGTTGACGTCCGCCAGCTGGGCGGCGGCGTCGGCCAGCCACTGGCGCTCCATCATCAGCGGCAGGCGGTGGATCACCACATTCAGGAAGCTGCCGATGCACAGGCCCAGCAGGCCCAGACCCCAGGGCGTGAGCAGCCAATCGAAGTAGAAAGTCATAGCGTTGTTTCAGACCACCTGGCCGAGCTTGAAGATGGGCAGGTACATGGCCACCACGATGCCGCCGATCAGCGTGCCCAGGATCACGATGATGAAGGGCTCCATCAGGCTGGACAGCGCCTTGACGGCCTCGTCCACCTCGTCCTCATAGAACTCGGCGGCCTTGGACAGCATGTGGTCCAGCGAGCCGGACTCCTCGCCGATCGAGGCCATCTGGATCACCATGGTCGGGAAGATGCCTGTGCTCTGCATCGAGGTGGTCAGCGAGGCGCCGGTGGACACATCACGCTGGATCTTCTCGGTGGCCTCGGAAAACACGGCGTTGCCTGAAGCCCCGCCCACTGAGTCCAGCGCTTCGACCAGCGGCACGCCCGCGGCGAACATGGTGGCGAGCGTACGCGTCCAACGCGCGATGGCCGACTTGTAGAGCAGGTCGCCAAAGACGGGGATCTTCAGCAGCAGACGGTCCATCGCCTTTTGCATCTTCTCGGAGCGTTTCCAGGACTGGAAGAAGAAGTAAAGGCCGCCGCCCAGGCCGCCGAACAAGGCCCACCAATAGGCGACGAAAAACTCCGACATGGCAATCACCATCAGCGTGGGCGCTGGAAGGTCGGCGCCGAAGGAGGTGAACACATCCTTGAAGGAAGGAACCACGAAGATCATGATGACGGCCAGCACCACGATGGCAACGATCATCACCGCGATCGGGTAGGTCAGGGCCGATTTGATCTTGTTCTTGAGTGCGACAGTCTTTTCCTGATAGATCGCCAAGCGGTCCAGCAGGGCTTCCAGGATACCGCCCGACTCACCGGCCTCGACCAGGTTGCAATACAGCGCGTCGAAGTACATCGGGTGCTTGCGGAAGGCCGACGACAGGCTGGTGCCGGTCTCGACATCCTGGCGGATCTCGTTGAGCAGACGGGTCAGGCGCGGGTTGGTGCTGCCGCGGCCGACGATGTCGAAGGCCTGTAGCAGCGGCACGCCGGCGCGCATCATGGTGGCGAGCTGGCGCGTGAAGACCGCAATGTCCTTCTGCTTGATGGACTTGCCACCGCTCACGCGGCGCTTCTTGACCTTGCTGACCAGGATGCCCTGGCGGCGCAGGGTGGCGCTGACCATCGCTTCGCCGCCGGCGCGGATCTCGCCACGGACGATCTTGCCGTTGCGGTCCTTGCCCTCCCACTCGAACACGAAGTCTTTCACGCCGCCCTTGGCGCTTGCGCTTGTCGCCATATCACCTCCTGGGGATCTGTCCACCGGCCGCTTGCGGCCGCTTGCTGTCGCTGCTGTTGCGCTGCTGCTGATGCTTATTCATTGGTGGCCGCAAGCACTTCTTCCAGTGTCGTCACGCCTGCCTTGACCTTGACCAGGCCGGATTGGCGCAGGTCCCGCACGCCTTCGGCGCGAGCCTGGGCCGCGATGTCCATTGCCGTGCCTTCGGACAGGATGATGCGTTGGATCGCTTCGGTTACCGGCATCACTTGGTAAAGACCGACACGCCCCCGATACCCGTTGTTGCAACTGGAGCAGCCAACGGCACGGTAAGGTTTCCAACTGCCGTCCAGCTCCACCTCGGCAAAGCCGGCGCGCAGCAGTGCGTCGCGCGGGTACTCGGCTGGCGCCTTGCAGTTCTCGCACAGCCGGCGGGCCAGTCGCTGGGCTGTGATGAGCAGCACGCTGGACGCGATGTTGAACGGTGCAACGCCCATGTTCAGCAGGCGTGTCAGCGTGGTCGGCGCATCGTTGGTGTGCAAGGTGCTCATCACCATGTGGCCGGTCTGCGCGGCCTTGATGGCGATGTCTGCGGTCTCAAGGTCGCGGATTTCGCCGACCATGATCACGTCCGGATCCTGGCGCAGGAAGGACTTCAGCGCCGCCGAGAAAGTCAGTCCGGCCTTGTCATTGACGTTGACCTGGTTGACGCCCGGCAAGTTGATTTCGGCCGGATCCTCGACCGTGGAGATGTTGACGCCCGGCTGGTTCAGGATGTTCAGACAGGTGTAGAGCGAGACGGTCTTGCCCGAGCCGGTCGGGCCAGTGACCAGGACCATGCCGTAGGGGCGCTGAATGCAGGCAAGCAGGCGCTCCTTCTCGATTTTCTCGTACCCCAGGGCCTCAATGCCCAGCTTGGCCGAGGACGGATCCAGGATACGGATCACGATCTTCTCGCCAAACAGGGTAGGCAGGGTGCTGACCCGGAAGTCGATCGCCTTGGCGCCGAACTTGAGCTTCATGCGGCCGTCCTGCGGCACGCGTTTCTCGGCGATGTCCATGCGCGAAATCACCTTGATGCGCGAGGCCAGTTTGTCCTTGATCGCTATCGGCGGCTGGGTAATCTCGCGCAGCTCGCCGTCGACCCGGAAGCGAACACGGTAGTGGTACTCATAGGGCTCGAAGTGGAGGTCCGAGGCACGCATATTGATCGCGTCGATCAACATCTTCTGCAGAAAACGCACCACAGGTGCGTCCTCCACATCGGTCATGTCGGCAGCTTCTTCCTTCGGGGTGGCGTCTTCCTCGGCAATGTCGAAATCGAAATCACCGCCTGCGATGGCCTCCAGCGCTTCACTGGCGCTGGCACCGCTGCCCGCCAACAGCTTGTTCAGCTTGTCGTGCTCGACGATCACCCACTCGGGTTGCAGCTGCGTGGCGAACTTGATGCGCTCGACGACCTCCTGGTCCGTGGGGTCGGCACCGCCGATGAACAGTCGGTTGCCACGCCGGCCTAGCACCACCACCTGGTACTGGTGGGCCAGCTTGGCGTCGATGATGTTGTGGGGCAGGCGCTGCGGATCGACCGCATTCAAGTCCAGCAGCGGCAGCGCCAAAGCCGTGGACAGCGTGTGGGCCAGATCAACCGGCGAGACGGCGCCAGCGCCCACGACGGCGCTGACGAAGTTGAGCTTCTTCTCGCGTGCCTGACGAACCAGATCCTCGGCGGCCCGGGACTGCAGCTTTCCGGCGTTGACGAGGACGCGAGCCACGCCCGAAAGGGTGGAGTGCGCTGGCTCGCTCAGTGAGTTGTCCACAGGCATAAGGTTGACGTTGCGGCTGGAGCATAGCGCTCAGGGCCAACCGCGTTGGCGGGGCATGATGACCCAGGGTTTTCACACTGTAAACCGAGCGCTACCCGATAGCGGGTGCACGCGAACCTCTCGCGCCGCATTGAGACTTACTGCCGGGCGAATGATGTGCGCGCGCATCACTTCCCAAACGCTGCGGCCACCGTGCCGGGATTTGGCCGCTTCGAATATTCGATTCGGCTAATATCTCTGGCATTGATCATTTTCGGTGCGGCATGCACCGGACAAGACGCGGAGATGGGGGTGAAGATGAAGCGATTTGTGACGATGGCGGCGCTGCTCGGGCTCTCAGCGATCTCATGGGCCGAAAGCTTGGCGGGTGCCGAGTTGGCGCGTGCCGAAGAAATCGTGCAGGGCAAGTGCTTTCTTTGCCATGGCGCCGATGGAGAGAGCTCGAGCCCGGTTTTCCCGCGCTTGGCGGGCCAGCATGCAGCCTATCTTGCGCGTCAGCTCAGTGACTACCAGACCGGCAAGCGCAAGAGCAGCACGATGCAGCCGATGGTCGAAGGCCTGAACGCCAGCGACTTCACTGTGCTGGGCAAGTACTTTGCGTCGCGTCAGGCGCAGCCCCATTCCGTCGAAGATGTCGAGCTCGCCCAGGTGGGCCGCTTCGTCTTCGTGCGCGGCAATCCATTCACCGGGGTGGCCGCATGTGCCAGTTGCCATGGCAGCAAAGGCTATGGCAATGAACAACTGCCACGCTTGGCCGGCCAGCATGCCCAGTACACGGAGGCACAGCTGCGCCAGTTCAATAAACGCGAACGCAACAACGACAACGCAGTGATGCACAGTGTCGCCAGCAAGCTCAGCGAATTGGAACTCAAGGCGGTGTCGGCCTACATCAGCGGCCTGAATTGAAAAGGGCGGTGCTTGTGCACCGCCCTCTGGTCATACTTCTACGCCCCATCCCGCGAGACGGCTGCCCGAATATCGGGCAGCCACGCGCTGTTCGGCGGCGCTCGCTCTCAGCCCAGCATGTCCGACCAGATGTTTTGCGCCCAGGACAGGGCGTAGCCACCTTCCAATTGGTTGGCGCCCGCTGAAACGCCACCCGAGCCCGGCACGGCTTTAAAGGTCTTGTCGGCCGCGTCGTACTGGTGCACGGATGCCACATGCACCACATCACGGGCCGTGACGAAGCTGTAGCAGGTGTTCATCACGACGGGTGTGGTGTTCACCGCTTCGCCCTTCAGCAGCTGGATGATCGCGGCAGCAGCCACTTTCGCATGCTGGTTGGCCATGTGGCCGGACTTGGGCATGGCTGGAGCCGGGAAGGTGGCATCACCCAGCACATGAACGCCAGGGACAGCGGTCGACTCCATCGTCAGCCAGTTCACGCCGGCCCAGCGGTTGTTGATGTTCACCAGGCCTGCTGAGACAGCCAGGTCCGCAGCCCGTTGCGGCGGAATCACGTTCAACACATCCGCCTTGATGTCCTCGAATTCGAGCTTGGCGAGACGCCCGCCGTTGGCGACTTCCTTGATCTCCGCATTGGGGCGGTATTCCAGCAGGCCGTCATAGTGTTGCTTGAAGGCGCGTTCGAACAAGGCCTTCTTCGACTGAATCTCGGCATTCGCGTCCAGCACCAGCACCTTGGACTTGGGCTTGTGCTGTTTCAGGTAGCTGGCGACCATGCAGGCCCGCTCGTAGGGTCCTGGCGGGCAGCGATACGGCACCTTGGGAATGCTCATCGCAAAGACGCCGCCATCCGGCATCGCCTCGAGTTGTCGACGCAGCGCCACGGTCTGCGGCCCCGCCTTCCAGCTGTGCTGAACTTGGCCAGCATCCAGCGCTGCCTGCAAGCCGCCCACCTGCTCGACCATGAAGTCGATGCCCGGCGAAACAATCACGCGGTCGAAGGGTAAATCGCTGCCGTCGGCCAGGCGAACCTTCTTTCCTACGGCATCGATCGCTCGGACGTCACCTTGCACAACCTTGATGCCGAGTGCCTTCAAGCCTTCGTAGCCACGCGTGATGTCGCCCATCTGCTTGTGCCCACCGAGCACAAGATTAGAGATGGGGCAGGAAATGAAGTTCGGATTGCGCTCCACCAGGGTCACGTCGACATTGCCGCCCCACAGCTTCAGATAACGCGCTGCCGTAGCGCCACCAAAGCCGCCGCCGATGACAATGACGCGCCCGATGGATGGCCCGCTCGCTGTGCTGGCGCAGCCGCTCAGTCCGGCCGTGGCAAGCAAAGCGCCGGCTGCAAGCAGGCGACGACGATTCAGTCCTTGTTCTTGAGTCATTGCGGTCTCCTGGATTACTTCTTGGTGGGTTGGGCCGCGAAGAACTCAGCGACCAAGCGGATCTGCTCGTCGGTGTAGCCTTTGGCGATCTGATGCATGATCGTCGCCGGGCGCGAGCCAGCCTTGTATTCCTTGACCATCTGAATCAGCTCAGCCGCAGGGCGGCCGGCCAATGTCTTCATCTCGCCAACAGCCACGCCGTTCGTGCCATGGCAGTTGGCGCAAGTTGCGGCCAAGTTGCGGGCCAGATGCACATCTTGAGCTTGACTCCAGGATGTAGCCAGGGCGAGGCCCAAGGGGATGAGCAGTTGCAGTTTGGTCATGGTGTCTCCGTTCGTTGAATGGCTTGATGCCGAGGCGATGGCGTGCTCGTCGACGTCTCTACTTGCGCTTTCGACTTTAGCCCTGTTCCTGCTGTGGAGCTTTACGCAGCTGCGGCACTTCGGGGCAAACCAGTAGCGCTTTGGTTGCGTCCTTGCGTCATTTGGCCAGGGTGGGCTGACGTGGAGCTTTGCAGAGGCACGGCACGCTGCATCGCATTGCCGTGATGGTTCCCGGCAAAACGCTTCGACTTCGAGTCTCGAGTCGCGATGTTTGAATCGAAGCGCGGATTCTTTGGGTGCTTGATGCGGCTGACAGAGCAGCCGTGACACCAGAAACGACGAAGCCCCGTAAGTCCGGGGCTTTGTCACCCGAGCTCACGCAAGGGCAAATTGGTCGGCTTCGTGCGGTTTCCTGAGGTTTTCTGCTGCCGCGAGATTGCCGCATCGCCGCAAATTTGCCGCACGGAGGACCCCGAAAAGTAAGCTTTTGAGGCGGCTCGAGACCCCTTCTTCGGGGGCGATTCGGCAGTTAGTTTTGAGGGCAGGCGCATCGGGTGTGTGCCTCAGTTAGCCGGCATCTCTGCCAGTCGTTGTGCTGCTGCTTGCAGACCATTGAGGATGGCGTCGGCGACGGGTTGATTGAAGTCCGGAGGCAGTGCGTTGCGCACCTCGGCGATGACAGCGGGTGTGCGTTCTAGGATGTTCTGGATGAGCGGCTCCGCGCTGTCTCCGTATCCGACCTTGCGTGCGGTGCTGTTGAAGTGCCGGCGCTGGATGCTTCTCACGTTGTAGTGTTTGCTCTTACCGTGCAGCGCCATCGCCAGCTTCAATTCGTACTCGGACCAACGGTTCGGGCCTTCGCCGAGGACCGGGTAGGCGGACATCACGTCGTAGAACTTGGTCAGCTGAAAGCGTCCGCCCGGCAGCAAGTGGATGCTGAAGTTCTTTGCATGGCCGTCCGGCGCACGCAGCAGCCAGAAGAGGATTTGCGAGCTCAGCAGGGCGGCCTGGTCCTCCGGGCGAACCGACTGCCGCAGGATGTCGAACAACTGGACTAGGCCGGGACCGCCCTGGTTCTCGTACTTGATGAGCGGTGAGACGCCGAGTGCCTGGCAGAAGTCCTCCTGCGGCAGGCGCAGCAGCCAGCCGCCCTCTGGATGCTCGCGGCGGTCGAAGCGTTCGACCACCAGAACGCGTTGCTTGCCGAACGTTCCGATGCTGGCCTCAGCGGTGTCGAGGCCGTAGGCCCGTAGGATGCGCAGGCACAGCCACTCGTTATCGACCGAGGTTCGGAAGTCGGCCTGGCGTCCTCCGACAAAACCGAGGGGCAACTTGAAGATGTGCGTCGTTGGCGTGGCGCCGTGCGGGCGCAGCCACTGGCCGTCCCAACGTAGGAACGCATCCTTCTCCTGCGCGCCCGCAAGCGAAATCCTGAAGTCGTCTTCAGCATCGTGACCCGCGTTGAACTTCTCGTCGCTCACGGTGTTCAGCAGATGCCGCTCGACCTCCTCGTCGGACAGCGGTGTGCCCTCCACCTTGTCGTAGCCCTCCGGTGTTCCATCTTCCGCAAGAAGCTGCACGGCACCGGCGCAGTCTCGACCAATCGCCTCGAGCAGGTCGAAGGCTTCGATGGAGCCTGTTTTGAAGCGTGTCGCAATGCGCTTGCGGATGGCATCGCTGTCCGGCAGCAGGTTGTCGAAGAAGTTGTGAACCGCGGCGCCTTTGTGGGACAGGTTGCCGAACTGGAAGGGCAGTGACAAGGACAGAGGTCGGCCGACTGGCGAACTCATCCAGGCTGCGTCGTACTGCAACTCCATCTCGCCTCGTGCGGGCATGGCCCACGTGCCGACCCGTACGCCGTTCGTCCAGATGGAGAGAGCTCGGCGATGTGATTTGCGCCCCATCACCACACCGAAGACGAGTCGGAGGTCGCTGAGGTGTCTCGCTGCCCAATGCTGACTTCGAGGCCAAGTGCAGCGCACCATGCCATCAGCTGAGCTACGCTCATTTCCTCAGCGTGTTGCTCGAGGTGAGAGACACGGCTTTGGCCCACGCCGACCTTGGCGGCCAGGTCACTCTGCGAGAGTCCTTTGGCTTTGCGTGCCGAGTTCAGCAGCCTACCCAGCTGCAGGGTCGTCGTCAGAGGCTGTTGGGCGATGGTCATGAATGTATCTGGTATGCGGATATTTTGACAATATCTCAAATTCAGATAAATTGCAAATATCTTAAATTGAGATAAATGAGAAATATCTGTTATCGCGCTATCTTCCCGTAAGTTCGGAAGTTGAGCTGTAGTTCGCCAGATACGAGGCAATGTGCCTCAATGTCTTGCTGCTGCGGCTGACACGCCGTCGCGCTAAGCCGTAAAGCTTCCCTGATTCAGCGCTTGCAGTCTGGCGGCCCGGCCTTGTTTGGTCGGCGCATCGCGACCAGGCGAAGTGGGTACTGCAAGGGGCTCACGGCTTGCGTCGTTGTTGCCAGGCCGTACTTTGGAAGCGGCCCGACCACCAGGGCCAGTGTTCAGCAGAGCGGCGCTCAAGTGCCCATAGAAGACGTCGGGGAAGCACATCTCGCGATGACCGAATCGCGCGGGTTTGGGCAGCAGTTCGCTCTGAATGTAGTTGTCGATGGTTCGCTCGCAGACTCGGAGCAGGGCGGCAGCATCTGCTTTGAACACGGGCTGAAAGGGCTGATGGGATTCGAGGGCGTCCGACATGCTGATATAAGAAAGCTCAGATGGACGCCCTTGCTCGCGCTCGTGCTCAACATATTGCGCCGCTACGGGACGCAGCGCTTTGCGCCGGGCCGCGAAGACCTTTTTCTCCGCGCTCAGGCTGGAGAACTCGGTCCAACCGAATTCGAGCCGCAGAAGGAACTCGACTCGCTCCTTGACGGCCGTCTTCGTGTCTTCACGGCGCGCCTCAGCAACCAGAAGCTCCTCCTCGTTGTCACGCAAGCGGCGGTCGCGTTCGTTGTTGTACTGCGGGCGTTCGATACCAGGCACGGGTGCCGGCGACGAGCTCGCGCATGTACTGCTCGGCGTCGTCGAGGCGGTCGTAGCGGAACTCGCGACGCAGCTCGGGCTTGCGAGAGACGGTAACGACGAGGGGGGAACAATTGAGGATGGTGGCCACTTTGAGTCTCCGATAAGTAGGAGACTCCTGTAGCCCTGGCGTTTAGCCACGCCCAAAATTTTTGCGGCTGGCAGGCTCTGCTGCCACAAATTTGCCGCATCGGCGGCAAATCTGACTTCGCTGCTTTAGCGATTTTCTTCGCTAAATGCTTGTCAGATAAGGAAATTCTGGTCGGGGTGAGAGGATTCGAACCTCCGGCCTCTACGTCCCGAACGTAGCGCTCTACCAGGCTAAGCTACACCCCGATTGCGAGCTGTGATTTGACGCGGTCAAATCGTCGCAGTCTTGAGTCGATTGTTAAGTGCTCAGAAAGAGCGCTCAACCGACTGAGCACAAAATTCTAGCAGAGCTTCGCGCCAAATTGAAGGTGGCAGCAAATTTAGTGCGTCGCGGGCCTGGGCGGCTTCGGCGCGGGCTGCTTCGCGCGTGGCGTCCAGCGCGCCGGTTTTGCGCACGATTTGCACGATTTCGTTCAAACGCTCAACTTCGCCGTGTTCAATGGCATGGCGGATCAAATCCCGCTCGTCCTGAGAGCTGCGCTCCATGGCAATTAGTAGCGGCAGCGTCGGTTTGCCTTCCCTCAGGTCGTCTCCGACGTTCTTGCCGAGTGCGGCGGGATCGCCCTCGTAGTCGAGTACATCGTCGATCAGTTGGAAGGCCGTGCCAAGAGCGCGGCCGTAAGCGGCGCAGGCTTCTTCGATGGCCGCGTTGCTCTGGGCCAGCACGGCGCCCAGACGGGCGCTCGCTTCGAACAACTTGGCCGTTTTGAAGCGGATGACGCGCAGGTAACTCTCCACCGAAATGTCGGGGTCGTGCATGTTCATCAACTGCAGAACCTCGCCTTCGGCGATGACATTGGTCGCGTCGGCGAGCACCTCAAGGACGCGCATCTGATTCACCGAGACCATCATCTGGAACGCTCGGGAATACAGGAAGTCGCCGACAAGTACGCTGGCCGCATTTCCGAACAGTGCGTTGGCGGTCTTCTTGCCGCGCCGCATCGAGGACTCATCAACGACGTCGTCGTGCAGCAGTGTGGCGGTGTGAATGAACTCCACAACTGCAGCTAGCTCGAAGCGATCCGGGCTGGTGTGCTGGAGCGCGTTGGCGAAGAGGAGAACCAGCTTGGGGCGCATCCGCTTGCCGCCGGCATGGACGATGTAGCCGGCGATCTGGTTGATCAGCGCGACGTCGGAGCTGAGGCGTCTGGCGATGACGGTATCAACCTCGCGCATTTCTTCTGCGAGTCTCGCGAGGACCTCGGCAACTGGGGCGGGGGACGAGGCAGAAGCAGCGTGCACACTCAGCTCACATGATGGCGAAGTGGCAATTATAGGAAGACCGCTTGAGGCGGCGACAGTTCGCGGTTCCACGGACGCAACGCGCCGGTCCTGGAGGGTTGCTGCACTGAACGGGTGGCGTAAGTAGCTTCGGCGGCAGGCCTGTGCTATAGTCTCGGGCTCTGCGCTTTTGTGCGCGGAGCGAGTGCCTTGAGATGCTGTGATTGGCTTCTGCCCATCGCGCAAGTCAAGGGTCGTTTTTTTGAAAGGGCTGATATGTACGCGGTCATAAAAACCGGCGGCAAGCAATACAAAGTTGCTGCTGGCGAAAAGATCAAGGTAGAACAGATTGCTGCGGATGTTGGCCAAGAGATTGTGATCGACCAGGTTCTGGCTGTCGGAAACGGCGCTGAACTGAAGGTTGGCACTCCCTTGGTTGCTGGCGCAAGCGTCAAAGCCACTGTTGTGGCACAGGGCAAGCACGACAAGGTGCGCATTTTCAAGCTGCGTCGTCGCAAGCACTACAAGAAGAGTCAGGGCCATCGCCAGACCTACACCGAGCTGGAAATCAGCGCGGTCAACGGCTGATTCCTGCTTTCGCCAACAGTTCAAGGAGTTAATCCATGGCACAGAAAAAAGGCGGCGGTTCCACACGGAACGGCCGCGACTCCAAACCGAAGATGCTGGGTGTGAAGGCCTTTGGCGGCCAGACCATCTCCGCTGGTTCCATCATCGTGCGTCAGCGCGGCACCCGCTTCCATGCCGGTACCAACGTTGGCATGGGCAAGGATCACACCTTGTTCGCGCTGGTGGACGGCACGGTGTCCTTCGCCATCAAGGGCGAAAAGAGCCGCCAGACGGTTTTTGTCACGCCGGTTTGATCGTCACTCACTGACGCATTGATCGCTGGCGGAGGGCAGCAGCCGACCGCTTAGCGAGACAGGAAGCCCCGGCCTGCCGGGGCTTTTGCTTTTTCTCGGCTGCAAAGGGCCCGGATGCATCCGGCCTTGTGAATTACCATCGTCCACCGAGGCGCACCCGCAGAGCAGCTTATGAAGTTCGTAGATGAAGCCACTATCGATATCGTCGCCGGCAATGGTGGTGCCGGCTGTGCGAGCTTCAGACGCGAGAAGTTCATTCCCTTTGGCGGTCCGGATGGCGGTGACGGGGGGCGCGGCGGAAGCGTCTTTGCCGTCGGCGATCTGAATCTGAACACGCTGATCGACTACCGCTATGCGCGCCGGCATGAGGCACGCAACGGAGAGGCGGGCCGGGGCTCGGATCAATACGGCGCCGCTGCGGATGACATCGTGTTGCGCATGCCGGTCGGCACCATCGTGCGCGATCTCGAGACCGACACCGTGATCGCGGAACTCTTGGAGCCAGGCGAGAAGATTCTGCTCGCCAAGGGCGGCGATGGCGGTTTCGGTAACTTGCACTTCAAGACCAGCACCAACCGAGCGCCGCGGCAGAAGACGCCCGGCTGGCCCGGTGAGGCCAAGAAGCTGAAGCTGGAGTTGCGCGTGCTGGCCGATGTCGGACTGCTTGGGCAGCCGAATGCGGGCAAGTCGACCTTGATCTCGGCGGTGTCCAATGCACGCCCAAAGATTGCCGACTACCCGTTCACGACGCTATATCCGAATCTTGGCGTGGTGCGTGTCGCGCCGGAGAAAAGCTTCGTGATCGCCGACATCCCCGGCTTGATCGAAGGTGCTGCAGAGGGTGCTGGCCTAGGCCACCAGTTTTTGCGCCACCTGCAGCGCACGCGACTGCTGCTGCACGTCGTCGACTTGGCGCCGTTTGACCCCGAAGTCGACCCGGTGGCCGAGGCCAAGGCCATCGTCAAGGAGCTGAAGAAGTACGACCAGAGCCTGCACGACAAGCCGCGTTGGCTGGTGCTGAACAAGCTGGATATGGTTCCAGCTGAAGAGCGCGCGGCTCGCGTCAAGGACTTCATCAAGCGCTACAAGTGGAAGGGTCCGGTCTTCGAGATTTCGGCGCTCACGCGTGAGGGTTGCCAACCGCTGATCCAGGCCATCTATGAGCACGTCTCGGCCGAGCAGCGCCAGCATGTGGAGCCTGACATTCGCTTTGATCCGGTTCGGGAGGACCAGGAGCAGGGGCGGGCATGAGCGTTCAAGTCTTGAAGGAAGCGCGCCGCATCGTCGTCAAGGTCGGTTCCAGTCTGGTCACCAATGAAGGCCGCGGCGTGGATGCCGAAGCCATCGGCAACTGGTGTCGCCAACTCGCCATCTTGGCGGCAGACGGCCGCCAGGTCGTGATGGTTTCCAGCGGCGCGATTGCCGAGGGCATGAAGCGTCTGGGGTGGGCGACCCGTCCCAAGGAAATCCATGAGTTGCAGGCGGCAGCGGCGGTTGGGCAGATGGGCTTGGTCCAGATGTACGAGACCAAGTTGCGCGAGCATGGCATGGGCAGCGCGCAAGTGTTGCTGACGCATGCCGATCTGGCCGATCGCGAGCGCTATCTGAATGCCCGTTCTACCTTGTTGACCTTGCTCCAGCACGGCGTGCTGCCGGTGATCAACGAGAACGACACGGTGGTCAACGACGAGATCAAGTTTGGCGACAACGATACGCTGGGCGCGCTGGTGGCGAACTTGGTCGAGGCTGATGCTTTGGTGATCCTGACCGATCAGCGTGGCCTGTATTCGGCCGATCCGCGACGTGATCCGGGTGCTCGCTTCATTGACTCTGCCACCGCCGGCGCGCCTGAACTCGAGGCGATGGCTGGAGGTGCCGGCTCGTCGCTGGGGCGCGGTGGCATGCTGACCAAAATCCTGGCTGCCAAGCGCGCGGCCGGTTCCGGGGCCTCCACCATCATCGCCTGGGGGCGCGAGCCCGACGTGTTGCTTCGCCTAGCCTCAGGTGAGGCGATTGGCACGGCACTGCTGGCCAGCACGCCCAAGTTGGCGGCGCGCAAGCAGTGGATGGCGGATCATCTGCAACTGCGAGGCGCGGTGGTGGTGGATGCCGGCGCTGCCGCCAAGCTGCTTGATGAAGGCAAGAGCTTGCTGCCGATTGGCGTGTATGAGGTGCAGGGCGAGTTCCGCCGTGGGGACGTGATTGCGGTGCGCTCAGCCGATGGCCGCGAACTGGCGCGCGGTCTTACCAACTACTCGAGTGCCGAGGCCCGCCTGATTGCGCGCAAGGCATCGGCGGACTTCGAGCGCGTGCTGGGCTATGCCGCCGAACCTGAGCTGATTCACCGGGACAACCTCGTCCTCGCCTGAGCGGCATGGCGGGCGGGCGCCGAAGCGCCTGACGCTTGTGCCTCAGTCCGCCCCCTGGCCCTGCTCGTCGGTCGCAGCAGGCGGCGCTTGTGCTTCACCCGCCTCGTTGCTGTTCGCGCGGCCGCTGTCGCGGTGCTGCGGACGCATGCCGGCACGCAGATAGCGGTTGTGTTGGTTCAGTCGTGGCATGTAGCGCGCCAGTTCCGTCAGCGCCATCTGGTAGACGCCGCGCTTGAACTCGATCACCGACTCCAACGGCACCCAGTAATCGTTCCAGCGCCAGGCGTCGAACTCAGGGTGGTCGGTGGCGCGCAGATTCATATCGCAATCGCGCCCCATCAGCTGAAGCAGAAACCAGATCTGCTTCTGGCCGCGGTAATGCCCGCGCGCATCGCGACGGATGAAATGGTCGGGAACCTCGTAGCGCAGCCAGTCGCGTGTTCTGGCAATGATGCGCACGTGTTCCGCGTGCAGCCCCACCTCTTCGTGGAGCTCACGAAACATCGCCTGCTCGGGCGTCTCGCCATGCTTGATGCCCCCTTGCGGGAACTGCCAGGAATGGGTGCGGATGCGTTTGCCCCAGAACACCTCGTTCCTGTGGTTGAGCAGGATGATGCCGACGTTGGGCCGGAAGCCTTCACGGTCGAGCATAATCAACCTCGAATCTATAGTTGGATTGATTATTGCATTGGGGCGCCCGTCGGGCGGCACCCTCGCTAACCCTCAGCACCTCAGCCAAGCCCGCGATCTTGTGGCGTTTGGCGCACCTATGCTCTGTCCCGCATGAAAGCCACCCAGTTTTTTATCTCGACGCTGAAAGAAGCCCCCGCCGACGCCGAAGTGGTCAGCCACAAGCTGATGATGCGTGCCGGCATGATCAAGCGCCTGGGCGCCGGCATCTACAACTACATGCCCATGGGCCTGCGCGTGATCCGCAAGGTTGAAGGCATCATCCGCGAGGAGATGAACCGCGCCGGCGCCGTCGAACTGCTGATGCCTGTCGTGCAGCCTGCCGAGTTGTGGCAGGAGACTGGGCGCTTCGACAAGATGGGTCCTGAGTTGCTGCGCGTGAAAGATCGCCATGATCGCGACTTCATCATCCAGCCGACTTCCGAAGAAGTGGTGACCGACATCGCCCGCCAGGAGTTGCGCTCCTACAAGCAGCTGCCGAAGAATTTCTATCACATCCAGACGAAGTTCCGCGACGAGCGCCGGCCGCGTTTTGGTGTGATGCGCGGGCGCGAGTTCACGATGAAGGATGCGTACTCCTTCGACCGTGATGTCGACGCCGCCAAGCGCAGCTACCAGGCCATGTTCGATGCCTACCAACGCATCTTCGACCGCTTCGGCCTTGAGTACCGTGCGGTTGCAGCTGATACCGGCGCGATTGGCGGCGAGGCTTCGCACGAATTCCAGGTGATCGCCGAGACGGGCGAAGATGCCATCGTCTACTGCCCCACGAGCGACTACGCCGCCAATATTGAGTTGGCCGAAGCCCTGCCGCTTCAGTCTAGCCGCGCGGCGGCGTCCCAGTCGCTGGTCAAGACGCCCACGCCCGGCAAGAGCACCTGCGCTGATGTGGCGCAGTTGTTAGGTCTGCCGCTGACGCAGACCGTCAAGTCCTTGGTGCTGGCCAGCGACGAGCTCGACGACAAGGGCGAGACCATCAAGTCCACGGTCTGGCTGCTGCTCGTGCGTGGTGATCACGATCTCAACGAGGTCAAGGCCGGCAAGATTGAAGGCCTGAAGGGCGGCTTCCGCTTCGCCACCGTGGCCGAGATCGAGGATCACTTCGGCTGCAAGCCGGGTTACCTGGGTCCGCTCGGTTTGAAGAAGCCGGTGAAGGTCGTCGCTGATCGCACGGTTGCGAACATGGCGGACTTCGTCTGCGGCGCCAACGAGGCTGACTTCCACTACACCGGCGCCAACTGGGGCCGTGATCTGCCCGAGCCTGATCTGGTGGCCGACATCCGCAATGTCGTGTCCGGCGATCCCTCGCCGGATGGCAAGGGCGTGCTCGACATCCAGCGCGGTATCGAGGTGGGTCATGTCTTCTTGCTGGGGACCAAGTACTCCAAGGACATGAATGCCAGCTATCTGGACGAAACCGGCAAGCCGCAGTTGATGGTGATGGGCTGCTACGGTATCGGCGTGACCCGCATCCTGGGCGCGGCGATCGAGCAGAACCACGACGAGCGCGGCATCATCTGGCCAGCTTCGATCGCACCGTTCACGCTGGTGATCTGCCCGATCGGCATGGACCGCAGTGAAGAGGTCAAGGCGGCGGCGCTCAAGCTGCACGACGAGTTGAGCGCGCTGGGCGTTGATGTGCTGTTGGATGATCGCGGCGAGCGCCCCGGCGCGATGTTCGCCGACTGGGAGCTGGTGGGCGTGCCGCACCGCGTAGTGCTATCCGAGCGTGGCCTGAAGGAGGGCCAGGTCGAGTATCAGGGCCGCCGCGATGCCGAAGCCACCAAGCTGGCACTCACGGATTTGCTGGCCCATCTGAAGGCCAAGCTCGGGCTTTGAGCGGACAGCTGCGTCGGCGTGATCTGTTGCTGGGGGCGCTTGCTGCTTGCCCCGCGTTTTCAGCCGTAGCCGGAACACAGGTCGAGGAGCCTCTAGCCGATGCCGTGCGCTCGGCCCTGAGTGCTGCGGTGGCGAACAGTGCGCCACCCAAGCCGCGCTTCGAAAACACGGACGAGCGGCTGGGCTATCTGCGCTGGCTGGGCGCGATGAGCGAGCGCCTCAAGTCCCGCAAGAGCGAGGCGATGACGCGCATCGAGTTTCTCGAGACACTCTGGTACGAGAGCAAACGCGCCGGCCTCGAGCCCAGCCTGGTGCTGGGCTTGGTGCAGGTGGAAAGCGGCTTCAGGAAGTACGCGATCAGCAGCGCCGGCGCACGCGGCTATATGCAGGTGATGCCGTTCTGGGCGCGCCTGATCGGAGATGGACAGGCTTCGCGCCTGTTCCATATGCAGACCAATCTGCGCTTCGGCTGCGTGATCCTGCGCCACTACCTGGATCGGGAGCGTGGCGATATGTTCCTGGCGCTGGGCCGCTACAACGGCAGCCGTGGCCGGCCCGAGTATCCGAATGCGGTCTTCGCCAATCGCAGGAAGTGGTTGATGCCCGGCGAAAGCTGAGCCGTCAACGACGCCTGCAGCGTGCTCAGCTCTGGGCGCGCAGGCCGGCCCAGGCCTTGGGCTCGGCGCCCTTTACTCCCGCGAGCTCCAGCGCCCGCTCAGCGCTCTCGTTGACGATCTCGTCAATGCTCTTCGGGTGGTGATAGAAGGCTGGCAGCGGCGGAAACACGATGGCGCCCATCTCGGTGGCTGCCGTCATATTACGCAGATGCGCCAAGTTGAACGGCGTCTCGCGCACCATCAGCACCAGGCGGCGGCGTTCTTTCAGCGTAACGTCGGCGGCACGCGTCAGCAGGTTGTCGCCAAAGCCATGTGCGACGGCCGCCAGGCTTTTCATCGAGCAGGGCGCCACGATCATGGCCGCGGTCGCGAAGCTGCCGCTGGCCACGCAGGCGCCGACATCCGCTGGCGCGTAGGCGAAGCTGGCTTCGCGCTCCAGCGCGTGCCGGTCCAGTCCCAGTTCGTGGTGGACGTTGAGCACGCCGGCCGGCGTGACGATCAGGTGGGTTTCCAGCCCCAGCTCGCGTGCGCGGCGCAGCAGCCGCAGGCTGTAGGCTGCGCCGGTGGCGCCGGTGACGCCGACGACCAGCCGAACAGGCTGTGTCATGACTGGCTTACTGGCTCAGCAGCTGTTGCAGTTCGCCGGACTCGTACATCTCCATCATGATGTCCGAGCCACCGACGAACTCGCCTTTGACGTAGAGCTGGGGGATGGTGGGCCAGTTGGCGTAGTCCTTGATGCCTTGGCGCACGGCTTCGTCCTCCAGCACATTGAAGGTCTTCAGCTCGGTGGCTCCACAGGCCTTGAGGATCTGGATCGCGCGGCCGGAGAAGCCGCACATCGGGAATTGCGCCGTGCCCTTCATGAACAGCATGACGCGGTTGCCCTTGACCAAGTCATCGATGCGCTGCTGGACTTCGTTCATATCAAATCGCCTGAGGTAGTGGATGCTGCGCCGACCGGGTTGGTGGTCGGCGGACGCATTATCCGTGACAGTCCCGGACAGGAGTGAGCGTGGGGTCTAGTGTCCTGTCCTGCATGTCGCTGCACTAGATGAAGGCGGTGGTTTCCGTGCCAGACCGAGGCGTGAACCGCAGCGATACCCAGTGGTATCTCAAGGATTCACAACGCGGGGCTGGCGCGGAAGACGTGGCTTCATGTGCAGGAACTTGCGGAACCGGACACTAGTAGCTGTAGCTCAGGCCGAAGTGCAGCACCGGCCGCAGACGCAGATCCATCAGCGTTTCTTCAAGGCTGGGCTGCGCGCCCGCGCTGCGGCCCAGGCGCATCACACCGAGATCGGCACTGAAACCCCAGCCGCCGCGCAGCGATTGGCCGGTGTAGCCGATGCCAAGGTAGGGCGCGCTCAGGTTGGATTCATGCTCGTGGATGGGGCTTGCAGCACTGAGTTGGCGCTGCCCAACCGCCACAGCCTGCTGCCTTGCGAGAGAGCTGCTGCCCAGCGCTAGCCCGCCGCTGCTTTGCAGCAGCGAGGGGGCGCCGAGCATTAGTCCGCCAGTGGCTCGCAGGCCACCGCGGGTATTGGCGCCCAGCCAGGATCCTGTGAGGTAGTAGTCCCCCAGCAGATTGGCCCCGACCAGCCGGGATCCTGAGGCCTTGTCGAGGCTGCTGAGCTGGATCCGCGCTTGCCAGCGCAGATCGATGCCTGCATCGGCGCCGAGCTTCATGCCTTGGGCCTGCGCCGGCAGAGCCAGAGCCAGCAGCAGTGCAGCGCTTGCCAGCGCAGATCGCTGCAGATCCACGCTGTGGAACACGGCGGTCGGGAATCGAACGGCATTGGCCATGGCAAGCTCCTCGGAAACAGCGACGGGGCAACTGCACAAAGGCAGTGAGGAGCGATTGATGCTACGCCTGAGAGCGGCCGGCCGCGCAAGCGTGTGTAAGAGAAACGACGTCCAGTTGTGGCTTTATGCGCTGCCCGGCCAGCGGCCGCCGCTGACGCGCGGCTGTGCGCCGAGATCGCGGCGGCACTCGACGGCTTCGAAGCCCTCGTCGCGCAGCGCCTGAGTGACCGCGTCGGACTGGTCGAAACCATGCTCGAGCAGCAGCCAGCCGCCAGGCCGCAGATGGGCAGGAGCACCCTCTACCAAGGCTTGCAGCGCTGACAAACCGTCACCACCTGGCGTCAATGCTTGCAAGGGCTCATGGCGCAAGGCGTCCAGGTGCGGGTCATCGCCGGCGATGTAGGGCGGGTTGCTGACGATCAGATCGAAACGGCGCCCAGCCAGCGGGGTCCACCAGTCGCCCTGGTGAAAGCGTACGTCGAGACCCAGTCGCTGCGCATTGGCCTGAGCCGCCTGCAGCGCACCAGCGCTCAGGTCCAACGCCTCGACGGTCGCCGTCGGGCAGCGATGCTTAATGGCCAATGCGATGGCGCCGCTGCCTGTTCCCAGATCAATCACCTCGGGTCGGGCTGGGGCGGTCGCAGCCAGCAACTCAAGGGCCCAGTCGACCAGGGTCTCGGTATCAGGGCGAGGCACCAGCGTGTGCTCGTTGACTTGCAGCATCAGACCGTGGAATTCCTTCTGGCCCAGCAGGTAAGCCAGCGGCACGTCCTGAGCGCGCCGGGCGACCCAGTCCTGGAACTGCCGGGCCTGCTCGGGCATCAGCGCGGCATCGTCGTGGATCATCAGCCAACTGCGCGACTGGTTCAGCAATGCGCCCAGCAGCAGTTGCGCGTCCAGCCGATCGACGCCGGCCTGCCCGGCGTGCCGCATTGCATCGCCGACGGTGGCGGGCGCGTGGCTCATCCGCGGCCTTCTTCCAGATTCGCCAGTTCCTGGGCCGCCTGCGCGGCCTGCAGACCCTGGATCACATCGCCCAGATCGCCGTCCATGATGGCGCCGAGTTTGTAGAGCGTCAGGTTGATGCGGTGATCGGTCAGGCGGCCTTGCGGGAAGTTGTATGTGCGGATTCGGTCGCTGCGGTCGCCGCTGCCGATCAGGCTCTTGCGCTGGGCCGCCTCCTTGGCGGCGCGCTCGTTCTTGTCCTTGTCGCGCAGGCGCGCCGCCAGCACGGCCATGGCCTTGGCCTTGTTACGGTGCTGGCTGCGGTCATCCTGGCACTCGGCCACCAGGCCGGTCGGCAGGTGGGTGATGCGGATGGCCGAATCGGTCTTGTTGACGTGCTGGCCGCCGGCGCCGCTGGCGCGGAAGGTGTCGATGCGAAGTTCGGCCGGATTGAGCTGGATCTCCTCTGCCTCGTCAGGTTCGGGCATCACCGCCACGGTACAGGCGCTGGTGTGGATGCGGCCCTGCGATTCGGTCGCCGGCACGCGCTGCACGCGGTGGCCGCCGGATTCGAACTTGAGCCGGCCATAGACCTTGTCGCCGTCCATGCGCAACACCAGTTCCTTGTAGCCGCCCAGATCCGACTCGTTGGCCGAGAGAACTTCGGTTTTCCAGCCCTGGCGCTCTGCAAAGCGCATGTACATGCGCGCCAGATCGCCGGCAAACAGCGCTGACTCGTCGCCGCCGGTGCCAGCACGGATTTCCAGGAAGGCCGGGCGCTCGTCATCCGGGTCCTTGGGGATCAGCGCCAGCTGCAACTCCTCGTGCAGTCGGGCCAGATCGCCTTCGGCTGCTGCGATCTCCTCGCGCGCCATCTCGGCCATTTCGGGGTCAGCGAGCAAGTCGCGCGCGGCCGCCAGATCGGCTTCGCGCTGCTGATAGCGCCGATAGCATTCGACCAGGCCGGAGACCTCAGACTGCTCCTTGGTGAGCGCCCGATACCGCTTCATGTCGGCGGCGATGGAACCGTCGGCCAAGGTGGTGTCCAGCTCGGCCAGGCGATGGCCCAGGCGTTCGAATTGCTGGCGCAGCGAGTCTTTCATGGGGGCGGTCCGGTGGGCTGAAGAGGCGGCGAGCGGGTGACGCTGCCGCAGGGCAGGGCTTCAGCGCTGCCGCTAATGCTCTGCCGGATCCCGGGGGCTGTTGCGCAGGAACAGGCGCGACACGGTCTGCGCCAGCTGCACGCGCTGATCGCCATCCGCAGCGTGCAGCTCGGCCAGGGCGCCGTGCAGCATCTTCTGAGTCAGCCCCTTGGCCAGCGCCTCCATCACCGTGTCGATGTCCTCGCCACGCGCCAGCAGCTTGCGTGCGCGTGCGATCTCGTGGGCGCGCCAGTCTTCGGCCTGGCCATGCAGGGCCTGGATCAAGGGCACGGTGTGGCGCTGGCCCAGCCAATGCACAAAGCTTTGCACGCCAGCCTCCACGATGGCCTCGGCCTGCTGCACCGCGGCCTGACGCTTTTCGCCAGCGCTTTGCACCAGGCTGGAGAGATCGTCCACGGTGTAGAGATAGACATCGTCGAGTTGCGCCACCTCGGGTTCGATATCGCGTGGCACGGCGAGATCGACCATGAACATGGGCTTGTGGCGGCGTGTCTTCAATGCGCGCTCCACCGCACCCAGCCCGATCAAGGGCAGGCTGGAGGCGGTGCAGGAGATCACCGCGTCGAATTCATGCAGGCGCTGCGGCAGGTCGGACAGACGGATCGCCTCGGCGCCCAGGTGTCCTGCCAGCTTCTCGCCGCGCTCCAGCGTGCGGTTGGCCACCGCCATGTGCTTGGGCGTCTTGGCGGCGAAATGGGTGGCGACCAGCTCGATCATCTCGCCCGCGCCGACGAACAGCACCTTGATCTGCGCAAGGTCCTCGAACAGTTGCGCGGCCAGACGGACCGAGGCCGCTGCCATGCTGATCGAATGCGCGCCGATCTCGGTGGAGCTGCGGACTTCCTTGGCCACCGAGAAGCTGCGCTGGAACAGCTGATGCAAGGTGGTGCCCAGCGTGCCCGCCTCGCCGGCCTGCTGGACTGCTTGCTTCAGCTGTCCGAGGATCTGGGGTTCGCCCAGCACCATCGAGTCCAGGCCGCTGGCGACCCGGAAGGCGTGGCGGGCGGCGGCGCTGCCCTCCAGCACATAGGCGTGATCAAGCAGGGCGCTGCTGCCCACCCCTCCGACTTCGGCCAGCCAATCGACGGCGGGCTGCACCAGCGCCGGCGCGCCGGCGACATAGAGTTCGGTGCGGTTGCAGGTCGAGAGGATGGCGGCCTCTGGGAAGTCGGCATCCTTGCGCGGCAGCCGGGTCTGGAGCTGGTGGCGGAATCCCAGCAATGTGGGGGCCAGTTGCTCCATGGAAAAGGCAAAACGCCCACGCAGGTCCAGCGGCGCGGAGTTGTGGTTCAGACCTAGGGCGAAGACCGACATGGGCGGATTATAAAATTGGCCAGCACTTATAAAGGGCACGTGTGTGCGCCAGCCCGACGCAGCCCTGCACTTTTTTCAAACCCGTTCGATCAATGAGCCCTCTGGACGCCTTGTGGCACTTCACCAATTTGCTGGCGCCGGCCTGGATCGTTGCGGCGCTGATGGCTCTTGGCCTCAAACAACTGTGGCGGCGCGAGCTCAAGAACCTGTCGTGGCGTCGCCTCGCGCTATGGGGCGGCATCGGTGGCTGCCTGGGCATCATGGCGGCGTTGTTGGTGCTAGGGCGTGATGGCAAGGTGGCAGGCTATGGGCTGATGATCCTCGCCATCGCCCTGCCGCAATGGCTGCTGAGCCTCAGGCGCTGAGCGTCTCGCCGACAGGTACTTCGGCGCGCAGTGAATGCGCGAATGCCTGCGTGATCGTGACGTCGATCAGCTGGTTCATCAGGCGCGGGTGGCCCTTGAAGTTGACGATGCGGTTGCATTCGGTGCGACCCATCAGCTCACTCGGGTCCTTGCGCGCATTGCCGGTGACCAGGATTTTCTGCGTTGTTCCGACCATGGTCTCGCTGATGCGGACGGCGTTGGCCTCGATCGCGGCCTGCAGCTCTTGCAGTCGCTTCACCTTGGCCTCGTAAGGCGTCGTGTCTTCCAGATTGGCTGCCGGCGTGCCGGGCCGCGGACTGAAGATGAAGCTGAAGGAGGCATCGAAGCCGACGTCTTCGACGAGCTTCATCAGCTTGGCGTGATCGTCTTCTGTTTCGCCGGGGAAGCCGACGATGAAGTCGCTGGCAATGCGGATGTCGGGCCGGATCGCGCGCAGCTTGCGGATGATGCTCTTGAACTCCAGCGCGGTGTAGCCGCGCTTCATCGCCATCAGGATGCGGTCGCTGCCATGCTGCACCGGCAGGTGCAGGTGGTTCACCAACTGCGGCACCCGGCCATAGGCCTCGATCAGGCGCGGACTGAATTCATTAGGGTGGCTGGTGGTGAAACGCAGGCGCTGGATGCCGGGAATCTCCGCCGCGTATTCGAGCAGCAGAGCCAGATCCGCGTGTTCGCTGGTATCGCCCATCTTGCCGCGGTAGGCGTTGACGTTCTGACCCAGCAGATTGATCTCCATGACGCCCTGATCGGCCAGGCCGGCGATCTCGGTCAGCACGTCGTCGAAGGGGCGTGACATCTCTTCGCCGCGCGTGTAGGGCACGACGCAGTAGCTGCAGTACTTGGAGCAGCCCTCCATGATGGAGACGAAGGCGCTGGCGCCATCCACCTTGGCCGGCGGCAGATTGTCGAATTTCTCGATCTCAGGGAAGCTGATATCCACCTGAGGGCGGCGCTGCTCGCGGCGGGCGTCCAGCATCGCAGGCAGGCGGTGCAGGGTCTGCGGACCGAACACGACGTCGACATAGGGCGCACGCTCGATGATGGCGGCACCCTCCTGGCTGGCCACGCAGCCGCCGACGCCGATCATCACGCCCTTTTCCTTCAGATGCTTGACGCGCCCCAGGTCAGAGAACACTTTTTCCTGCGCCTTCTCACGCACCGAGCAGGTGTTGAACAGGATCAGGTCGGCATCGTCGACGTTGTCGGTCTTCTCGAAGCCTTGGGCCGCGCCCAGCACATCGGCCATCTTGTCCGAGTCGTACTCGTTCATCTGGCAGCCGAAGGTCTTGATGAAAACTTTCTTCATGAGGCATGTCGCCACCCCGGTCGGGCAGCGTCCTGTGCAATGCGCGCTGTTTGCGCGGATGAAGGGCTGAGGCCGTCTGGCCTCAGGCGACTCAGCGCTTGGACCAGGTCTGGGTGCCGGGCTCGAAGACCAGCGTTGCCGCTTCCTGTGCCGACCGAGGCCAGACCTTGTTGGCCAGTTCAGCGGCATTCAGCACCCAGATGTCCTGTAGCAGGCCTGATGTCGGCTCGACGGTGTAATGCACGATCAGCTTTTGCCCAGCCACGCTGGCGGGTTGCAGCAGCATGTGGGACTCGCTTCGCAGGCGCGAGCCGGGCGCGAGCCGCGCGGGCTGACCGTTCAGCCTGACCTCGGGCACCTGCTGCACGACCAGTTCGCCGCGCAAGGCGTAGGCCGGAAACGGGCGGTGGGTCTGCGCCTGCGCTGGGCTGATACAGGCGATGCTGGTCGCGAATGCGAGCAGGACGGAGGCGGGTGCACAGCGATACATGGTATGTGTCCAGTGGCTGCGTTGATGATCAATGCAAAACGGCCCGAGGGTTGCTCGGGCCGTTTATCTTGTTCTGGTGGCGCTTCAGGGATTCGAACCCCGGACCTGCGGATTATGATTCCGTCGCTCTAACCGGCTGAGCTAAAGCGCCTCAAGCCCACTATTCTAGCGGCTATTTCGGAGAGAATGCAAGCACCCTTCGCGATGCTTCCGAAAATTGGAGCGCGCAGCTTTGAGAGACGGCTCCCGATGTTCAGCTTCTTCAAGAAAAAATTTGGTGGTGGCGGCGCTGCTGCTACACCGACCCCGGCGATGGAGCCGATGGTGCGGCCTGCCCTGGAGTCGGAGGCCAGACTGCCGGACAGCGTGATTGCTGAAGCCGTGGTGGAGCCGCAAGTGCCCGCTGCTGCACCACGCCAGAGTTGGCTGGATAAGCTGCGCCAAGGCCTGCGCAAGACCGGCTCCAGCATCGCCCAGGTCTTCACCGGCACGCAGATCGACGACGCGCTGTACGAGGAACTCGAGGCCGCACTGCTGATGGCCGATGCGGGTGTGAAGGCGACCGAGTTCCTGCTCGAAGATTTGAAGCGGCGCGTCAAGGAGGCCAAGGCGACCGAGCCTGCGGCCGTGCGCGGCCTGTTGGTCGAGGCCTTGAGCGAGTTGCTCAAGCCGCTGGAGAAGTCGCTGTCGGTGGGCGAGGCGAGCCCGACCGTGATGATGGTGGTCGGCGTCAACGGCGCTGGCAAGACCACCAGCATTGGCAAGTTGACCCGCCATCTGGCCGATGCCAATGCGAAGGTGCTGCTGGCTGCGGCCGACACCTTCCGCGCGGCAGCGCGTGAGCAGCTGTCGGTGTGGGCCGACCGCGCCCAGGTCGAGATCGTCAGCCAGGAAGGCGGCGACCCATCAGCCGTGACCTTCGACGCCGTGGTGGCCGGCCGCGCGCGCGGCTGCGATGTGGTGATCGCCGACACCGCAGGCCGCCTGCCGACGCAGCTGCACCTGATGGAGGAACTGAAGAAGATCAAGCGCACCATCGGCAAGGCACAGGAAGGCGCGCCGCACGAGGTCTTGCTGGTGGTGGACGGCAACACAGGCCAGAACGCACTGAGCCAGGTGAAGTCCTTCGACGACGCGCTGGGCCTGACGGGCCTGATCGTCACCAAGCTGGATGGCACGGCCAAGGGCGGCGTGCTGGCAGCGATCGCGCGTGAACGCGCCATTCCCGTTTACTTCATCGGCGTGGGCGAGAAGCTCGAAGACCTGCAGACCTTCAACGCACGCGAGTTTGCCCAGGCTCTGCTGGAATAGGGACGCATAGCGGCGGCATGCCAGAAAGGAAAAAGCGGGCCTCGGCCCGCTTTTTGTTTGGCTAGCTTTTGGCTCCGGCTCACTTCATGCCTGGGGGCATCATGCCGCCCAAGCCCTTCATGCCGCCCATCTTCTTCATCATCTTCATCAGGCCGCCGCCTTTCATCTTCTTCATCATGCCCTGCATCTGGTCGAACTGATTGAGCAGGCGGTTGACGTCCTGGATCTGCACGCCGGCACCGGCGGCGATGCGACGCTTGCGGCTGGCCTTGCTCTTGCCGTCCATCAGCAGCGCAGGGCTGCGGCGCTCCTTGGCCGTCATGGCATTGAGGATGCCTTCCATGCGGCGCATGTCGCGCTCGGCCTTGTCCATGTCGGCTGCGCCTGCCTTGGCTGTCATCTGCGTCGGCAGCTTGTCCATCAGGCTGGACAGGCCGCCCATTTTCTTCATCTGCGAGATCTGCGCCAAAAAGTCGTTCAGGTCGAAACCATCACCGGACTTGAGCTTGTCGGCCAGTTTCTGGGCCGCGGCGATGTCCACGCCCTTGGTCACTTCCTCGACCAGCGCGACGATGTCGCCCATGCCCAGCACGCGGCCCGCATGTCGATCGGCGTCGAACACCTCCAGGCCGTCGATCTTTTCCGACACGCCCGCGAACTTGATCGGTGCGCCGGTGATCTGGCGCACCGACAGCGCGGCGCCGCCGCGCGAGTCGCCATCCAGCTTGGTCAGCACAATGCCTGTCAGCGGCAGCGCTTCCTTGAAGGCCTTGGCGGTGTTGACCGCATCCTGGCCCTGCATCGCATCGACGACGAACAAGGTTTCGACCGGGTTCAGTGTGGCGTGCAGGTCCTTGATCTCAGCCATCAACGCTTCGTCGATGGCCAAGCGGCCGGCGGTGTCGACCAACAGCACGTCGAAGTAATGCTTCTTGGCATAGTCGATGGCGGCCAGCGCGATGTCATGCGGCTTCTGGTCGGGCGCGGACGGAAACCATTCGGCGCCAGCCTGCTTGGTCACGGTCTTGAGCTGCTCGATGGCCGCGGGGCGGTAGACGTCGGCCGAGACCGTTAGCACCTTCTTCTTGCGCTTCTCGATCAGGTGCTTGGCCAGCTTGGCGGTGGTGGTCGTCTTGCCGGCGCCCTGCAGGCCGGCCATCAGGATCACGGCCGGCGGCTGCGCGGCCAGGTTGATGTCGGCCACGCCGTCGCCCATGGTGGCCGCCAGCTCCTTGTGCACCACCGACACCAGCACCTGGCCCGGATTGAGCGAACCCACCACCTCCTGGCCCAGCGCCTTCTCCTTGACGCGGGCGATGAAGTCGCGCACCACCGGCAGCGCCACGTCGGCTTCGAGCAAGGCCATGCGCACCTCGCGCAACATGTCCTGCACATTGCTCTCGGTGATGCGGGCCTGGCCTCGCATGGTCTTGACGAGGTGGCTCAGGCGGTCGGTCAGGGTGGATGCCATAGGGTGGCGCATGCCGCGGCAAGCGGTGCGCTCAAAAGTACACTGTGGCCATGATTTTATCGTTCGCCCCTGCCGGCAGCGCCGGCATGCTTCTGGCCGGCTCCAGCCTGCTCGCTTTGCTGGCCTATGGCGGCGCCGCGATGTCGGCGGATTCGACGGCTTCGCGCTGGCGCGGTGTGCCGGCCTTGCTGCTGCTGGGCTGGCTGGCCCACCTGCTTGCGCTGACGGTGGATATCGCCGGCCTGGGCCTGGATCTGGGTGGTGCGCGCTTCGGCTTTGCGCCCGCGCTGTCGATGACGATGTGGCTGGTCGTGGCCGTCTACCTTGTTGAGAGCCGCATGGTGCCGCTGCCTGGCGCGCGCCGCGTGCTGGCCGGTCTGGCTGCGCTGACGGTGGCGGTGGCTTGGTACTTTCCGGGCGAGGCGCGGCCTCAGGCCGCGTCGCCGTGGGCCCCCTTGCACTGGGCCCTGGGTCTGGCGTCCTATGGTTTGTTTGGCGTGGCCGTGCTGCACGCCGTCATGCTCAGCCGCGCTGAACGCTTGATGCGCCAGAAGAAGTCGGCGATGGCACTTGGCATGCCGCTGCTGCGTCTGGAGCGTCTGACGTTTCAATTCGTTGGTGCCGGGGTGGCCTTGCTGTCGCTGGCCCTGTTGCTGGGCTGGTGGTTCACGCCGCACTGGCGTTGGGATCACAAGACCTTGCTGTCCGTGCTCGGATGGCTGGTGCTGACGGGTCTGGTGACCGGCCGGCGCCTGTTCGGCTGGCGTGGCCGGCGGGCGACGCGCTGGCTCTATCTCGGCGCCGCCTTGCTGCTGCTGGCCTACGCTGGGTCGCGCTTCGTGCTGGAGGTGCTGCTTCAGCGCAGCACGGGGAACTGAATGAAATACTTGCTCCTGATCGTCGGCCTGGCCGTGTTGGTCTTTGTGCTGGGCTTCAAGCGCGGACGCCCACCGGCATCCAGCTCGCAGCCGCGGCATGAGGCCGAGCCGTCCAAAGACATGGTGGCTTGCGCGCAGTGCGGACTGCATCTGCCCCGCGATGAGGCCTTGCCAGGGCGCGGGGGGCACTTCTGCAGCACGGCGCATCGGAATGCCTACGAGGCCAGTCACCCGTCATGATGCAGGCCGGCCGGGTCGATGCACAGCGCCAGGCCCGCAGCCAGACGGGGGACAGCGAGCTGTCCTGGTTCGGGCCGAGCGCGCAGGACAGTTTGGATGCGGAGTGGGAAGCGCCTGAGGCGGCCGGGCAGTCTGGTGAAGACTCGCAGTTCTTCTTTCAGCGCTCGCGGCGACGCCAGGCCGGGGAGGGTGCTTTTCAGCGCCTGTACCGAGCTTTTCTGGCCGCACGCGCTGCCCTTGGCCTGGCGTTGTTTGCCACGCAACTAGTAGCGGCCTGGTTGGGGTCGGCCTCGCCGGAATGGGCGCTGCCGCTCTCGGGCTTCTATGCCTTGCAGGCGCTGGCCTTGTGGATGCTGCCCTGGTTGCAGCGCGGTGCCACCGCCCATACGCTGGCCCGGCTGCACAGTCCGCAGTGGTTGGCCAGCATTGGCGTGGACCTCCTGGTGTTTGGTGTGTTGCATGCGCTGGATCGCGGTTCCAGCGTCAGCTACGGTGCGCTGTTTGTCATGCCGGTCCTGATGGCCGGCGTGCTCACGCCAAGGCTGCTGGTCCTGGCTACCGCGGCGATTGCAGCCTTGCTGATGCTGGGCGTGGCCTGGTGGGCTGTGCTGCGAGGCGCGGATGTCGGGCAGCGAATGATGCAGACAGGTCTGTCGGGCACCGGCCTGTTCGTGGTTGGGCTGCTGGCCAGCGAATTGGCCAGCCGGCTGGCGCGCGAGGAGCGGGCTGCACGCGGCAGCATGGAGTTGGCGCGGCAGCAGGCTCAGCTGAACCAGTTGGTGATCGATGAGATGCAGGAGGGCGTGCTGGTGGTGGACCGGCGAGGGCGGGTGAGGGCGGCGAACCCGGCTTCGCGCGCGCTGCTTTCGAATGGCCACAAGGTGCGCCGCGCGCCTTTCCAGCTGCGCGGCGTGCTGGCATGGATGCCCTTGGTGCAAGCGGTGGAGCGAGCCTTTGGCGAGGGCGGGTGGCCCGAGGAAGGGCGGGATGTGCTGCTTGACTTCGAGGATGGGACACAGCGGGTGCTGCGTCTGCGCATGCGCTTCACGCGCCAGCGCGAGGCGCAGGCCGGCGAGGACCTGTGCGTAATCTTCGTCGAGGACCTGCGCACCGTGCAGGCCCGCAGCCGGCAGGAGAAGCTGGCGGCGATGGGGCGTGTCTCGGCGGGCATTGCGCACGAGATCCGCAACCCCTTGGCCGCCATCGACCAGGCGAATGCGCTGCTGGCCGAAGACTGCGTAGAGCCGCAGCAGCAGCGGCTGGCCGCGATGGTGGCTTCGAATGTGCAGCGCCTCAAGCGCATCATTGACGATGTGATGGAGGTGGCGCCGGGCGTGGTGCCGCAGCCGGTGCCGGTCGACGCCTCGGCCTTGGTGGCCGAGGTCTGTGCCGAGTGGTTGCGCACCAACAAGCTGGAGAGCGGTGCGACAGGCCCGCTGCTGTGCAGTGCGCCGGCCCAGCCGGTGGTGGTGGCCTTCGACCCGGAGCACCTGCGCCGCGTGCTGGTGAACCTGTTGGACAACGCGCTGCGGCATGCGGCGCCGGGGCCGGCTTCGGTTCAGGTCAGCCTGCAAGCGCCGTCAGAGCAGGCCGCCCAACTGGCGGTCTTCAGTGCGGGCGAGCCGATTGCTGCCGAGGTGGAGCGGCACCTGTTCGAACCCTTCTTCTCGACACGCAGCCGTGGCTCCGGTCTCGGTCTGTATATTTGCCGCGAACTCTGCGAGCGCTACGGGGGCCGCATCGACTTCCGCCGGGCCGGCCCGCTTGAGGCGGCCGGCAACGAGTTCGTGCTGACCTTGCGTCGCCTGACCGAAACCTCTTCCTCATGAGCCACAACTTCAGCCTTCTGGTCGTCGACGACGAGCCTGACCTGCGCACTCTGTACGAGCTGACGCTGCTGCGCGAAGGCTATGAAATGGACACCGCCGGCACGGTGGAGGAGGCGCTGGATCACTTGCGGCAGCGCAGCTACAGCGCCGTCATCACTGATATGCGCCTGCCCGACGGCAGTGGCCTGGACGTGCTGGGCTGGCTGGAGCAGCAAGGGCGTTCTGAGAAGGCGCTGGTGATCACCGCCTATGGCTCGGCCGAGAACGCGGTCGAGGCCTTGAAGGCGGGAGCCTATGACTACCTGACCAAGCCGGTCGACCTGCGCCAGTTCCGCAGCGTCGTGGCCTCGGCGCTGGGGCGCCTGCCGCAAGCCGCGCCGGTGCTTGTGCCTGCCGCGCTGCCGCGCGAGCCTGCCGCGGATGCCGCCAGGCCGGTGGAGGCACCGGCGGCACGCCAGCCGCGCGCCGAGCCGCGCCCATCGCGCGCGCGTATCGAAGCTGGTAGCGGCACTAATGCGCTGCAGCGTCTGGCTGGTGATTCGGCCGCGATGCGCCAGGTGCGTGCCTTGATCGAGAAGGTCGCGCGCAGCATGGCGCCAGTGCTGTTGCAAGGCGAGTCCGGCACGGGCAAGGAGTTGGTGGCGCGCGCCATCCATGAAGTGAGCGCGCGTGGCGCCCAGGCCTTTG
>PNNH01000068.1 GCA_013824165.1 Methylibium sp. | reverse complement strand
CCGCCAGCCAGGATGGGCTCGCTATAATCTGCCGGTTTTGCGCCCTGCGATAGTGGGGTTGCGCAGTCCAATTTCTATCGCCGACGCCAACGAGGATTTCATGAGCGGAACTCACGAGCACGATCACGCAGAAGCCCACGAAGGGCCGATCAAGACGCCCAAGCAGCTGATCTGGGCCGTGGCATTCGCCTTCGTGGTGCCGGTCATCGTCATCATCTTGCTGGCCAACTATGTGACCTCCAGCGCCAAGCCGGCAGCGGGCAGCGGCGCCTTGGACGCCGAGTCCGTGGCCACTCGAATCCAGCCGGTCGGCGCGATCGAGTTGAAGGACTTGGCCAATCCCGCCGCGATGAAGACGGGCGAACAGGTCTACCAGGCGCAATGCGCTGCTTGCCACACCAGTGGCGCAGCGGGTGCGCCCAAGCTGGGAGACGCTGCGGCCTGGGGCCCGCGCGTGGGCACCGGCTATGAGGCCTTGCTGACCTCGGCCCTCAAGGGCAAGGGTGCGATGGGCGCCCAGGGCGGCGGCGATCACAGCGATTTCGAGATCGCTCGCGCCGTGGTCTATATGGCCAACCAGGCTGGCGGCAAGTTTGCCGAGCCCAAGGCACCGGCCGCTGCAGCATCGGCAGCCTCCAACTGAGGCGCTTTCAGCGCTGCGAATCAGCCGGCCCTGCGGGGCCGGTTTTTTTTCGCCTGGCGGCGCGCAGAGCGCGTCAGTTCAGCCCGGTGCCGGGCACAGCTGGCAGTGTTGCGATTGCAGCAGCCACGCGTGCTTGGCCTCTTCGGGTTGCCAGCTGCCGCGCTCGACCTGCTCGGCAGCCAGGCCCATGTCCTGGGTGTGCACGATGCCCAGGCCGAGGTCGCAGACCAGGAACAGCCGCCCCAGTTCGTCCAGCCAGCAGGACTTCAGCTGTGCCTCGCGGCCGGTGTGGCTGAGCACGCGCCCATCGGGCTGCAGGCGCCAGACCCAGGGCGCTGCTTCCAGCTGCACATAGACGCGCTGCGGTCCGTTCTGGAAGAACCAGGCGCCGCGTTCATCGGCCTCGTAGTTGCGGGCGATGAACTCGATCAGTTTCTCGTGCTGGATGCGGCTGCCTTTGACCTGCGGGAAGGGGCCTGCCGCCTGGATGCGATCGTCGCGCATATACCAGTCGCCGCGCGCGTCCAGCGCCAGCCAGCCGTAGCAATGCGGGACATTGGGCCACTTCTTCAGCGCAGCTTCGACGATGGCATCCATGGACGGCAGTCTACAGAGCCTGGGCCAGCCAGTCGCAGACGCGCTCGGGCATGGTCAGCACATGGCCCGGCGGGCCGCCAGCCGGGAAGCCCACATGGCCGCCGTGGCGCGGCTGCCAGAGCTGAACATGCGAGCCAGCATCCTGCGCCCGCGGCAGGCTGCTTGCAGGCACGAAGGGATCGTTGCGTGCATTCAGCAGCAGGGCTGGGATGCGGATGCGGCGCAGCTGCGGCTTGGCCGAGGCACGCGCCCAGTAGTCCTCGGTGTTGCGAAAGCCATGTAGCGGCGCGGTGAACAGGTTGTCGAACTCGTACAGATTGCGGGCACGCTTCAGCTGTTCGCTGTTGAACAGGCCGGGGTGCTGCTGCAGCTTCTTCAGCGCCTTGGGCACCATGGTGCGCAGGAACATGCGTGTGTAGACCAGGCGATTGAAGCCACGGCCGATGGCATGACCCGAGGCCGCCAGATCCACCGGCGAGCAGATCGCGGCCACCGCGCGTGCGGTGGCGCCGGCGCTGTCGCCCGCTTCCTGGGCCCAGCGCAGCAGCGCATTGCCACCCAGCGAGACACCGGCGGCAAGCACGGGGCCGGCGTGGGCGGCCTTGAAGCGCGCCAGCATCCAGCCGATCTCCTCGTAGTCGCCGGAGTGGTAGGCGCGCGGGGCCAGGTTCAGCTCGCCCGAGCAGCCGCGGAAATGCGGCAGGGCAAAGGCCCAGCCGCGCGACGCGGCGACGCTGGCGAAGGCTTGCGCGTACTGGCTCTGCGAGCTGCCCTCCAGGCCGTGGAACAGCACCAGCAGCGGCTGCCCGGCCTGGCTCGGCTGCTGAGCCTGCAAGCGATCAACATCAATGAAGTCGCCATCCGGCGTGGTCCAGCGCTCGCGCTTGAACTGCGGAGCCCGGCCGTGGTGGCGGCGCGCATAGAGCGCCGGCCAGATGGTCTGGGCCTGACCGCCTGGCAGCCAGGCGGGGGCCCGGTAATCCATCAGTGCAAGGTGGCCGGCTCGTCCGCCACTTCCTGGATGTCGTGGCCGGTGCCCGGGCTGGCGTGATGCAGCACCATGCGCCAGCCAAAGGCGGTCTTCAGGTAGACATTGGTGGCGATCACCCAGGCACTTTGCAGCTGGCCCTGGGCGTTGCTCACCTGCACCCGCTCCAGCACCTGGTGGATGGCGGTGTCGCCACTGTGCAGGCGCCGCACGCGCTCGGGATGCACGGCGATCGCACCCTGGGTGAACACCGCCTCGAAGGCGGTTCGGATCGCACTGAAGCCGACCACGCGCGGCCCGCCGGGATGGACGCAGGAAATCTCTTCCTCGTCGGCCCAGATTTCCATCAGCCGCTCCAGGTCAGCGCTCTGCAGCGCTTCGTAGAACTGGGCTTCGGTGTCTTCGGGAGAGGCCAGCAGCGCAGCCGCGGCCTGGGCTTTGATGCTGGGCATCAGTGGTGGGCGTGCAGGACTTCGCCAGCCTTGAGCTGGTAGACGGTGCCGCAGTAGGGGCACTTGCCGCCACCTTCGTGCGTGATGTCGATGAAGACCTTGGGATGGTTGCTCCACAGCGCCATCTTCGGATTGGGGCAGGCCACGACGCCCGGGCCCTGCACGTCCTGGGCGGTGACTTCGACGACCGACTTGTTGGCTTCACTCATGGCAGATGTCCTTGATGCGGTTCAGACCAGGCTCAACCAGCTGGCGTACTTGGGGTTGCGACCATTGACGATGTCGAAGAAGGCGGCCTGGATCTTCTCGGTGATCGGGCCACGGCTGCCGTTGCCCAGCTCGATGCGGTCCAACTCGCGAATCGGCGTCACTTCGGCGGCGGTGCCGGTGAAGAAGGCCTCATCGCAGATGTAGACCTCGTCGCGGGTGATGCGCTTCTCCACCAGCTTCAGACCCAGGTCCTGGCAGATGTGGAAGATGGTGTTGCGAGTGATGCCGTTAAGCGCACCGGCCGACAGGTCCGGCGTGTAGACCACGCCGTTCTTGATGACGAACAGGTTCTCGCCCGCGCCCTCGGAGACGAAGCCCGAGGCGTCCAGCAGCAGCGCCTCGTCATAGCCGTCCTCGGTGGCTTCCATATTGGCCAGGATCGAGTTGGTGTAGTTGCTCACCGCTTTGGCCTGCGTCATCGTGATGTTGACGTGGTGGCGGGTGTAGCTGCTGGTCTTGACGCGGATGCCGCGCTTCAGGCCTTCCTCGCCGAGGTAGGCGCCCCAGGACCAGGCGGCCACCATCAGGTGGATGGTGTTGCCCTTGGGGCTGACGCCCAGCTTCTCGGAGCCGATCCAGGTGAGGGGCCGCAGATAGCAGCTCTCCAGCTTGTTCTCGCGCACCACGGCCTTCTGTGCCTCCTCGACCTGCTCGATGCTGAAGGGGATCTTCATGCGCAGGATCTTGGCGCTGTTGAACAGGCGCTCGGTGTGCTCATGCAGGCGGAAGATCGCCGTGCCCTTGTCGGTCTTGTAGGCCCGCACGCCCTCGAAGGCGCCGCAGCCGTAATGCAGGGTGTGGCTCAGCACATGGATCTTGGCGTCGCGCCAGTCGACCATCTGACCATCCATCCAGATCTTGCCGTCGCGGTCGTCCATGGACATGAGCAAACTCCTATCGCTGCAGAGGTAAAACGGAGATTTTATGCGTGGCTGTCCGGTGCCGGGCTGAGCGGCGCTGCGGTATCTTCAGGGCGGATCAGCTGCCAGCGCGCCAGCCGGCCTTGCTCCAGGACCAGTTCTACGCGCACGCCACCGGCATCGGTCCAGCCCCAGGTCTCGGGTTCGGCCGCAAGCTTGTTGCCCAGGCTGCGGGTCAGCGGCAGGACTTCCAGCAGGCGCATGCCTTCGCGCAGCTTGGCATTCAGCATCACCGCGCTGTCGATTCGGCCGACCGGCGCGCTTTGCGTCATCCGCATCACCCGCATCAGCCGCGTGAACTGCATCAGCAGCCAGAAAATGATGCCCGACAGTGCCAGCACCACGCCCTGCCAGCCGAAGAACACCCCACCCAGAATCAGCGCTGCCAAGGCCAGCGCCCCACCTATCCATTGGTTCATGGGGCGAGATCGTAATCGGGGCCGGGGTCGGCTGCGCCGTCGTCCTGGCGGTCCCAGCCATAGGCGCGCTCGACTCGCGCCACGCGCAGCTCGTAATGGCTGTACCACTGGGCCCGGCCCTGGTCGCGGGTGGTGGCATGTTCCAGCTGGCGGCGCCAGGCGGCGATGTCTTCCATCGTGCGCCAGTAGGACACGGTCAGCCCCAGGCCGTCCCCGTCGCGCGCACTCTCGGCGCCCAGATAGCCGGGCTGCTGGGCGGCCAGTTCGGCCATCTGTGCCGCGGCAGCGCCATAGCCTGCTTCGCCGGGGGTGCGCTGGCTGGTGAAGATGACGGCGTAGTACGGAGGCTGGAATCGCCGAGCAAAGCCGGGCGGATTTCGATGCTGAGACATGGCAATGGCTTATTCTTCGTGGCTGGGGAGGGCGGTCGGCGACGGTGCAGGCGCCCATTGTCCTGGGAACAGGCGGGCGGCGCCAAGGCTGCCAGGAGAAGAAGAATGGTCGGATCCTTGCGTTGCCTCAGGCGAGCCGCGCTGGCGCTTGGCGCCGGGCTGCTGCTGGGTCTGCCTGCGCTGGCGCTGGCCCGGCCGGATTGCTCCCGTCCACTGAGCCTGGCCTTGCACGAGCACGGACTGCTCTATTCGGCCGAGACGTCCTCCGGCATCGACAAGGACGTGGCCGACGAGTTGATCCGGCGCAGTGGCTGCCGTGTGCATGTCTCGCTGATGCCGCGTGCGCGCATCTGGAAACTGATCGAATCCGGCGCGCTGGACTTCAGCCTGTCGGGCATCAGCAACGAACAGCGCGAGGGTTTTGCCGCTTTCGCCTGGTATTTCAGCAACAAGTACTACCTGCTGTTGCGGCGCGACGCCAAGGTGGCGCGCATCGAGGATTTCGAGCGCAACAAGGCGCTGCAGCTGGGCGTGATCCGCAGCTTCCGCTACAGCGAGAGCGCCAACCGACTGGTCGATACCCTGGCCGCCGAGCAACGCCTGACCCTGTCCGCCGGGCTGCCGCCGCTCTTCAATGCGCTTTCCAAGGGCCATATCCAGGCCATGATCATCGAGCCCTTCGACTACCCGACGCTGGAGTCGGACAGCATCCGCGAGATCAGCCAGATCCTGGAGTTCGGCGATGCGCCGGTGCCGCACGGACTGATCATGTCCAAAGCCAGTCTGTCGAGCACTGAGCAGGCGCGTTGGCGCGCCTTGATCGACGAGATGCGGCGTGACGGCACCATGCTGCAGATCTTCCTCAAGTACTTCAAGCCCGAACTGGCCCGGGCCATGGTCAATTTCTGACCCACCCTGCCAGAGCAAGCACATGGCTGCCAAGGACCTGCTGGCCAAATGCCTGTACTGGCGCGGGCTGCCCCTGCTGGTGCTGGGGCTGGCCCTGGGGCTGACGCTGCTCTACTGGCTGCACGAGCGCGAGCTGGACCGCCAGCATCTGCAATTCAGCTTTGATGTCAGCCAGCGCGAGGCCAGTCTGCGCATCGAGCAGAGCATGGCGGCCTACACCCACCTGCTGCAGGGCGTGCAGGGCTTTGTGCAGGCCGCGCCGCAGCAGGCCACGCCGCGGGCGCTGCAGCGCTATGTCGATGCGCTGCCGCTGGGCGCCGACTTCGCGGGCGTCCAGGGCGTGATGCGGCTGGAATGGCTTAGCCACGAGCAGCGTGGCCGCGCCGGGCTCGCGCTGCGGCCGGAGGGCCAGCGCAGCCACTATGCAGCGGTCACGCAGATCGAGCCACTGGTGGCCAGCAACAAGGGCAGCTTGGGGCTCGACCTGGCGGCTGATCCGCGCGCGCTGCGCGCCCTTGAGCTGGCCAGGGATTCGGGCCGCATCGCGCTATCGACCCGCATCGACCTGGCTCAGCTGGGCCTGCCGTCCGCACCGGGCTTCCTGATGGCGCTGCCGCTGTACGACGGCGAGCTGGTGCCGGCCTCAGTGCAGGCCCGCCGGGAAGGCCTGCGCGGATGGGTGGCTTTGCCGGTGCGCGTGCATGAGCTGATGTCCGGCCTGTACGGCGAGTTGCCGGCGGGGCTGGCGCTGAGCCTGCATGACGGCCAGGGCGAGGACGATGCCGATCTCCTCTACCGCGCTGGCAAGGCCAGTGAAGCGCTGCTGGCCGGGCAGGAATACCTGCTCAACGGCGGCCAGACCTGGACGCTGACGGTGCAGGCCGGGCGCGAGTTCGCCGCGCTCAAGGGCGCCACCGGGGCCAACACCGTGCTGGCCACCGGCGCCGGTTTCGCACTGCTGCTGGCGGTACTGGCCTGGCTGCTGTCGACGGCGCGCGATCGCGCTCAGACGCTGGCCGAGCGCATGACCGGCGCCCTGCGCGAAAGCGAGCAGCGATGGGCCTTTGCGCTGGAAGGCGCCGGGGACGGCGTCTGGGACTGGCAGCTGCGAGGCAGCATGCTCAGCACCTCGGCGCGCTGGAAGTCCATCATGGGCATGAAGCCCGGACAGGGCGAGCCCAATATGTCGCAGATGCTGGCCTGCACCCATGCCGACGACATGCCGCGCCTGCACAGCGAGATCCAGCGCTGCCTGGACGGCAGCGCCACCCAGCTGGTCAGCGAGTACCGCGTGGCCGATGGCGCGGGCGGCTGGCGCTGGGTGCTGGCGCGCGGCACGGTGATCGAGCGCGATGGCAAGGGCCTGCCGCTGCGCATGATCGGCACGCTGTCCGACATCAGCGTGCGGCGCGAATCCGAGGAGCGCGTGCGCTTCATGGCCCTGCACGACCCGCTCACCGAGCTGGCCAACCGTGCGCATTTCGACGAGCGCCTGCACTTCGCGCTGGCCAACGCGCGCCGCTACAACGAGAGCATCGGCCTGATCCTGCTCGACCTGGACCGCTTCAAGCCCGTCAACGACCAGCATGGCCATGCGGTGGGCGACCAGCTGCTGCAGGCGGTGGCGCGGCGCATCCGCAATTCAGTGCGCGAGACCGATACCGTCGGCCGCATCGGCGGCGACGAGTTCGTCGTGCTGCTGACCGGCCCGGTGACGCGCGATTCCGCCCAGGTGGTGGCCGACAAGATCTTCAACCAGGTGGCCGCACCCTTGGAACTGGGCGGCCTGCGGGTCGAGATCACCTGCTCGCTGGGGCTGGCGCTCTACCCGGACGATGGCATTGACGAGCTGTCGCTGACCAAGGCTGCCGATGACGCGATGTATCGCAACAAACGCACCGGCCGCGAGGCCATGAGCGATGCGCGTACGGGCCAGGATCCGTCGGCGACGCGCCCCGGCGATCTGCCGGGCCGCTGAGGCCCATGAGGCCTCGGCGGCTGAGCTTCAGTAGCCGAGGTTCAGCTGCAGCACGGCCGTGGTGCCGCTCACCTCATGGCCGACGATCAGCAGCGGCTTGCCGTTGGGCGACTTGGCCGCGGGCACGAACACCACGCCCTCGGGGCCGCGGTCGCCGGTGACGGCGTTGCGTGTGTTCAGGTAGTGCATGAAGACCGGTTTCTCGGGCGTGCTGACGTCGTAGACCATCACGCCGCCGACACGCTCCAGCACGATGAAGGCAAAGGTCTTGCTGCCGATCTTGCCGACGGCGACGCCCTCGGGCTCCGGCCCTTTGGAGGCGCTGCGGCCATCCAGCGTGGCGCTGTCGTGGCTGCTGTTGAAGGGCACATTGGCCAGCGCCTTGGTGCGCTGCTCGAATTCGTCGCCCGAGTCGTAGACGCGCTTGATCTCGCTGTCCCAGATGGTGAAGGAGCGGGCGCCGAAGCTGTAGAGCTCGGTGCACTGGCCGGCTGCGTTCTTGCCGGCGCTGCTGCCGTTGGGGTTGGCGGAGATGCGCAGGCGGCCCAGGTTGGAGTCCAGGATCAGGTTCGCTGCGTCCGGGAACACGCTGGGGTCCAGGCCGGCGCTGCAATGGCTGCGCACACGCGTCTCATCGCTGTAGCCGGGCCAGTCGGCGCGCGCCTCGCCCTCGTTGGCGGTGATCAGGTAGCGCTTGCCATTGACGCTGAACTGCGCAATCGCATCCGGCTGGTACATGCCCTTGACTGGGTAGTTGGCGATCTTGATGGCCGGCGTGCCGCTGTTGGTGTTGCTGCCGCCGTCCTCGTCGCTGGCGTCCAGGCCCATGCCGGGCAGGCTGTGGTCCTTGACGCCCAAGGCCTTGATGGCAGTGACCTTGGCCGTGGCGATGTCGACGATGGCGACGGCATTGTTCTCCTGCAGCGTCACGTAGGCGGTCTTGCCGTCGTCGCTGATGGCGATGTACTCGGGCTCCAGATCCTGCGCGGCGTTGGCGCCGGGGCCGAAGATGCGCACGCCCTGGGCGCGCAGCGCTGCTTCCTGGCCGATGAAGGCCTTGAAGTCGGCCGTTACCGCCGTCGGGTTGCTGCCGCCGTTGACGGTGATGAGGCTGATCGAGCCTTCCGGATCGACCGAGTCGGCCTGGCCATAGCTGTTGGGCTCACCCTCGTTGGCCACCAGCACCATCTTGCCGTCGGGTGTGAAGGCCAGCATGTCGGGCAAGGCGCCGACTTTGACGCTGCCCAGCAGGCGCAGATCCGCCGCGTTGTAGAAGGCCACCGTGCCGGGGCTGGTCTTGGGCTGGGCTTCGATGGCCACGGCCACCAGGCCGTCATGCACCGCCACGCTGTTGACCGCGCCGCCCAGTGCGGCCGCGCTGATCGTGCTGATGCGCTTGGGCTGGGTCGGGTCGGACAGGTCCACCACGTCCAGCGTACCGTTGGCGCCGTTGACGATGAACAGGCGCTTGCTGCTCGCGTCGTAGGCGGTGATCTCGGCCGCGCCCACCGCGCCACCGTCGAAGCCGCCGATCTTGCTCAGGCTGAGGCTGACCGGCGTGGCTTCCTCGATCTCATCGCCGCCGCCGCAGGCGCTCAACAACGCGGCACTGCCGAGCAAGGCAGCGCTGCCCAGCAAGGAGGCGCTGAGCAGGCGCAGCGGGCGGGCCATCGGGCGGCGGGTCGATTGGGTAGGCATGGCGGCGTTGCCGTACGGCAGAGTTGAAGCAACCCGCGATGGTCAGCGCTGTCCGTGACGGCGCTGTGACAAGGCCAGCCAGCGGCCCCGCTGGCTGCGGTGCTCAGCCCTGGCTGCGCAACAGGGCGATCGCGTCCTCGATGCGCTCGACCGCATGCACGGTCAGCCCTTCGATGGCCTTCTTCGGCGCATTGGCCTTGGGTACCACGGCCACGCTGAAACCCAGCTTGGCGGCTTCCTTCAGCCGCTCCTGGCCGCGCGGCGCGGGCCGCACCTCGCCGGCCAGGCCCACCTCGCCAAAGGCGAAGAAGCCCTTGGGCAGGGCCTTGCCGCGCAGCGAACTCTGGATCGCCAGCATCACCGCCAGGTCGGCCGCCGGCTCGCTGATGCGCACCCCGCCCACCGCGTTGACGAACACGTCCTGGTCATTGGTCTGCACGCCGGCATGGCGGTGCAGCACCGCCAGCAGCATGGCCAGGCGGTCGCGCTCCAGGCCCACCGACAGGCGCCGCGGGCTCGGCCCGCCGGCATCCACCAGCGCCTGCAGCTCCACCAGCAGCGGCCGCGTGCCTTCCAGCGTCACCAGCACGCAAGAGCCCGGCACCGGATCACCATGGGTGGAGAGAAAGATCGCGCTCGGGTTGGCCACGCCCTTCAGGCCCTTGTCGGTCATCGCGAACACGCCGATCTCGTTGACCGCGCCGAAGCGGTTCTTGATCGCTCGCACAAGGCGGAAGCTGCTGTGCGTGTCGCCCTCGAAATACAGCACCGTGTCGACGATGTGCTCCAGCACGCGCGGGCCGGCAATCGCGCCTTCCTTGGTGACATGGCCCACCAGCACCATCGCGCAGCCGGTGGCCTTGGCGGTGCGGGTCAGCTGCGCCGCGCATTCGCGCACCTGCGCCACCGAGCCGGGCGCGGAACTGAGCTGTTCGGAGTAGACGGTCTGGATCGAATCGATCACGCAGAAGGCCGGCGCCTCCGCTTCGATCGTGGCCAGGATCCTTTCCAGACTGATCTCGGCCAGCACCCGCACCTGGCTGCCTGTCAGCCCCAGCCGGCGTGCGCGCATCGCCACCTGCGCGCCGCTTTCCTCTCCGGTGACATACAAGACCTTCAGCCCTTGCGACAGCGCATCCACCGCCTGCAGCAGCAGCGTTGATTTGCCGATGCCCGGGTCGCCGCCGATCAACACCACGCCGCCGGCGACGATGCCGCCGCCCAGCACGCGGTCCAGCTCTTCCAGCCCCGTCGGTGTGCGCTCGAAATCGCTGGCTTCGATCTCCGACAGCGTGGCCACCGGCTGGCTCTTGGCCAGCGCCTGGTAGCGGTTCTTGCCGGCACCACCGCTCTCGGCCGGGCCTTCAATCAGCGTGTTCCAGGCGCCGCAGGCCGGGCATTTGCCCAGCCACTTGGCACTGGTGCCGCCGCATTCGCTGCAGGTGAAGATCGTCTTGTCCTTGGCCATGCGCGCATTGTCGCCGGCATGGCGTCAGGCCTTGTCAGCAGCGCCCTGCGCTATTGCATGCGCACCCAGCGCAGCTCGATCGCGTCGCTGGGCCACTGCACCGCGCTGACCTTCTTGCTCATCGCCCAGTTCAGCGTGCGGCGGTACAGCGGGATGTAGGGCAGATCCTCGGCGGCCAGGCGCAGCACGGTGGTGACCATCGCGCGGCGGCGGGTCAGGTCGGGCTCGGTGCGGATCTGGTCGATCAGCACGTCCAGCTTCGGGTTGCTATAGCGCCCGGCGTTGAAGGTGCCCAGGCCGCTGCGGTCATAGCTTCGCAGCAGCGCGTTCAGCGAGGACCAGGCATCGGGCGTCGGCGTCCAGCCGTACTCGACGAAGCTGGCCGAGGCCTGGCTGAGCTTGGGAAAGAACTGGTTGGTCGGGCTGCTGCGCAGCGTGGTCTTGATGCCGACCTGGGTCAGCATCGCCGCCATCGCCTGGCACGTGTTCTCGCGCCAGGCCACGTTGACGCAGTCCAGCGTCACGGTGAACCCGTTCGGATAGCCGGCCTCGGCCAGCAGCGCGCGTGCCCGGGCCGGGTCGTGCGGCAGGCGCCGGTCTAGCTCGGCCGGGCTGCCGTCCACCAGGGTCGACAAGAAGGCGCCGGTGGGCGTGCCCTGGCCGCGCAGCACCTTGTCGATGATCAGCGGCATATTGATGGCGTGATAGACGGCGCGGCGTACGCGCAGATCCTTGAAGGGGTTCTTGCCCTTCACATCGCTGAACTCCAGCTCCTCGCGCGCGTGGTCGAAGGTCAGGTATTGCTGGCCGATGTCAGGCATCTGCAACAGCGTGATGCGCGGGTCAGCCTTGAGCCGGTTGACATCCTGGAAGGGCGGGTCCAACACCAGGTCCACCTCGCCCGAGGCCAGCGCCGCCAGCCGGGTCGCGTCGCTCTTGATCGGCACGAAGCGCACCTCTTGGAGATTGCCGTGGCGCCTGGCATCGGCCCAGCCCCACCAGCCGGCATGGCGCTTGAGCTGCAGCGCCACATCGGGCTGGTAGCTGTCCAGCCGGAAGGGGCCGGTGCCCATGGCATTGCGCACCGTGTAGGTTTCCTGCTTGCCGTTGAAGTCCTGCGCGCGCGTCACGCCATGGCGCTCGCTCCAGGCCTTGCTCATCATGCCGATGAAGGGGAGCTTCTCGGGCAGCACCGCATCGGGCGCTTCCAGCTGGATCTCGATCGTGCGTTCATCGACTTTTTTGACCGCCTTCACGCCCTTGAGCTGGAAGGCGCGTTGCGAGGGCGGGGCCAACGTGCGCTCTAGCGAGAACACTGCGTCGTCGGCGGTGAAGGGGCTGCCGTCATGGAACTTGACGCCCTGGCGCAGCGTGAAGCGCCAGCTGGTGGGGCTGTTCATCTGCCAGGCGGTGGCCAGCGCGGGTTCGAGCTGGTATTTCTCGTCTCGGCCGACCAGGGATTCATAGATCTGGAAGGACACCCGGGTGTGATACAGCAGGGCCAGTGCATGCGGGTCCATCGTCTGCGGGTCGAAGGCGCTGGCGATGCGCAGGGTCTGGGCCTGGGCGGCCGGCAGGGCCAGCAGCGCGCCGGCAGCGGCCAGCGTGAGGCTCAGGCGTCGCAGCGCGCGAACACACGAGGCAGGGACAGCAGCAGGCATGGCCGACTCCGGGCAGCGAGGGGTGGGCGCAGTGTAGGGAGGCGCCGCCGTGGCGGAGTCGGGTCTTGCCCGGGGGCGCAGGTCGGTCAGCGGCCCTGCGGCATCAGCCGCCACGCAGCAGCTTCAGCGCATGCGGCAGCGATTGCGCCTGCGGCACCCAGTGGTCCAGTGTTGCACCCAGCAGCACACCGCAGAGCAGCATCGCCAGCGCGGCCTTCCAGGTGTGGCTAAAGGCGTGCCTGAGCCAGCCTTCGCGGCGGCGGCGCCAGGCAAAGCCGCCGGCCAGACCGGCCAGCGCCACCTCCAGAACCACCGCCATCAGCACATCCACGCCGAACAAGGCGAACACGCCCAGGCCCAGCATTGTCATCAGCAGCGCGCCGATGGCCAGTACCACCAGCAGCGGCACGATCACCACCGCGCCTTCATCCGCGCCATCCAGCGCCTTGGCGCCGATCTTCAAGGTCTGGCCGGCCACCTCGGTGGCGATCTCGCCTGCGCCTTCGCCGGCATCGGCAAAGCTGGCGGTGGCGCCGCCGCCGCCGAAGTCGTCGCCACCGCCGGCCTCGAAGCGCGGCAATGGGGCGCTGCTGCCTCCGCCGCGCGGCAGCGGCAGATCTGGCAACAGCTCCAGCGCATCCATGGCATCAGGGCCGGCGTCTTGGTCATCGCTCAGCAGATAGCCGGCCCACAGGCGCAGCAGGCCCAGGTAGATCAGATAGGCCAGCGGCAGCGCCAGTGCATAGCGCAGCGCCAGCGACTCGATGCCGGCCAGGCGCAGTAGCAGGCCGGTGCCCATCAGGCCGGCCAGCGTCAGCATGGCGATCAGCAGCACATGCAGGCGCAGCCAGCGCTGCTGCTGCAGGCGGGCGCGGGTGTGTTCGACGAAAGCGCGCTCGCGGCGCGCCAGTGCGGACGGAGAAGACGGGCTCATCGGTGAAGGCTCCCTGGCTGGCGCATCGTGGGCGGCGCCTTGCGCACGACTGTAATGCCGGCGTGCGCCTGTCCGGGCACGGCCGTGCTACAACCCCCGCTCGCGCCGCCGCTGTCGGGCGGGCGCCTGGAGTGCATATCTCATGGAATTCTCTGTCTGGCTGGCGTTCTTCGCGGCGTCCTGGGCCATCAGCCTCTCACCCGGCGCTGGCGCCATCGCGGCGATGAGCTCGGGCCTGAACCACGGCTTCCGCCGCGGCTACTTCACCACCTTCGGCCTGGTGCTGGGCATCCTGACCCAGATCCTGCTGGTCGGCCTGGGCCTGGGCGCGCTGATCGCCACCTCTTCGCTGGGATTTGCCATCATCAAATGGGCAGGCGTGGCCTATCTGGTGTGGCTGGGCGTGCAGCAGTGGCGCGCGCCGGCCAAGCCCATGGTGGCCTCCAATCTGGATGCCAGCCTGGTGTCGCGGCGCCAGCTGGTGCTGCGCGGCTGGGTGATCAATGCGCTCAATCCCAAGGGCACGGTCTTCATTCTGGCCGTGGTGCCGCAGTTTCTCGACCTCAAGCAAAGCCTGCTGACGCAATACTTGGTGATCGGCGCCACGCTGTGCTTCACCGATCTGGTGGTGATGGCCGGCTACACCGTACTGGCCGCGCGCGTGTTGAGCGCGCTGCGCTCCGAGCGCCAGATCCGCTTGCTGAACCGCAGCTTCGGCTCGCTCTTTGTCGCCGCCGGCTTGCTGCTGGCCACTTTCAAGCGCGCGGCCTGAGCCTGCTTTCCCTTGCTTGCGCTAAGCCGGGCCGCTTCAAGCGGCCCGCGCCCTTTAAGCCGATCAGCCACAAGAAGTCAGGAGTCTCGATGGACCCAAGCGCCGCACAGCGCGCCGCCTTGATCGACATGGTCCGCGAGGCCGGCTGGATGATGGACGCGCTGCGGGCCGCGCGCGAGCTGGGCCTGCGCGAGTGGTGCATAGGCGCGGGCGCGCTGCGCAATCTGGTCTGGGACCATCTGCATGGCCATGCCCAGCCCAGCAGCCTGGCCGATGTGGACCTGGCCTACTTTGATGCGGGCTGCCTGGACGGCTCCCAGGACGCTGCGTTGCAGGCTCGCCTGTGCGAGCACCTGCCAGGCCTGCCCTGGGAGGTCACCAATCAGGCAGCGGTGCATCTGTGGTTCGAGTGCTATTTCGGCCACGCGGTGGAACCGCTGGGATCGCTGAGCGAGGCCGTGGCGAGCTGGCCTGAGTACGCCACAGCGGTCGGTGTTCGCTTGCATCAGAGTGATCGCCTTGAGCTGATCGCGCCGCTGGGCCTGGACGATCTGCTGGGCATGGTGGTGCGGCGCAATCCGCGGCGTGTCAGCGTCGCCGAGTACCGCCGCCGCACTGAGTCCAAGGCCTATGCGCAGCGCTGGCCGCGCGTGACCATCATTCCGAGTTGAGCTGTTTCATTCATGCCTTCTGCTTCCCAACAACGCTGGCTGTTCTGGCTGCCCACCCTGATCTGGGCCAGCACCTGGCACGTCATCCTCTACCAGCTCGACAGCGCGGTGCCGGTGCTCAATTCCGTGGCCTGGCGCTTCGCGCTGGCGGCCTTGATGCTGGCCGCCCTGGCGCGCTGGCGCGGCGAGGCGCTGCTGGCGCTGCCGCGCTCGGCCCATGTGCTGATGCTGGCCACCGGCATCGTGCAGTACAGCGGCAACTACTGGTCGGTCTACGAGGCCGAGCGCCACATCCCCACCGGCCTGGTGGCGGTGCTGTTCTCGCTGATGGTGTTCGGCAATGCGTTGTCGGGCCGGCTGTTCTTCGGCCAGTCGGTGACGCGGCGCTTCCTGCTGGCCTCGGCCGGTGCGGTGGCCGGCGTGGCGATGATCTTCTGGCCCGAGATCGCCGCCACCGGCGCGCGGCCGAACGCGTTGCTGGGCCTGGGCCTGGGCCTGTTGGCGGTGCTGTGCGCCTGCATCGGCAATGTGCTGACTTTGACCCTGACCCGGCGCAACCTTGCGCTGGTGCCGGTGCTGGCCTGGAGCATGGGCTATGGCGCGCTCTTCCTCACGCTGGCCTCGCTGACCAGCGGCGCCGGGCTGCACTTCGACACGCGGCCCAGCTATCTGCTCTCGCTGCTCTACCTGTCGGTGTTCGGCTCAGTGGTGGCCTTCGTGCTGTATTTCAAGCTGGCCCAGGCGCAAGGCGCGGCGCGCGCGGCGCTGACCGGCGTGGTGATCCCGGTCATCGCGCTGCTGATCTCGGCGCTGTTCGAGGGCTGGCAGCCCACAGTGCTGTCGCTCAGCGGCATGGGCCTGAGCCTGGTCAGCCTGTTTGTCGCTACTCGCCCGACCGCACCCGCCCCCGCCCGGCCTTGACGCCGCTGCGCAGCGACTTGCCTTGCAGGCGGCGCTGCTGCGAGCCATAGGTCGGCTTGGTCGCCTTGCGGGGTTTGGGCGTGTGGGCCACGCTCTGCACCAGCTCCACCAGCCGTTCGATGGCGTCGGCGCGGTTGCGCTCCTGGCTGCGGTGCTCCTGGGCCTTGATCACGACCACGCCATCGGTGCTGATGCGCTGGTCGGAGAGGTGCAGCAGGCGCTGCTGGATCACCTCGGGCAGGCTGGACGCGCGGATGTCGAAGCGCAGATGTGCGGCGGTCGAGACCTTGTTGACGTTCTGGCCGCCGGCGCCCTGGGCGCGCACGAAGCTGAAGTCCAGCTCCGCTTCGCTGGGGCGCCAGTCCAGCTGCATCAGGACGCGGCCTCGGGTGCGCGCAGCTGGCGGTAGCGCTGCTCCAGCTCCTGGCGCAGCTCGCGCCGCACCTTGGCGGCCGCCCAGCGGCGCTGCTCGTCGGGCGTGGCGGGCTTGAGCGGTGGTACGGCCACGGGCTTGCCGGCGTCGTCCACCGCCACCATCGTGAAGAAGCAGCTGTTGGCGTGGCGCACGACCTGGCTGCGGATGTTCTCGGCCACCACCTTGATGCCGATCTCCATCGAGCTGCTGCCGGTGAAGTTGACCGAGGCCAGCAAGCTGACCAGCTCGCCCACATGGATGGGCTGGCGGAACATCACCTGGTCGACCGACAGCGTCACCACATAGCGGCCGGCATAGCGGCTGGCGCAGGCATAGGCGGCCTGGTCGAGCAGCTTCAGGATGGTGCCGCCGTGCACATTGCCGGAGAAGTTGGCCATGTCGGGCGTCATCAGCACCGTCATGCTGAGCTGGTGGGCGGGCAGGTCCATGGCGTGCTCTTGTTTTCCGTGTGTGATCAGTCGACCGTGCTGACCGGCACGCGCCGCGCCAGCGCGCACATCAGCTCGTAGCCGATGGTGCCGGCCGAGCGCGCCACCGCGTCGATGGGCAGATTGCGGCCGCGCGGGCCTTGGCCCCACAGCGTCACTTCGCTGCCGAAGCGGGCTTCGGGCAGGGCCGTCAGGTCGACGCTCAGCATGTCCATTGAGACGCGGCCCACCGTGGTCGTCGCCAGGCCGTCCACCAGCACCGGCGTGCCGGTGGGGGCGTGGCGGGGGTAGCCGTCGGCATAGCCGCAGGCGACGATGCCGATGCGCATCGGCTTGTCGGCGGTGAAGCTGGAGCCATAGCCCACGGTGTCGCCGGGCTGCAGGTTCTGCGTGGCGATGATCTTGGAGCGCAGCGTCATCGCCGGGCGCAGGTCCCAGTGGGCGTCGTCGTGTTCAGGGAAGTCGGGCACGCCGCCGTAGCTCATGATGCCGGCGCGCACCCAGTCGCTGCGCACGCGGGTCGCATGGCGCAGCGTGGCCGCGCTGTTGGCCAGGCTGCGCTCGCCAGGCAGGTCGGCGGTCAGTTCGTCGAACAGCGCCAGCTGGTGGGCGATGCCGTCCTGGCCCAAGCGCTGCGCGTCGGCGTCGGAGAAATGCGTCATCAGCGAGATCTCGTCCACCTGGGGCAGGGCGTTGAGCCGGTTCCAGGCGCCGCGGAAGGCGGCCGGCGTGAAACCCAGGCGGTTCATGCCGCTGTTGAGCTTCAGAAAGACACGGTGCGGCTCGTGCGTCTTGTGCATGGCCAGCCAGTCGATCTGCTGCTCGCAATGCACCGCATGCCAGAGCTTGAGGCGCGAGCACAGCTCCAGATCGCGCGCCTCGAAGCAGCCTTCCAGCAGCAGGATTGGCCCGCGCCAATCGAGCTTGCGCAGGCGCTGCGCCTCGTCCAGGTCCAGCAGCGCGAAGCCGTCGGCGGCGCGCAGGCCTTCGAATGCGCGCTCGATGCCATGGCCGTAGGCGTCGGCCTTGACGACGGCCCAGACTTTGGCGTCGGGCGCGCTGTCGCGCGCGCGCGCCAGGTTGTGGGCAAGGGCGGTGGTGTGGATCAGGGCTTCGATCGGACGCGGCATGGCCGAGATTGTGTCATCCGGCCCGGCCCTGATCAGCCGTGCAAGCACTGCATGCTATAAACCCGCCGCAGCTCATGCTGCCCGCTCCGGGTGCAGGTTCAGCCTCAGCCCTTTTCCGTCAACCCGCCGCAGATGAGCCGCAGTACCCCGTAGGGCAGATGAAAAAAGGCTTCTACACCATCATGTCGGCGCAGTTCTTCAGCTCGCTGGCTGATAACGCGCTGTTCGTCGCTGCGGTCGAGTTGCTGCGCACCTCGGGTGAACCGGAATGGCAGCGCGCGGCCCTGGTGCCGATGTTCGCGCTGTTCTATGTGCTGCTGGCGCCCTTCGTCGGCGCCTTTGCCGATGCGGTGCCCAAAGGGCGGGTGATGTTCGTCTCCAACACCATCAAGGTGGTGGGCTGTTTCCTGATGCTGTTCGGCAGCCATCCGCTCTTGGCCTATGCCATCGTCGGCCTCGGCGCGGCGGCCTACTCGCCGGCCAAGTACGGCATCCTGACCGAACTGTTGCCGCCTTCGCAGTTGGTCAAGGCGAATGGCTGGATCGAAGGGCTGACGATCGGCTCCATCATCCTGGGCGTGCTGCTGGGCGGCCAGTTGGTGGGCGCGCATGTCTCGCCCTTCCTGCTGGGCCTGGACCTGCCGATGATCGACACCGGCATCGATACCGCACCCGAGGCGGCGATTGCCAGCCTGGTCGGCCTGTATGTGGTGGCGGCGCTGTTCAATCTGCGCATCCCGCGCACCGATGCCACGCTGCAGCCGATGGATGGTGGCGTGACCGGGCTGGTGCGCGATTTCATGTCCTGCAACTCGCGCCTGTGGCAGGACAAGCTGGGCCAGATCTCGCTGGCCACCACCACACTGTTCTGGGGCGTCTCGGGCAATCTGCGCTACATCGTGCTGGCCTGGGCTGCTGCGGCGCTGGGCTATGGCACCACCCAGGCGTCCAGCCTGGTCGGCGTGGTGGCCATCGGCACCGCGGTCGGCGCGGTGGTGGCCTCGATGTATATGCGGCTGGACAAGGCCACCAGCGTGATCCCGCTGGGCATCGCGATGGGCCTGCTGGTGATCCTGATGAATGTGATCAGCAATGTCTGGGTGGCCGCACCCTTCCTGATCATGCTGGGTGCCATCGGCGGCTTCCTGGTGGTGCCGATGAATGCACTGCTGCAGCACCGCGGCCACAACCTGATGGGCGCGGGCCGCTCCATCGCCGTGCAGAACTTCAACGAGCAGGCCTGCATCCTGGGCCTGGGCGCGCTCTATGCCGGCCTGACCAAGTTCGGCATGTCGGCCTTTGGCGCGATCAGCATTTTTGGTGTGGTGGTAGCGGGCACCATGTGGCTGATCCAGCGCTGGCACCGCAGCAACTGCGTGCGCCACCCCGAGGAGTTGGCGCGCCTGATGAGTCTGGCGCGCTCCGACCACCACTGAGCCGCGCCTGACGAGGGCCAGCCTCAGCCACTGCGCTTGCAGGCGCAGCTGCCTTCGGCGGGCGTCGCACAGTGCGCAGGCTGAGCCCGGACGCAAACAGTCCTGAGGACTGTTTGTGCCTAGCGAAGGCCAAGGCCTCTGGCCTTGGCACTGTGCTCAGTCCAGCCTCAGGTCTTCTTCTTGCCGGTGCTGGGCAGCGGGCCGCGCAGCACCGCCTCGATATGCTCGCTCCAGGCCCGGCCGATCTTCAACGAGCCGCTGTGGTTGAGGTGGATCTCGTTGTGCCAGTCGCCACTGATGCCGGTGCTGCCCGGTGTGGCCAGCGCCAGCGGCACGGCGGTCGAGTCGAACACCTTCAGGCCGGGGAAGTTGACCGGGTCGGCCGCCAGACTCTTCAGCAGCTGGGCCAGGTGCACCACCATCAGCCGGCTGACGGCGGCCCAGTCGGCGGCGGGAATCGCATAGGCCTTGAAGGCCGGATACAGCCAGGGGCCGGATTCCGGCGCGCCGGCCGGGCGCGGCATCGGCACCGCATAGCAGTGCATGAAGACCGGCTTGCCGCGAGACGGCCCTTGGTCGCGCAGGCTCAGCAGATGGCTGATATTGCTGCGCAGATAGGCGGCATAGGTCTGCCAGCCCGGCTCCGAGAAGTAGCGCGCCACGCCGGCCGAGGGTGGGCCCCACTCGGTCTGGTGGCGCAGCAGGCGCAGATGCAGCGGGGTCAGGTCTTGCTGATTGGGTGCGGGCGGATGGGCCGGCACCTTGGCAGCGTCGATCAGGTCGTTGCCGCCCACCGACAGCAGCACGCCGTCCCAGACCGGGGCGTCGTCAGCGCTGAGCAGCCTGACGAAATCTGGCGCGGCTTCCAGGTCGACCATATGCTCCAGCGCGTCGCCCTGGCCGGCGCAGTTGACCGCCATGACGGGCTGCGCGAACACCAGTTCCTGCAGCAGGTTGGCGTGTGCACTGAGCTTGGCCGCGGCGGTGGAGAACCACGAATCGCCTTGTGCCAGCAGGCGCCAGCGGTAGGTCTCCAGAGAAGGCGCCGAGGCTGACTGCAAGTCTCGCGGCGTGTAGCAGACCAAGTGATTCAAGAGAGAGCCCCCATCAGTGATGCGTGGTTCGATCGAGACTGCTGCAGTCCAGCAGCGCGCGGCTGGCCGATTGGAATGCCAAGTCCGGCCATTTCGCCATGCTATAAACCCTGGGCATTGTGAGCCGGCAATGTCACAAGTCCGCGGCAGTTTCTGCAGCATTTGTTGCGGCCGGCCAACCCCCCCATCGCTCCTACTTGCAGGCCTGTCCGGCCGGCTTCTTTCGCGCCCGTCTGCCGAGCCAGGGCGCTGCCGCCGCTCATGGCCTATCTCGCACTTGCCTTCAACGCCCTGGTCTGGGGCCTGTCCTGGTGGCCGTTCCGGCAGTTCCATGCCGCGGGGCTGCATCCCTTGTGGACCACGGCGCTGCTCTACAGCTTGTCGCTGTTGGTGATCGCCATCGGCTCGCGCGGCGCGCTGGCCGAGCTGCGCCGCAGTCCCGCCCTGTGGGTGGTGATGCTGGCGGCCGGCACCAGCAACACCTGTTTCAACTGGGGCGTGGCCACCGGCGATGTGGTGCGGGTGGTGCTGCTGTTCTACCTGATGCCGCTGTGGGCCGTGCTGCTGGCGCGCCTGGTGCTGGGCGAGCAACTCACTGCGCTGGCCCTGGGGCGCATGGCCTTGGCCTTGGCCGGGGCGGCCACCGTGCTGTGGCCTGAAGGCGGTGGCCTGCCGCTGCCGAGCAGCCTGCCGGACTGGCTGGGCGTGGCCGGCGGCTTTGCCTTTGCCCTCAACAATGTGATGCTGCGGCGCGAGGCGGCGCGGGATGCATCTGCGCGTGCGCTGGCCATGTTCAGCGGCGGTGCGGTGGTGGCCGGCCTGGCGGCGCTGGCGCTGTCGGGCAGCGGCCTGAGTCCTTGGCCCAGCTTGCCGGGCTGGCTCTGGGCCATCCCGGTGGCCGCTGCAGCCCTGCTGTTCTTCCTCTCCAACCTGTCCCTTCAATATGGGGCAGCGCGTCTGCCAGCCAATGTGACGGCGGTGATCATGCTGATCGAGGTGCCGGCTGCGGCGATCTCGGCGCTGTGGCTGGGTGGTGGCAGCCTGGACGGCAAGACCGCTGTCGGCGGCCTGTGCATCCTGGCTGCGGCCCTGCTGGCAACCCTGGAGCGACGTCCGAGCGGCCATTGAGCTAGCATGCGCCGCCTGACAAGGACGACACCATGAGCCAAAGCATCTACGATTTCAGCGCCATCTCCATCGACGGCAAGCCCGCCGATCTGGCCAGCCAGCGCGGCAAGGTCATCCTGATCGTCAACACCGCCAGCGCCTGCGGCTTCACGCCCCAGTTCAAGGGCCTGGAGCAGCTCTGGCAGGACTACCGCGAGCAGGGCCTGGTGGTGATCGGCTTTCCCAGCAACGAGTTCGGCGGCCAGGACCCGGGCAGCAACGAGGAGATCGCCTCCTTCTGCGAGATGAACTACGGCGTCAGCTTCCCGATGATGGCCAAGGTCAAGGTCAACGGTGCCGAGGCGCACCCGCTGTGGCAGTGGCTGAAGTCCGAGAAGTCGGGCTTCCTCGGCACCGAGGGCATCAAGTGGAACTTCAGCAAGTTCCTGGTGGGCCGCGACGGCCAGGTGCTCAAGCGCTACGCGCCGACCGACGCTCCGGAGAAGCTGCGCAAGGACATCGAGGCGGCGCTCAAGGCCTGAGTCGCCAGCGCCGTTCAGGCGCGCACCCACAGCCGTCCGTAGCGATGGCGCAGTCGGCCTTTGGCCACCGCCTGGCGCAGCAGCTGGTTGATGGTCTGCCGCGAGACGTTCGCCAGCGCCGCCAGCTCGGCCTGCGTGGCGGCCAGGGCCAGCCAGCCGTCCGCATCCGCTTCGCCCTGGGCGCGCTCGCGGCGCAGCTGGGCCAGTGCCAGCTGCATGCGCTCAGCCGCCCCGCTGTGGCGCGAAGCCTCCAGCAGATGCAAGGTGCCGTCATAACGCCGTGACAGCTCGGCCAGCATTGCGCGGGCGAAGCCCGGCACCTCGTCCATCAGGTAGCGATAGGCCTCGGGGCCGAAAACCCACAGACGGCTGGCTTTGCTGGCCAGCGCCTCATAGCGCGAAGGCAGGCCGGCGGCGAAGGCCGAGAGGCCGAAGAAGTTGGGCGGCTGCACATACTCCAGCACCGACACGCTGCCGTCCGGCGCGCCGAAGCGGGTCTCGATCTCGCCGCGTTGCACCGCAAAGAAGGCCTGCACCGACTGGCCCTGCGCAAACAGCACGCTGCCGCGGCGCAGCGTGCGCTGGGCCACCAGTGCCGCCAGCGCCTGCAGCGCGGCGGGCTTGAGCGTCAGCTGCGCAAAATTCCCCTGCAGCAGCCGCTGCAGTTCGGCCGGCTTGCTGTCCTCGCTCATGCGGCCCGCTCCGTCAATGTCGTGTGCCTGACATTCTGCCCGGCGCTTCGCCCTTAGGCTGGCGCCATGCAGATCCATGACGAACAACAAGGCCATCCCGGCGCGGTCGACAGCGCAAGGCTGCAGACCTGGGCCGCCCAGTACCGCCGCTTTGCCGAGCAGGAATGCACTGACGATCCGCTCTATGTGGCGATCTGCCGAGCCATCGCCGATGCGCCTGAACTGCTGGCGCTGATGCAGCATGCACCCGGCCAGCAGGCGCGGCCCAATCTGCTGCTGGCGGCGCTGCACGAGCGGCTGCTGGCGGGCGTCGATCATCCGCTGGCGTCCTACTACCCCAGCTGTGGCGGCAGCCGCGCGCCGGATGCCGCGCTGCCCGTCCTGCTGCTGGACTTTGCGCGGCGCGAGCAGTCGGCGCTGATTGCGCATCTTCGCGGTCGTGCCACCCAGACCAACGAGATCGGGCGCTGCGCCGTGCTGTGGCCGGCGCTGAATCACATCGCCTGCTGGCGTGGCGCCGACCGTCTGGCGCTGTTCGACTTCGGCTGCAGCGCGGGGCTCAATCTGGGTGTGGATGCCTATTCCTATGACTACGCGTCCTTTCAGCGCGGGGCTGAGCCGGCTGGCCCAGCGCGTCCGCTGATCCGCTGTGAGTGGCGCGGTGACGCGCCGCCGCCAGCGCCTGGGCCATGGCGGCTGGCGGCGCGCTTGGGCGTGGACCTGGCGCCGGTCGATGTGCAGGACCCGGCCGCGGTGCGCTGGCTGCAGGCCTGCTTGTGGCCGCATGACCGCGTGCGCGCCGAGCGGCTGGCACAGGCGGTACTGCTGGCGCGTCAAGCTGCGTACCCTTTGCGTCAGGCGGAGGACGGCCTGGCGCTGCTGCAGGACTGGCTGGCGCAACTGCCGCCCGGCGTGCAGCCGGTTCTGCTCAACTCCTGGGTGCTGGCCTATTTCGACGCGCCGGAATTGGCCCGCCACCGCGTACGCGTGGCGGACCTGATGCGCCAGCACGGCCTGGTCTGGCTCAGCGCCGAGGCCGCAGCCTTGCGTCCGCCGGCGCTGGCCCTGCCGCCGCTGCCGCAGGACTATCTGCCCGGATCGAGCAGCCTGTGGACCCTGCAATGGGCCGATGACGGCGGCGCGCTGCAGCAGCAGGCGCTGGCCTGGTCGCATCCGCATGGCCGCTGGCTGCAGTGGCTGGCACCGCCGCCCTGAAATCTTGCAACGCTGGGCGCTGTGCGTTCAAACCTGGGTCAAGCCAGGGTGGCCGTGGCGCAGGCGGCGGCTAGCATGCAGGCACCACTATCGATGCAGGGGCTTGTCGCCATGACCCATCTTTCGCTCCACCGACCGCGCCGCCTGGCGCTAGGCCTGTTGTCAGCCTTCGCCCTGGCCTTGCCTTTGCTGGCCCAGGCCCAGGCGCCGAGCCTGGAGACCTTGCGCGCCCTGGCGGCCAAGGAGAAGCCGGCCCTGCTGCAGACCATGAAGGAGCTGGTCGAGATCGAGTCGGGCAGTTCGGATCGCGAGGGTCTGGACCGCATCGCCGGCTACATCAGCGCGCGACTGCAGTCCTTGGGCGGCAAGGTCGAGCTGATCGAGCCGCCCGCTGCCGATCACTACAAGATGTTCGACACGCCCGAGCAGCCGGGGCGCATCGTCAAGGCCAGTTTCACGGGCCGCGGGAGCAAGAAGATCCTGCTGCTGGCGCATATGGACACCGTCTATCCGCGCGGCATGCTGGCGCAGCAGCCCTTCCGCGTCGACGGCGACAAGGCTTATGGCCTGGGCATCGCCGACGACAAGCAGGGCGTGGCCGTGATCCTGCATACCGTGGCGCTGCTGCGCACGCTCAATGTGCAGGACTACGGCCTGCTGACGGTGCTGATCAACGGCGACGAGGAAATCAGCTCGCCGGCCTCGCGCAACACCATCACCCGCCTGGGCGGCGAGCACGATGTGGTGCTGTCCTACGAGGGCGGCGGCGCACCTGCCGGACCCGACAGCCTGCGCCTGGCCACCAGCGGCATTGCCGCGGCCAACCTGCTGGTCAGGGGCCGCGCCTCGCATGCCGGTGCGGCACCCGAGCGCGGCGTCAACTCGCTGTATGAGCTGGCACATCAGGTGCTGCAGGCGCGCGATCTGTCCGATCGCAGCGTCGGCCGCCAAGTGCACTGGACGCTGGCACGCGCCGGCATCGTGCGCAACATGATTCCGCCGGCGGCCGAGGCTTCGGCCGACATCCGCGTCGACCGGGTGGCCGACTTCGACGGCATCGAGGCCACGCTGCGCGAGCGCATCAAGAACCGGCTGCTGCCGGAGTCCGAGGTGACGCTCAATTTCGAGCGCCGCCGCCCGCCGCTGCAGGCCACCGACGCTTCGCGCGCGCTGGGTGCCCATGTCGGCACGCTGGCCGGCGAGCAGGGCATGAATCTGGTGGTGCGCGACAAGCCCAGCGGCGGTGGCACCGATGCCGCCTTCGCCGCACTGGCCACCAAGGCGCCGGTGCTGGAGGGGCTGGGCCTGCGCGGCTTTGGCGCCCACACCACTGATGCCGAGTTCGTGCAGATCGATTCCATCGAGCCCAAGCTGGTGCTGAATCTGCGCCTGATCCTCGATATTGCGCAAGGACGCGCCCGCTGGTGATGACGCGCCTGGCGGATCCGCCGCTATGCTGCGGACTGATCGCCTCATCACCCAGCCGATGAACCGTCCACGCCGTCACTGCCTGTCAATCCTGCTGCTCGGCGGGCTCGCGGGCGCCCCATGGGCTGCTCAGGCCGAGAGCGTCGAGCTGCGCGTGGTGGGTAGCGCCGACCCGCCCTTTCGCATCTTCGGGGCGGGTGGCCCGACCGGCCTCTACTTCGATCTGCTGAACGAAGCGGCGCGCCGCCTGGGCTGGCCCTTGCGCTATACCGAGGTGCCGTCGGCGCGGGCGCTGAAGATGATGGAACAGGGCGAGGCCGACCTGATGCTGGGCCCGCTGCGCACGCCTGAGCGCGAGCGCTTTCTCAGCTACAGCCGCACCGTGCTGCCAGCCGAGGACAAGGCCTTCTACACGCGCGCCGCGGCAGCGCCGCTGCGCCGCCTGGATGATCTGCAGGGTCTCAGCATCGGCGTGCACCGGGGCAAGCGCTACGGCGCGGCCTTCGATGCGGATGCCCGGCTGCGACGACTGGAGCTGAACGACTACCGCGCGGCGCTGGAGATGGTGTCGCGCGGCCGCCTCGATGCGGCGGTGCTGCCGGAGCGGCAGGGCGATCTGCTGGTGCGCAGCCTGGGGCTGACGCTGGTCAAGCAGCCGCTGCGCCTGCCGGGCGAGACGCCGTATGTGGTGTTTGCCCGCTCCTCCCCCTGGCTGGCCCGCCAGGCCGAGCTGGAGCACGCCTTCCAGGCCATGCAGGACGACGGCAGCTGGCGCCGCATCAGTCACAACTACTGAGCGCCGAACCGCGCATTGGCAGCGCGCCGATAATGCCTGTCAACCCTTTGTCAGCCCCGGAGACACACCCATGTTCCAGCATGTCGACGCCTATGCCGGCGACCCGATCCTGAGCCTCAACGAGGCTTTCCAGAAGGACCCGCGGCCCGGCAAGATCAATCTCTCGATCGGCATCTACTTCGATGACGATGGCCGCATCCCGATGCTGGCCTCGGTGCGCCAGGCCGAACTGCAGGTGGTGGCCGAGGCCGGCGCGCGGCCCTATCTGCCGATGGAGGGCGCGGCCAACTTCCGCAGCGCGGTGCAGGGCCTGCTGTTCGGCGCCGAGCATCCGGCACTGAAAGAAGGTCGCATCGCCACCATCCAGGGCGTGGGCTCCAGTGGCGGCCTCAAGGTGGGCGCCGATTTCATCAAGCGCTATTTCCCCGACAGCGCCATCTACGTCTCCGACCCGACCTGGGACAACCACCGTGCGGTGTTCGAAGGCTCGGGCATCGAGGTCAAGACCTATCCCTATTACGACGCCAAGACCGGCGGCCTGCGCTTTGCCGAGATGCTGGCCTTCATGCGCGCGCTGCCCAGCAAGAGCGTGGTGCTGCTGCATGCCTGCTGCCACAACCCTACCGGCGTCGACCTCACGCCGATGCAGTGGGATGAGCTGATCCCGGTGCTGCAGGAGCGCGAGCTGCTGCCCTTCCTGGATCTGGCCTACCAGGGCTATGGCGACGGCATCGAGGAAGACGCCTTTGCCGTGCGCGCGCTGCTGGATGCCGGCCTGTCCTTCTTCATCGCCAACAGCTTCTCCAAGAGCATGAGCCTGTACGGCGAGCGCTGTGGCGCGCTGTCGGTGGTCTGCCCGGACGCCGGGCAGGCGGCCAATGTGCTGGGCCAGCTCAAGTTCGTGATCCGCCGCAACTACAGCAACCCGCCGATGCATGGCGGCCAGATCGTCGCGCGCGTGCTGACCGACCCGCAACTGCGCACGTTGTGGGAAGGCGAGGTCGAGGCCATGCGCGAGCGCATCCTGTCGATGCGCAATACGCTGTTCGATGTGCTGTCGGCCAAGCTGCCGGGGCGGGATTTCCGCTACTTCCTGACCCAGCGCGGCATGTTCAGCTACACCGGCCTGACGCCAGCCCAGGTCGATCGGCTGAAGGACGAGTTCGGCGTCTATCTGGTGCGCTCGGGCCGCATGTGCGTGGCCGGGCTGAACAGCAAGAACGTCGAGGCCACTGCCAGCGCGATGGCGGCGGTTCTCGCCTAAGGCATAGGGTCCCTCGGCCAAGGTTTACCTTGGCCGGTCCCCCGGGGGGACGGCGATGCTGGCGGCATCGCCAGGCGGGCCGGCTTGGGAGCGGCCCGGTGCTCGACCCGGGAACATCCCGCCGCATGTGCCAAAGTTATACGAAGCGCCTTTGCATTCATTGGATCAAGGGCGCGCCAGTCCGTACCCTGCCGTAACTTTGGATGTCCATGAGTCTGGATGAAGCACATTGTTGTCATTGGTGCGGGCGTCGTCGGCCTGACCACCGCCTGGGCCCTGCTTGAGAGTGGCCATCGCGTCACCCTGCTTGAGCGCGAAAGCGCCATCGCGGGTGGCGCTAGCCGTGCCAACGGCGGCCAGCTGAGTTATCGCTATGTCTCGCCGCTGGCGGATGCCGGCGTCCCTGTGAAGGCGCTGCGCTGGTTGCTCGACCCGGATGGCCCGCTGCGCTTCAAGCCTGAGGCGCGCTGGCATCAGTGGCGCTGGATGGTCGATTTCCTGCGGGCCTGCCGTGCGCCGGTGAATGCGCGCACCACGGCCCGACTGCTGGAGCTGGGGGCGCTGAGCCAGTCGGCCTTCGCCGAGCTGTGCCGCAGCGCCGGCATCGATGCCGGCGCCAGCGCCTTTCGTGCGCCTGGCAAGCTGGTGGTCTACCGCAAGCCGGCTGAGTTCGCCCGCGTCGCGGCGCGGACCCGCAGCCTGGGCGCTGATTCGCCCGAGCAGGCCTTGAGCCATCAGGAATGCGTGGCGCTGGAGCCGGCCTTGGCGTACGGCGACGCCCAGCTGGCAGGCGGCATCTTTACAGCCGGCGAGGCGGTGGCCGATTGCCACGCGGTGTGCCTGCAGTTGGCCGAGCGCCTGCGCAGCCACGGCGGCCTGGCAGGCATCGTGCAGAGCGAGGCGCGAGGCTTCGTGCTTTCGCAGGGGCGTGCTGTCGCGTTGAAGACCGATCACGGCGATATCGCAGCCGATGGCTTCGTGCTGGCCGCCGGCCTGCACAGCCGCGGCCTGGGCAAGAGCGTGGGGCTGAACCTGCCGATCTATCCGCTCAAGGGCTACAGCCTGACGGCGCCCATCAGCGCGCAGCACCGTCCGCCCGAGGTCAGTGTGACCGATTTCGAGCGCAAGGTGCTGTATGCGCGCATCGGCGAGCAACTGCGCGTCGCTGCGATGGTGGATCTGGTGGGCGACAACCCCGGCATCGACCCGCGCCGCATCGCCTCGCTGCAGCGTGCGGTGCGCGCGATGTTCCCGCAGGCGGCCGATTACGACCGGGCCAGCAACTGGGCCGGTCTGCGGCCCGCCACGCCCAGCGGAGCGCCGCTGCTGGGGGCCACGCCGGTGGGCAATCTGTGGCTCAACGTCGGCCATGGTGCGCTCGGATTCACTTTCTCCTTTGCCTCGGCGCGCATCGTGGCCGACCTGATCTCCGGTCGTAGCAGTCCGATGAATCTGCAAGGCCTGCAGCTGGCCGGCGCCTGAGGCATGGCCTTCGACGCACAGGCCTTGGCGCAAGCGCTGCGCGAAGCGGTGCTGGCCCAGGGTTTCGAGCAGACCGAGGACAGCCTGCGCGGCGGCGCAGCCGTCGACGGCTTTCCCAGCCTCGACCTGGCGGTGGCGGCCTTCCCGGCGGGCGCCGCACCGGTGTTTGCCAATGTGCTGTTCTCGCGCGAGCACCCGCAGGGTCTGGTGGCCGAGCTCGGCGCCGACGCCGGCTCGCCGCGCAATCTGCGCTATCTCGCCGATCTACAGGATGCCGAGGGCCGTTCCATCGCCTGGCTGCCCGGTGCCGACTGGTCGGCGCTGCCATGGCAGCCGCTGTGTGGCCAGGGCGCTCAGCGCTTTGTCGCACCCTATCCGGCCTCGCTGCTCAAGCTGATGGTGCTGGTTGGCGTAGCGCGGCTGGTGGACGCCGGCCGTTGCAGCTGGAGCGAAGCGCTGGACTTTGAAGGCCAGCAGCGCGCGCTGCGCGATTGGGCCTTCGACATGACGGTGATCAGCTGCAACCGCTCCACCTCGGCGCTGGTGGCCCTGCTGCACCGCCGCGGCGCGATCCTGCGCGAGGGGCGTGTGGAGCTCTACAACGAGCTGCACGACACCTTCACGGCCTATGGCCTGCCGGGCTTGCGCCTGGCCAACACGCGCCCCGACGGCGGCTGGGGCAATGCCGCGGGTGCCGGTGTCGGGCAGCTGCAGATGACGGCCTGGGACACGCTGCGTCTGCTGTGGCTGCTGGACCGCGCGGCGCCGCCGCCGCCCTGGCTGCCGGCCGGCACGCCGCCGCTGTTGTCGGCCGCCAGCCAGAGCGAGGTGCTGTACTGCCTGCAGGAGCAGGGCCTGCATGAAGTGCTCTCCAGTAGCGTGCTGGCCGGCCTGCCGAACTGGCAGCCGGGCCTGCCGGCGCGGCTGCCGCTGCGCTGGATCGCGCGCGACGGCAGTGCGCAGGTCGGCCCGCACCATTTCCCCGGCGATCTGTCGGCACAGACCGCGCTGGAGCTGCTGTTTGCGCACAAGACCGGCAACACCGAGAACTACGGCGCCGATGCCGGCATCGTGCGCGGCATCGCGCCGGCCCGGCGCCACTACCTGATTGCGCTCACCAGCAATCTGGGCCGACGCTATGCGACGCAGCCGCAATGCGTCAGCAACTGGCGCCTGCCGGCGCTGGGCGCTGCCGTCGATGCGCGGCTGTGCGCGCTGATGGGCCGCTGAGGCCGCCACGCGGCCGGCTGCGGCCGCCCCCCCCGACGCTCCACGCCGCTTCACGACAAAGGCAAAAAAAGCCCCGCCGGCTTGCGCCGTGCGGGGCCAGTACAGCCCAGGAGGCTGAGGAGCAGAACGCAGCGTTTACTTGAAGCTGTAGCTCAGTGCGGCGGTGTACGAACGGCCACGCGGATCGGCCACACGTGGCTCCCACGAGCTGCCGGCGCCGGTGTCGGAGTCGTAGGCGGCCGAGAACGGCGGATCCTGATTGAAGATGTTCTTCACACCCACGGTCAGCGTCAGGTTCTTGAAGCCGCGGTAGGTGGCCGAGACATGGTGCAGGACATAGGGCTTGACGTTCGCGCTCCAATTCGCCGGGGTGATGGTGCCGGAAGCCACGCCGGGCAGCACATAGTCCTTGTAGCCCGAGCGGTAGACCTGGCTCAGGCGGCCGGTCCAGTCACCCTTCGAGACTTCCATGAAGGCGGTGTGCTTCCAGCGCAGGCCCAGATCGCCCGAGCGCTTGAACACACCGATTTCGCTGGCGCTGAAGGGCTGGCTGGCGATCAGGCGAGCCTTCTTCTTCAGCAGGTAGGACACATCGGTGCCCAGCGTCAGCTTGGCTTCGTTGGCCACGGTGTTGTAGCGCAGGCCGAATTCCAGGCCCGAGGTCTGGGTTTCACCTGCGTTGATCCAGCGCTGGTCAATGGTCACCAGGTTGCCGGCGGCATCGCGGATGAAGCGGTCGCTGAACAGCCCGTAGTTGTTCACCAGGTTGCTCAGCGTCAGGAACTGGATCGTTCCGTCGCGCTCGATGGTCCACCAGTCGAGGTTGGTGATCAGGTTGGGCGTGGGCTGCCAGACGATGCCCAGCGAAGCCTGCTTGGATTCCTCGGGGCCGAGATCCGGCTTGCCGCCGCTGTACAGCGTGGGCGTGATCGATTCGCAGCCGGGCTTGGTGGGGTCGACCGCGAGGGTCGGGCACTTGGCCGGGTCGACCAGATCCTTGCCGCTGTAGCTTGACTCGGTGACGCCGAAAAACACCTGGTTGAAGGTCGGCACGCGGAAGCCGGTGCTGTAGGAACCGCGCAGCAGGATCTGCTTGGTGGCGGCGTAGCGGGCCGAGACCTTGGGGTTCACGCTGCTGCCGAAACCGGTGTAGTCGTCACGGCGCAGGGCGGCGGTCAGTTCCAGGTCCTTGGTGACCGGCACCAGCAACTCGCCATACACGGCCTTGACGTCGCGGCTGACCGGCTGGGGCAGCAGATTGGTGTTGTCGAACGGCGCCAGGAAGATGGCCGTCTGCGCAGTGCGCTCGTCGCCTCGGAATTGGAAGGTTTCGCGGCGCATGTCCACGCCGACGGCGGCCATCACATCACCGGCCGGCAGCTTGAAGACCGGGCCCGAGGCCGAGGCATCGGCCTGCTTGAGCGTGAACTTGCCGCCATACAGCGTGGTGCCGGCAGCGGACTGCGCAGCCAGCGCGGCCATTGCGGCGTCGGTCTGCTTTTGGCCGGGCAGCACGAAGGGGTTCAGCGTGCCGTTCTTGATCAGGTCCATCAGGCCGGTGGTGTAGTAGTAGCCACCGCCGAGCTCGCTCTGCGACTCGCTGTAGGCGGTCGAGACGCCGGCCTTGTAGTCCCAGCTGCCCCAGCTGCCTTCCAGGCCCAGCATCGCGCGGCCGGTGTCCGAGGTGGTCTCGATCTCGCGGTTGCCGCACTCGATGCAGCGCCAGCGGAAGGCGATCGGCGCGCCGTAGTTGCTGGCGATGGTCGGGAAGGTCTTGGCGATCTCGTTGAAGACGTAGTCGTAGGAACTGCCCGTCTTCGGGTACATCACGTTGTAGGTGGCGCTGGTGGTCGCGGCGCTGGTCGAGATCTGGTAGTGCGAGAAGCGCTTGGCCGACTCGGAGCGGCCGCGGATGAATTCGCCGATCAGCAGGTTGTTGTCACCCAGCTTCATCGTGCCGCGCAGCACCAGGTTGGTGTTCTTGACCGGTTGCTGCAGCACCGAGGCGCGGCCGGTGTCGTAGGCGCAGGCCCACTTGGCCGAGGCCACGTTCCACAGCTTCTCGTCGTAGGGGCCGCCGCCGTCCATCGCGCCGCAACCCGCCTGGCCCGGCAGGTCCAGCACGTTGATGCCGCCGCCCATCTGCTGGGTCGTGCCCGGCTGGATTGGGCCGGCGCTGCTGCCGACCTTGTTCAGGATGGTGTTGAAGCCGCTGACGGGGAACACCGTGGCGTAGGGGGTGCCGCGGGTGTCGACCGACAGGCCGCGATCCGGCTGGAAGGTGTTGACGAAGCCACGCTGGTCGCCGCGCAGCGCCTTGCTGTCGCTGAGCATCAGCGTACCCAGCAGGTTGAAGCCGTTGGTCTCCAGATTGCCAAAACCGCCCACCAAAGAGGTGCGCGAGATGGCGCCGCCGCCCGCCTCGGTGGCGTCGACGAAGGTGCTGACCTGCACGCCGGTGTAGTCGCGGCGCAGGATGAAGTTGATCACGCCGCCGATGGCGTCGGTGCCGTAGATGGCTGACGCGCCATCCTTCAGCACTTCAACCCGCTCGACCGCGGCGAAGGGGATCTGGTTCAGGTCGACCGAGCCGCCGTTCAGACCGTGCGAAGCGATGCGGCGACCGTTCAGCAGCACCAGCGTCGAGCCGGCACCCTGGCCGCGCAGATTGGCCGACGAATTGCCGTTGTTGCCGCGGGACGAGCCGGCAGCCACGTCGGCATTCGACGCCAGGTTGTCCATGCCGTTGCCGTTGATGTTCAGGTCGGCGATCAGTTGCTCGACGGTGACGATGCCGGACTTCTCCATCTCGGCACGGCTGATCACCTGGACCGGCAGTGCGCCCTCGGTCGCGATGCGCTTGATGCTTGAGCCTGTGATCTCGACGCGCTCGACCTTCTGGGTGGGCGGTGTGTTCTGCGCCCAGGCGGCGCCTGCCAGTTGGGCGCCGAGGCCGATCAGCGCGAGGCTGCGTGCAAGGGTGGTGAGTTTCAAGGTGCTTCTCCTGCGGTAAGGCAAATTTGGCGCGGCTGGCGCCCAACGATTGGAAGTTTTGGCAAAGGGTTCTTTTGTTGCCAGCAATCATCCAGCACGGAGCGTGCCGGCCGGGATAGGGCAGGCACCCGTTTGTTGCGCCGGGCACGATGAATGCTTGTCGCGCCCGTATAACCTGGCGGAATGCACAGGGGCTGCAGCCCTGGCAGGTCGCTTACAGTGAACGCGTCAATCGCGGAGAAAGCTTGATGGAGACTCATCGTCGCTTGGGCCAGTGGGCCACTTTGCTGGCCCTCGGCCTGGCCCTCAGCGGCTGTGCCAGCTGGCGTGCGATACCCGCACTGCCGGCGCCGGTGCAGCAGGCCTTGGCTAAGGCCGAGCTGCCGGAAAGCGCCCTGGGCATCGTGGCCTATCCGCTCGATGATCCGGCGCAGCGCCTGCAGCGCCGCGCGGACGATTCGATGCAGCCGGGTTCGACGATGAAGCTGGTCACGGCGGTGGTGGCGCTGGACGCGCTGGGTGCCACGCAGCGCGGCCGCACCGAGCTGCTGGTGGATGCGCCGGTGCGCGACGGCGTGCTGGACGGGCCGCTCTACCTGCGCGGCGGCGCTGATGCCGAACTCGACTGGGGTGCGCTGTCGACCCTGCTGCGCCGCCTGCGCGATCAGCATGGCCTGCGCGAGATCCGCGGTGGCTTGGTGGTGGACCGTGGCCTGTTCACGCCCAGCCGGCTGGACATCGGCCAGCCGCCTTTCGACGAGTCGCCTGAGTTTCCCTACAACGTGATTCCGGACGCGCTGCTGCTGAACGGCAATCTGCTGCAGATCCAGCTGCAGGCCGATGGGGCGCGCGTCGAGGCGCGCAGCTTCCCGGCGCTGCCGGGCCTGCGCGTGGATGCCAGTGCGATGCGCCTGAATGACAGGCCTTGCCGCGACTGGGAAGCCGAGTGGCAGTTACCGCGCGTCACGCAGGACGCCAGCGGCGTCACCGTGGCGCTGCAGGGCGGCTTTCCGCGCCAGTGCCGCATCGAGCAGGCGCTGAATCTGGTCGATCGGCAATGGCTCACGGCTGCCGCGCTGCGCCAGATCTGGAGCGAGTTGGGCGGCACGCTCAGCGGCCCCGAGCTGGAAGGCCGCGCGCCGGCCGGCGCGCGCGTGCTGGCCACGCACCTGGACCGGCCGCTGGGCGAGCTGATCAATGGCGTGATGAAGCGCTCGGACAACCCGCTCACCCGCCTGATCTATCTGCGCCTGGGTGCCGCCAGCGCCCAGCCCGGCGAGGACAGCGTCGCCGCCGCCGAGCGCCGCGTCAAGGCCTGGTTCCAGGCCCAGGGCATCCCGATTGAAGGTCTGGTGATGGACAACGGCTCAGGCCTGTCGCGCGCCGAGCGGATCACGCCCAAGCAGATGGAGGCGCTGCTGCTGGCGCTGCGCAGCAGCCGCTACGCCCCCGAGCTGATGGCCAGCCTGCCGCTGGCCGGCGTCGATGGCACCTTGAGCCGGCGCCTCAAGGGCACGGCCGCCGAAGGCCGGGCGCGGCTGAAAACCGGCACGCTGCGCAATGCGGTCGGCCTGGCCGGCTTCGTCACCGATGCGGGCGGGCGCAGCTGGCTGCTGGTGGCCTTCCTCAACCATGAGCAGGCCTCGGCCAAGGGCCGGCCGGTGCTGGATGCGCTGGCCGAGTGGGTGGCCAGCCAGCGTTGAGACCTGACCCTGCGAGGCTGGCGCCCGGCTTGATATGCTGCGACGCCAAGTGCCAAACAGGGAGCATCGATGCGCAGCGGCCTTGCGAGTCTTGTGATCGGGGTCTTGTTGACCGGGCTCAGCGTCGCGCTGCAGGCCGCGCCGGCGCCGCTGCGCTTCGTGACCGAGCCCTTTCCGCCCTACACCTATGCCAGCCAGGGCAAGGCGGCCGGCCCGATGGTCGATGTCCTGGAGGCGGCGTGTGCGCAACTCAAGCGCGCCTGCCAGATCGAGGTGCTGCCCTGGCGCCGCGCGCTGGCGATGGCCGAGCGCGGCGATGTCGACGGCATCTTCACGGTCAGCAACACGGCCGAGCGCCGGCAGTACTTCCACGTCTCGGTGCCCGTCATCGATGCGCGCTACACCCTGTTCGCCCAGGCCGGCGAAGACTTCCGCCTGGGGGCTGACCGCCAGCAGCTCAGGGGCCGCACGATCGGGGTCTACGGCCCCTCGGGCACGGCCATCGCGCTGGACGAGCTGGTCGCCGGCGTGCCCGATGTCAGCAAGCTGGTCGAGCCTGACAACATCACAGTGCTGCGCAAGCTGGCGGCCGGACGCTATGGGCGTGAGGGGCTGGCGCTGTTGAACGAGGCGGTGGCGCTGGAGCTGATCCGCAGCGAGAACCTGGCGGGTCTGCAGGCGGCCGGCACGGTCAAGCAGTTCTCGTATGCCTTCGGGCTGAGCCGCAGCCGTTTCACGACCGAGGAGGCGCGGCGCTTCGACGCGGCCCTGCACGCGCTATGCGGCAGCGGACGCACGGCGGCCCTGCTCAAGCCCTATGCCTTGCCGGCCTCGGCCTGCCGGACGCGCTAGTTGGTGGCCGCGCTGGCCGTGGCCGCCGGTGCGACCGGCAGGCCTTGCTGCTGCAAAAATTCGCGCACCTGCTGCATGGCCTGCACCATCTGGGCGCGGCTGAGCCCGTGTTTGGCGCCTGGCACCACCACCAGGCGTTCGGTCACGCCGGCCGCCTTCAGCGCGGCGTGCAGATGCTGTGACTGGGCCAGCGGCACGACATCGTCGGCATCGCCGTGGAAGCTCAGCACCGGCGGCAGGCCCGGCCGCACCTGGTGCAGCGGCGAGATCTCGCGCGCCAGCGCGCGGCGCTGTTCGTCCGGCAGGCTGCCGAACCATTCGATCGCATAACCGCGCGCCTGCGGGCCTTCAAGCATCGCCTGCAGATCGCTGATGCCAAACCAGTTCAGCACCGCCGCCACCCGCAGCGGCGCGCGCTGGGCGCCGCGCCAGCGCTGCGCCAGCTCCAGCGGGCAGCCGCGGTCCAGCCGGCTGCCCTCGGGCAGCATCGCACCGATCAGCGCCAGATGGCCGCCGGCCGAGCCGCCCGCCAGCACGAAGCGCGCCGGATCCAGGCGCAGCTCGGGGCTGCGCTCGCGCAGCCAGTAGAGCGCGCAGCGCAGGTCTTCCACTGCCGCTGGCGCCGGCGCCACCTTGGCCAACCGGTACTGCACCGCGGCGGCGGCCCAACCCATCTGCAAAAAGGGCAGCAGGCGCAGCAGCGCGATTTCCTTGCTGCCGGCGATCCAGCCGCCACCATGCACATAGACCAGCAGCGGCAGCGGATGCTGGCTGCGATTGACGGGCAGGAACAGGTCGAGCTTGAGCTCCTGGCCGCTGACGCTGTGATAGACCAAATTCGAGCGCAGCTCGATGTCGACACCGCTGCCATCGGCCCATTCGCTGCGGACATCGGCCACCGCGCTCAGGCTGCCGGCCAGCAGCGCCGCGCCCAGGGCCAGGCGCCAGCGCCGGCGGCTCATCGCACCACCGGCTGCAGGATCTGCAGCGTGCCGGCGTCGGCGTCGATCTCGGCCAGGGCGCCCACCGGCATGGTGAACTTGCGCCGGATATGGCCGATCATCGCGCCGCGGTAGACCGGCACATTCAGCGGCAGGAAGTAGTCGTCAAAGACCTCGTCCAGCGTCAGCGAGCCGAAGCCATCGCCCGGCTCGCATTTGGTGAACTTGCCGATCACCACGCCGGCCAGCTGGCCTAGCGCGCCGCTCAGGCGCAGCGTCGAGAGCATGCGGTCGACGCGGTAGATGTACTCGTTGATCTCTTCGAGAAACAGGATGGCGCCGCGGCAGTCCGGGAAATAGGGTGTGCCCGCCAGCGAGGCCAGCACCGCCAGATTGCCGCCCAGCAGCGGGCCGCGCGCACGGCCGCCGCGCAGCGTGCTGATGCGGTCGTCCTTCTGCACCAGGTTGTCGCCGCGCTCTCCGGCCGGGTTCTTCAGCAGCGGCGCTTCGGCGTTCATCACCAGCGCCTTGAAGTGCGCCACGCTGAAGGGGTTCCATTCCGACACCGCCACCGGCGCGTGGAAGGTCACCAGGCCGGTCTGCTGATGGATGGCATTGATCAGGCTGGTCAGGTCGGAGAAGCCGCCGAAGAACTTGGGCTTGGCGGCAATCAGCCGATAGTCCAGCTTGTCGACGATGTGGTTGCAGCCCGAGCCGCCGGTCAGCGCCAGGATGCCGGCCACGCTGTCGTCGGCGAACATGGCGTTGAGGTCGGCAGCGCGCTGCGCGGGCGAGCCGGCGAACTGGCCGCGGCGGGCGCGCAGGCCCGGGCTCTCCTTGACCTTGAAGCCCAGCGCCTGCAGCGCCTCGACTGCGATGGCAATCGGCTCGCGCTCATGCACCGCATGCGCCGGCGCCACCAGGCCCAGCGTGTCGCCGGGCTGCAGGCGGCGCGGAAGGAGCGCTGCCGGGCGCGCTTGCGCAGGGGTCGTGCCCAGTGCCAGTGTGCCGGCCGCCGCCGCGGAAAGCGCCTGAGCGAATTGGCGTCGTTGCAGGGTCATGGGTTCGCGCTTTCCTTGCAGGCTCGGCTCACAGCACCCGCGGCAGGTCGCGCCGCACGGCGACACGGTCGCCGAAATCGAAGTGCCACCACTCGGTCTTGATGCCGTCGAAGCCGGCCTGGCGCATCGCGGCGCGCAGCCAGCCGCGCTCGCGCAGATGCTCGGCCGTCAGCAGGCCCAGCGCCAGATGCTCGGCCTCGTGGTCGGGGTGCGAGGGCAGGCTCATCTCGTCGAAGCCGGTGCCCATGTCCACCTCGCGCCCGGCCGCGTCCAGCAGCGTGACATCCACCGCCATGCCGAAACTGTGGATGGAGCCGCGCTCGGGGTTGGCCAGATACAGCGTCAGCGGCGTGCCCTGCAGCTCGTCCCACAGCAGCTCCTGCACGCGCTGCGGGCGCAGCGCATCCAGCACCAGCAGGCGGTAGCCTGGGCGGTGTGCGGCCAGCCAGGCGGCAGCATTCTCCAGTGCATCGGCCGCTTCACGGCGCAGGTAGCTGCAGTCCAGGCCGCCGTAGATGGCACGGCCGACGAAGTTGTCGCGCGTGGCATAGCGCAGATCCACCTCGACGCCAGCCAGGCCGGCCAGCGCGCGGAAGTCGGGGTGGCGAGGCACGTCCTCGCAATCGATCATCACGTCAGGCTCTCCAGGTTCTTCTTGGCGGCTTCGCCCAGATAGCGCACCAGGCGGCGCGCAGTCTGCGCCAGCGGCGCATTGGCGGCGGTCAGCAGATACAGCTGCACCGGAATCATCGGCGCCAGCGGGCGCAGGCGCACGCGGCTGCGGTCGGCGCTGGCGGCGGTGAAGGGGTCGACCACCGTCATGCCCACGCCGGCTTCCACCAGGGTGCGCGCCAGCTGGTAGGTCTGCACGGTGATGCGGCTGACCGGCTTTGCGCCCTGCGCTTCGGCAGCGTTCGCCACCATATTGCCGAGCGGATCGTCGGCCGCCATCGCCACCAGCTCGGTCTGGATCTCATCCAGCGGCAGCGGCCCTTCGCCGCGCGCCTCGGGGCTGCCCAGCGGGCACAGCGCCATCATCGGGCCGCTGGCCAGGGTCTCGACCTTGATGCCGGGGTGGCGTGGGTCTTGCAGCGAAAGCGCCAGATCGGCTTCGCCCAGCAGCAGGGCCGAGACGATCTCGCGCGTGTGGTTGGTGGAGAGCTGGCAGTGGCTGTTCGGGAAGGCGCGGGTCCAGTGCGTCATCGCGGCCGGGATCACCGCCGTGCCCAGCGTCGGCGTGGCCATCAGGCGCAACTGCTCGCTCTCGCCGCTGCGCAGGCTGGCGGCCAGGCGGCGTATCGACACCAGATCGCGGTTGAGTTTGTCGATCTCGACGAACAGGCGCTCGGCCTCGGGTGTGGGATAGAGCTTGCCGCGCACGCGGTCGAACAGCGGCATGCCCAGCTGCAGCTCGCAGTGCTGCAGCACCTTGGTGACGGCGGGCTGCGAGATGTGCAGCAGCTGTGCGGCACCGCTGATGGTGCCGGCCTGCATGACCGCATGGAAGACTTCGATATGACGCAGGCGCATGGTGTCGGACAGGGGGGACTAGGCCCCACGAGCGCTGGTGCGGCGGAGGGCTGATTGTTCAGAGCGCGGGGCCTGGCCCGCAACTGAGAAGTCCTGACCCACGCATAACCTTGCCTTATGGCCTGGACAGTATGCCTGCTCCGCGACTGGGTTCAGTCGCGAAAGCCCGGGTCCAGCCGGTCGAGCTTGCGCAGCAGGGCCGGCCAGGCGAAGGCGCCGCCCATGCCGCCGGTCTGCACCTTCATCGCCTGCGCGGTGCCGCTGACGATGGCCGGGTTCACTGCAATCAGCTCGGTCCCGCCGGCCTGCGCCGCTACCTGGATCTGGCAGGCGCTCTCGAACACATACATCGACAGGAAGGCATCAGCGATGCTGCGTCCCACGGTCAGCAGGCCGTGGTTGCGCAGGCACAGGAAATTCTTGTCGCCCAGATCGGCCTGCAGGCTGGGCTTCTCCTCGGGGCGGAAGGCCACGCCCTGGTAGTCGTGATAGGCCAGCGAGGCCAGCACAAAGGTGCTCTGCTGCGAGATCGGCAGCACGCCGCCGCGCTGAGCCGCCACCGCCACGCCGGCGCGGGTGTGGGTGTGCAGCACGCAGCCGGCGTCCTCGCGCGCTTCATGGATGGCCGAATGGATCACGAAGCCTGCCGGGTTTACCGGGTGCGGGCTGTCATGCAGCTTGTTGCAGCCCTGGTCGACGCGGATCAGGCTGGACGCGGTGATCTCGTCGAACATCAGCCCGTAGGGGTTGATCAGGAAATGGTGCTCAGGCCCGGGGATGCGTGCGCTGATGTGCGTGAAGATCAGATCGCTCCAGCCATACAGCGCCACCAGGCGGTAGGCCGCGGCCAGGTCGACGCGCAGCTGCCATTCCTCGGGGGAGACCTGGTCTTTGAGAGATGGGTTGGCGGGTGTCATGAGTGCTGTCTCCGGTGCTGTCCTTGTGGGCTCCACTGTAGGGGGCGCCCGCCACGGCCGGCTGTTCCGCGGGCGACAACCCGGTGCGCGCCGCGCCGGCGATTCGCGCCAAAGCGACGCAGCCAGCGACCGAAGGAGCAGGCGGTCGTGACGGCGGCGCTGTTCTGGCCGATAGTCCGCCGGTCGAATCGATGGGGGGACGGGGCTGTGGAGACTGGCACCGTACTGGCGGTGGTATCGATCCGGCAAGCCATCCTCAACAACCTAGAGAAGAGCAACAAGCATGAGCAAGCAGACCCGGCATTCCCTCGGCCTCGCCGGCCTGACCGGCGCGGCGCTGGCGCTGACCCTGAGCGCCTGCGGCGGCAGCGATAGCGCCGATCCGCCCACCGTCAGGATCAGCGGCACGGCCTACAAGTTCAACAAGCCCTTCACCCGCATCGCCAATGCGACCATCCGCGTCGCCGAGAACG
>PNNH01000094.1 GCA_013824165.1 Methylibium sp. | reverse complement strand
CTGGCCGCGCCGTGCATGCCAGTGGCGCCGCCAATCACCAGCACATCGCCATGGCTGCCTTTGTGGGCACTGGCAAGGGGCGGGCGCTGAACGGCGGCGAGGCTGTCCAGCCCCAGCAGCCAAGCGTCCGCAGGCACTTCGGTCCGGCAGTCCAGGTCGTCCGCCCACAATTCGCCGCTGTACTCGCGGCCTTGCGCGGTGAAGAGTCCAGGCTTCAGTGACAGCAGTGTCAGGCAGTGGGTGGCTCGGACGACCGATTCGCCAAGTCTTTGCCCCGTGTCGCAGTGCAGGCCGGTGGGCAGGTCGACGGCCAGCACGGGAGCATGCTGGCTGTTGATGAAGCGAATCCAGTCTGCGATCTGGCCCTCCGGCGCGCGGCTGCTGCCCAGGCCCAGCAATGCGTCAATGAGCAAGCCTGGCTTGGCGCTCGGCAAATCAGGCGTGATCGGAACGCCGGCGGCCCGCGCTTCGCCCAGTGCCCAGGCCGCGTCTGCGGGTGGTGGAGCTTCGCTGCGGATCAGGCTGACCTGAACCGGGAAGCCTGCCTTGTGCAGCCATGTCGCGGCGACCAGCCCGTCGCCGCCGTTGTTGCCTGGACCGCAGGCCACCCAGATGAGGCGCTGATGCGGCGTCAGTGCGCCAGCCAGCTTGGCCAGAGCCAGTCCGGCCTTTGTCATCAGGGTATGCGCCGGCAAGCTTGCCTGGGCATGGGCTTCGATGACACGGCTGCTGGCGGCGGTGTGCAAGGGCAGTCTGTGCTGGCTGGGCAGAAGTCGGCGCATGGCCGCAGATTAGCGCAAGCGGCCGGGCGACAGCGCTTGGAGTGCGCTGGCTTCGACGGCCGCTTGCCGGCCACTCAGCTGATCGGCGAGCACGCGGGCCGAGCCGCAGGCCAGCGCCCAGCCCTGATTGCCGTGGCCGCAGTTGAGCCAAAGCCCGGGCAGGCCACTGCTGCCCAGCAAGGGCAGTCCGTCCGCCACGGCGGACCGGGCGCCGACCCAGCGTTGGACAGTACCGCCTTGGGTGGCGCCGGGAAACCAGTCGTGCAGCACGCGGTGCAGCATCTCGTCAGTGCGCGGACCGATTTGTTCGGCCTTGCCCAGGGCTGCGCCGCCGCTGACCCGCACGCGCTGGCCGATCCGGCTGATCGTCACGCGAAAGCGCGAATCCAGCACGCCCGCGCGGGGCCCGAAGTCCGGGTGGGCTTCAATCTGGCGCAAGGGGGCGGTGAGCGAGACGCCATGCACCGCGGCCAGCGGCAACTTCACGCCCAGTGGCGCCAGCAGGCCCGCCGATGCGGCGGCTGCGCAGACGACGATGGCGTCGAAGCGCTCCAGCGCGGGTTCGCTCGGCATGGCTTGGGTGTCCGGACCACCGGCGCCGGCCGCGGCCTCGCGCAAGGCTGGCGACCCGGGCTCGGGTGCGGCGTAGGAGTGCAGCAACTGAGGTTGAGGGCCAGCGTCGATGCGCATGACCTGGGTGTGAAAGCGAAAACGCGCGCCCAACCGCTGGGCTTCCTGCCGCAGCAGCAACGCCAACTGGCGGCAGTTCCCGACCTCGCCCTGGCCAAGCAGCACGCCAGCGTGCAGCGCCGTTTCCGGATTGAGGCCCGGCTCTGCACGAAGGCATCGGGCCGGATCGAGCAGTTGATGGGCGACACCCAGCTGATCGAGCAGTTCCAGTGCAGGCTTCAGCGCAGCGAGATCCTTGGCGCTGCGCAGCAGCAGCAGGTGGCCTTGCGTGTGCTCATAGTCGAGGCCGAGGTTGCGGCGTAGGCCTTGCAACTGATCCTGGCTGTGGGTGGCCAGCGCCAGCAGACTTCGTGCGCGCAGCGAAGCGGTGTCCGACCTGGCGTGGCGCCAGGCGTTCAAGGACCAGGCCAGCCGTGTGAGTAGCGGGCCGCCGAGATGGGCCGTTCCCGCTTGGCCGAACAGGCGCCCCAAGCCGCCGCCGAGGGCGCCCCCGTTCGGCCAGGCCATGCATGCGCCTGGGGCGATGACGCCGCCATTGGCAAAGCTGCCCTCGGCGGCCACGCTGCCGCCGCGCTCGAACACGGCCACTTCATGACCGTCAGCCGCAAGCTCGTACGCTGTGGTGACGCCGACGATGCCGGCGCCGATAACTGCAATCCTCATCTCAGCGTTCCCCGTTCCGCGTGATCGGGGCCAGTGCCTGCTCGACCTGCATGGCCAAGGCAAGCAATGCGTCGTCTTGCAGCGCGCTGCAGGACAGCATCAAGCCGACAGGCATCTCTCCAGGCGCCTGGCAGGGCAGGCTGATCGAGCAGCCGTCGAGCATATTGATGAGCGAGGTGTTGCGCAGCATCAGCGCGTTGGTGGCGAAGAAGGTCTCATCGCTGGCCAGCAGCGGCCCGATTTCAGGGGCGACCGTTGGCACGGTCGGGCACACCAGCGCATCAAAGCCTTGCATCGCATGCTGCATGCGCGCGATCCAGGCCTGGCGAGCGGCATGCAGATCGATGTAGTCCGCGGCGCTGATGGCGGCGCCACGCCGGATGCGCAGCGCCACGCGCGGGTCATAGAGGGACTCTCGGCTCTGCAAGGCGTGGCGATGCCAGGCCCAGCTCTCGGCCGCAGCAAACCCGCCTTGCGCCTGCAGATTGGCCATCTCACCGATCGGCAAGTCCACCGGCTCGATGCAAACGCCAGCTTCGCGCAAGGCTCTGACACTGCGCTCGAAGGCCAGAGCCACAGTCGGGTCCAAAGCTTCGAGCAGCTGCGCCGGAATGCCAAGCCGTGTCACGGTCAGCGAGCGTCTTGAAAGATGGAGCGGGGCATCGCTCAACACCTCGTGGAGCAGGATGGCATCCCGGACTGAGCGAGTGATGGCGCAGACCGTGTCCAGCGTCTGCGAGAGGGGCAGGCAGCCACTTGCTGGTGTGAGTCGGGCTGTGTTCTTGAAACCGACCAGCCCCTGCAGCGCGGCCGGGATGCGAATCGAGCCGCCAGTGTCAGAGCCCAGGGCAGCCCAGGCGGCCCCAATGGCCACGCTGACGGCACCGCCCGATGTTGAGCCGCCGGGAATGCGCTCCTTGCCATCCAGGGCCAAGCTGACCGGGTTGAGCGGCGTGCCGTGGTGCGGATTGAGTCCGAGCCCCGAGAAGGCGAACTCGCTCATGTTCGTGTGGCCGATCAGTGCTGCGCCTGCGCGGCGCAGGCGCGAGACGGCGAGCGCATCTTCACTGGCCGTGTCTGCGTCATGGCGAGATGCGGAAGCGGCGGTGCTTGGCTGGCCTGCAACGTCGAACAGGTCCTTGATGCTGATCGCCAAGCCACCCAGCCGCTGCAGCGGGGCACCGGCCCGGCATAAGGCGTCGGCGGCATCGGCAGCGGCAGCGGCCTGTGGGAAGAAGTCTCGGACAAAGACGTGGCGCGCTGCCTCACTGCGTGCTGCAGTCAGGCTGAGGTCCATCAATGCGCTGGCCGTGGTGCTGCCGTCTCGTAGCTGGGCGAGGGCGCTGCACAGGTCATGGTGCATGGGTGTTGTATACTCTTTGGGTTTTGCCGGGTGTGCTGGGTCTTTGTGTCCCTGACGTTCCTTGCAGAACAAATCGCAAACCGGCTTCTGAAAGGTGTCGCGCTGTGGTCTTCTTTGCATTCGAGACCCACGCGATTCAGGCCGGATTTTAGAACCAACCTTCGGAGTTACTACATGTCCGTCACGATGCGCGAAATGCTGGAAGCAGGTGTCCACTTTGGTCACCAGACCCGCTTCTGGAACCCCAAGATGGCCCCCTTCATCTACGGCCATCGCAACAAGATTCACATCATCAACCTCGAAAAGACGCTGCCGAAGTTCGAGGAAGCGATGAAGTTCGTGCGCCAGCTGGCTGCCAAGCGCGGCACGATCCTGATGATCGGCACCAAGCGCCAAGCCCGCGAAGTGGTGGCCCTGGAAGCCCAGCGCGCCGGCATGCCCTACGTCGACTCGCGTTGGCTGGGCGGCATGATGACCAACTTCAAGACGGTCAAGGGTTCGCTGAAGAACCTGAAGGACATGCAGGCTCAGATCGAAGCTGGCACCCAGCCCGCGATCAAGAAGGAAGCCCTGCTGTTCCAGCGCGACATCGCCAAGCTGGAAAAGAACATCGGCGGCATCCAGGACATGACCGCGCTGCCGGACGCCATCTTCGTGATCGACGTCGGCTACCACAAGATTGCTGTGGCTGAAGCCAAGAAGCTGGGCATTCCGGTGATCGGCGTGGTTGACACCAATCACTCGCCCGAAGGCATCGACTACATCATCCCGGGCAACGACGACTCGGCCAAGGCTGTGGCGCTGTACGCCAAGGCTGTGGCTGATGCGGTGCTGGAAGGCCGTGCCAACGCCACCAACGAACTGGTGCAGGCTGTGGCTGCTGACGGCGACGAGTTCGTCGAGGTCAACGAAGGCGCTTGATCCTCAGGCACCCGGAACGAAGGGGCTGATTCAGCCCCTTTTTTTCAAAGCTGATACGAAATTTGACAGGAGCCGGCTGAGGCCGGCTCCGCTGCAAACCGGAGATTGAAATGGCTGCAATTACCGCAAGCATGGTGGCTGAGCTGCGCGCCCGCACTGATGCACCGATGATGGAGTGCAAGAAGGCTCTGACTGAGGCCGAAGGCGACATGAGCCGTGCCGAAGAGATCCTGCGCGTCAAGCTGGGCAACAAGGCTGGCAAGGCCGCCTCGCGCGTGACGGCTGAAGGCGTGGTCGCTGCTGCCGTCGTGGGCACGACTGGCGCGCTGATCGAAGTCAACTGCGAAACCGACTTCGTGTCCAAGAACGATGCCTTCCTGGCCTTCGTGAACGCGCTGGCCGGCCTGGTGGCCGAGCAGAACCCGGCTTCCGTCGAAGCGCTGTCGGCGCTGCCTCTGTCGCAAGAAGGCTTCGGCCCGACCGTGGAAGACGTGCGCAAGGGCCTGATCGGCAAGATCGGCGAGAACATGACGATCCGCCGCTTCAAGCGCTATGCGTCGGGTGCCAAGCTGGCGTCCTATCTGCACGGCACCCGCATCGGCGTGATGGTCGAGTTCGACGGTGACGACGTGGCGGCCAAGGACGTCGCGATGCACGTGGCCGCCATGAAGCCGGCTGCGCTGTCCAGCGCCGAAGTGCCGGCCGAGCTGGTCGCCAAGGAGCGCAAGATCGCTGAAGAGAAGGCTGCCGAGTCCGGCAAGCCGGCCGACATCATCGCCAAGATGGTCGAAGGTTCGGTGCAGAAGTACCTCAAGGAGGTCTCGCTGCTGGATCAGGTCTTCGTCAAGGCTGCCGATGGCAAGCAGACGGTGGCTGCGATGCTGAAGGACAAGGCCACGACGGTGAAGAGCTTCACCCTGTACGTGGTCGGCGAAGGCATTGAGAAGAAGGTTGACGACTTCGCGGCCGAAGTGGCTGCTCAGGTCGCGGCTGCCAAGGGCCAGTAAGCCGGCGGCGCTTCAAGCACTGAACAAGGGCGCCACTGGCGCCCTTTACACTTGTGCTCGCGGTGACTGGCCCACAAGGCCGGTTGATCGTGGAGCCCACCCCCAATTGATAAGACGAGGTAAGAATGCCCGCGCACAAACGCATCCTGCTGAAACTCTCTGGTGAAGCCCTGATGGGCGACGACTCTTACGGCATCAACCGCGCGACCATCGTGCGCATGGTGCAGGAGATCCAGGAGGTGACTCAACTGGGTGTGGAAGTGGCTGTCGTGATCGGCGGCGGCAATATCTTCCGCGGCGTGGCTGGCGGCTCGGTGGGCATGGACCGGGCAACGGCTGACTACATGGGCATGCTGGCGACCGTGATGAACTCGCTGGCGCTGGCTGACACGATGCGCCAGGAAGGCATGACGGCGCGCGTGATGTCGGCCATCGCCATCGAGCAGGTGGTCGAGCCCTATGTCCGCCCGAAGGCGCTGCAGTACCTGGAAGAGGGCAAGGTCGTGATCTTCGCGGCCGGCACCGGCAACCCCTTCTTCACCACCGACACGGCGGCAGCCCTGCGCGGTGCCGAGATCGGCGCCGAGATCGTGCTGAAGGCCACCAAGGTGGACGGGGTCTACACGGCAGACCCCAAGAAGGATCCGACCGCGACCCGCTACGCGCGCATCAGCTTCGACGAGGCCATCACCAAGAATCTTCAGGTGCTGGATGCCACGGCCTTCGCGCTGTGCCGCGACCAAAAGCTGCCGATCAAGGTGTTCAGCATTTTCAAGCCCGGAGCGCTCAAGCGAGTCGTTATGGGTGAGGACGAGGGAACCCTGGTCCACGTCTGAGCGTGGACCGGCGTTAGACAAGAGACGCAATCAGACGAGCAATCAAGGCAATCACCATGAGCATTGCAGAAATCAAGAAGACGGCCGAAGCAAAGATGGCCAAGTCGGTGGAATCCTTCAAGAGCGAGTTGCAGAAGATCCGTACCGGCCGTGCCCATCCGGGCATCCTGGATCAGGTCCAGGTCGACTACTACGGCTCGCTCGTGCCGATCTCGCAGGTCGCCAACGTCAGCCTGCTGGACGCCCGCACCATCAGCGTCCAGCCCTGGGAAAAAGGCATGGGCGCCAAGATCGAGCGCGCGATCCGCGAGTCGGATCTGGGTCTCAACCCGTCTGCACAGGGTGACTTGATTCGCGTGCCGATGCCGCCGCTGACAGAAGAGCGCCGCAGGGATCTGACCAAGGTCGTGCGCAACGCGGGCGAGGACGCCAAGGTGGCGGTGCGCAATCTGCGTCGTGATGCCAATGAACAGGCCAAGAAACTGCTCAAGGACAAGGAAATCGGTGAAGACGACGAGCGCCGCAGCCTCGACGAAGTCCAGAAGCTGACGGACCGCGTCATTGCCGAGATCGACAAGCTGATCTCCGGCAAAGAAGCCGAGATCATGGCGGTTTGAGTGGAAGCGCTGCCGTGACAAAGACCGCGGCCACGATGCCGCGCCACGTGGCCATCGTGATGGATGGCAATGGCCGCTGGGCCAAGAAGCGCTTTCTGCCGCGTTTCTTCGGCCACAAGCAAGGTGTCGATGCGCTGGTCAAGATCGTGCAGGCCTGCATCGACCGCGAGATCGAGTACCTGACGGTCTTTGCCTTCTCCAGCGAAAACTGGAAGCGGCCTAGCGATGAGGTCTCGGGCCTGATGGGCTTGGTGTTGGCCGCGGTGTCGCGCTATCTGGCCCGCATGGGGGCGATGGGCGTGCGCATCCGCATCGTCGGCGACCGCGACGCGGTGTCGGAGAAGCTGCGCAATGCCTGGAACGAAGCCGAGGCTGCGACCCGCCACAACACCAAGCTGACGCTCAACGTCGCCTTCAATTACGGCGGTCGCTGGGACATCGTGCAGGCCTGCAAGGCGGCGATCCAGGCGGGCGTCACGCCAGCCGAACTGACGGAAGCCAAGCTCAGCGAGTTCATGGCCATGAGCTATGCGCCCGACCCGGATCTTTTCATCCGCACCGGCGGCGAAGTGCGCATCAGCAACTTCCTGCTCTGGCAGGCGGCCTATACCGAGTTCGTCTTCTCTGACTGCCTGTGGCCCGAGTTCGGTGAAGCGCAACTCGATGCGGCGATCCAAGCCTTCCGCGAGCGCGACCGCCGCTTCGGCGGGGTCAAGGATGCTGTTCCGGCCCTGGCCGATGCATAGGGCGGTGGACGCATGCTGAAGCAGCGCATCATTACCGCCCTCGTCCTGCTGGCCGTTCTGCTGCCGGCGCTGTTCGCTGCATCACCGTGGCCCTTCGCTGTCCTGACCTTGGCGCTCATTGCCGCAGCTGGCTGGGAATGGGCGCGACTCAATGCAGCGCCGGGCGCCGCTGCGCTGGTCTACGGTGCAGGCATTGCCGCGGCCTGTGGCGCCACACTCTGGGCCCTGGGGATGACAGCGCCGCCGGCCTGGTGCTGGTGGGTGGCGGCCCTGGTGTGGGTGCTGGGCGGGGCCTACGCGCTGCGTGGCGGGCCTGCCGCCTGGCCGCATACGCCGCGCCTGATCCGCCTGCTGCTTGGTGCCGTGGCGCTCTGGGCTGCCTGGCTGGCCATGGCACAGGCCAAGATCCTGGGCATCAACTTCCTGTTGTCGATCTTCTGCCTCGTCTGGGTGGCCGATATCGCGGCCTATTTCGGCGGCAAGGCCTTCGGCCGGCGCAAGCTGGCTCCGGCCATCAGTCCTGGCAAGAGCTGGGAAGGTGTCTGGAGCGGCATGGCCGGCGTGTTGCTGCTGGCGCTGGCCTGGGCCTATGGCATCGACAGACATCTGCAGGTCGACTCGCCCAGTCTTTACTTTCTTTTGCTGCAGCAAGGCGGCGTTGTCGGCGTGCTGAGTCTATTGTTCCTGTCGGCGATGAGCGTGGTCGGTGACCTGTTCGAATCGCTGATCAAGCGCGCGGCCGGTGCCAAGGACAGCAGCGGCCTGCTGCCGGGGCATGGCGGCGTGTTGGACCGTGTCGATGCCTTGCTGCCAGTGTTTCCGCTGGCGCTGGCTCTGAGTGGATTGGGTGGCTTTCTCCGATGATCAGTTCTCCTTCTGGCCGTCCGCAGCGGGTCTGCGTGCTGGGCTCCACCGGTTCCATCGGTGGCAATACCCTGGACGTGCTGGCGCGCCATCCTGAACGCTATGAAGTCTTTGCGCTGAGCGCGATGAGTCGGGTCGACGATCTGCTGCAACAGTGTGCTGCGCATAAGCCGCGTTATGCGGTGTTGCCTGATGTCGGTCTTGCTGGGCAGCTGCGTGTTGGGCTGCGTGAGCGCGGCCTGAGTACCGAGGTGCTGGACGGCGCGCACAGCCTGGCGACCATCGCGGCGCATCCAGATGTCGATGTGGTGATGGCGGCGATTGTGGGCGCGGCCGGGCTAGAGCCCTGTCTGGCGGCGGCGCGCGCGGGCAAGAAGTTGCTGCTGGCCAACAAGGAGGCGCTGGTGGTCGGTGGTGCGCTGTTTATGCGGGCGGTGGAGGAGGGCGGTGCCACGCTGCTGCCCATCGACAGCGAGCATTCAGCGATCTTCCAGTGCCTGCCCGAGGACCGGAAGACCTGGCACCAGCGCGTCGACCATATCGTGCTGACGGCTTCTGGCGGCCCCTTCCGCCAGCGCGATCCGGCCACACTGCGCGAGGTCACGCCCGAGCAGGCTTGTGCGCATCCGAACTGGGTGATGGGGCGCAAGATCTCGGTTGACTCGGCCACCATGATGAACAAAGCGCTGGAGGTGATCGAGGCGCGCTGGCTGTTCAGCCTGAGGCCTGAGCAGATCAAGGTGGTGATCCATCCTCAGAGCATCATCCACTCGATGGTGGTATGCCGCGACAACTCAGTGCTGGCCCAGCTGGGCACGCCGGACATGCGCGTGCCGATCGCCTATGGGCTGTCGTTCCCCGAGCGGATCGAGAGCGGGGCGCAGACCTTGGACTTCCTGGCCAAGCCGACACTGACGTTCGAGGAAGCTGACGAGCGCCGCTTCCCGGGCCTGCATCTGTCCTGGCAGGCGCTGCGCGCGGCCGAGGGGTCGACCGCGGTACTCAATGCTGCCAACGAGGAGGCCGTGGCCGCATTCTTGGCGGGCAGCCTGCGCTTCGACCAGATTTCCCAGCTGAATCGCGAGTGCATGCAAACGCTGCAGCCTGAAGCCGGCGAGTGCGACAGCGTCGAGGGCCTGCTGGCGCTGGATGCCCGAGCGCGCCGCCATGCGCAGACGCTGATGCAGCGGCTGCGCGCTTGAGCCGGGGCACGCCATGTCCTTGCTGAGCACCGCGCTGGCCTTCGTCCTGGCACTCGGTGTGCTGATCGTGGTCCATGAATGGGGCCACTACCGCGTGGCGCGTGCCTGTGGTGTCAAGGTGCTGCGCTTCTCGGTCGGCTTCGGCCGCGTGGTCTGGCGCCGCCAGAAAGACGCTGACTCGACCGAGTTCACGCTCAGCCTGCTGCCCTTGGGGGGCTATGTGCGCATGCTGGATGAGCGTGAAGGGCCGGTGCCGCCGGAACTGCGCGAGCAGGCCTTCAACAACCGGCCGCTGCGCCAGCGGGCCGCCATCGTCGCTGCCGGGCCGATCGCCAACTTTGTACTCGCCATCCTGTTGTTTGCAGCGGTGAACTGGATCGGGGTCGACGAACCCAAGGCCGTGCTCGGCACGCCTTTGGCCGGCAGCGTGGCCGAGCGGGCTGGCCTTCGTGCCGGCGACTGGGTGCAGGCGAGTTCAGCCGACGGGCAGAACTGGACCGAGATCCAGTCGCTGCCGCAGCTGCGCTGGCAGCTGACGCAAGCGGTCAGCGAAGGGCGCAAGCTGCACCTGAGCGTCAGCGATGAGGCGGGCCATCGGCGGCGCGAGTTGTTGCTCGACACCGACCAGTTGGGCGGTCGGGATCTGGATGCTGCATTGCTTCGCAAGCTGGGCATGGGGGCGCCGTTCAGCGAGCCCGTGCTGGGCGAGATCTCAGCCGGGGGCGCTGCCGCTGCCGCCGGCCTGCGGGCGGGCGACCGGGTCATCAGCGTTGATGGTCAGCCGGTGAGCGATGCCGCCGCGCTGCGCGAACGGATCCGCGCCTCCGGCCGCGAAGGCCAAACGGCGCTGCCGATGCAGTGGCAGGTCGAGCGCGCGGGCCAAGTCTTGACCCTCGTCGTCCGTCCGCGCCAGGTCAGCGAAGCCGGGCAGCGTTTCGGCCGCATCGAGGCCATGGTGGGTGCGCCGCCGGCGCTGGTCAAGGTCAGCCACGGCCCTTTTGAATCGATCGGCCTCGGTGCCCAGCGCACCTGGGAGGTCTCGACTATGACGCTGAAGGTCTTCGGCCGCATGCTGATTGGCGAGGCCTCGCTGAAGAATCTCAGCGGCCCCATCACCATCGCCGACTACGCGGGTCAGTCCGCGCGCCTCGGGCTCACCGCCTATCTGAGTTTTCTGGCCCTGGTCAGCGTCAGTCTCGGCGTGCTGAACCTGCTGCCGTTGCCGATGCTCGATGGTGGACACCTGATGTATTATCTTTTCGAGGGTCTGACCGGCCGCCCCGTCTCGGAATGGTGGCTCAGACATTTGCAGCGCGCAGGTGCGCTGATTTTGTTTCTGCTGATGGCTTTGGCCCTTTCCAACGACCTGGCCCGCCAGCTGGGTCTGCACTGACTCTCTATTCCGCATGTCCTCTAGTCATCGCAAGTCCGCGCCCCTGCGTCCGTCTTTCCTGATGCTGGCGCTTGCCGCCGCGCTGCAGTCGGGCGCCGCCTGGGCCGTCGATCCCTTCGTGTTGAAGGACATCCGTGTCGAAGGCCTGCAGCGTACCGACCCCGGTACGGTGTTCGCGTCGCTGCCCTTCCGCATCGGTGATACCTACAACGACGACAAGGGGGCGGCAGCGCTGCGCGCACTGTTCGCCACCGGCCTGTTCAAGGACGTGCGCCTGAGTATCGACGGCGGCGCCGTGGTGGTGATCATCGAGGAGCGCCCCACGATCGCCAATGTCAGCTTCGTCGGTCTGAAGGAGTTCGACACCGAAGCCCTGACCAAGTCGTTGAAAGATGTGGGCATCGGCGAAGGCAAGCCCTTCGACAAGGCCTTGGCTGATCGCGCCGAGCAGGAGCTCAAGCGCCAGTACCTGACCCGCAGCATGTACGGTGCCGAGGTCACTACGACGATCACGCCGCTGGAGCGCAACCGGGTCAACGTCAGCTTCACGGTGACCGAGGGCGAGCCCGCCAAGATCGGCGAGATCCGAATTCTGGGCACGAAGGCCGTCTCGGAAGGCACGCTGCTGGGTCTGCTCGAACAGACCACCAGCGGCTGGCTGACCTGGTACACCAAGACGGACCGCTATTCGCGTGCCAAGCTGAATGCCGATCTCGAGACCATCCGCTCCTTCTATCTGAATCGCGGCTATCTCGAGTTCAATGTCACCGCAACGCAGGTGACGATCTCGCCGGACAAGCAGAGCATCAACATCGCCATCACCGTCAGTGAGGGCCAGCCCTACACGGTGACTGCAGTCAAGCTCGAAGGCGAGTACCTGGGCCGCGAAGAAGACTTCAAGCGCTTGGTGGCGCTGAAGCCGGGCGAAGCCTACCGGGGTGAGGCGGTGGCTCAGACCACGCGCTCCTTCAACGACCTTTATGGCACCTACGGCTACGCCTTCGCGCGTGTCGAGAGCCGCCCCGAAATCGACCGCGCCACCGGCCAGGTCGCGGTGACCTTCTTTGCCGAACCGCAGCGCCGTGTCTATGTGCGCCGTGTCATCGTGTCCGGCAACACGCGCACCCGTGACGAAGTGATCCGTCGCGAGTTCCGGCAGTTCGAGTCCGCCTGGTACGACGGCCAGCGCATCAAGGCCTCGCGCGACCGTGTCGAGCGTCTGGGCTATTTCAAGGAAGTCAACATCGACACCAACGAGGTGCCGGGCGCGCAGGATCAGGTGGATGTGACCATCACCGTTGAAGAGCGGCCGACCGGCAACATCATGGTGGGCGCGGGCTACTCAAGCGCGCAGAAGCTGTCGTTGCAGGGCTCGATCAAGCAGGACAACGTCTTCGGCTCGGGCAATTACCTGGGCATCGAGCTCAACACGGCCAAGACCGGCCGTCAGATCGCGCTCAGCACGGTTGATCCGTATTTCACGGTTGATGGTGTGTCGCGCGCGCTGGATGTTTTCTACCGCACAACGAAGCCGCTGAACACGCTGGGCGAGGTCTATTCGCTGGCTTCCTATGGCGGCACGATCCGTTTCGGCGTGCCGTTCTCCGAGGTTGATACGGTGTTCTTCGGCCTCGGTGCCGAGCGCACCTCGATCAGTACCAACGTCGGCGTGCCGCTGAGCTACAAGCGCTACTTCAACGAGTTCGGCGACCGCAGCAACTCCTTCCCGCTGACGCTGGGTTGGCAGCGCGACAACCGCGACAGCGTGCTGTCGCCGACCGCGGGTCGCTATCAGCGTGTCAACCTCGAGTCCAGCCTGTTTGGTGATGCGCGCTACGCCCGAGCCAATCTGCAGTACCAGCAGTACTTCCCGCTCAGCGCCAACAACAAGTTCTCGCTGATGGTGAATGGCGAGCTCGGCGTCGGCTCCGGTCTGGGTGGCCGCAGCTATCCGATCTTCAAGAACTTCTACGCTGGCGGTCTGGGTTCGGTGCGGGTGTTCGAATCGAACTCGCTGGGTCCAGTGGATCCGACTGGCTCCTATTCCGGCGGCAATCTGCGTGTCAACGCCAACGCTGAGCTTTACGTTCCTGTCCCAGGTAGCGGCAATGACAAGTCGTTCCGCCTGTTCGGCTTTGTCGATGCAGGCAATGTGTGGAACACCAAGAGCTCGTTTGAGTCCGTGAATCTCGACTCCATGCGTGTGTCGGCCGGTATCGGCCTGAGCTGGATGTCGCCGATGGGGCCATTGAAGCTGAGCTTCGGCACGCCCTTGCGGAAAAAGCCAACGGATAGAATCGAGAAATTCCAATTCCAGATCGGGACTGCATTCTGACTATGAGCAAGCTGTTGAAGACGGTGGCAATGGCCGCCCTGGTGTGCGCCTCGGCCGTGGCTGTTCAGGCCCAGGAGTTGAAGATCGGCTATGTCAACAGCGAGGTCGTGATGCGCGAGGCCAATATGGCCAAGGCAGCGCAACTGAAGCTGGAGACCGAGTTCAGCAAGCGCGAGAAGGAATTCAAGGATCAGGAAGCCAAGTTGCGCGCTGCGGCTGAAAAGCTGGAGAAGGAAGCCCCGACGCTGTCCGAGGGTGAGCGCAACCGCCGCCAGCGCGACGTGATCGACCGCGATCGCGAACTGCAGCGCAAGGGACGCGAACTCCGCGAAGACCTGAATCAACGCAAGAACGAAGAGCTGGGTGCGCTGGTCGAGCGCGCCAACCGCGTGATCAAGCAGATCTTCGACGCCGAGAAGTACGACCTGATCGTGCAAGAGGCCATCATGGCCAGCAATCGCGTGGACATCACCAAGAAGGTGATCGACGCGCTCAACGCGCAGAAGTGAGCCGCATCACGCTGGCCGATGTGATCGCCGCCTTGGGCGGCGATCTTGTTGGTGCCTCCGATATCGAGATCACGCGTCTGGGGCCGCTGGAGGGTGCCGACTCAGGCACCCTGAGCTTCCTCTCCAATGTGCGCTACCAGTCGCAGTTGCAGAGCACTGCGGCGGTCTGCGTCATCGTCGCGCCGGCCTTTGCCGAAGCGGCCGCGGCGCGCGGTGCAGCCATCGTCACGCCCGACCCGTATCTCTACTTTGCGCGGCTGACGCAATGGTGGGCGGCGCGCGTGCGTCCGCAAGCCACGCCTCGCATACACCCCTCGGCCGTGATCGACCCCAGCGCAGTGCTGGGCGAAGGCGTCGACGTCGGGGCGCTGGCGGTGATCGAGGCGGGCGTGACGATTGGCCCCGGTGCGCGCATCGGCCCGCACTGTGTGATCGAGCGAGATTCGCAAATCGGCGCCGGCACGCGCTTGGCTGCGCGGGTGACGGTCGGCTTCGACAGCCGCATCGGCGCGCGCTGCATCATCCATGGCGGTGCGGTGATCGGCGCTGACGGATTCGGCTTCGCGCCGGTGAAGTCGGCCGACGGCGGCCGCTGGGAAAAGATCGAGCAGCTGGGTGCGGTGCAGATCGGTGACGATGTCGAAATCGGCGCCAACACTTGCATCGACCGCGGGGCGCTCGACGACACCGTGATTGCCGATGGCGTGAAGCTGGACAACCTGATTCAGATCGGCCACAACGTGCGGATCGGCGCCCACACCGCCATCGCGGGCTGCGTCGCCATTGCCGGCAGCACCCGTATCGGCGCGCATTGCACGGTCGGCGGCGCTGCCAGCATCGTGGGCCATCTGCAGATCGCCGACCACGTGCACATCTCGGCCTGCACGCTGATCACGCGCTCGATTGCCAAGCCGGGCCAGTACACAGGCGTCTTCCCCTTCGACGACAATGCGAGTTGGGAGAAGAATGCCGCCACCCTGCGCCAGCTCTACAGCCTGCGCGAGCGCCTGAAGGCGCTGGAAAAGAAATTGTGACCATGATGGACATCCACCAGATTCTCAAGAAGCTCCCGCACCGCTATCCCATCCTGTTGGTGGACCGCGTCATCGAGCTGGAGATGGGCAAGCGCATCCGCGCCCTGAAGAACGTCACCATCAACGAGCCGCACTTCACCGGCCACTTTCCGCACCGTCCGGTGATGCCGGGCGTGATGATCCTCGAGGCGATGGCGCAAGCCGCCACTGTGCTGACGCTGGTCAGCCAAGGCATCGAGCTCGACGACAAGTCGGTCGTGTACTTTGCTGGCATTGACGCGGCCCGATTCAAGCGCCCGGTTGAGCCGGGTGATCAGCTGGTGCTGGATGTCACGCTGGATCGTGCGAAGGCCTCGATCTACAAGTTCACCGGCCGTGCCTATGTGGGCGAGGAGCTGGCCTGCGAGGCCGAGCTGCTGTGCACCATGCGCCGCGTCGAGAGCTGAGAGAGAAAACGGGCAGGAGCAAGCAAGCGATGGCACTGATTCATCCGACCGCGCTGATCGACCCCAAGGCCGAGCTTGGCGCCAATGTGGAGGTCGGCCCCTACACCGTGATCGGCCCCGATGTCAGCATCGGTGAGGGCACGAGCGTCGGCGCCCATTGCGTGTTGCAGGGCCCGACCCGCATCGGCCGCGACAACAAGATCTTCCAGTTCTGCTCCATCGGCGCTGCGCCGCAAGACAAGAAGTACGCCGGCGAGCCAACCCGGCTGGAGATCGGCGACCGCAACACGATCCGCGAGTTCTGCACCTTCAACCGCGGCACCACGCAGGACGACGGGCTGACCCGCCTGGGTGACGACAACTGGATGATGGCCTACGTCCACTTGGCGCATGACTGCAAGGTGGGCAACAAGACCATCTTCGCCAACAACGCGCAGCTGGCCGGCCACGTGCATGTGGGTGACTGGGCGATTTTGGGCGGCTTCACGGTGGTGCACCAGTTCGTGCACATTGGCGCGCACAGCATGACCGCGATGGGTTCGATCCTGTTCCAGGATCTACCGCCATTCGTGATGGGCAGCGGCAACACGGCTGAGGCCAAGGGCTTCAATCTGGAAGGCTTGAAGCGCCGCGGCTTCAGCCCGGCGCAGCTCAATGCGGTCAAGCAGATGTACCGCATCATCTACCGCCGCGGCCTGACGCTGGACCAGGCGCGCATGGAGTTGGAAACGCTGCGTGGCAGCATGCCTGACGCGGCAGATACCATCACGCTGGTGCTGGACTTCCTGGCCACCGCAACGCGCGGCATCATCCGCTGAGCCCCATGCAAGACACCGCGCCCCGCTTCGGCATGGTGGCCGGCGAGGCCTCCGGTGATCTGCTGGCCGGTCTGCTGCTGGCCGGCTTACGGCAGCGCTGGCCTTCTCTGCAAGCCCAGGGCATTGGCGGGCCGCGCATGGCAGCCCAGGGCTTTGAGGCTTGGTGGCCGCATCACAAGCTGTCGGTGTTCGGCTATGTCGATGCCTTGCTGCACCTGCGCGAAATCCTCGGCATCCGCCGCCAGCTGGCAGCGCGGCTGCTGGCTGACAAGCCCGACGCTTTCATTGGCATTGATGCGCCGGACTTCAACTTCACGCTCGAGGCACAGCTGCGCGAGGCGGGCGTCAAGACCATCCATTTCGTCTGCCCCTCGATCTGGGCCTGGCGCGCCGAGCGCGTGCAGAAGATCCGCCGCTCGGCCGATCATGTGCTGTGCCTGTTTCCGTTCGAGCCTGCGCTGCTGCAGGAGGCTGGCATCGCGGCCACCTATGTCGGCCATCCGCTGGCAGATGCCATTCCGATGGAGCCGCCCAAGGCGGCTAGCCGTGCACTGTTGGGACTGGGCGAGTCCGACACTGTGATCGCGCTGCTGCCAGGTAGCCGCAAGAGTGAGGTGCGCTACATCGCCGAACCCTTGCTGCGCGCTGCCGTCTTGATGCACCAATCCAAGCCTGGGCTGCGCTTCGTGATGCCGGTGGCCCCAGGCTTGCGCGAATTGCTAGCGCCGATGGTGGATTCCTGCGCGCCCGAGCTTCCCTTGGCGCTGCTGGACGGCAAATCGCACGAGGCACTGGCTGCCTGCGATGTGACCCTGGTCGCCAGCGGCACGGCCACGCTGGAAGCGGCCCTGTTCAAGCGCCCGATGGTGATTGCCTACCGCATGCATGCGCTGAACTGGTGGCGCATGAAGGACAAGCGCTACCAGCCTTGGGTCGGGCTGCCGAATGTGCTGGCGCGTGAGTTCCTGGTGCCTGAGTTGCTGCAGGACGCCTGCACGCCCGAAGCCCTGGCGCGCGAGGGCCTGGCCTGGCTGGACGACAGTGCGCGCTACCAGCGCACGCAGGCACGCTTTTCCGAACAACATGAACTCCTGCGCCGCAACACGGCGCAGGTGGCTGCCGATGCGATCGCGCAAGTCCTCGGCCGTGCCTGAGCAGCTGGGCCTGTCCTGGGACGTGCCCGGTCTGATGGCCGGCGTGGACGAGGCCGGCCGCGGCCCCTTGGCCGGCCCGGTCGTCGCGGCGGCGGTCATTCTTGACGATTTGCACCCGATCAAGGGCTTGGCAGATTCCAAGGTGCTGACCGAGAAGAAGCGCGAGCGCCTGTTCGACGAAATTCGTGCCAAGGCACTGTGCTGCTGCATCGCCGAGGCCAGTGTCGAGGAGATCGACGAGCTCAATATCCTGCAGGCCACGCTGCTGGCGATGCGCCGTGCCGTCGAGGGCCTGCGCCTGAAGCCGGCCAAAGTGCTTGTGGACGGCAACCGCCTGCCGGTGCTGAAGATTCCGGCCGAGGCCATCGTCAAAGGAGATTCGAAGGTGCAGGCGATCTCGGCAGCCTCGATCCTGGCCAAGGTCACGCGTGATCGGCAATGTCTGGCGATGCACGAGCTGCATCCCGAATATGGTTTCGCCAAGCACAAGGGCTATCCCTCGCCCGAACACCTGCAGGCGCTGCGCGAGCATGGCGTCACGGCTTGGCACCGGCGCAGCTTCGGGCCCGTGCGTCAGCTGCTGGAGAACACGCGATGACTCAGCTTCTTCACATCAGTTCGCGCGACAACCCGGTGCTGCAGCGCCTGCGCAAGCTCAGCCAGGATGGCAGCGCCTACCGCAAGCTGGGCACGGTGTGGCTGGAGGGTGATCACCTGATGCGCGCCTGCTTGCAGCGCGGACATGCGGTGAGCCTGGCGGTGATCACCGAGGCTGCCATGGCTGAACCTGCGCTGCGCATGCTGGCCGAAGCGGCGCCCAAGGTGCTGGTCGTACCGGCGGCTTTGTTCAAGAGCATCAGCGGTCTGGAATCGCCGGCGCAGCTGGGTTTCGAGGTGCCGCTCGATGCCGGCCGTGCCTTGCTGCCTGGGCAGGATTCGGTGGTGCTTGACCGGCTGCAGGACGCCGGCAATGTGGGCACCATCCTGCGCAGCGCTGCGGCGATGGGCTTTCGCCAGGTGCTGGCGCTCAAGGGCACTGCCGCGCTGTGGAGCCCTAAGGTGTTGCGCGCCGGTATGGGCGCTCACTTCGGCCTGCACTTGGTCGAGGGCCTGGCGCCTGAGGATCTGGATGCGCTGCAGCTGCCCTTGGTGGCCACTAGCTCGCATGCCGACAAGCAGCTGCATCAGCTGCTGCTGCCCATCCCCTGCGCCTGGGTGATGGGCCACGAGGGGCAAGGCGTGCAACCTGACTTGATGCAGCGCTGCACGCTGACCGTGGGCATTCCGCAGCCGGGCGGCGAGGAGTCGCTCAACGTCGGCGCGGCCGCGGCGATTTGCCTTTACGAGAGCGCGCGGCAGCGGCTCAGCTAGAGCGTCAGCGCGATCACGCCGCAGGCGAGGCAGGCCGCGCCAAGCAGCCTTGAGGCTCTGTCGCCTTCCTTCAAGAGCTGACCGGCGAGCAGCGCAGCGACCAGCATCGACAGCTCGCGGGCCGGCGCCACGCGCGACAAGGGCGCCAACTGCATGGCGTACAGCACCAGGATATAGCCCAGCGGCGCGAAGATGGCGATGACCAGCACATACGGCCATTGCTGGCGCAGCGCCGGCAGGAAGCCGCTGCGGTCGCGCCACACGGCGGGCATGGCAAATGGCACGCGAATCACATTGCTGACCCAGTCCAGCAGCAGCGGCGAGAGGAGCAAGATCTTGACGGCATAGCCGTCAATCACCGTATAGCTCGCAATCAACAGGCCAGTCAGTGCGCCCCAGGCTAGGCCAAGACGGCGTCGAGCGCGTGCCTGCACGTCATCGCTTCGGCGCCATAGTTCCGGACCGGCAGCGATCAATACGATGCCGGAAACCACGGCGATGAGCCCGATCGCACCTGCCCAGCCAGGCCGCTCATTCAGCAGCAGGATGGCAGCCAGCGCTGAAATCGCCGGTGCGCTGCCGCGCGCCACAGGGTAGACGACGCTCAGATCCGAAGCGCGGTAGCCGGCGAGCAGGGCATTGAAATAGAGCAGATGCATGATCGCGCTGGCTAGCACGGCGATCCAGGCCGCGGAAGACCACTGGCGCAACTCGGACCAGCCCAGCCCCAGGGCCAGCGGCGCCCAAAGCAGGCTGACCGCGAGCGCGCAGGCCAGCACAAAGTGATGGTTGCCGCCGGCCTTCTTGGCGGCCAGGTTCCACAGCGCATGCAGCAGTGCAGCGCACAGCACCAGCGCAAGCGCCGTCGCCGGCATGTCAGTAGATCAGCCGATCCGGTCGGATGTCGCGCAGGATGGTGGTCGCGATCTCTTCGATGGACTTGTGCGTGGACGAGAGCCAGGCAATGCCATCGCGCTTCATCATGGCTTCGGCTTCGTTGACCTCGTAACGGCAGTTCTCGATGGCGGCGTACTTGCTGCCGGGGCGGCGTTCGTTGCGGATCTGCGAGAGGCGTTCGGGGTCGATGGTCAGCCCAAAGCATTTGCGCCGGTGTTCGATCAGCGCGGTGGGCAGCTTGTTGCGCTCGAAATCGTCCGGGATCAGCGGGTAGTTGGCGGCCTTGATGCCGTGCTGCATCGCCAGGTACAGCGAAGTCGGCGTCTTGCCGCAGCGGCTCACGCCGACCAGGATCACGTCTGCCGCTGCGAGGTTGCGGGCCGATTGGCCATCGTCATGCGCCAGCGAAAAGTTGATTGCCTCGATGCGGTCGTGGTACTCCTGGCTGCGTGCCACATCGGAGAAACGGCCGACGCGGTGATTGCTCTTTACGGCGAACTCTTCTTCCAGCGGTTCGATGAAGGTGCCGAACATGTCCAGCACCTTGCCCTTGCAGTGCTCGCGCACGATGCGCAGCACCTCGCGGTCAACCAGGGTGGCGAAGACGATGGCGCGCGCGCCTTCGCGCTCGCCGGTTTCGTTGATCTCGCGCACCAGGGCATAGGCCTTCTCGGCGCTGTCGATGAAGGGTCGGCGGACATGGCGTGGCTTGGCCGGAAACTGGGCCAGGATCGAGTTGCCGAAGGTCTCGGCGGTGATGCCGGTGCCGTCCGAGACAAAGTACACGGTGCGATGAGGCATGGTCGGGCTGCTCAGGAGTCTTTAAGCATCATAAGTGGGCTTGCCCGTAGAATTCCCCGCAAGCAACCCTCGACAAACGATGCCAGCCCCCAGCCTCCGACAAGAATCCAGAAATGGCCGGACGGTGCTGCGTGTCGTGGATGCTGCGCCTGCGTGGCGAGCATCGGGAACCCCAGTTTTTCAACATCACGGAGTTTTCCCATGTCCTCTCGTTTCGAGCCGACCGCCCTGGTCGTCCCCTTTGAGAATCTGAGAATGTCGGACGTCGAGGTGGTTGGCGGCAAGAACGCCAGCCTCGGCGAAATGATCTCGCAACTCGACGCTTCGGGCGTGCGAGTGCCTGGCGGCTTTGCGACCACCGCGCATGCCTTCCGCGAGTTCCTCAAGTACGAGGGTCTGGATGAGCGGATTGCCGCACGACTGTCCACACTGAACACCGACGATGTGCGCGCGCTGGCCGAGGCCGGTGCTGAGATCCGCGGCTGGCTGGAGGCACAGCCTTTCCCGGCCGATCTCGAGGCGCAGATCCGTAGCTCCTTTGCGAAGCTGACGGCTGACAACCCGGATGCGACCTTTGCTGTGCGCTCCTCTGCGACCGCTGAAGACCTGCCCGATGCGTCCTTTGCCGGCCAGCAGGAGACCTTCCTGAACGTGCATGGCATCGAGGAAGTGCTGCACAAGATGAAGGAGGTCTTTGCCTCCCTCTACAACGACCGCGCGATCAGCTACCGCGTGCACAAGGGCTTCGCGCACAGCGAGGTGGCTCTGTCGGCCGGCGTGCAGCGCATGGTTCGCTCCGACCTGGGCTCGGCCGGCGTGATGTTCACCATCGATACCGAAAGCGGCTTCAAGGATGTGGTCTTCATCACCTCCAGCTACGGTCTGGGTGAGACGGTGGTGCAGGGGGCGGTGAATCCGGACGAGTTCTATGTGCACAAGCCGGCGCTGCAGCGCGGCAAGCTGCCCATCATCCGGCGCAACCTCGGCTCCAAGCTGATCCGTATGGAGTTTTCCACGCCGGAAGAGAAGGCTTCAAGCGGCAAGCTGGTGAAGACCGTGGACACGGTGCCGGAGGCGCGCAACCGCTACTCGTTGCTTGACGATGAGGTCATCGAACTGTCCCGCTATGCCTTGATCATCGAGCAGCACTACGGCCGCCCGATGGACATCGAATGGGGCCGCGACGGCATCGACGGCAAGCTCTACATCCTGCAAGCGCGTCCCGAGACCGTGAAGAGCCAGGCGGAAGGCCAGGTCGAGCACAGCTACAAGCTCAAGGGCCACAGCGCCGTGCTGGCCGAAGGCCGCGCGATCGGCCAGAAGATCGGTACCGGCCCGGTGCGCATCGTCCACAGCATCTCTGAAATGGACCGCGTGCAGCCCGGCGACGTGCTGGTGACCGACATGACCGACCCCAACTGGGAGCCGGTGATGAAGCGGGCTGCCGCCATCGTGACCAACCGAGGCGGACGCACCTGCCACGCCGCCATCATCGCGCGTGAGCTGGGCATTCCGGCGGTGGTGGGTTGTGGCGATGCCACCGAAACGCTGAAGGACGGCCAACTGGTGACGGTGGCCTGCTCCGAGGGCGACACCGGCCACATCTACGACGGCCTGCTGGAGACCGAGGTCAGCGAGGTGCACCGCGGCGAGCTGCCGTACTGCCCGATCAAGATCATGATGAACGTCGGCAATCCGCAGCTGGCCTTCAACTTCGCCCAGATGCCCAGCGCAGGCGTGGGTCTGGCGCGCCTTGAGTTCATCATCAACAACAATATCGGCGTCCACCCGAAGGCGATCCTGGACTATCCGAACATCGATGCCGACCTGAAGAAGGCGGTTGAGTCGGTGGCGCGAGGCCATGCCTCGCCGCGAGCCTTCTACGTGGACAAGCTGGTGGAGGGCATCGCGACCATCGCCGCCGCTTTCTTCCCGCGCCCGGTGATCGTGCGTCTGTCGGACTTCAAGAGCAATGAGTACCGCAAGCTGATCGGCGGCTCGCGCTATGAGCCCGATGAAGAGAACCCGATGCTGGGCTTCCGTGGTGCGTCGCGTTACATCAGCGGTGAATTCTCGGATGCTTTCGCGATGGAGTGCGAGGCCCTCAAGCGGGTGCGCAATGACATGGGCCTGACCAATGTCGAGATCATGGTGCCGTTTGTGCGCACCGTGCGGCAGGCCGAACGGGTGGTGAGCATGCTGGCCGAGCGTGGCCTCAAGCGCGCCGCGACCGGCGGACAGGATGGTCTGCGCATCATCATGATGTGCGAAGTGCCCAGTAATGCCATCCTGGCCGAGTCCTTCCTGGAGCATTTCGACGGCATGTCGATCGGCTCGAACGACCTGACCCAGCTGACCCTGGGTCTGGATCGCGATTCGGGCCTGGAGCAGCTGGCTGGTGATTTCGACGAGCGCGATCCGGCCGTCAAGGCCTTGATCTCGCGTGCCATCACCGCCTGCCGCGCCACGGGCAAATACATCGGCATTTGCGGCCAGGGCCCCAGTGATCACCCCGACTTTGCCGACTGGCTTGCTGAGGAGGGCATCGTGTCGATCTCGCTGAATCCGGACTCGGTGATCGAAACCTGGCAACGCCTGGCCAAGCGCTGAGCCAGGTCCGAGGGCCAGCCCTGAGGCGGGCCCGACGCCCGGCGTAGGACCTGCCGCGTCCCGCGCGGTAGGTGCGGCCTGCAAGGCTGAGCCAAGTTCGAGGGCCGCCCCTGGGGCTGGCCCGACGCCCGGCGTAGGAGCTGCTGCGTCCCGCGTGGCAGCTGCGGCCTGCAAGGCTGAGCACCGTCAGCAAGGCGAGGGCCCGCTTTGGCGGGTCTTTGTCCTCTCAGCGCATCCCGAGTGATGTACTGCCCGTACAAGCCCGGGTGCCCCTTGACGCTCGGTCGGGAGAGACTAACGCGTGGCCAGAAAGAAGACCGTCCCTGTCGCCCCCGTGAACCGCAGCCTGAAGTCCAAGCTCAATCGCATCTACGCTTGGTACACGCTGGGCTTTGCCGTGTTCGTGCTTGTGCTTGCCATGCTCGAACGCATGGGCATGTCCAAATCGTGGATCGGCTTCAGCTTCCTGTTCGCCACAGTTGCCGTCTACGCTTGCATCGGAGTGCTGAGCCGTACGACGGATGCGACCGAGTACTACGTTGCCGGCCGCCGTGTGCCCGCGATCTACAACGGCATGGCCAGTGGCGCGGACTGGATGAGTGCGGCCTCCTTCATCGGCATGGCCGGCACGCTCTATCTGTCAGGCTATGGGGGATTGGCTTTCGTGCTGGGCTGGACCGGCGGTTTCTGCCTGGTTGCGCTGGGCCTGGCGCCCTACCTTCGGCAATTCGGCCAGTTCACCGTGCCTGACTTTCTGGGTGATCGCTACGGCAGTCACGCGGTGCGCCTGATGGCGGCGTTCGCGGCTGTCCTCTGCTCCTTTATCTATGTCGTGGCGCAGATCTATGGCATCGGACTGATCACGACACGGCTGTCCGGCCTGACCTTCGAGATCGGTGTCTTCGTCGGCCTGGGCGGGGTGTTGGTCTGCTCGTTCCTCGGGGGCATGCGCGCCGTCACCTGGACCCAGGTGGCGCAATACATCATTCTGATCGTTGCCTATCTTGCGCCAGTGGTGTGGCTGTCGGTCAAGCAGACCGGATCGCCCCTGCCTCAGGCGGTGTACGGCTACCAGGTTCAGAAGATCGCCGAGTTGGAGCGAGACCTGGCCGTTGACCCTAAGGAGCTGGAGGTCATCGAAGTGCTGCAGGCGCGGGCGCAGGCGCTGGGCCGCAAGCTTGAGGACGTGCCCACGGCGCTCGCCCAGGAGCGGCTCGAAGCGCAGCGGCAGGTGGCTCGACTCAAGGCGGAAGACGCGCCTCTGGCGCAGATTCAGGCGGCCGAGAAGCGGCTCGCCCTGATGCCTCGCACGGTCGATGAAGCCCGAGAACTGTGGCAGCGCCAGAAGGCGAGCGATGAGGCCCGGGCCAAGCCGCTGGCTGGCATGCCGCCGCATGCGCAGCAATTTGCCGGCGATCCGGATGGCACGCCTGCCGAGCAGCAGGCCTTCGACGAATCCAGGCGCAATTTCCTGGCGCTGGTGTTCTGCCTGATGGTGGGAACCGCCGGATTGCCGCACATCCTGACGCGCTTCTACACCACACCATCGGTGCGGGAGGCGCGCGAGTCGGTCGGATGGTCGCTGCTCTTCATTGGCCTGCTCTACATCACCGCGCCGGCACTGGCCGTGATGGTGAAGTTCGAGGTGTTCGGCACCCTGGTGGGGACGCCGTTCAACCAGCTTCCATCCTGGATTGCCCAATGGGCACGCGTCGATCCGGCCTTGCTGTCGGTTAGTGATATCAACGGAGACGGCATTCTGCAATTGGGCGAGATGAGCATCGGCGGCGATATCGTGATGCTGGCGACGCCAGAGCTCGCGGGCTTGCCCTATGTGGTGTCGGGCATGGTGGCGGCCGGGGGGCTGGCTGCCGCACTGTCGACAGCAGACGGACTGCTGCTGACCATTTCGGCAGCGCTGTCTCACGATGTCTATTACCGCGTCATCAATCCGAGGGCGACAACCGGGACGCGGGTCACCATCTCGAAGGCCTTGCTGATGCTCACGGCGCTGGCTGCGGCAGCGGTGGCTGCGCAAAAGCCGGCGGACATCCTGTTCCTGGTGGCGGCGGCGTTCTCCTTTGCAGGGGCGGCATTGTTTCCCGTCCTGGTGCTGGGTGTGTTCTGGAAACGGGCAAATCGGTGGGGCGCCCTGGCGGGCATGCTGGTTGGCATGGGCTTGACCGCCTACTACATGGCGGTCACGCAGCCCTGGTTGCGATCGGCCCTCGGATTGAGCGGTGTTCCGGAGCTTTGGTGGGGAATACAGCCGATCTCGGCCGGTCTCTTTGGCGTGCCAGCCAGCTTTGCCGCGATTGTTTTGGTCAGTCTTCTGACGCCGCCAACGCGCGGCGCGCAAGCAGCGCTGGTGGATCGTTTGCGCAGCCCGCCGCGGCCGTGACCGGGCGTGGTGCCGGTTGGTGAACATAGTGCTGGCTCAATTCTTCTTCTGGCGCTACAATCGCGGGCTTCCCTTGCCGTACCCACGACTTTGACGCTGTGGGGCGGCTTCCTCGGGTCGAACGCAGCAGGAATCCTCCGGCTGGCGCGAGACCTGGAACCCACAAGGAGTGTTTATGCGTCATTACGAGATCGTTCTGCTGATCCATCCGGATCAAAGCGAACAGGTTCCGGCCATGCTGGAGCGTTACAAGAGCCTGATCACCACGGGTGGTGGTGTGGTTCATCGGGTCGAAGATTGGGGCCGCCGTCAACTGGCTTACCTGATCCAGAAGCTGGCCAAGGCGCACTATCTGTGCCTGAACATCGAGTGCAGCAAGGAAACCCTGGCTGAGCTCGAGACCGGCTTCCGTTTCAACGACGCCGTCCTGCGCCATCTGACTGTGGTCAAGCCCAAGGCTGACACGACGCCGTCGGTGATGATGAAGGCCGTCGAGCGTGAAGAGGCCCGCAAGGCGCCTCAGGACGCCAACGCCTAAGAGCTGGTGAGCTCTGGCGCTGCTGACGCAAGCCGGTTGAATCAACTGGTTTTGCAGGCACAGCTGCTGGAGCTGGGACTGATCAGATACACGCCGGCCGGCCAGACTGCCTTGGATTTCAGCTTGAAGCATGAATCCCAGGTGCAAGAGGCAGGCAAGCCCCGCAAGGTCTCGATGGAGATCAAGGCAGTGGCGATCGGCGAGATCTGCAAGCGCGTACAGGCGCTTGGCGTTGGAGGAAATGCCTTGTTCTCAGGTTTCCTTGCCGCCATGCGCAACGGTCGTGGAGTGATCTTTCACATCACGGCCCTGACGTCCAGCCCCGCACCTGATTGTTCGAAGAACCCGGATTGAATTGAAAGAGGTCTACGATGCCCCCGCCACGTGGTAAAGGTCGCTTCTCCAAAGACAAGAAGCCCAAGCGCAACCAACAATCTCTGCTGTTCCGCCGTAAGCGTTTCTGCCGCTTCACCGTCGCTGGTGTTGAGCAGATCGATTACAAGGACATCGACACGCTGCGCGATTTCGTCGGTGAAAACGGCAAGATCACGCCCGCTCGCCTGACCGGCACGCGCGCTTTCTTCCAGCGTCAGCTGACTGTCGCCATCAAGCGTGCTCGCTTCCTGGCCATGCTGCCGTACAGCGACCAGCACAAGGTCTGAGGAGTCACACATCATGCAAATCATCCTGCTTGAAAAAGTGGCCAACCTCGGCAACCTGGGCGATGTCGTCAAGGTCAAGGACGGCTACGCTCGCAACTTCCTGATCCCGACCAAGCAGGCACGCCGTGCCACTGAGTCCGCGATCAAGGAATTCGAAGCCCGCCGCGCCGAGCTTGAGAAGGCTGCCGCCGAAAAGCTGGCTGCTGCCCAGACTCTGGGCGAAAACCTGACCGGCAAGACCGTGCGCATCAGCCAGAAGGCTGGCGTGGACGGCCGCCTGTTCGGCTCGGTCACCAATGCTGACATCGCTGAAGCCCTGACCAAGATGGGCTTTGCCATCGCCAAGGCTCAGATCCGCATGCCGAATGGCCCGCTGAAGGCTGTGGGCGAGTTCCCTGTGAACGTGGCTCCGCACACCGACGTGGTGGTGGAAGTCTCGGTTCAGGTGGTTGCTGAGGCCGAGTAAGCCCCAATGGTCAGCAGCCCTTGTGGCTGCTCAGATCAAGGAAGCCGATGACTGGAATGGTCATCGGCTTTGTCGTTTATAGGGTTCGAGTTGTTCAATCCCTGTCCAGTGCTTGTCCCCAGGATTGTCCACAGCGATGTCTGCCATCTTTTCATCTTCCTCTTCCGGCGCTGACGACGAAGTCGCGCGCCTGCGTGTGCCACCGCACTCGGTCGAGGCCGAGCAGAGCGTGCTGGGCGGCCTGCTGATCGACAACACGGCCTGGGATCGTGCCGGTGATCTGCTGACCGACTCGGACTTCTACCGCTACGAGCACAAGCATGTGTTCGCGGCGATCGGCAAGCTGATCAACGCCGGCAAACCGGCGGACGTGGTGACGGTCTTCGAGGAGCTGACCTCGGTCGGCAAGGCCGAGGAATGCGGCGGGCTGGCCTACCTGAATGCGCTGGCACAGAGCGTGCCGAGTGCCGCCAATCTGCGGCGCTATGCGGAAATCGTCCGGGAGCGCGCCATCTTGCGCAAGCTGGTCGCCACCTCAGACGAAATTGCGACCGCGGCGCTCAACCCGCAGGGCCGCGCCGTCACCCAGATCCTGGATGAGGCCGAAGGCAAGATCTTCCGCATCGGCGAGGAAGGCTCGCGCAGCCGCCAGGGCTTCCAGAGCATGGACAACCTGGTGGTGCAACTGATCGACCGCGTCAACGAGCTGGCCGAGAACGGCGCCGAGGACGTGACCGGCGTGCGTACGGGCTTCTTCGACCTGGACCGCATGACCGCTGGACTGCAGCCTGGCGACTTGATCGTTCTCGCCGCACGGCCCTCGATGGGCAAGACAGCATTTGCGATCAACATCGGCGAAAACGTCGCGATCGATGAAGGCCTGCCGGTCGTCATCTACTCGATGGAAATGGGTGCAGCCCAGCTGGCGCTGCGTATGGTCGGCTCCATCGGCCGCATCGACCAGAGCCATTTGCGCACCGGTCGGCTGGCGGATGATGAGTGGGGCCGCCTGTCCGAGGCGGTCGACAAGCTGGGCAAGGCCAGCATCTATATCGACGAGAGCCCGGGCCTCAGCCCTTCCGAGGTGCGCGCTCGTGCGCGCCGCCAAGCCCGCATCAGCGGACAGCTGGGCCTGATCATCATCGACTACCTGCAGCTGATGAGCGGCAATGGTGGCAATGAAGAGAACCGGGCCACCGTGATTGGCGAGATCTCGCGAGGCCTGAAGGCCTTGGCCAAGGAATTGAAGTGCCCGGTGATTGCGCTGTCGCAGCTCAACCGCTCGGTGGAAACGCGCCCGGACAAGCGGCCGATGATGTCCGACCTGCGCGAGTCGGGCGCGATCGAGCAGGACGCGGACATCATCATGTTCATCTACCGCGACGAGTACTACACCAAGGACGAGTGCAAGGAGCCGGGCGTGGCCGAGATCATCATTGCGAAGCAGCGTAATGGTCCGGTGGGTACGGTGAAGCTGGCCTTCCAGCGCATGCACACCAAATTCGAGAACCTCGCCCCCGGCTACACCAGCGGCAGCGAGTACTGAAGCAGGACCGAGCGCAGTTCCTGCGAACTGTGCGACGCCTGCCGAAGGCCCGGGCGCCTGCAAGCGCCAGGGCAGGGCAGGGCAGGACCTAGCGCGGCTCGTTCGCCTGCGCGAAACATTTTGCTGGGTTCAGTGGCAAATGCTGTATAAATAAACAGTATGCCACCCAAGCCCCATTCCCCTCGGCCGCCAGAACAGGCGGCGCCGCTCTACATCCGCCCCGAGGCGCTCAAGGGGCGCGGCAGTGCCTGGGCGATTGCGCATCGATTCGAGACGGATCAGCGCGAGCAGCATGACGACGGCTGGGGCTCGCTGGATCAATTGGCCACCGAGGACCATTCCCCGCCGCGGACCGAAATCATCGAAGAGCAGACCGGGCGCATCCTGTCCAGCAACCAATCGCCGGACATCAGCTTCGATCTCTCCATCAACCCCTATCGCGGTTGCGAGCATGGCTGCATCTATTGCTTTGCGCGGCCGACGCATGCCTATCTCGACATGTCCCCGGGGCTGGATTTCGAAACCCGCATCGTCGCCAAGCTCAACGCGGCGGAACGCCTGCGCGCCAGTTTCGCAAGCCGTGCTTATCAGCCGCGGGCTTTGTGCCTGGGCACGGCCACGGATGCCTATCAGCCGATCGAGCGCAAGCTGATGCTGACCCGGGGCATCATCGAGGTGCTGTCCGACTGTCATCACCCCTTCTCCTTGGTCACCAAGTCCTCAGGGGTCGAGCGTGACCTTGATCTGATCGCACCGATGGCAGCGCGGCGGCTGGCCGCCGTCTATGTGTCCATCACCACCCTGGATCCGGACCTGGCGCGCAGGCTGGAGCCTCGAGCGGCGTCCCCGCAGCGGCGCTTGCGCACATTGAAAACCCTGGCGGACGCGGGCGTGCCTGTCGGTGTCAGCGTGTCGCCACTGATTCCTTTCGTGAACGAGCCTGAGCTGGAACGCATTCTTGAGGCCGCCGCGGAGGCCGGGGCCAGATCGGCTTTCAGCATCCCGCTGCGACTGCCCTGGGAGGTGAGCCCGCTGTTCAAGGATTGGTTGCAGCAGCATGCGCCGGACAAAGCCGAGCGCGTGATGGCGAGGCTGCATGATCTGCGCGGCGGACGCGACAACGATCCGCGCTTCGGCTCGCGAATGCGGGGCGAGGGCTTGTGGGCCGAGCTCCTGTCGCAGCGCATGCGCAAGGCCTGCGCGCGCTTCGGCCTGAATCGGCAGCGGGTTGAGCTGGATCTCAGCCAGTTCCGTCGGCCCAGCGCGGCGGCGGAGCAGGGCGAACTGTTCTGAGCGGCCAGTTGCCGCACCGGCTGAGCCGGAAGCGATGTACGCGCAGAAAGCCGGCGGCCCCGCAGGCCAGCGGGCTCTCAGGTCCGCAGCGCCAGTCCGCCTGCGGCCCGGGATTGGCCGATACGGGTCGCGGCGCCACCCAGCGGCAGCACATGAAGCTCCTGCAATTCGACGACTTTGCTTTGGAGTTCGTCGGCGTGCTCGATCTTGTCGTGGTGGCGCTTGAGCACCAGACTGGCCATATCGATCAGCTTGGCATTGCGCGTCTGCTCGCCTTGCTCGATCAGCAGGCGCACCGCGGTCTCGGCGCCGCCTCGCATCGAGTGGCGCATGGCCATTTCGGCGATGCCGAAGACTTGCACATGGCTGTCGCGCAGGCTGGTCGATGCTTCCTCGTTGCCCTCGGTCATGGCGATCAGGATCTCGGTGCTGGACTTGGTCGTGCAGTAGCGCAGCCCCATCTTCTTTAGGAGCGAATCCATCTCATCCAGCTGGATGGCCTGGCGCGCCAGGCGAATCCACAAGCCGAGCAGCAAGCTCGCAGCTTCGAGGTCGAAGTCCGGCGCGTCGAACTCGGCGCTGAGTTTGCGCGCAGCTTCGAGAGCACTGGCGATCTTGTGCTCGCTGAGGCCTCGCAGGCCCTGGAAGACCAGGCCGAAGCGCCGGATCCGTGCCGAGTCCGGCTGGCGCTCGATCTCTTGCAGCATGGACTCATGCGCATAGCGCAGCCCTTTGCTGTCGCGGGCGTCGAAGCGCATCAGGCCGATTAGCACCAGGGTCAGCATGTCGAAGAGCTTGGAGCGCAGACCGTTGGCCATGGTGCTCTCAAGCATCTTCAGCGACTCAGTGCGCTCGCCCATGTAGAAAGCGAGCGTGCCAGCCCGCTGACCACGCAGCAGGCATCCCGGCGTCAGCTTGGTGGCGATGCGGTAGGTGGCCAGCGCCTCGGCGATCTCGCCCTGGTCCATCTGCATGCGGCCCATCACGTCATAGGAGTCCGCGTAGTCCGGCACCTCGCCGATCAGCGTTTCCAGGGTGCGACGCGCGGCGGTGGTGTTGCCGGCTGCCAGTTCGCTGCGGGCCACACCCAGCCTGGCCCAGGGCACGGTGCGCGCCTCAATGATGGCTTCATAGAGGGTGCGGGCATCAGCATGGCGGTTCAGCCGCAGCATGAGCTCGGCACCGATGCGCGCGGCATAGAGCCAGTACTTGCCCTTTTCCTCGAAGCGCTTCAGGCACAGATTGGCTGCGGTCTCGAAGTCCTGCGCCTCGATCGCATCGAAGATGCCCTTTAGGATGCGCTTGCGCTGACGGGCATGCGCCAGCCGGTCCGACAGTGAGGCGGAGGTGTAGGGCTTGATCAGGTAGGCGTCGAGCGCGGCCTCCGCCGCCTCGGCCACGGCCGAGTACGAGGCCTCGCCCGTCACCATCACGAAGACGGTGGAATAGGGCAGCAACTGTTCGCGGCGCAACTCATCCAGCAAGTCCTGGCCAGACAGTTCGCTGCCATCGAAGTGGTAGTCGCACAGCACGATGTCGTAGGCGGTGTGCTCTAGGATGACCCGGGCATCTCGCACGCGCGTGGTTTGCCGCACGGTGCCTACGCCCAGTTCGCGCAGCTGCGCCGCCAGCAGGCTGCGCGAACTGGCATTGCTGTCGATGATGAGGGCACTGGCTTTGTCCAGGCCGCTTTCCATCACGCGCATACGGTCTCCGTGCCCGCACCCATCTGCCGCAGACTGCGTATCAGATCCGGTCGGCGCGAGTGCTTGTGTCTACTACTTCTCACAGACGGCTCTTCGGCCGAAACACGCCCTGACTTTAGACTTCGGTACGCCAGATGGCGAGAGCCACCCGGCAGATACTGGCATTTGTGCGCAACTACTTGAACAGATCCTTGACCCGGTCGGTCCAGCTCTTGGCATTCGGCGAATGACGTTCGCCGCCTTCGCGGAAGCTCTTGTCCAGTTCCTTGAGCAGCTTGCGCTGGTGCTCGGTCAGCTTGACCGGGGTTTCGATGCTGATGTGGCAGTAGAGGTCGCCGGGATAGCTGGAGCGCACGCCTTTGATTCCCTTGCCGCGCAGGCGGAAGGTCTTGCCATGCTGTGAGCCCTCGGGCAGTTCGATCTCGGCCTTGCCGCCCAACGTCGGCACCTCAATCGTGCCGCCCAGCGCGGCGGTGGTCATGCCCACCGGCATGGTGCAGTGCAGGTCGTCGCCGTCGCGCTCGAAAATCTCGTGCTGCTTGATGCGGATCTCGATGTACAGATCCCCCGACGGCCCGCCATTGACGCCCGGCTCGCCGTTGCCGGCCGAACGGATGCGCATGCCCTCGTTGATACCCGCTGGAATCTTGACTTCCAGCGTCTTGCTCTTCTTGATCTTGCCCTGACCATTGCAGGCCGTGCAGGGGTCCGGAATGATCTTGCCGCTGCCCTGGCAGTGCGGGCAGGTCTGCTGCACCGAGAAGAAGCCCTGTCGCATGTGCACCGTGCCAGAGCCGCCGCAGGAGCCGCAACTCTTGGCGCTGGTGCCAGGCTTGGCGCCGCTGCCGCTGCAGGTCTCGCAGCCCTCCCACGAGGGGATGCGGATCTGGGTTTCCTTGCCGCGCGCAGCTTCTTCCAGCGTGATCTCCATCGCGTAGGAGAGGTCGCTGCCACGGTAGACCTGCTGGCCACCGGCGCCGCGGCGCGCGCCACCGGCGCCGCCGAAGATGTCGCCGAAGATGTCGCCGAAGGCCTCGGCAAAGCCGCCGAAGCCTTCACCGCCCGGCCCGCCGCGGCCCGCCATATTGGGGTCGACGCCAGCGTGGCCATGCTGGTCGTAAGCCGCGCGTTTTTGCGCGTCGGAGAGCATCTCGTAGGCCTCTTTGGCCTCCTTGAACTTCTCTTCCGCGGCCTTGGCGCCTTCACCCTGATTGCGGTCCGGGTGAAACTTCATGGCCAGTTTGCGGTAGGCCTTCTTGATCTCTTCTTCGCTGGCAGTCTTGGCCAGGCCAAGAACTTCGTAGTAGTCGCGCTTTGCCATGAGGTATTCCGGACTTTCAAACAATTGCGCCGCGCTGAGCTTTTCGGGGCGATTCCTCGAGCTCGGGCGCGGCGGCGGTGACACGTCGGCTGGGGCCGACGCGTCATGCAGGACGTCTTACTTGCTGTCCTTGACTTCCTTGAACTCGGCGTCAACGACATTGTCGTCAGCCGGCTTGGCCGACGATGCCTGCTGAGCCTGCGGCTGCTCAGCCGCACCGGCCGCACCTGCAGCAGCTTGCGCGGCCTGGGAGTCGGCATACATCTTCTCGCCGAGCTTCTGGCTGGCCGTCATCAGGGTCTCGGTCTTGGCTTCGATCGCGGCCTTGTCGTCGCCCTTGATGGCTTCTTCCAGGTCCTTGATGGCGGCCTCGATCTTCTCCTTCTCGCCGGCGTCCAACTTGTCACCATGCTCGGTCAGCGACTTGCGCACGCTGTGCACCATGCCGTCGGCCTGGTTCTTGGCCTGCACCAGCTCGACCTTCTTCTTGTCGTCAGCGGCGTTGGCTTCGGCGTCCTTGACCATCTTCTCGATCTCGGCTTCCGACAGGCCCGAGTTCGCCTTGATAGTGATTTTGTTTTCCTTGCCGGTGCCCTTGTCCTTGGCGCCCACGTGCAGGATGCCGTTGGCGTCGATGTCGAAGCTCACTTCGATCTGGGGCAGGCCGCGCGGAGCCGGCGGGATGCCTTCCAGGTTGAACTCGCCCAGCGACTTGTTGCCCTGTGCCAGCTCACGCTCGCCCTGGTAGACCTTGATGGTCACGGCCGGCTGGTTGTCGTCGGCGGTGGAGAAGGTCTGGCTGAACTTGGTCGGGATGGTCGTGTTCTTGGCGATCATCTTGGTCATCACGCCGCCCAGGGTCTCGATGCCCAGGCTCAGGGGCGTCACGTCCAGCAGCAGCACGTCCTTGCGCTCGCCGCCCAGCACCTGGCCCTGGATCGCGGCACCGACGGCCACGGCCTCGTCAGGGTTGACGTCCTTGCGCGGGTCCTTGCCGAAGAATTCCTTGACCTTGTCCTGCACCTTGGGCATGCGGGTCATGCCGCCGACCAGGATCACGTCGTCGATGGCGGAGACGGCCACGCCAGCATCCTTGATCGCGGTGCGGCACGGCGCGATGGTGCGCTCGATCAGCTCTTCCACCAGGCTTTCCAGCTTGGCGCGGGTCAGCTTGATGTTCAGGTGCTTCGGGCCCGAGGCATCGGCGGTGATGTAGGGCAGGTTGACGTCGGTCTGCGAAGAATTCGACAGCTCGATCTTGGCCTTCTCGGCCGCTTCCTTCAGGCGCTGCAGGGCCAGCACGTCCTTGGTCAGGTCGACGCCTTGTTCCTTTTTGAACTCGGTGACGATGTAGTCGATGATGCGCTGGTCGAAGTCTTCGCCGCCCAGGAAGGTGTCGCCGTTGGTCGACAGCACTTCGAACTGCATCTCGCCGTCCACATCGGCGATCTCGATGATGGAGATGTCGAAGGTGCCACCGCCCAGGTCATAGACGGCGATCTTGCGGTCGCCCTTGCCATGCTTGTCCAGGCCGAAGGCCAGGGCTGCAGCGGTGGGCTCGTTGATGATGCGCTTGACGTCCAGACCGGCGATGCGACCGGCGTCCTTGGTGGCCTGACGCTGGGCGTCGTTGAAATAAGCCGGCACCGTGATCACGGCCTCGGTCACTTCCTCGCCCAGGTAGTCCTCGGCCGTCTTCTTCATCTTGCGCAGGATCTCGGCCGAGACCTGGGGCGGCGCCAGCTTCTTGCCGCGCACATCCACCCAGGCGTCGCCGTTGTCGGCGGCGGCGATGGTGTAGGGCATCAGCTCGATGTCCTTCTGCACTTCCTTCTCGGAGAACTTGCGGCCGATCAGGCGCTTCACTGCGTAGATCGTGTTCTTGGGATTGGTGACCGACTGGCGCTTGGCCGAGGCGCCGACCAGGATCTCGCCATCCTCTTGGTAGGCAATGATCGACGGCGTGGTGCGAGCGCCTTCGGCGTTCTCGATCACACGCGTCGTGTTGCCTTCCATCACGGCCACGCACGAATTGGTGGTGCCGAGGTCAATGCCGATGATCTTTCCCATGTTCTAACTCCAGGAGATTGGTTTCGTTGTTCTAAGAAATGTGGATAAGTCGCTGACTTTCAAGGGGCAGCGACCTGTGAATTACTTTGGCGCAGCGACCGTGATCAAGGCCGGACGCAGCACGCGCTCGGCGATCGAGTAGCCCTTCTGCAGCACGGCCACCACGGTATTGGCCTCCTGATCGGCCGGCACCATCGAGATGGCCTGGTGCTGGTGCGGATCGAACTTCGCGCCCGTGGCTGGGTTGATCTCCAGCACCTTGTTGCGCTCAAGCGCGGCAGCGAGTTGGCGCTTGGTGGCATGCACGCCTTCCAGCACCGTCTCGACCTTGGCATCCGGCGTGGCGATGGCTGCTTCCATGCTGTCCATCACCGGCAGCATCGCTTCAGCGAAACCTTCGATGGCGAACTTGCGGGCCTTGCTCATCTCCTCGTCGGAGCGGCGCCGGATGTTTTCCACCTCGGCCTTGGCGCGGAGGTAGGCGTCCGACATTTCGGCCAGCCGCCCTTCGAGCTCGGCAATCCGGGCTTCGGGCGTCAGGTTCTGGGCCGGCGCGTCGGCGCTGGACGGGCTGTCTTGCGGAGTGGGGTTGTGCTCTGTCGTCATGATGCTTGAATGGGCAATGGCAGCGAGATGAGGGCCAAGCCCTGATTTTCAAGAGGGGGATTGTGGCATCCGGCATCGGGGCAGGCCCGCTGCCGGCAGCCGAGCTCAGTCCGGGTCGGCGCTGGCCGACCAGCGGTCCCACTCGGACAGACGCCGCCGGTCCTGCTTGGTGGGGCGGCCCTGCGTGATGGTCTGCGCCGGTTCGGGCGCCAGGCGGCGGGCCTCGGCCGCCTTCTCGCGGGCCGCGCTGCTTTCCGGGGTTTCCGCATAGAGGGTCTGAGCCGTCGGCGCAGGTCCGCGCACATGGCTGAGGGCCAGCACCTGGACTTCGCGCTCGACCGGGCCCTGCCGCAGCCGCAGCAGATCGCCAACTCTGACTTCGCGCGAGGGTTTGGCGTCCTGGCCATTGACCTGCACCCGGCCCTTGCCGATCTCATCGACCGCCAGCGCACGCGTCTTGTAAAAACGTGCCGCCCACAGCCACTTGTCCAGCCGCACGGGTCCAGGAAGTACCTTGTTCATGCCGGCATTTTCGCCGCGCTTGCCAGCGGCAGACTGACCCGCGCGTCCAGGCCTGTGACAGCCTGTGCGCCCGCACGCTCGGCCACGCGGTTGCTCAGCGTGATGCTGCCCCGCAGCGACTGCACGATGCCATGGCAAATCGCCAGGCCCAATCCAGACCCCCCCTGGGGCGAGCCCGCTGCAAAGGGCAGGAATAACCTTGCCTGCTGCTCGCTGCTCAGGCCCGGCCCGTCATCCGAGACGGTCAGCACCGCCACCTGCTCGTCCACATGCAGCCGGATCAGCAAGCGGTGGCGCGTGTGCTGAATGGCGTTGTGCAGCAAGTTGCGGGTCAGTTCGCGCAGCGCCCATTCATGGCTGCGCACCGGCGCGGACTGCACATCGAGGTCGAAGTCCAGCTGCGCTTCGGCGATCAGCGGGGCCAGATCCAAGGCGACGGCGCGGGTCACCTCGGCCCAGTCCTGCAGAGGCATCTCGTCGACCTGCTGGCGCAACTGCTCGACCTTGGCCAGCGCCAGCATCTGGTTGGCCACCTGGGTGGCGCGGTCCACCGTGGTGGCAATCTCGGCCAGCGCCTGCATTGGCTCCACATCGCCCTGGCGCGCGCTCTGCACCTGGGTCTTCAGCACCGCCAGCGGCGTCTTCAGCTGGTGCGAGGCATCGCGCACAAAGCGCTTCTGATAGTCCAGCAGCTGGCGCAGCCGTTCCACCACCTGGTTGGTAGCCTCGACCAGCGGCACCCATTCGCGCGGTGCGTCCGGTGCATCCACCGGGGACAGATCTCCTTCGGTACGTTCGCGCAGCTGCGCCGAGAGTCGGCGCACCGGCCCGGTGGCACGCTGCACCACCACCACCACCACCACCACGATCACGAGCACCAGCAAGGCCTGGCGCCACAGCGTCTCGGTCAGGACCTGGCGGGCCAGCGTGTGGCGCAGCTCCAGCGTCTCGGCCACCTGGATGGTGGCCATGCCCTGGCCGGCCACGCCGGCCACCGGCTGCAGCAGCACCGCCACGCGCACCGGCTCGCCGCGGTAGTGGTCGTCGTAGAAGCTGACCAGGGCCGCATAGGGGCCGGTGCTGGGAAGCACGCCGCGCCAGACCGGCAGATCGGGGAAGCCCGACACCATCTCGCCCTCGAAGCCGCTGACGCGGTAGTAGATGCGGCTGCGGTTGTCGGCTTCGAAGGGTTCCAGCGCTGAATAAAGCACAGTGGCGCGCAGCCTGGCTTTCTGGCCGTCGTCGCTGACCTCCAGCAGCTCGCCGATGGACTTGGCCGAAGCCAGCAGGGTCCGGTCGTAGGCGGTGTCGGCCGCTTTCAGGGCCTGCTGGTACAGGCTCCAGGTGTTGAAGCCGATCAGCACGATCACCGGCAGCAGGATGCCCAGCGTCAAGCGCCGGCGCAGCGAGCTGGGGCGTGGCGCGCTCACGTCTGGGCCTTCAGCAGGTAGCCCAGTCCGCGCAGGGTCACCAGCTGGGCGCCGGTGTGGGCGATGCGCTTGCGCAGCCGATAGGCCACCACCTCGATCGCCTCCAGTTGGACCTCGGCCTGGCCGGGGAACACGAGCTCGAACAGGCGCTCCTTGGCGATCGCGTGGCCCGGGCGGGCGAGCAGGGCGCGCAGCAGCGCGCTCTCGCGTGGCGCAAGTTCCAGCACTTCACCCTCGTGATAGACCGCGCCACTCTCGCTTTCGACGCGCATGCCGCAAAAGCTGGCGCTCGGTGCGGCGTCGCTGCCGCTGCTGGTGCCGGAGCGCCGGCCCAGGGCCTGCAGGCGCGCCATCAGCTCATCCAGATCGAAAGGCTTGGGCAGATAGTCGTCGGCGCCGACATTGAGCCCGAGGATGCGGTCGCCGACCGTGCCGCGTGCCGTCAGGATCAGCACCGGGCTCTTCAGTCCCTGGGCGCGGGCCCGGGCCAGCACGTCCAGGCCGTCGATATCGGGCAGGCTCAGGTCCAGCACGACGACGTCAGGCTTCCACTGCGGCCAGCGTTCCAGCGCTGTCGCGCCGCAATCGACCGCCAGCACCTGCAAGCCGCGCCGCTCGAAGCTGCGCGTCAGGCTCAGCCGCATGGCCGCGTCATCCTCAACCAAAAGCAGTTTCATGGGCAGCGAGTCTAGAGCCGTCGCGAGATCTGCCGCGGCCCTAGCATTTCCCCTAGGCTGCCGGACAGCCGACTGACAGCGTCGACAGCGAGGATGCGGACATTCGATTCACAACAAGGAGACAAGCGTCATGCGTCGCGACGAATTCCTCAAGACCCTGCTGGCGGCTGCGGCTGCATCGGCCCTGCCCCTGTCGGCCCAGGCGGCCGGCAATGTGAAGATGATGATTCCGGCCAACCCGGGCGGCGGCTGGGACACCACCGGTCGTGCCTTGGGCAAGGCGCTGCAGGACGCTGGCCTGGCGTCTTCCGTGACCTACGAGAACAAGGGCGGCGCTGCTGGCGCCATCGGCCTGTCTCAGTTCGTCAACGCAAGCAAGGGCGATCCGAATGCGCTGATGGTGATGGGCGCGGTGATGCTGGGCGGCATCATCACCGGCAAGCCACCGGTGACGCTGAGCCAGGCCACTCCGATTGCGCGCTTGACCAGCGAGTACAACGTCTTCGTGCTGCCGGCGTCCTCGCCGCTGAAGACCATGAAGGACGTGATCGAACAGCTGAAGAAGGATCCGGCCAGCGTCAAGTGGGGCGGTGGCTCGCGCGGCTCGACCGAGCACATTGCGGCCGCCATGCTGGCGCGCGAGGCTGGCGTTGACGCGGCCAAGATCAACTACGTGCCCTTCCGTGGCGGCGGCGAGGCCACGGCCGCGATCCTGGGTGGCAACGTCACCGTGGGTGGCAGTGGCTACAGCGAGTTCCAGCAGTACATCGAGAGCGGCAAGATGCGCGCGATCGCCGTGACTTCGCCGGCCCGGCTGAAGGGCCTGAACATCCCGACGCTCAAGGAGCTGGGCTACAACGTCGAGATCGGCAACTGGCGCGGTGTCTACGCCGCTCCGGGTATCAGCCCCGCACAGCAGAAGGCGCTGACAGACATGATCACCAACGTGTTCCGCAACAAGAGCTGGATCGAGTCGCTGGAGAAGAACGGCTGGACGCCGGCGCTGATGACGGGCAAGGCCTTCCATGACTTCGTCGACCAGGAGTTCGCGATGTTGCGGGCCGTGATGGTGAAGTCCGGAATGATCTGAGCGACGGCTGTGCTCCCCCGAGAGGCCGGCTGCAAATGCCGGCCTCTTTGCTTATCGCCACCCCCTGAATTTGTACTGTGGAGACGCCCATGAGCGAGTCCGCCCCGCGTTCGTCCCATCCCTACCAGACCCTGGTGGGGGTGGGTGCCCTGCTGATTGGCTTCGTCATGGCCATTGGCGCGATGTCCATTCCCTCCGAGGCGGGCTATTCCGGCGTCGGGCCGAATGCCTTGCCCTGGCTGGTGTCAGCGGCCTTGATCGTGTGCGGCTTGTGGCTGATCCGCGAGTCGCTCAGCGGCGGCTTCCGGCAGATGGAGACGCCTTCGGGCGCGGAACGGGCCGACTGGAAGTCGGCGGCGTGGGTGGTGGCCGCGGTGGTGGGCAATGCCAGCTTGATCACGCACATCGGCTTTGTGCTGTCGTGCACGCTGTGTTTTGTGCTGGCGGTGCGCGGGCTGCGCCTGGCTGAAGGCAAGGCCGGGGGCGGCGGGCGTCAGCTGGCGCTTGATGCCGTCACCGGCATGCTGATCGCGGCGCCGGTGTTCTGGCTCTTCACCAAATTGTTGGCTATTAACCTGCCGGGCCTCGCGCCTGGCGGCTGGATCTGAGGAGGGCTTGGCAATGGGCGATCTCTGGACGCAACTCCTGGGCGGCTTCGCGACCGCCGGCACACCGATTAATCTGCTGTGGGCCTTCGTTGGCTGCGCCTTGGGCACGGCCATCGGCGTGCTGCCTGGGCTCGGCCCGGCCGTGACCGTGGCCATGCTGCTGCCTATCACCTCGCAGGTCGACCCGACCGCGTCGATGATCTTCTTCGCCGGCATCTACTACGGCGCGATGTATGGCGGCTCCACCACCTCCATCCTGCTGAACACGCCCGGCGAGACCGGCACCATGGTGACGGCGCTGGAAGGCTTCAAGATGGCCAAGAGCGGGCGTGCTGGTGCGGCGTTAGCGACGGCTGCGATCGGCTCCTTCGTGGCCGGCACCATCGCCACCGTGCTGGTGACGCTGTTCGCGCCGGTGCTGGCGGAGTTCGCCGTGACGCTAGGCCCGCCGGAGTACTTCTGCCTGATGCTGCTGGCCTTCACCACGGTAAGTGCGGTGCTGGGGCAGAGCACCTTGCGCGGCATGACCTCGCTCTTCATCGGCCTGGCGATGGGCCTGGTGGGCCTGGACCAGATCACGGCCCAGGTGCGCTACACCGCGGGAATTCCTGAGTTCATGGACGGCATCGAGGTGGTGCTGGTGGCGGTGGGCCTGTTTGCGGTTGGCGAGACGCTTTACAGCGCGCTGTATGAAGGCCGCAGTGTGCAGAGTTTGAACAAGATGAGCCGCGTTCACATGACGCGCAGCGAATGGCGCCGCTCGGTGCCGGCCTGGTTGCGCGGCACCTTCATCGGCTTCCCCTTCGGCACCATCCCGGCCGGCGGCTCGGAGATTCCGACCTTCCTGAGTTATGCCGCCGAGCGCAAGCTCTCCAAGCACAAGGAAGAGTTCGGCACCGTCGGCGCGATCGAGGGTGTGGCCGGGCCGGAAGCCGCCAACAACTCGGCCGTGACT
>PNNH01000103.1 GCA_013824165.1 Methylibium sp. | reverse complement strand
CGTAATCGAGGTCGGTGCATGGGTCCCAAGTGGGCGATACCCCGCCGATCACCGGCACGCTGGCCAGGCCGGTCACATCACTGGGCGGCAGACTTTTACCCAGGTGCAGCACACTCACGGTCACCCACCGGCACACGGCGCCCAGCCCGTTGCGCCAGCGCACACGGATCACGTACAGCTGCGGCTCCTCCAGCCCCAGCAGATAGGCCTCGGTGCTGTCGCCCGCCGCATCCGGCGCGCGCTGCCAGGTCTCTGTGCCTACGGGGCGGTACTGGATCTGCAGTGCGCCGCCAGACCGCACGTAGGCATCGGCGCTGGCGGAATAGCTCAGCCGCACACGGCCCAGCACCGTGCCGTCAGCCGTCTTAAGCAAGGTCGCATTGCCGCTGTTGGCAGCCAAGCCCTGCACAGGCGCCACCACCCAGGGGTCTGGGCCGCTGGCCGCTGGCGAGGGCAGGCTGGCCGGTGCGTCCACCTCGTCGTACATGGACGGATCATCCTGGGCCAGGTACAGCATCACCGCGCGGCCCAGCGAGTACTCCCGCTTCACAAGGCGGAACACCGCCGAGCTCATGCCCAGCATGCTGTTGCTCAAAGTCACGCGCTGCCCCACCTTCAAGCGCACCGCCCGCATCTTGGCCGGATACACCAGCTGCATGCCGCGCGAGCGCTCCACCTGGATGCGCGCCAGGTTGTGCGCGCGCCAGGACGTGTTGGTGTAGGGCAGAGAGAGGTCGGCCCACAGCGCGCCGCCATCCTCTGTGACGAGTGCCGCGTTCTGATAGGGCGGGTAGTCGGTCAGCTGGTCGTAGCGCGACGGGTCGTAGAAGCGCCCGCGCATGCCGTTGCTGACCTGGTCGCCCTGGCTGTCGGCGATCACCTCGATGCTGCCGAGGTTGTCGGCATCGGTCAGCGCCATCACCGGCGCGGTGTAGGTGCCAGCCTGCAGCTGCCAGCCGCCATCAAAGGTGGCAAATCCAGCCATGGCCTGGCAGAGCTGATCCAGCGTGGTGTCAGGGTCCTGGTCGGTGCGCACCGCGCCATTGATGGTGTAGCGCTTCTGCCCGGCCTGGCCGGCTGGGGTCTCATCGCAGGCGTTGGCTGCGGCGTCAAAGCTGGCCCAACCCACCTGAGTGCTGAGCGCCGATTTGCCGTACTCAGCCCGGATGAAATCGCTATTGCAAAGCGCTGCGTTGTTGGTCCACACCGTCAGGCCGCTGCGGTGGTCGTACAGGCGCTTGCCTTTGATCTTGGCGCTGAGCTGGGGCGGCCCGCCCTGGAATTCGGGCTCGTTCAGATCCAGCCGGAAGACCGAATAGCAGATGCCCTTTCCCTGGTCCGTAGCGCTCCAGTCCTCAGGGCACTCGGCGATCAGCGCCGCATTGGCGGCCTGGCTGGTGCTGCCCAGGTGGTGCTGCACGCGCACCATGGGGTCTCCGGTGGCCCAGTCATACGTGACACGCACATACTGCCCAGCCCAAGCAGCCAAGTGCTCCGGATTCACCGTGACAGTGACCCCGCTGATGGTCACCTGGGAGGCATCCAGATACTGGCTGCGGTCCTCCACGTTGCCGACAGCCAGCGAGATGGTGTGCAGCTTGGCCACCTGCTGCGTCAGCGTGAACGAGCCGCCAGCGCTGATCGTGACGAATTCTTCCCCGGTGTGCGTCTCGCCCTTGAGCCACTTGCCGCCCGTGACATTGCCATTCACGTCCAGCGGACCCAGCGCCACCCCGTTCAGGTAGATCTCGCTGATCGCCTCGCACTCATGCGTGGCCCAGGCCACCACCACGTGCTTGTACTGGTCCTTGTCGCCACTGGTCAGGATGGCCGCGATGAATCCCCCCACCGTGGCCTCGCCATAGACGATCTGCCAGGGCGCCTCGCTGGTGGCCACCGTCACAGTGCGATCGACGAGGCTGGCGTTGTAGGCATCACGGGCCGCACGCGCAGCCTTGCGCGCCTGGCTCTTGGCGGAGTAGACGCCGTAGACAGCCGAGGCAATGAAGATCAAATTGCCAACGGTCAGCCCTGCAAACACCACGGTGCCCACCCCCGCCACCAGGGCGTATTGCGCACCGACGTATGCCGCCACTGCCAACAGCGGCGGCATCGCCCACCATGCGCCCTCCTGGATGGGCGTCAGCCACCACAGCAGCGCCATGGCCGCGGCGCCCACAAGCCAGCGCAACACCGTGCTCATAGCCGCCAGGCCTCCTGCGCCAGCGCCATGGCGGCCTGCTCCAGCCCGCCGGGCCCGGGCGCCACGGCATGGGCGCCCATGCAGATGGAAAGCACCGGCCAGCCGCGGCCCTGGTCGATCAGCACCACGTCACCGCGCTGCGCCAGGGCGGGGTCAACGCGCTGCAGCCCGGCCTGCGCCAGCACGGCGCTGACGCCGCCTGCCGCGCGCATCTGGCGCAGCGTGGCGCGCTCGCTGCGGCGCGGGCCGCGCAGGCCGCGCAACACATCATGGCCCGTCATGGCCAGCGCCGCGTCCGCGGCAAAGCTGCCGCAGTCGTTGCGGCCCCACGCGAAAGGCTCGGCCAGGCGCAACATCACCAAGGCGTTGAGCCGCGTCATCCAATCGTGCTGCTTGCTGCTGCTCATCGTGATCAGTCCTGGCGCTGGAACTTCTTGCTCAGCCAGGTGGTGGGCTGGCCGTTGAGCTGCTCGACGCGCGAGAAGAAGGTGTCCCCGGGAAACCGGGCCTGGTGCTGCGCGTTGTTCATGCGCAGGCTCTGCGGGCCGCGGCGGTCCTTACCGGGCATTTCGCAGCGCAGCACCACGGCGCCGGCGTCGTCTTCACCGTTGCCGGTTTTCAGCCGCACCTGGTCCATCAGCCCGGCCCACGCCACCTCAGGATCGCCGATGGCGCGCAGTTCATCGTCCAGCACACAGCGATACAGCGTCACCGGGCGGCCACGGTAGGTGTGCGCCTGGCCCAGCGCCAGCGCCAGATGGGCGCTGTTGGCGATGCTCAGGCCCAGCTCCATGGGCGGGTACTGCAGGCGCTCAGCTTCCGTCACGGCGGACACGCTCAACAGGCTGCCAAGCCCCAGCCAGTTGTGGCCGTTCCACTCCAGGTTATGTGTCCAGGTGGTGTAGCGCAGCGTGCCGGTGGTGAACTGCATCTCCACCAGGTAGAGCACCGGCACATGCCGGCTGGCCAGCTGACTGTTGACTGCCGCGCTCATGGCCGCACGTCCTCTTCGAAGCTGTAGGTGGCGCCGCTGACCTTGCCCCCTTCTTGCGCCATGCCGGGCCGGTCGCTCATCAGGATGAAGGCCGCTGTCGGCTTGACCAGCAGCAGCGGCGCGCCCGCTGGCGCGCTGGCCCGCAGCGGCGGCTCAAACGTCAGCGTGGCGCGGCCCGCCGCGTCGCTGTTCACGGTGGCCGTCAGCAGCTTCAGCTCGCCGTTGACGCTGAAATAGCTGCCCGCCCTGAGAATGCTCGCCGTGTTGGGCGTCCAGCCCTCGCTCGCCAGGCTGGCACCGGTGGCCAGCAGCCGCACCGTGGGCGCGCCGGTGGCTACGCCCAGTGGGGCCTCGCGCCGCCAGTCCCAGCAGCGCACGCGGTTGACCTTGCCGCGCAGGCGGTGGATCAGCGCCTCCCACTCGGGCGCCTCGCTAAGCTTGCGCACGCCGGTCGAGATGGTGAAGGCCCAGCGCGGCGCACCGATGGTCTGTGCCTGGTCCGTGCTGTCGAACACGCTGCGGGCGATGGCCTGCGGCACGATCAGGCTCCAGTCCACCGAAGCGGGGCGCAGGTTGTCAGGCCAGGTGAAGGTCTCCATGCCGCCGATGCTCGCGCTTGAGCGCGGACATCGGCAGGGGCTGAGCGTGGGCTGGGCTGCTTCGTGCAGCTACTTGTCGCCTCGTGCGACGGCGATGAACTCAATCCGCCGCGGAATCTCTCGCGAACCCATCGTGAAGATGCAGTCAGCAAAGGTCCGGTATCCCAACGTAACGGCGCCAAGCCTGAGCGTGACTTGCACCACTGGGCCGCTGACCAACGCTGATCCGATCTTGGTGATGCTGGGTCCGGTGGCGATGCTGATGTCCCCGCTGGCCAGCGAGACACCCTCCGTCGCGCACCACTCTGTCCAGTCCCACTCGAAGACCTCTGCGCTGCTTGGAGGCAAGCGGTAGGGTTGCTCGATGGTTGCCATAGCTTCAGCTCGCTTTCGTAGGGATCAATGGACCAGCAGCCGCCGGCTCTCGCCCCTGATGGCCAGGCAGCGGCCTGCCGGCACACGCACGAAGCCCATGGATGCTGTGAGGTCGGCCAAGCCCCTGCAGTTGAGGCCACCGCCCGCGGCCATTTGAACGTGTGCAGTCAAGGTTGCTACAGCTGAAGAGCCCACAGATGCACCAGCTTGCATGGGGAGATCTGTGAGCTCGGCAAGCGACGCGCCACCGCGCGGCCTGAGCACTGCGCTGGTCTCTAACTGCAGGCCGGTGGTCAAGACGGCGGTTGCGGAAGCAGTTCCAAGTACGGCTGTGTCCGCCAAGCTGACCTGGGTGCTCATCGATGCGCCAGCCTGCACCATCGCCCTTGCTGCCGCCTGCATTGCTCCGGGCTGAACACTCGTCAGTTCCGCAGAGGACCGAACAGTTGCTGCAGTTGAGCCAGCGACGATGAGCACGATGGCGCCGGAAATCGCTGCCGCTGCCGCACCACGGCACACCCCCGTAGTGACAAGCTGTGAAGCGAGCTGCAGATCCGCCGACGCCACACTGGTTCCGAGCGCCGAGGAGGCCAGTCCAACACCTGTCGACAACGCAGCAGATGCCGAGATGGAAGCCGAGCAAGCAGCCTCCAACGCAACGGCAGTGCTCGTGCCAAACGTGCTGCTGATGCTCTCCGGCTCGGCATGCACCACCAGCGGCCCGCCAGGCGCCCAGCTGTAGACGGTGCCCAGCGTTGTGTAGGCGCCGTCCGCGGCGCCGGTGTGCGTGAAGTCTCCGTCGTCTGTCAGCGTCACCGTGCCAGATGCCGGCAGCGATGTGACAACCACCACCATCTCTGTCAGCGCGTCATCGACCGGGTCGAAGTTGTTCAGGAACGGGCTGGGCTCAGCGCCACCCGAGGCCAGCTCGGACTGGCGCACGCCGAAGCGCCCGTTCAGCCCTATGACCTGGCGCCCTGACCAGCCGCCGACGACGATCATGCGGCCACCATCTTGAACGTGGCCGCCGCACCGTCAGACTGGCGCACGGCATGTACGCGGTAAGTGGCGCCCGCCATGATCGACGCGTCTACCAGGTTGGGCAGCTTGCCGGCAGAGTCGGTGGTGACGACGCCCGAGGTGTAGATCGCTGCGCCCAGCGTCAGGCCATCGGCGTGCACTGTGTAGCGGTAGCCCGAGCCGACATCGAGCGCGAAGGTGGCGATGCCAAGCCCCGTGCGCGCACCGAACTCCATGCCGCTCGCCTGAAAATTCAGGGTGGCAGTGACCGCTGTCACGGCGATGCTGAAAGTGTTGCTGTCGACCGTCTGCGCGGCAGTGTCGGTAGCGCGCACCGTCAGCCCGGTGTAGTTACCCACGGTGGTCGGCGTGCCACTGATAACGCCAGCGCTGCTGACCGTGATTCCCGCTGGCCAGGTGCCAATGGCGCTGAAGGTCAGCGCGTCGGTGTCGCTGAATTTGCTGGCCACGTTAACCGCACTCATCGCGGCGCCCTGCGTAATCGACAGGTTTGAGATGCTGGGGCCGGGGAACGTGGGCGCTGCATTGCTGGCGCTCACCGTCAGTGTCGCCGCCGTGCTGGTGGCGCTGCCGCTCGCGTTGGTTGCAACGACTCGATAGGTGTCGCCATTGTTAGCGCTGCCACCCGATACTGTGGTAGCCGGCGTGGTGTAGCTGGCTGCAGTAGCGCTGGCAATGTCAGCCCACGATCCGACGCCGCCAGGGTTGCGCTGCCACTGGTACGTTGGTGTCGGGCTGCCGCTGGAGGCAGCGGTGAAGGTTGCTGTAGCGCCGGCCGCAACGCTGGCGTTGCTGGGCTGCGTGGTGATACTGGGCGCGGCGCCGGCCGCGCCGCCGTCCAGCATCGCAGCGACGGGGTCCGAACCGAGGTAGGCTGCCAGCTCTGTGGGGCCGACGCCGACGAAGATCGCGAACGCATAGACGCCCGCACCGCCCGGCGTGCTGCCCGAGCCGGCTTTGCCGCCAACGCTCCAGTTTGCTGCTGCCCAACTGATGCCGTTCGCGTAAGCCCCATTGGTCGCCGGGTACGAGACGCCATCGGCAAAATTCGTGAGAGTGTTCTGCGAGTCCTTGCCCCAGATGAACGTCCTGATTGACGTTCCTGGGTGGGTGTAGCCCGGCAGGTTTGTGGACGACTGCGAACCTCCCACATATGGATAGTAGTTTTGCAGCTTCGGCCCGACCACCGTGCCGCACGAGATCGGCCCCGAGATGAGCGATGTGTCATTGCTCAGCGTCAGCCCGTCATGGAACATCAGCATCACGGCGAACTTGTCGCTCGTAGTAACGGCTGGACCTGGGATCGTCAGCGTTGCGCCGGCGGCTGTCGCGCCGCTGCCGTAGACGGTCTTGCCCGCCACGACGGATGTGGCCATGCCAGCACCCACCGTGATGGCGGTGCCGTCGATGATGTTCTTCAGCTCGGAGTGATCAGCGACGAAGACCACCTTGGCCTTGTCCATCGTGGCATTCGTCTTCTTGGTGTAGGTTGGCATCTCTTACTCGATTGCGAAGAAGTGCATCTGGGCCGATGCTTGCGTCTGCAGGTAAAAGCCCTTAAGAGCCGGCAAGTAGCCGAAGCGGCCGAAGATGTTGGCCGGCCCGCCGGTTCCTCCAACGCGCGGCGGAGGGATCACGGTGTTCGCAGCGTCAGGAGACATGACGCTCCATGTCCACGTTCCGTTCATCGGGTCAGTCGCCGGCGGCGTAAGGACAGAGAGCTCTGCGCTGTATGGCGCATCGTTGTTCCAGAGAACGATGCCGCCGACCGAGTCGACCCAGTCGCCGCCCGCATAACCACCGCACTGCGCGCCGTTGAACAGGCCGGCAGAAGGGCTTCCGGCGACGTTTGCCTTGCGCTTCCACGTCTCGGTCGCCGGGTTCCAGATCGATAGGCCCGATCCACCACTGATGGCGGTGATGTGTGCCGCCACGTCATGCCCTGGGACGCGCACAAAGCGCGAGCTACCACCAACCCAGGCGTCAGCGTAACCGTGCTTCGTCGTCACACCCGTGGCCAGATCCGTCTTAAGGATCATGTTGGAGCTTGTGGCCGTGCGGATGTGCCAGACGCAATTGCGCACGGGGTCGTAGTAAGCGCCACCCTCACCTGTGCCGGACGCCTGGGTCAGTGCCGTGTAATCCGACGCCAGGCTGTGCTCGCCAGTCTCGCCGTCGATGTACCAGGACTTCTGCACCACACCCCCAGCAGGGCTGGGGTTATAGAAAGGTGCAGACAGGACGCCCATGAACAGCTTGTTGCCGCCAGGGATGTGGATGATGTTGTTGTAGGTGTGACTGCCACGAAGCCGACCGTCCGAGTAGACGCCAGTCCCCTCGCTGCCGTCGCTGTATGCGATTGCAGCGTCAGGCAACGCGCCGGATGGGCGGCGCAACAGGCGCCACAGCGGTGCGTCCACCATTAGGTCAGCAACGTAGCCCTCGTTGCCTGCATAGTCTCCGTGGCCGCCACCGAGTGGCGCCCACAGCCGCCCATCGTCACGCGACGGCGTCAGGCTGCACCAGGCATCCATGACCTGAGACTGTCCTCCAGAACCGTTCCAGGGGCCTGCGCCTGGGAAGTTCGGATTCATGTCGGCCCGCAACCTCGGATCTTGGCTGGCGAACGTGTTTCCGAATGGGACGACTGCCCAGGTGCGCGGCGCCATGCCGCGGCGCCAAGCCGGCATGCCCCCTGCACGGCCAGCACGGACGGTGCCACCGCTGGCTGCGGTCAGGTTGTCGGGGCGGGGAGTGACCATGCTCAGCCCAGCGAGAAGGTGTCCGCTCCAGCCGCGATGCTCGGTGCTGCATCCCCGTTGTTGATGGTCTTGGGCACGGCCAGCATCTTCCAGATCCAGGCATTGCCAGCCACGTTGGCATCGAACTCGGCCACGCCGACGATGCGTGCACCGCTGGCCTGCCAGTCGGCGGTGGGCGCCGGCCAGGTGATCGGCACGTTGTTGCTGGTCTGACCACTGGTGCCACTGCTTGCCGTCGTGGTGCCGGCACCTTGCGTGCCGGCAAAGTTGGCCAAGCTGTTGGCCACGGCCACACGGCCGTAGCCGCCTCCGCTGGGCTCGACGATGCCGGTGCCGTCGTCAAGTGCGGCCGAATGCTCTGTCATCACGGCTGTGCCGTCAGTGATCGCCTCGCCAGCAACGCCGGCATAAGCACCAGGCTGCGCGGCGGCCGAGTTGCCAGCTGTAGTGACGCGGTACAGCCGATAGGCTGCATTCACCAGCACCACCAAGGTGTCGTTCAGGGCGTAGAGCGTGCTGTTGGCACGAATTCCCTTGCTGGCGATAAACAGAGCGTAGTGCGAGGTAGCTGGAGCCCCCAGCGCCTGGCCGCGCTTGAGCGCGTCGACCAGGTTGTTCTCTGCGAAATTGGTCAGGTTCATAGATGCTCCTGTAGTGGCAAGGAGTCAGTCCTTGCAGGTCGGTCGTTTCCTGAAGGTGCCGACCCCAGTTGATTCGTACCCACCGCCCTCCGCGCTGGCTGTCACGTGCCGGCGATTCCCGCACTCCACGCGGCCGCACTCGGTGGTGCCGGTGCGCCCGCAGCTGGGGCAGGCCTGCGGCGGCTTAGCCGGCGGCTGGGGCGTCGGCCGGCGTGAAGTCGACATAGAACTCACGGCCAGGCGCGAACTGCTCAGCCGCTGCCGCGTTGAGCGCCACCAGATTGATGTGGGCATTGGGTGGGCCGATGAACAGCGCAGCGTTGTGCGTGCTTTCGCTGGACACGGCCTGCAGCTGGATGGATCGCACGCCGCCTTCGGGGTCAGTGATTTGAAAGCAGCGGAACTTGGCTCGGGTGGTTGGCATGGGGTGACCTCAGTTGATGCCTTGAATACGGCCCAGTGCTTGCTGGGCCGATGACAATTGCTCAGCTCGCGGACTGCTCAGCGGCCGGCGTGAAGTCGACATAGAACTTCTGGCCCGGTTCGAACTTGCCCAGCAGCGCCGGATTGGCGATGTGGATCGAGCAGCTGGCCGAGGGGCTGAACTTGGCGTAGGTGTTGTCTTCGTCGCTGCCGTCTTCGGGGTAGCCGCCCGACTTGCAGACGGCGCTGAAGTTGACCTTCTCGGACGTGCCGAAGCTCTCGACGCTGGCAACCTGGAACTTGGCGCGCATGGTGGTGGGTGGCATGGTGTGACCTCGCAGTGGGGGTGTGCTGAAAACCGCCCCACATCAGCAGGGCCAGCACTCATGCTCCGCGAGACCGCAAGACACCGGCAGGGGTGCGCGCCGGCCGTTCAGACCATGCCGCGGTCCATCATCTCCAGCAGTTCGGCCTTCGAGCTCTCCAGCGAACGGCTCACCAGCGCGGCCACTTCGGCACGGTCGGTGCGGCTGTCGATGTTCACGACGGGGCTGAAGCTCAGGTGCACCGTGCGGTTGCCACCGCCGGCCGGTGCAGCGCCGCCATTGGGTGTCACGTAGCCGTCGTTGGCGCCCATCATTAGGAAAGTCTTGCCGCCGGTGCTCAGCAGCTCTGGGCCGCGTTCGTTGACTTCGAGAACACTGCCGCGCTTCACATTCCCGCCAAAAGCTGCGCCACCACGCGTCGGCAGTACGACGCTGCCGTCCCCGGGCGTCATTCCATAGCCGCCGGTATCGACGCTCATTCCGCTAGAGAAGAGATTCCCTACCAAGCTCAGCCAGCTGGATCCAGATCCACCACCACTGCCTGCCATGGAAGCCAGAGCCGCGGCTGCATTGGCTGCAGCAGTGGCTAGGTTATTGACCGACATCGTGCCAATGTTGAGCGAGGCATTCAGGGCGGTGCGTGTTGCGATCTCCGTTGCGGCACCGGCGGCAGATCCATCACCGCCGGTGATGCCCAGCAGGTTGGCCAGGCTGCTCCCGATCTGACTCATCAGCGGAGCGCCTGACTGGCGGAACATCAGCTTGCCAAGCTCGCCCATCGCAAAATCCTTCAGCGATGACAAGCTGAGCTTCCCGGTTCGCATGTACTGAACCCAGGCATCCTCTCCCGATCGCAGCCACCCGGTCTGGAAGTCGTCATAGGCCTCGCGCATCAGCCGCGTATGGTCCTGCCAGGACTCCAGCATCCGCTGCCACTCAGGCTTAAGGTCTTCTGCCAGGCGGCGATTGATCAGCACGATGGCGTCGGCCTTACGCTGCTCGGTATCAACGATCTCCTGCCGAACGGCTTCTGCCGCTTCGGGCTGAATCACCTCGAGTGCTGCCAAGCGAGCCTTCAACCCAGACACGTAGTCGCGGTGGATTCGCTCAAGCTCCGCAACATCCAGCTTCGCTCTGGCAACGGTGCGAGCGTAGGGGTCTGCGATCAAGTCCACACGTTGAGAGGCATTGCCGGCGCGCAGCTGCTCGCTGAATTGGGCCAGCGCCTGGCGGCGCTGATTCACATCGTCAATAAAGCGATCTGTGGACCCGGAGCTAGCGCGCTCGATGTTGCGCAGTGCATCGACCTCGGCGGCGCTCTGCTGGGCGGTCAGATCGCGGCGCTTGGCTCGCAACTCAATCAGCCGCTGCTCCGACTGCAACTGCAGATCTGTCTTCTGGGCATTCAGTTCGATCAGCCTGGCCTGCTGCTGGCTGGACTGAATCTCGTTGTCCGGCTTCCGTCGCTGCTCTGCTTCGATCTGCGCGTCTACCAAGGTCTTGCGGACCTGCAGCAGGCGCTGCTCGGCGTTGAGCTGCTGGTCAACCACGCTGATCTGACTCTGCAGCGCCTTAACCTCCAGATCTCGCTTGCGCTCGTAGTAGTCAGCCGTGGACGCGGCATCACGCTCACGCAGGTACTCAAGCGTGGCCATCTCGCGCTTAACCAGCGTTTCGCGGGAAGTGGCGTTGGATTGTGCGCGGGCAAGTTCGACGGCAGCAATTGACTCGCGCTGAGTAGCCGCTGCGCGCGCGCTCGCCACCGAGACAGCGTTCTGCGCATCGACAAAGCCAGCCTCGCGCTGGCGCAGTTCGCGCTGAGCTTGTTCAACGGCGCCAGAGGCCTGCATGCCTTGCTCTACAGCGTTGAGCATCGAACGGTTGATAGCGTCCCGCTGTGGTCCGAAAGTGCGTTCGTTTTCACGCTGCGCCTGGTCACCCAACGGGCCACCAAGTCGCCCCCAGCCCTTCTTTCCGTTCAGGATCTTGTTGATGGCATCCAAGCGCTCTTGCAGGGTCTGCTCACGGCCGACGTCTAGCATCTTGTCCCAAGCCCACTTGGCTCCGTCTCCGATGCCTCGCCATCCGCGCTCAAGCAGGCCGAGGTTTGCCCGCACGGCTGTCGTACGCGATGCCATGGCGTCGGCATAGGTCTGCTGGGCCAGAGCACCGGCCTCAACCACCCGCCCCTCGGCCTGCAGCGCCCGGATCTGGTCATAGACGCTTGCAGTAAGGTAGTTCAAGCCACGATTGAGCCGGACCGACGCCTCAAGCGGCGCACGCCCGAGCTCGGCGAACTTGCGGGCCGTTTCGGTCAACGGCTCGCCAATCTCACGCTCCATACTGACGGCGACGGCGGCAAAACGCTCCAGGTTCCTGGCGCCAACTTCGCCAGTGCCAGCTAGCTCTGTCAGCGCCTGCGAGGCCTTACCCCGAGTGCCGGCAACATCGCTTACATTGCGCGCCATCGTAGCGAGCGCGTCGGCAGATGTTCCAGCGGCGTTCCCGGTCATGATCAGCGCACGTGCGTGCGCCTGGGCCTCGCGCTGTCCCTGCTGGTGCGCAAGCACCAGGACACCGATTGCGCTGCCGACCCCGAGGAGACCAACGCGCAACGGCGTCGCAGCGGCAGAGATGGCCTTCCACATCGGCCCGATGCCACCAAAGCTGTCCTTCAGTTGCCCCCCCTGCTGGATCGCAACCAGCCAGGCTGGCTGGCCGCTGGCCAGAGAGGTCACCACGTCAGTGATCTGGGCCGGCAGCAGCCGCATCGCGGCTTGGGTTTCCTTGGCGGTCTTGCCGACGCGGGCCAACGGCGGCACGGTGGCATCGGCCTTCTTGCCCAGGCCATCCATCGCCTGGCCGGCCAGCGCGAGGCCATTGGTTGTCTCCGGCACGCCGTCGGCGCGCAGGCGGATGCCAAGTTCTTCAGTGTTGCCGCTGCTCATCGAATACCTCCAGTGCCGCTTCTTGCATCTCCAGCAGTTGAGCGAAGACGGTGTCGGCGTCGTCGACACGCAGCCGGCGCAGCGCCACATCCACGTCGCCCAGCCTCAGGCCCTGCGGGCGCCCGCCAAGGAATCGCCACTGGTGCTGAACCGCCATCCACACACGCAGCGCGGGCCAGTTGGCCGGCCACACCACGAATTGCGCTGACTCGGCCGCCTGGGCCCTCGGGTCTTCGCCATCCTCGGCGGCCAGCCAGGCGCGCACGGCGTCTTCGTCCAGCCCTTGGGCCCGCAGCTCCTCGGCCCGCTGGTCCACCACGCGGCCGCCCCGCTTGCTGGATGCCCAGCGCCGGGCGGCCTCTAGACGTTTTTTCGTGCGGCCATCCCGGACATGGCGGCCAGGTAGGTGGCCACGATGGCGGCGCGCACCATGGGAGCCCTGAGCAGGCCCGCCAAGGACTGCGCGCTGAATGACACCTCCTCGCCGGCTTTGTTTTTCATGGACGGCCAACCGCGCACCACGCCTTGGCAGATCTCCATGTCGGTCGGCGGGACCTCGCCCTGTTTCAGTCCGCGGCCCTGCATGCGATCGAGCTCGTCCTGATCCACCGCGATGAAGTTCAGCGGCAGCTGCGCGAAGCGGTAGTCGTCAGCGGCCGGCACAGGCACGCGCACCGTCCAGGTGAACTCGACCGGGTCGCTGCCCAGCACGAACTCCAGATCTCCAGCCGGTGCGCTTGATGTGTGGTTCTTGTCGTCGCTCATCGTGCTCACTTGAAGGTCAGGGTGATGTCGTTGCGGATGATGTGCAGCTCGCAGCCCAGCATCACCTGGCCTTGCTCGTTCGCGTTTTTCGGCTTCAGGATCTGCGCCTTCGGGATGGCGACTTGCACGATGTTGCCGGGCACGGTGCCATGCGTGATGGACAGTGCATCGGTCGCGGCCGTGCTGATGATGCCGTTGGGACCCAGGAAATCCTTCTCGGCCACGGTGGGCATCTCGATGCTGACCTGGCCGGTGCTGTTGCGGTCCACGATCACGATGTCCTCACGGTTCGTGAGGTTGCGGTACTGGACATCGTTACCCTGGTTGATCGTGAAGCTGCTCAGCCTGGCGCCCAGCGCGCCGAAGCTGAGCGCGGTGTTGGCCCTGTTCATTGCCACCGGGCGCGGCAACGTCGGGATGGTGGGAGATGGCAGCGTCTCGTCGGTCATCGGCACGCGCAAGCCCATGCCCTTGAAGCCCAGCAGCGCCTGCTTCTGGCTGTTGAACTTCAGTTCCCAGCTCCCGCGCACGCCCACCATCTTGTTCAGTACCTTGTCTTGGTAGAAGTAGACGGTGGCGCTCTCTTCGTCGCTCTCGATGGGCGTGTAGGCCACACTGATGCCGGCCGTCACGGTGCGGGCCATGCCGCATGCGCGCAGGATCACGTCGAAGTTCGGCGCGGTTCCTGCCGTGCCCAGGGGCTCTCCGCCGCCACGCAGCGGCATGTCGAAGCTGATGGTGCTCCAGATGCCGCCCACGATCTTCTCGTCCTGGCCGTACTTGCCGGACACCACCTTCTGATCATCGGTGGACATCTCCACGGGGTTGGCGTCGATGTCCTGCACGGCCAGCCAGTTGGCAGCGGCAGTGGGCACCGAGTCGACCCCGTAGGAAACAAGCGGCTCCAGCTTGGCCAGCAGCAATTGACGCAGGTATTTCATGGTGGATCACTCCTCTTGGGGTTGCTCGACGGCGCTGTCACCTTGCGGCGACTCGGTGCCAGACTCGCGGCTCAGCGAGCCGTCCGGGTTGCGCACCCAACTGCCACCGCTGGGCGGCAAGGGCAGCGGGGATTCTTGCGGGCTGTTCTTCTCGTTCATGTCAGGCGTCTTTCGAAGGCGGGTTGATCGTCACGCTTATGCCCAGCCGCTGCTTCACCAGCAGCAGCACCAGGTCGATGAAGCTGGCCGCACCCATGCCGCTGAAGATGCTCAACCCCAGCAGCAGGGGCACGTCAGCGCCAAAGCGGCTGAAGCCCATCATGAAAACTGCCGCACCCCAGGCCACGCTGTGCAGCAGGGTGCCGAGCACCACGCGGCGGGTCAGCGTCTGGTTGCTGCGCAGCAGCATGCCCAGCGCCAGCATCGAGGCGCCGGCGCCGCCGATCAGGGCAAACAGCAGCCACAGGCTGGTCTCGTCGACGGCGTTCTGCAATCCGTGCACCAGGGTTCCCTTGCGTTCAGACATACGCGGCCTCCATCTCCATCACCAGCCAGGCCAGCGGTGCATCCAGTCCGCGGCTGTAGGTGGCCCGGCGCGGGAATACGGTGTCGATGGGTTCCGGCCGCACGCTGCGGCACCAGGCCAGCAGCTGCTCCTCGGCCTCGCCCTCGGCGCGCTCGACGTCCAGCGTGCTGGCGTTGGGCGACGGCAGGCAGTGGAAGATCACGGAAAAGCGCAGCGTGCCGGATTCGGCCTCGCGCTGCGGGTAGTTCAGCCACTTTTCGGTCTCTTGCGCCACGATGGCCATCACGCCGCGGGCCAGCAGCGTGTCGCCCAGCTGCGCCGGGTCCTGCAGGCCGCGCTCGACATGGCGGCCCGGGCACATGGCGGCAAGCGAGGCCTTGATCGCGTCCAGCACAGTCTCGCGTCGGCTCTCGCTCACAATGCGCTGCTCCGGCTGCTGTTGAAGGCCTGCACGCCGCGGCGCACGGCCGCAAGCAGGAGCTGATGCACCTGCCCACTCATGGCATCGGCCGTGGGCTTCACAAAGGGGTGCGGGCGAATGCCCTGCGCCTTCACATGGCGCGACCAGGCCATGTAGCGATCGCGCAGCGCCAGCTCTTCACGCTGGCGACGGGCGCTGCCGCGGCGGGCGCGACGCCCGCTGCCGGGCCGCAGCGGGCCGTTCGGGCCCACCACCACGGGTTGCGCCTCCAGCCAGGCCACGGCGCCGGCGGCAGCCGGGTCGAAGAACCGAGGCAGGCCCTTGCCCGGCTTGCGGCCTCGTTCCAGCCACAGGGCGTAGTCGGTGTGCGGGCCGACGAAGTAGCGCAGCGAGCCCTCGGCCGTCACGCGCACGCTGTTGGCGGTGGTGCTGCGGAACTTTGGCGCCGCCACGCGCATGCGCGCCGCCACCAGTTCGGCCAGGCTGACCAGCTCGCGCCCCAGCTCAGTCCGCACGGCCTGGGCCGCATTGCGGTAGCGCTGCGCCACCTGGTGGGCGTTGTGCTCCAGCTTCACTGAGCCTCCCGCCATTCGTTCAGCAGCGCCTCGTACAGCGCGGCTGGCGTGCTGTTGCGCGGCGTGCCGCTGAAGCCATCGCGCAGCTGCACGGGCTTGTTGACGTTGCGCAGGGTCAGTTCTCGCATCACCTCGGCCTGCGCACGCAGCAGCAGCAGAGGCCGGTCGCTGGCATCCAGCGTGGTGGCGGCGGCCTCCTCGCCGATCTTGTGCACGCCGTAGTACCAGAACTTGAAGCTGCTGCCGTAGGCGTTCAGATGCGCCTGGCAAGGCGCAGGGTCGAAGGCCAGCTGCCAGGCGCCGCCAGACTGCACGGCGCTGACCCGTGGCAGCGCGCCAGGGTAGCCGGGTGCCCAGGGTTTGAGCGGCCGGCTGGCCCACAGGTAGGTCTTGAAGGCGGCAAAGTCCGGCACGCTGGCCGGCGCGAGCGCATAGACAGGCTCATCGGCCTGCAGATCCACGCTGCCCAGCAACGTGCGGGGCCGCTTGTCCTGCATGGCCGTCAGGGCCGTGCCGAGGATACGCAGCCAGTCGGCGTCGCCCGGCGCATCGAACACGCCGGCAGCGTCGTGCACCGACCTTTTCAGGTCGGCCACCAGGCTGTCGCGGGTCATCAGGCCGGTCATCGCTGCCTCACCCACCTCAGGTCGGCTCGCCGCCGGACTTGGCCTGGGCGCGCTGCAGCTGCACTTCGGCAATCGCGGCCAGCAGCGTGCTGCGGGACTTTCCGTCCTCGCCCTCGATGGCTTCGAGGGTGATCAGGTCTTCATCGCTCAGCGCGGGCAGCTGCGCGGTGATGTCCTTGACCGATTTCTTCTGCAGCTCGCGCAGTGCGGCGTGCGGGTCGGTCTCGGCCAGCGTCTCTTGCAGCTGGTCTTCCGGCTCCAGGAAGATCTCGTCCACATCACGGCCATCGCCGGCAGGGATCATCATGCCGCCCACGAAGATCGGGGAGGCTGTGTTGTTCGATACGAATCGCTTGCCCATCGTTGCTCCTTTGTGCCCAACCCGCCCGGGGCACCTGGTTATCCAGGCGCCCCGGCGCGGGGGCTACTCGCTCGGGGGGGTTATTCGGCTCAGGCGTCAGCTGGCGCGTGCCACGCGGCCGGTGGCGCTGTACAGCACCACCGTGGTGTTGGCGTTGCGGCGCATCTGCGGCGTGTGGCACACGATGAACTGGTCGCCGTAGTTCTCTTCCGCGCCAACGAAGAAGCCGTTGCTGTCGCGCACCGCCTGCATGCCGTCGCGCATCGACCAGGGCTTGACCATGCGGAAGCGCGTGTTGCCACGCTCGCCGATCACGATCCGCGTGTCGCCTGTGTCCAAGCCCGGCGCCCGGGTGTTGAAGGCGGGCATGCCCTTGATGGTGGCCACGCTGCCGTCCGGGTTCAGTCCGGTACCAGGGCGCGAGCTGTTCGCGCTGAAGGTCTTGGCCTGGCCGAAGGCGTTGTCCACGGCGCCGCTCATCAGCATCATGCTGGCGGTGTAGTAGCGGTCGTTCTCGATCACCACCTTGCGGCCGCCCAGCAGCGTCAGGCCGCGGTCGTAGACGTCGTTCACCGTGTCAGGCGAGACGCCCACATCGATGTTGAACTTGGCCGCGTTCGTGGTGTAGCTGCCCACCACCGTCAGGGCCCAACCGTTGGTCGGCGCCTGCAGCACACCGGCTTCGTTGACGAAGCGCAGCTCGCCCAGGTTGTAGTCCATCACGTAGTACAGGCCGGCCGCCAGCGTCACGCCCGCCACGTACTCGCTGCGCGCCACGGCGTTCAGCGTGACGGTCAGCGGGTTCAGCGTGCTGCCCTGCTGCACGCCCTTCAAATCGAAGACTCGGCGGGGGCGCACGATGGGGAACTGGCTGCAGACGAACACCTTGTTGGTGCCGTTCACCTGCGCGGTCAGCGTGTCGTTGAGGGCCGCCACGCCGAACTCATCGGCGGAGCGCATCACCTCGTTCTGGATCAGGCGGTCGGTGTCCTCCGAGACGATGCGGATGATGTTGCGGGTGTTCTCGGCCACCGGCTCGAAGTCGATAGGCGCCGCCTGCAGCAGGTAGCGCATTTCGTCGGTCAGCTTGAAGGCCAGCTTCTGCGGGATGGGGCGGGCTTCGTCATAGGTCTGGATCACGCCAGCGCGCTGGATGGCCTGCTGCTCGTAGACGCGCAGCGCGCCGGTACCGGCGGCCGAGGTGTCGCGGTAGCTGTACGGGATCTGGATCGTCGGCGCCATGGCCGCCGTGCCCACGTTGACGAAGTTGAGGCCCACCAGCTGGTACAGCGCCTCGCGCAGCACGGTGCGCTCGAAGACGCTGGGCACCGCGATGTCGCTGATCTGGCCATTGCCGGCCGCCAGCATCTTGTGCTCGGCGTGCAGCACATGGCCATGCTGTGCGTCGAACTCGGCCAGGCAGCGCTCGGCAAAGGCCTTGTTCTGGGCCAGCAGCGTGCCGCCAGTGCGTGCGAAGCGCTCGGCAGGCGGCAGCTTGTCCAGCCCCAGGCGGCGGTCGATCTGCTCCTGCAGGCTCTTCACCTCATTGCTGCTGTCGACGCTGATGTGCAGGCTGCCCGAGGGCGGCCGGTAGCCCATCGTGGCCAGTTGCACGGCGGCGCTGACCTTCTGCGCCTGGCCGAGCAGCATGGCGGCCATGCCGCGAACCTGCTCATCGCTGAGTTCCTTGGTCACCAGCGGCGAGGCGTCGGCGATGAGCGTCGCCTTGGCATCGTCGCTCAGCGTCTTGTCGCCTGTGATCGTGTCGCTGAGCAGCTTGACCTTGCCAGCCAGCGCGGCTTGGTCTGCGGCGGCAGCGTTGGCCTGCTCGGCCAGCAGGCGAGCCACTTCGCGCTGCACGGCGGCGGCATCCAAGCCTTGGCCCACCTGCAGCGTGATGTTGCCGGGCTGGGCACCGCTGGCGCTCAGCGTCTTCAGCTGGGTGCTCAGTGATTCGCCGGCCGAGGTGAAGGTTTCGACCACGGCCAGGCTCTTCGCCTCGTCGTCGGCCAGCGCTTCCAGTTGCTTCTGAGCAGCGGCGAGGATGGGCTTGATCTGCTCTTCGGTCAGGCCCAGCGACAGCAGTTTGGTCTTCAGGGCGATGAGGTGCTTGTTCATGGTCTCGGACTCCAGGGATTTGATGAGATTGGGGTGGATGGCCAGCTTGGCCTCGTCTTCGGTGTCGCTCTGGCTGAGCTGCACCGGGTCCAGGTTCTTGATCACCGGCCGCGTCGTGAGCCCGGCGCCCAACAGCACGCAGCCGTGCTCAGCGCCTTTCTCGTTGTCGCGCCAGGTCTCGTGGAACTCGGCAGAGAGGTAAGCGAATCCACGCTTCTTGACGGCTTCGGTCCCGAAGTCCGTCCACTCCACCAACGCCCGCAGCCGCGAGCCCTCGATCGCCAGCTTCAGCACTTTGGCTGCAGCGCCGTCCGAGGGCCTGTGGGCCACATCGAAGAACACGTCCTGACCGAGCACTCGCCGGTCGAAGTTCTCCACCATCTGCTCCAGCATCCGCCGGGTGATGTCGAACTTGCCGTAGCGTGGATCGGTGAAGGTGCCCGTGCGCGTCACGGTCACCCAGCTGGTCTTGGCGCCTTCCGTCAGCTCGATCTGCCCGCCGAGAAAGCGCACCAGACCTGGCGCGTCTCCTGACAGGAAAAAATGGCGCCCCGGTGGTCGCGAGAACCACCAGGGCGCAAACAGGCCGGCGAGGCCAAGGAGACAAACGGTCAGTGCGATCAGGGTGTTCATGGAGGCCCATGATCGCCACCGAGCCCGGACGTTTGCAGGGGTCCCGCCCGGGCCGTCAGATGCTCGACAGCGCGGCCATGCCGCATCATCCTGACGCGCTCGATGCCATGCTCGGCGCGCAGCTTGCGGGCCAGGCTGCGCCAGTCGCGCACGCTCAACTCGTGCCCATCGACGCGCAGTGCGCCTTCAAGAAAGGCCACGCCAGGGCCGACTGTCTTCACGAAGACGATGGCAATGAAGGGTGCCCCGTAGGCCGCGCCGTCAGGCAAGCCGCGTAGCACCATCGCCGAGGTCTCGGCGTTCCAGTGCATGGCAGTGAATGTCAGCGCGCGCCGGCGGGCAGCTGGGGCCGCTGCTGCTGTTCGTCCTTCTGGCGGCTGCCGAAGGAAGAGCCGAGCCAGAAACTGATCGCGGAGATGGCGCAGCCGATATCGGCCTGCAGCACCTGCACCATCATCTGCGTGGCGCCGTCCACGCCGGTCTGCCTCCACATGGCCAGGCCCCAGGCCAGCACCGCGATCACGTTGGCGATCATCAGGAAACCCAGCGCGCAGTAAGTGACCACGCGCAAGGTCTTCCACACCAGGTCGCCCTGCGGCCCAGCGCCTGCCGACTGGACGAAGGCGCGCGCACCCTCGATGCCGCCGCCGCCGGCCTCCTGCAGCTCGAACCAACGCTCCTCGACCGCCTTGCCGGCGGCCTGCGCCATGGTCGGGTCCGCCTTCACGATCTCGGCCGCCTCCTGTGCGTTCTTCGCGCCGACGGCTTGCGTGACGACATTGATCGCCAGCTCTGCGGCCTTCACGTTGCGCTCTGAAACCTCGGAGCCCGAGCCGAACAGCTTGCCGATCACGGGGATGGCCTCGGCCAGCAGCGGCAGCGCAGCGGCTGCGAAAAGTGGTAGCGGCATGTCGTTCACCTCAGAAAGTTGAATGGGCTGGGCGTCCAGCGTCCGGACGCTTGGGGTGTCGGGCTGCGGCTGGTACAGCCCGCCCCATTGCTCGTACACGGCGCGGGCCTGCGCCATGGTTTTCACTGGCTGGCCGTAGGGGCTTCCAGGCAAGCTGGCCCACTCGCGCGCGCACTTGGCCACCGCCGCTTCGAAGCGGCCGGCCAGCACGTCATCAATCGCCCTGCGGCCATGGATCAACGCGACACAGGCCAGGTCCTGGGTGCTCGGCTCGAAGTTGCGGAAGCCCCAGAGCTTCACCAGGCCGTCCCAGGTTCGAGACAGAAACTGGTAGGCGCCCGCAGCTGTGCTTGTCAGGGTCTGGCGGCCCAGTTGCTTGGTGACTTTCCGCCGTGGGTGGTCAGCAAAGCTGTCGATCAGCTCGCCGCCAAACAGCATCCGATAGGCGTCATCATGCTGGCCCGTCTCGCCTGCGCGGATGACGCGCAGGAACGCTGCCATGTTGGTGTCGGCGCGCCAGCGCGCCAGGTCGATGACATCTGCCATCCGCCGATCCTGGCGGCGCCAGGCCGACATTTGCACCCTGCGGCGCAGGCCCCTCCCGGGGCAGAAGATGGTTCAGAGCAACCGCAGTACGCCCAGCAAAGCTAGGCCACAAGCCTCGCCCGGACCCGACGCGGTACAGTGGCCAAGCCGCGAACCAGTGTCAAAGTGGCGACTCTTAGGGAGCCTGACACGGGGAGCCAAAAGAGAAGCCCCCAGCAGCGCAAGTTGTTGGGGGTTTTTTCTTGGCGCAGCGCTGATTGATCGCCTCAAACCCACTTGCCGAGAAGCCATGAAGCCACTCATCCGACTCTTCTTCAAAACCCTGCGAGTGCTGCTCGGCCCGTTGATGCTGCTGAAGGAGCGACTCACTCGCCCTACGGCGCTGCAACGCTCGGCTGAACGGCAGGCCGAGGTGGACCGTCAATGCCAGAGCCTGACGCTCTATCAGTTCAGGACCTGCCCCTTCTGCATCAAGGTGCGGCAGGAGATGCACCGCCTGGCCTTGCCTGTCGAGAAGCAAGATGCGCAGCATGATGCGGTGGCTCGCGGCGAACTGCTGCAGGCCACCGGCGCAACCAAGGTGCCCAGCCTGAAGATCACCGCGACTGACGGGTCGGTACGTTGGCTCAGCGACTCGGGTGCGATCATTGCCTACCTGCGTGAAAGGTTCGCCACATGAGCCAGCCCCTGCTGCCAAACTGCCCGCAATGCAATTCCGGGCTGAGCTACCCGGACGGCACCCAGCTCATCTGCCCGGAGTGCGGCCATGAGTGGTCGGCCGAAGCAACAGCCGCCGCGCACAGCGATGAAGGCCCGCGCCTGATCCGCGATGCCAACGGCAACGAGCTGAAGGACGGCGACACCGTCACCGTCATCAAGGACCTCAAGGTCAAGGGTTCGTCCCTGGTCGTCAAGGTCGGCACCAAGGTGAAGAACATTCGCCTGACCGAGGGCGATCACGACATCGATTGCAAGATCGACGGCGTCGGCGCAATGGGGCTGAAGTCGGAGTTCGTCAAGAAGGCCTGAGCCCTCGCCCAAGCCTCACCCAAGCCGGGCGGCGACCCGGCTCAGCGCAGCGCCAGCCAGATCTCGTTGCGCCGCAGGAACCAGGGAGTGAGCGGCGCGTTGTAGCGCGCAAGCACCGGCTCGCCTTGCGTGGCGATGCCCTGCGCTTGCAGCAGCTGCCTCAACTCGCCCAGGTGCTCCAGGTAGTTGGCCTGCGACCAGGTGCCTGAGTAGCGCAACACCGCCCAGTTGGCGGCCGGCACTTGGCGGATCTGCACACGCGGATCAATCGGCTCGGGCGCCGATTCCAGCGTCACCGCCTTGGGCAGCACAAACTGCACCAGCATGCCGCCAGCCACCGCGGCCTGCGTCACAGGCGCCGTCATCTCCATGCGCATGGGCGCGGCAGTCTGCGTCACCGGCGCCGTCATCGCGAACTTCTTTTCTCCCTTGTTCTTGCCGAAGATGTAGCCCGCCAGAATGGGAAAGGCCTTGTTGCCGGCATCCTCGGAAGAGTTCTCCAGCAGCACCTCAGCCACCACATAGGGCGCATAGCGGCGCAGCTCGACCTTCTCGATCGTTTTCACGACCTCGTACTCAGGCTCTTCGATGGCCTGGCTGTGCAGGGGCAGAACAGCGAGGGAGAGCAGGGACAGGAGGCGGCGCATGGGCTTAGGCTGCTGAGGGAACAGTCAGGCAGTGGATCGGCAGTCCAGTATCTGGCTTTGCCCCGCGCACCGCTCAGGGCTGGCAATCCGACTGTGCCGGCGTCAGGGGCTTGCCAGCCGGGCCGGCGCCGGCAGCAGCAAGCCCTCATGCAAGGCCACATGCTCCAGGGCTGACTCGAAGCTAGCGCGCGCGGCGGCAGCCACCTGCCTCAGATAGGCATGCAGCTGAGCTTCGGCCGCACTGCGGTGCTGGCATTCGGCGCTATAGGCCTCGAAGTGCGAGAGCAGCATCAGCAGCTCGGCCACATGCCGTGGGCACTCGCAGGCAATCGTCGAGGAAAGGCCGGCAAAGTCGGCCAGCGCCGCGTCGTCCCAGCGGCGCGCCGGAATTGCCCCGCCGCTTTGCGCGGGCCAGGCAGCAGCGGCTGCTGTCGCGCTGGCGCCGGGCAGCGTGTTCAGCCACTGCGCCAGCACGGCATCGGCCTGCGGCTCGCGCAGCAAGGTGATGCCGGCCGTTGCCAGTGCTTCGCAAACCGACTCGGTGGCAAAGCTGTAGAGCAGCGCCTTGGGCACAGCGGCCAAGACAGGTGCAGCGGCTTCAACCGATGGCAGCCAATCGGCCAGCACGGTGGGCTCCTGCAGCAGCAGTGCATCCACATCCGAGGCTTGCAGCACGGCCGCAGCCTGCGCCAGGTCGCTGAACGGCCCCAGCAGCTGCAGCGGACGGCCCAGCCGGCGCAGCAATGCCGACCGCTGCAGGCGCACGCCCAGCGCCGCGCCGATCACCGCCAGCCGCCAGGGTCGAGCCGGCGCAGGCGCCGCGGCGGCCTGTGCCGACTGCCCCTTCTGCAGGCCTGCCAAGGCCTGCGCATGGGTCGCAGCCACCTGCTGCAACTCCGCCATCGGCAGCGCCGCCAGGCTGCCGATCGCATGGCCCAGGTCGGTCAGCTGCTTCAACAGCGCCAACCGGCGCACATCGTCGGCCGAGTACAGGCGCTGGCCGCTGGGCGACAGCAAGGGCTGCGTCACACCGTAGCGCCGCTCCCAGACGCGCAGCGTCGCCACCGGCATCCGCAGCATGCGGGCCACCGCGCCGCTGCGGTGCAAGGTCGGCTCGACGACAGCAGCAGGCCGCGGGGTCGGCGTCAGGATTGGCAGGCTCTTCTTGCTCATATCTTGGGCCTCCGGCTTCAATGACTCGCTTTTGACGCCGATTATGCTCGGACTCCGCTATGGTTTAGCTCGATTGACCCGCATTTGAATCCATCCTCTATAGAGTGATGTCACCGTTAATTGATTCAAGCACCCTTCCGAGGAGTTCGCCATGCATCTGCAAAGCCCCCGCCGCGTGTTCCTGATGACCCTGGCTGCCTCTGGCGTGGCGCTCGCCACCCGGGCGCAGGCGCAGGCACAGCTGGACGAGAAAGACCCCCAGGCCGTGGCGCTGGGCTATGTAGCGGACGCCAAACGCGTCGACACCAAGAAGTACCCGCGCTTCGCCGCCGGGCAGAACTGCAGCAACTGCGCGCTGTACAAGGCCAAGGCGACGGACAAGCTCGGCGGCTGCCCTCTGTTTGGCACCAAGCAGGTGGCCGGCGCCGGCTGGTGCAATGCCTGGGCCAAGAAGCCCTGAAGCCGGTGCAACAGCGGCAGCAGCAGCAGCAGCAGACTTCCCGATGACGGCGCGCTGCGGCTCCACGCCCTCCTTCCGAGGCAACAAAGCGAGCCTGCCTAGCAAGCTCTGCCTGGCTTGCGGCCGCCCCATGAGCTGGCGCCGCAGTTGGGCCAAGAACTGGGCCGAGCTGAAATTCTGCTCCGAGCGCTGTCGTCGGAGCAAGAGCAGCAGCCATGGCTGAGTTGCGCCATCTCGTCCTCGTGCTGGGCGACCAGCTCGACCTCGAGGCCGCCGGCTTCGATGGCTTCGACGCGCGCAGCGATGCGGTCTGGATGGCCGAGGTGGCGGAGGAATCGACGCATGTATGGTCGAGCAAGCCGCGCACGGCCCTCTTCCTGTCGGCCATGCGGCACTTCGCTCAAGCGCTGGAGCAGGCTGGCCGACCGCTGCACTACACCCGGCTGGACGCACCCGACAACGCCAGCAGCCTGCAGGGCCAGTTGCAAGCCGACATCCAGCGCCTGCGCCCCCAGGCCCTGGTGATGACGGCGCCGGGCGACTGGCGCTTGCTGCAGGCCCTCAAGTCCGTGGCCGAAGCCAGCGGGCTGGTGTTGGAGTTGCGCGAAGACCGCCACTTCTTCTGCAGCGTGCGCGAGTTCGCCGCGCATGCCCGAGGCCGCAAGTCCTTGCGAATGGAGTATTTCTACCGCGAGCAGCGCAAGCGTCACGGCGTGCTGATGCAAGCGCCGGCCGAGGGCGCAAGCCAGCCAGAACCGCTGGGCGGCCAGTGGAATTTCGACGCCGACAACCGCGAAGCCTTCGCCGACACCGGCCCTGCCAACCTGCCACCACGGTGCCGCTTCGAGCCCGATACCATCACTCACGAAGTTATAGCCCTCGTCAACCGCCGCTTTGCCGCCCACCCCGGCAGCCTGGACAGCTTCGCCTGGCCGCTCACCCGCGCCCAGGCTTTGCAGGCGCTGCAGGCCTTCATCGAGCAGCGCCTGCCACTGTTCGGGCGCTACCAGGATGCGATGTGGCCGGGCGATGCCTGGCTGTATCACTCACAGCTGTCGGCGGCCCTGAACCTGAAGCTGCTCAACCCGCGCGAGGTGGTGGCGGCGGCCGAGGCCGCCTTTCATGCCGGACATGTGCCCTTGGCCAGCGCCGAAGGCTTCATCCGGCAGATTCTGGGCTGGCGCGAATATGTGCGCGGCATCTACTGGACCCATATGCCTGGCTATCTGGAGCGCAATGCACTCGGCGCACAAGAGCCCTTGCCGGACTGGTACTGGAGCGGTCATACCGATATGGCCTGCCTGCGCGATGCGCTGCAGCAGACGCTGGCCCATGGCTATGCCAACCACATCCAGCGCCTGATGGTGACCGGGCTGTTTGCACTGATGCTGGGCGTCGATCCCAAGCAGCTGCATGCCTGGTATCTGGCCATCTATGTCGATGCGGTGGAATGGGTGGAGCTGCCCAACACCCTGGGCATGAGCCAGTACGCCGACGGCGGCCTGATGGGCAGCAAGCCCTATGTGGCCACCGGCAAATACATCAAGCGCATGAGCCCGCACTGCAAAGGCTGCCGCTATGACCCGGCCGAGCGCGTCGGCAGCACGGCCTGCCCTTTCACCACGCTGTACTGGGACTTTCTGCTGCGCCATCAAGCCACGCTGGCTAGCAACCCGCGCATGGCCCTGCAGGTCAAGAACCTGGCCCGCCTCGACGAGGCACAGAAGCAGGCCGTGCAACAGCGCGCTGCGGCCATCCGACGCGGCGAGATCGGCCCCGCCCGCGCACCCGCCCCTCAGCCCGCCGTCCAGGCAGAACTGCATGTCTGAACCCTACGCCCCAACCCTGGAGGCCGCGCTGGCCTGCATCGCCGCGGTGCGCCCGGCCGCCTACGCCCGCACGCGCAATGCACTGGACGGTGCGGTGAGCGGCCTGTCACCCTACATCAGCCACGGCTTCGTCAGCCTGGCCGAAGTGCTGGCCGGCGTGGCTGCCCACCACCGGCTGGACATGCAGCACAAGTTTGTCTACGAGCTGGGCTGGCGCGCCTATTTCCGCCATGTCTGGCAGCAGCATGGCGACGGCATCCTGCGCTCGTTGCATGAAGGGCCGCTGCCCGACTCGGCCTATGCCGCCGAGCTGCCGGCCGACATCCGGCAGGCGCAAACCGGCGTGCCGGTGATTGACGAAGCCGTGCGCAGGCTCTACCGCAGCGGCATGCTGCACAACCATGCGCGCATGTGGCTGGCCAGCTATATCGTGCATCTGCGCCATGTGCACTGGCGAGCCGGCGCCGACTGGCTCTACGGCCATCTGCTCGATGGAGACTTGGCCAGCAACCACCTCAGCTGGCAATGGGTGGCCGGCACCGGCAGCCGCAAACCCTATCTCTTCAATGCCGAGAATGTGGCTCGTTATGCGCCAGCCGCCTGGCACAGCCCAGGCAGCGTGATCGACGCCAGCTACGAAGCGCTGGACCAGCTGGCGCGCCAGCCTGGGCCAGGTGTGGCGGCATCGCCTGCCGGCCCGGCCACCGACGAGCCTTTGCTCCACGACAGCCCGCCCGCCGCACTGGCGGCCACGGCGCCGTCTACGGCCGATGTGGCCGGGCGCGATGTCTGGCTGGTCCACCCCTGGAGCCTCGGCCTGCTGCCGCCTGCCCTGCCTGCCGACACGTTGGTGCTCGGTCTCTTCGTCGACGAGTTTCACTGGGCCTGGCCCTGGAGCGAGCGGCGCTGGCACTTCGTTGGCCGCCGCATGGCCGAGCTGGCGGACCGGCTCTGGCAAGGCGATGCAGCCGCCATAGGCGCCGCGCTGGCCAGCGCGCGCAGCGTGCGCAGCATCGCAGAGCCGCACCTGGACGCCTGGCTGCCGCGCTGGGCGGCCTGCGAGCCTGCGCCGGCACTGTTCCCGCCGGTGAACCGACACTGCGACTCGTTCTCGCAATGGTGGACCCACGCCTCACGCGGCCTGCACAGCGCCGCTGATCTATTGGCCGTCAATGAGGTGCCCGCATGGTGAACAAGCCCATCAAGCCGAGCGATGGCGAGGGGGCGCCGCTGCTGGTGCTGTACGACGGCAGCTGCCCGCTGTGCCGGCGCGAGATCGGCATCTACCGTGACCTGCGCCCGAATGCGCCGCTGTGCTTTGCCGACGTCAGCGATCCGGCGCTGCCGCTACCTGATGGCGTGAGCGGCCCGACGCGCGCACAGCTGATGGCCCGCTTCCATGTGCGCACCGCCGACGGCCAGCTGCTCAGCGGTGCTGCCGCCTTTCTGGCGCTGTGGGCCGCGCTGCCCGGCTGGCACTGGCTGGCCAGGCTCGGCCGCGTGCCCGGTGCAGCCTGGGCGATGGAACGCGCCTACCGTCTGTTCCTGCGCCTGCGGCCGCGGCTGCAGCGCTGGGCAGCCCGCCTGACCGGCGAGGTGAGTGCCGTCGACGGCAGCGACACCCCCTCTCGGCCTGAGGTGAAGTAAGGAGATTTAAATGAGCGACGACCCACGCTGCTGCGGCAGCGGCACCTGCATCATCGACACCCAAGGCCGCTGCTGGTGCGGCCAGCAATGGGATGGCGTCAAGATGTGTCATGCGCCGATCGGCCCAGCCGGACCACAGCAGGCTGCCTCGCCAACCCAAGCCCCAGGCGCCTCAGGCGCCGACGACCACGCCGCATGAAACCAGCGGCGCTGGTGTGGTTCAAGCGTGATCTGCGCGTGCGCGACCACGCGCCGCTGGCTGAGGCGCTGCACTTCGAGCAGGCGCTGGCGCTGCTGGTGATCGAGCCGCAGTGGCTGGCCAGCCCCGAGTGCGACCCGCGCCATGTCGCCTTCCTGCTGGATTGCGTGAGCGAGCTGCAGGCCGAACTGGCGGGCCGCGGGCTGCGCCTGATCGTGCGCTGCGGCGACATGCTGGAAGTGCTGCAGTCGCTGCGGTGCGAGTTTCCCTTCACGCATCTGTTCTGCCACGAGGAGACTGGCCCGGGCTGGAGCTACACGCGCGATCTGGCGGTGGCCGACTGGTGCCGCAGCCAAGGCGTGCACTGGCTTGAGTCGCCGCAAACCGGCGTGGTGCGGCGACTGCGTTCGCGCGCGGGCTGGGCCGCTCGCTGGGCGCAGCGCATGAATGCCCCCGAGGCACCTGACGTGAGCGCTTTCAAGCCAGCCGGCGGCCTGCCACCCGGCGCCCTGCCCGGCCTGCATCAACTGGGACTGCCCACCCTACAGACATCCGTGCCCCCTGGCGGCGAGCGCGCCGCCTGGGCCACGCTGGACAGCTTTCTGGCAGGCCGTGGCCGCGACTACCGCCAGGCCCTGTCCAGCCCGCTGAGCGCCGCCGAGGGCTGCAGCCGCCTGAGCGCGCACCTGGCTTTCGGCACGATCTCGATGCGTTGTGTACACCAAGCCACCGAGGCCTGCATCGCCAGCACCCCGGACCGGCAGCTGGCCTACGCACTGCGCGGCTTTGCCAGCCGCCTGCGCTGGCATTGCCACTTCATGCAGAAACTCGAAGACGAGCCGGCCATCGAGTGGCGCAACGTGGCGCGCTCGGTCGACGGTCTGCGCGCCGGTGACGGCCATCACCCGGAGCGGGTCGATCAGGAACGTCTGCAGGCCTGGTGCGCGGGCCGCACCGGCTTCCCCATGGTCGATGCCTGCATGCGCCAGCTGCGTGCCACCGGCTTGCTGAATTTCCGCATGCGCGCCATGCTGGTGAGCTTCGCGGCCTATCACCTGGGCCTGCACTGGCGCGAGCCCGGGCTGTTCCTGGCCCGGCAGTTTCTCGATTTCGAGGCCGGCATCCATTGGAGCCAGATGCAGATGCAGTCAGGCACCACCGGCATCAACACGCTGCGCATCTACTCGCCCGCCAAGCAGGCGCGCGACCACGACCCGCAAGGCCTCTACATCCGGCGCTGGGTGCCCGAGATCGGCAGCCCCACCTACCCGCCACCCATCGTCGACGAGCGGGCTGCACTGGCGGCCATCAAGGACAAGCTCTACGCGCTGCGCCGCACCGGCGAGGCCCGCGCCGAGGCCGAGGCCATCCAGCACAAGCATGGCTCAAGAAAGAGCGGCCTGCCGCCCAGCCCGCCCCGCCCGGTACGCAAGGACAAGACGCCGGCCGGACAGGGCCAGCTTTTCTAGCCTCCTCCGAAGCAGGGGCGTGAACAAGGGCACAAACCAATCAAATACCACTCAAGCACGGGGTTTCCCTGATAGGCCCCTGGCACAAGAATGTGCCACGCCCAAGAAATGGGTCTGCTCGCATCTCCTGACGAACCAAGCCCTCGGTATGAAACAAGTGACCCGCCTCGCCAGCAATACAATTGGTATCTCTTTGGTAGTATTCCTGACGGCTTGCCTCTCAAGCGCCAGCGCGATGGCAGCGCCGGTGCTCAGCCTGGGCGCGGCCCAGGGATACAGCGGCTTCTTCTTCGGTGACGTGAAGGCGCAGAACGACGTCGAAGGTCGCCTCGCCGTGGGCGGCAACTTCAGCGGCAATGGCTCGATCGGCTACCGCAACCCCTACGGCTCCAGTGCTCCCAGCCTGGTGGTCGGCGGCAACGCCCACTTCAACAGCAACGGCGGCATCTTCAACGGGCCTAAGACGCCTGCCGACACCAATGCCACGGTCGGTCCTATCACCGGCTATGCGAAGGCACCGGGCTACGGCGTCTACGGCGGCAGCCTCAGCGGCGCGACGGCCGGCATGGACCTGCGCCAGCAAAGCGGCGTGATCGACTTCGCGCAGGCCCAGGCGCAGCTGGGCAGCCTCTCCCTCGAACTGGGCAAGCAGCTCGGCACCGGCAAGGTCGAGGCCCCTTGGTCGGACACGCGTCTGACGGGCTCCGGCAAGAGCGGCGTGATCGAGTTCTTCGATCTGATCGCCAAGCCGCGCTGGGACGGCAGACTGGCCATCGGCACGCTGGAATTGCGTGATGTGGCCGCCGACTCCTGGGCGGTGATCAATGTGCGTAACAGCGGCGCCATCGCCTTCACCGGCGGCTTCGAAGGCCTGTTCGACGATCTGGGCGGCCGTGTACTGTTCAACTTCGCCGATGCCAGCGAAATCTCGATCAACACCTTTGTGTGGGGCAGCATCCTCGCACCCAAGGCCGATTTCCGCGGCCAGGGCCATGTGGAAGGCACGGTGATCGGCCAATCGGTGTCGCAGGCCTTCGAGCTGGGCCACGAGCCCTTCCTGCCCCCAGGCAACGCCGTGCCCGAGCCGCAGAGCCTTGCGCTGCTGTTGGCCAGCTTGGTCGCGCTGGGCTGGGCCTCGCGCCGCCGCCAGCCGCAGCGGCCCTGAGCACTCAAGCCGGGCTGCGCACTGCCCGCAAGGCATGGCCCCACGGCTGCGCGGGCCGGGCGCTTCTGCCGCTGCGGGCCAGCCTTGCATCGCACTGGCGGTGCCAGTTTGGAATAAGCAAATCAGAAATCGTTCGTTCCCTAAATCAGCGGATAGCGGCACTCTGCGAGCCTGAATCAAAACTCACGCTCCGCCATGAACCTGCCCAGCCGCCACCGCCGCGCCCTGATTACCCTTGCCGCCTTGGGCGCCACCGTTCTGTCCGCATCCAGCGCCTGGGCCCAGGCGGGCGCCAGCACCCAGCTGCTCAATGTCTCCTACGACGTCAGCCGCGAGCTCTACAAGGACATCAATCCCGCCTTCAGCAAGCAGTGGCAGGCCAAGAGCGGCAAGGCCCTGAGCATCAGCCAATCGCATGGCGGCTCCAGCCGCCAGGCACTGGCGGTGGCCAGCGGCCTGGATGCCGATGTGATCACGATGAACCAGGCCTCGGACCTGGACTTCCTGGCCGAGAAGGACGTCATCCGCAAGGACTGGCGCCAAGCCTTCCCGCACGGCGCCGCGCCCTACACCAGCGTGACCGTCTTCCTAGTGCGCAAGGGCAACCCCAAAGGCATCAAGGACTGGGCCGATCTGACCAAGCCCGGCACCGGCGTGATCGTGCCCAACCCCAAGACCTCGGGCAATGGCCGCTACACCTATCTGGCGGCCTGGGGCAGCGTGCTCGCCAAGGGCGGAAACGAAGCGCAGGCCCGTGACTTCGTGGCCCGGCTGCTGGCCAATGTGCCGGTGCTGGACGGCGGCGGCCGCGGCGCAACCACCACCTTCACCCAGCGCGACATCGGCGACGTGCTGGTGACCTTCGAGAACGAGGCCGAGCTGATCGAGAACGAGTTCGGCAAGGGCAAGTACGAGGTGGTCTACCCCAGCATCACCATTTCCGCCGAAGCGCCGGTGGCGATCAACGAGAAGGTGGTCGCCAAGAAGAACTCGGGCGAAGCGGCGCGCGCCTATCTGAACTTCCTGTTCAGCCCCGAAGGCCAGGAGATCCTGGCGCGGCACAACTTCCGCCCGCGCGATGCCGAGGTGGCCAAGCGCCATGCCGCGCGCTTCCCGACCGTCAAGACCTTCACGGTCGACTCCCTGCTGGGCGGCTGGCCGGCGGTGGTGAAGACCCATTTCGCCGATGGCGGCATCTACGACCAGCTGGTCTCGAAGCGCTGAAGCTCATGAGTACCCTCGTCCTGAGCGGTGCGCCCAGCAGCGCGCCGCTGCGCAAGCCGCGCCGGGTGTTGCCGGGCTTCGCGCCCACGCTGGGCTTCACCGTCTTCTATCTGTCGCTGATCGTGCTGATCCCGCTGTCGGCGGTCTTCATCAAGGCCGGCGGCCATGGCTTCGAGGCCTTCTGGGCGGCGGCGACCGCGCCGCGCGTGCTGGCCTCCTACAAGCTCAGCTTCGGCACCTCGCTGCTGGCGGCCGCTATCAATCTGGTGTTCGGCCTGATCCTGGCCTGGTCGCTGGTGCGCTATGAGTTCCCAGGCAAGAAACTGGTCGACGCACTGATTGACCTGCCGTTCGCCCTGCCCACGGCCGTGGCCGGCATCTCGCTGACCGCGCTCTACGCCGGCAACGGCTGGATCGGTTCGCTGCTGGCGCCCTATGGCATCAAGGTCGCGTTCACGCCGCTGGGCATCCTGGTGGCGCTGATCTTCATCGGCCTGCCCTTTGTGGTGCGCACTGTGCAGCCGGTGCTGGAGGACATGGAGACCGAGCTGGAAGAAGCGGCAGCCTCGCTGGGCGCGCAGCGCTGGCAGACCTTCCGACTGGTGCTGCTGCCCATGCTGCTGCCGGCCCTGCTGACCGGCTTCGCACTGGCCTTCGCCCGTGCGGTGGGAGAGTACGGCTCGGTGATCTTCATCGCCGGCAACATCCCGATGGTCAGTGAGATCACACCGCTGATGATCATCGCCAAGCTGGAGCAGTACGACTATGTGGGCGCCACCGCGATCGCCGCGGTGATGTTGGTCTTCTCCTTCGTGCTGCTGCTGGCCATCAATGGCCTGCAAGCCTGGAGCGCGCGCCGCAACGGCCAGGGCGGGAGGAAGCCATGAGCGCAGCCGTGTCCACACTGACCACCAGCCCCAAGCCGGGCGGTCTGTATCAAAGCAACCCCGCCACGCGCGAGGCGCCGTGGGTGCGCCGCACGCTGCTGGCGCTGGGCCTGAGCTTCTTCCTGCTGTTCCTGGTGCTGCCCCTGGTGGCGGTCTTCGTCGAGGCGCTGCGCAAGGGCTGGGGCGTCTACTTCGCCGCGCTGGCCGAGCCGGACGCCGTGGCGGCGATCAAGCTGACCCTGATTGCGGCTGCCATCTCTCTGCCACTGAATCTGGTGTTCGGCGTCAGCGCGGCCTGGGCCATCGCCAAGCATGATTTCCGCGGCAAGCAGTTGCTGATCACCTTCATCGACCTGCCCTTCTCGGTCTCGCCGGTGGTGGCAGGCCTGGTCTTCGTGCTGCTGTTCGGCGCCCAAGGCTGGTTCGGCCCCTGGCTGCAGGACCAGGACATCCGCATCATCTTCGCGGTGCCGGGCATCGTGCTGGCCACCGTGTTCGTCACCTTCCCCTTCATCGCCCGCGAGCTGATCCCGCTGATGCAGGCCCAGGGCCGCGACGAAGAAGAAGCTGCCACTGTGCTGGGCGCCAGCGGCTGGCAGACCTTCTGGCGTGTCACGCTGCCGAATGTGAAGTGGGGCCTGCTGTACGGCGTGATCCTGTGCAATGCGCGCGCCATGGGAGAGTTCGGCGCGGTCTCGGTGGTCTCGGGCCATATCCGCGGCCAGACCAACACGCTGCCATTGCATGTCGAGATCCTCTACAACGAGTACCAGTTCGCTGCAGCCTTCGCAGTGGCGTCCCTGCTGGCCTTGCTGGCCCTGGTGACCCTGGTGTTGAAGCAGTTCGTCGAATGGCGTGCCCATTCGCTAGTCAAGGAAGCGCCATGAGCATCCAGGTCCGCAGTATCCACAAGTCCTTCGGCAACTTCACCGCGCTGGGCGATGTCTCGCTCGACTTCCCGACCGGCGAGCTGGTCGCACTGCTGGGCCCATCGGGCTGCGGCAAGACCACGCTGCTGCGCATCATCGCCGGGCTGGAGTCGGCCGACCGGGGCCAGGTCTTGCTCGACGGCGAGGACGCCTCTGACACCCATGTGCGCGAGCGCCAGGTCGGCTTCGTGTTCCAGCACTACGCCTTGTTCCGCCACATGACGGTGTTCGACAACGTCGCCTTCGGCCTGCGCGTCAAGCCGCGCAAGCAAAGACCCAGCGAGAGCGAGATCCGCAAGAAGGTGCATGAGCTCTTGAACCTGGTGCAGCTGGACTGGCTGGCCGACCGCTTTCCGCCGCAGCTCAGCGGCGGCCAGCGCCAGCGCATCGCGCTGGCCCGCGCGCTGGCAGTGGAGCCGCGGGTGCTGCTGCTGGACGAGCCCTTCGGCGCGCTCGATGCCAAGGTGCGCAAGGAACTGCGCCGCTGGCTGCGCCGCCTGCACGACGAGCTGCACATCACCAGCATCTTCGTCACCCACGACCAGGAAGAGGCGCTGGAGGTGGCCGACCGCGTGGTGCTGATGGACCATGGCCGCGTCGAGCAGGTCGGCACGCCGGCCGAGGTCTACGAGCGACCGGCCACGCCTTTTGTCTACGGCTTTCTCGGCGCGGTCAACCGTTTCGAGGGCCGCAGCGAGAACGGCCGGCTGCGCATCGGCGAGCACACGCTGGCCCATGGCCAGGCGCAGGCAGACGGCACCTTGCTGCAAGCCTACGCTCGCCCGCACGAGTTGCAGATCCTCACCACGCCGGGTGCCGAGGGCCTGACAGCGCGCGTCGAGCGGGTGCTGACCTTTGGTGCCGCCAGCCGCGTCGAACTGACCGGGCCGGACGGCCAGCATCTGGAGGCCGAGCTCGGCCGCGAAGAGGCCGCCGCGCTGAACCTGCAGTCCGGTCAGCAGGTCAAGCTGCAGACCTCCCGACTGAGCCTGTTTGAAGCCGCCTGAGCCGCATGAATTTCCAGCAGTTGCGCATCATCCGCGAGGCCGTCCAGCAGAACTTCAATCTGACGGAGGTGGCGGCAGCGCTGTTCACCTCGCAGTCGGGCGTCTCCAAGCACATCAAGGACCTGGAGGACGAACTGGGCGTCGAGCTCTTCGTGCGCCGCGGCAAGCGCCTGCTCGGCTTGACCGAGCCGGGCAAGGAGCTGGCCGTCATCGTCGACCGCATGCTGCAGGACGCGCGCAATATCAAACGCCTGGCCGACCAGTTTGCCGATGCGCAGACCGGCCAGCTGACGATCGCCACCACGCACACCCAGGCCCGCTATGCGCTGCCGCAGGTGGTGGCGCGCTTCAAGGCAGCCTTCCCCAAGGTGCATCTGGTGCTGCACCAGGGCAGCCCGGCCGAGATCGTGGCGATGCTGGAATCGGGCGAAGCCGATGTCGGCATCGCCACCGAGGCGCTGGACAAGCACGGCGCCTTCGTCACCTTCCCCTTCTACGACTGGCACCACGCGGTGGTCGTGCCGCAAGGCCACGCGCTGGCCGGCAGCGGCAGGCTGACGCTGGAGCAACTGGCCGAGCTGCCGCTGATCACCTACCACGAGGGCTACACCGGCCGCGAGCGCATCGACGCCAGCTTCAGCGCCGCCGGCCTGGCGCCGGACCTGGTGATGTCGGCGCTGGATGCCGACGTGATCAAGACCTATGTTCAGGTCGGCCTGGGCGTGGGCATCATCGCCTCGATGGCCTTCGAGCCGCAGCGCGACGCCGGTCTGCAGCTGATCAGCGCCGCGCACCTGTTCCCGCAGAACACCACGCGCATCGCGCTGAAGCGCGGCCACTATCTGCGCGGCTATGCCTACCGCTTCCTGCAAGAGTGCGCGGCTGATCTCAGCGAGGAAGCAGTGCGGGCGGCGCTGGCCGTCGACTGATCCATCGGCAATCGTGCAAGGGCGGCTTGCCTTTGGTGGCTGCTAAGCAAAGCAGAACTTCTTGGTTCACGCCGCCGCGGCCGCTGCCTAGAGTGATGTCTCCCATCCCTTCCCTTGCAGAACCATTGCCATGAAGATCAATCGTCGCCTCTACACATTGCTGACCGGGGCCCTGTTGCTCGGCAGCGCCGCCGCCGTGCAAGCCCAAGCCACGCTGCTGAATGTCTCCTACGACCCGACGCGCGAGCTCTATCAGGACTTCAACGCCGCCTTCGCCAAACAGTGGAAGGCCAAGACTGGCGAGAACCTGGTCATCAAGCAGTCGCACGGCGGCTCGGGCAAGCAGGCCCGCTCGGTGATCGACGGGCTGGAGGCCGATGTGGTGACGCTGGCCCTGGCCTACGATATCGACGCCCTCCATGACAAGGCCAAGCTCATCCCCGCAGACTGGCAGAAGCGCCTGCCGAACAACAGCAGCCCCTACACCTCGACCATCGTCTTCCTGGTGCGCAAGGGCAATCCGAAAGGCATCACCAGCTGGGCCGACCTGGCGCGCAGCGGTATCGACGTGATCACGCCCAATCCGAAGACGTCGGGTGGCGCGCGCTGGAACTACCTGGCGGCCTGGGCCTTCGCCTTGAAGCAGCCAGGCGGCAATGCCGAATCCGCCAAGGCCTTCGTCAAGCGCATCTATGCCAACACCAAGGTGCTCGATTCGGGCGCTCGCGGCTCGCTGACCACCTTCACCGAGCGCGGCATCGGCGACGTGCTGATCTCGTGGGAGAACGAGGCGTATCTGGCGGTCAAGGAGCTGGGACCGCAGAAGTTTGAGATCGTCACGCCCGCCCTGTCCATCCTGGCCGAGCCGCCGGTGGCTGTGGTGGACAAGGTGGTCGACAAGCGCGGCACGCGCAAGCTGGCCGAGGCCTATCTGTCCTATCTGTACAGCCCCGAGGGTCAGGACATCGCCGGGCGCCACTACTACCGCCCGCGCGATGCAAAGGTCGCCGCGAAGTACGCCAAGCAGTTCGCCCCCACCCAGCTGATCACCGTAGACGACGTGTTCGGCGGCTGGCGCGCGGCGCAGAAGACGCACTTCGACGACGGCGGCGTGTTCGACCAGATCAGCGTGCGCTGACACACTGCCGGCCTTACACATGGGGTCGGTGGTTTCACGGCATCACCGCAATCGGCGCAAGGCTGGCAGCGCCGACCCTGCGGCGCCGAAGTACAGTGCCAAGCACTTGCTTATCGTCAAATTGCCGTCACACAAGCCATGCACAATGCAAGGCATCCAAGGCGACAAACCGGCTGCAGATTGGGCAGAGAACTGGAACCCGTCACCAGCGCCAGAGGAAGCCGTCTTGAGGCGACACCATAAACGTCGCTTCTTGTCCGGTAAGCAGGGCCGCCATCTGGTGGCCCTTTGCTTTTTGGGGACTCGAATCGGATGCGACACTGCGCGCAAATCCGTTTGCCCGGAGACCCCAAAATGCTCAAGCCTGTCCTGCATCCGCACTTCGCGGCCCGTCGTTTCGTGCTGCACCTGATCGGCGGCTCCGCGCTGGCGGCACTGCCCGCCCTGGCTGCCGCGACCGCCAGCATCGGCCAGCCTGCACCCGACTTCAGCGCCAGCACCGCCGAAGGCCGAACCCTGGAGCTGAAATCCTTGCGCGGCAAGACAGTGGTGCTGGAGTGGACAAACCACGACTGCCCCTACGTCAAGAAGCATTACCGCAGCGGCAACATCCCCCAGCAACAGCAGGAGGCCGCCGCCCAGGGTGTGGTCTGGCTGCAAATCATCTCGTCGGCGCCCGGCACGCAGGGCCATGTCGACGGTGCAACGGCGCTACGCCTGAACACCGAGCGCAGCGCCAAGCCCGCCGCCGTGCTGCTCGACCCGAGCGGCCAGATCGGCCGTCTGTATGGTGCGCGCACGACGCCGCACCTGTATGTCATTGCGCCCGATGGCCGGCTGGCCTATGCCGGCGGCATCGACAGCATCCCGAGCGCGCGCGACGAAGACATCGCCCGGGCCGACCAGTTCGTGCGCCTGGCCCTGGCCGATCTGCGCGCCGGCAAGCCGGTGGGCCGCAGCAGTTCGCAAGCCTATGGCTGCAGCATCAAGTACGCGTCCAACTCATGACTTCAGCCAGCAGCAAGGCCATGCGCAGTCCCGCCGAGCTGGCCCAGGCCCAGCTCGAGGCCTACAACGCCAAGGATCTGGACGCGTTCTGCGCCTGTTATGCCGACGATGTGCGCGTCTGGCGCATGCCCGACCCGATGCCGCGCACCTCGGGCATCAGCAGCTTCCGCGAAAGCTATTCGGGCGGCCCCTTCGCCAACCCTGCCATTCGCGCCGAGGTCCGCGAGCGCCTGGTGATGGGCAGCAAGGTGGTGGACTACGAGTGGGTGCATGGACGCAGCGCCGAGGCGCAGCCGGTAATGGTGGTCTATCACTGCCGCGACGGGCTGATCCACGAGGTCTACTTCTTCAGCCCCGACTGATGTGGCGCGGCGCTGACAGCGCCTTGACCTGAGCGCCTGCTGCGCGGCACACTGGACACCTTCCTTCCACTCACACAGGAGCACACCATGGCCAAGACTGATATTGCCCGCCTCCTGTCGGCTGCGCTCCCGCGCCACGCCTGAGTCCGGCACGCCACGCCTCGCGTGGCTCCCTGAGCAGCACTTGAGCGCCGCAGCCGCGGCCGACATCGCCCCACCTCCCGCGCCTGGACCCCAGTCCAGGCTGGATTGATCACGCCTGCGCGACGGCCATGAATGCCGCCGTGGTGGGCTCTCATCAAGCGATGTGCTCGACATGCTCGAACTCGACTCCAAGACGCTCACGGCCCTGCGCGGCCTGGGACTGAACAATGCCCTGCTGGCCCGCCTGGCCAGCTTGCGCGACACCACCGGCACCTGGCCGGCCCGCATCACCGAGGTCCATCGCGACCGCTACACCATCACCGACGCGGCCGGTGCGCGCAGCGCTGGCTGTGTGCCCGAACTGGCGCGCGAGCTGCAGGCCTTCGGCGATGCGCTGGCTGTGGGCGACTGGGTGCTGGTGGCTGAGGACGACTGGATCCACCAGCGCGTGCCACCGATCAACGCGCTGAGCCGGCGCACGCCCTCCGGCCGGCTGCAGGCGCTGGTGGCCAATGTGGACACCGCCCTGCTGGTGATGGGGCTGGACCATGACTTCAATCTGGCGCGCCTGGACCGCTATCTGCTGCTGACGCGCGCCGCCGGCGTGGCCAGCGTGGTGGTGCTCAGCAAGGCCGACCAGTGCAACGACGTGGGCTATCGCGTGCAGCGCCTGCGCGCCCACCTGGCCCACAGCGCCGCCGTCGACGTGCTGGCGCTGGACGGCACGCAACCGGACGCGCGCCAGCTGATCGCGCCCTGGCTGTCCGCAGGCAGCACTCTGGTGCTGCTGGGTTCCAGTGGCGCGGGCAAGAGCACACTGACCAACACGCTGTGCGGCCTGGCCCTGCAGGACACCGGCGGCGTGCGCGCCGACGACAGCCGCGGCCGCCACACCACCACGGCGCGCAGCCTACACCGCACGCCTGAGGGCGCCTGCATCATCGACACGCCGGGCCTGCGCGGCCTGGCGCTGGATGCGGACGAGGCCGATCTGGCCGCCGGCTTCGACGATGTGGCCCGGCTGGCCCCTGCCTGTCGCTTCCGCAACTGCAGCCACGGCAATGAGCCCGGCTGCGCGGTGCGCGACACGCTGGACCCGGCACGGCTGAAGAGCTTTCACAAGCTGCAGCGCGAAGCCGAGCGCAGCCAGATGGACCTGCAGCAAAGGCGTGAACAGCTGGCTGAGTGGAAGGCCCGCAGCCGCGGCGCGCGCGAGCGTCTGGCCAGCAAGCGCGGCGGCGCTTGACGCAGTGGCGGGCGCAGCGCGCACGTGAGCTCCGGCATACCGAAAGCCGCGTGCGACACTGCGCGCCACCTCCTTAGACAGCCACGGGACGTGCAATGAACTCCGCCCTCCAAGCCCGCATCGATGCCCTGTTCACCGATCTCGCCGGGCGCAGCGCGCCGGGCCTGGTGGTCGGCGTGCTGCAGGCCGGCGAGGTGCTGCATGCCAAGGGCTATGGCATGGCGGACCTTTCCCAGCTGACGCCGCTGAAGGCCGACAGCGTGCTGCGCATCGCTTCGGTCTCCAAGCAGTTCACCGTGGCCGCCGCGCTGCTGCTGGAACGCCAGGGCCGGCTGTCGCAGCAGGACGATGTGCGCCAGCACCTGCCCGAGCTAGGTCCCTGGAATCTGGACGGCGCGGTCGTGCGCATCGAGCACCTGATGCGCAACACCAGCGGCCTGCCCGACATGCTGGAGCTGCTGCGCCTGGGCGGCGTCAACCTCGACCTGCGCGTGGACCGCGCCACGCTGCTGCAGGCGATGCTGCGCAACCGCCACCTGAACTTCATGCCGGGCAGCCAGTTCCTGTACTGCAATAGCGGCTTCGCCCTGCTGGGGCTGATCGTAGAGCGCATCACTGGCCAGAGCCTGGGCGAGCTGCTGCAGCAGCAGTTCTTCGGCCCGCTGGGCATGCGCCAGACACGCATGCTGGTCGAGAGCGATGTGCCGCTGCCGCGCCTAGCTTCTGGCTATCTGCCGGCGCCCGCCGATGTCGGCGGCGGCTGGCGCCGGGCCCAGCATGGCTTCGAACATGGCGGCGAAGGCGGCATGGTGTCCAGCGTGCAGGACATGCTGCAGTGGGCAGCCCACCTGCTGCGCCCAGCCGGCGCTGCGCCTGATGTGGCGGCCGATCTGATGCAGGCTGCCACTTTGAACGAAGGCGAGGCATCTCCCTACGCGCGCGGCCTGGAGCGCAGCGCGCTGGACGGCCTGTCCTGCATCGGCCATGGCGGCCTGTGGCCGGGATTCCGCACCGAGTTCCTGCTGCTGCCCGAGCGCGAACTGGCCGTCGTAGTGATCAGCAATGACGGCGGCCACAACCCCTACAAGACCGCGCGCGAGATTGCCCGGCTGGCGCTGGATCTGCCGGCCCCTGCGGCCGCTGCGCCCGAGCCTGCGCTGGCCGGCTGCTGGTGGGATGCCGACAGCCTCCAGCTGCTGGAGCTGAGCCTGCTGGGCGGCCGGCTAATGGCGCAGCAATGGGGCGTGAACTTCGAGCTGCAGGCCAGCGCCGACGGCCGCTGGCTGCCGCTACGCGGCGCCTACGAGCTGCAACTGCTGGGGCTGGACGGTGCCGACCGGTTGCGCGTGCAGGCCGGCCGCGGCCGATCCCACGGCCTGCATCGCCTGGCCCAGCGCCCGCCTCTGCCCGGGGGCCTTGCCGGCGACTACTGGTGCAAGGACATCGCCACGCGGTGGCGCATCGTGCCGTCCGCCAGCGGCCTCGTACTGTGGGCTGAAGGCCCGCTGCTCAAGACGGTGCAGGCCTGGACGCTGCAGGGGCTGGACGGCGACACCGTCGAGCTGCTGAGCCAAGGCTACTGGATGCAGGGCCGCCAGCTGCTGCAGCTGGAGTGCGATGGCCAAGGCCAGGCGCAGGCTCTGCGCGTCCACACCGCGCGCATCAAGGGCCTGCGCTTCGAACGCTGCGCCTCAGAGCCCAGGTAAAGATTCTTGAAGCCAAGACCTCGCGGCCGACAGATAAGGCGCGCTCATGCGATGCTCCGGCCCGCTGAAGACACCATGCCCTCGATCACCATGCGCCGTCGCCCTTCGTTCACACCCCTGACCCTGGCCTTGCTGCCGCTGCTGAGCGCCGGTTTGGCCCCGGCCCAGACCCCTGTCGCACCACCGGGCCCGGCGGCCAGCGCAGCGCAGGCGGACAAGCCGGCCAGCCGGCCCGCCGCCCGGCCGCAGCCGGCGCCGGCCAAGGCCGACCCCAAGGCCGAGCAGCTGGAGCGCGTGGAAGTCAGCGGCGGCGCCAGTGAAAGTGCACAGCGACGCGCCTCCAGCGCCTCG
>PNNH01000047.1 GCA_013824165.1 Methylibium sp. | reverse complement strand
GATGCCGACGGCGCTGGATTGGCCCAGGCCGATCTCGGTCAGCTGTGCCACGGCTTCATAGGTCAGCGTGCCCGAACGGGAGACGACGCCGATGCGGCCCTTGCGGTGGATGTGGCCGGGCATGATGCCGATCTTGATCTCTTCAGGCGTGATCAGGCCGGGGCAGTTGGGGCCCAGCAGCAGCGTCTTCTTGCCGCCTGCCAGTTCCTTGGCCTTCATCTTGTTGCGCACTTCCAGCATGTCGCGCACCGGGATGCCTTCGGTGATGCAGATCGCCAGATCCAGGTCGGCCTCGACGGCTTCCCAGATGGCTGCGGCTGCGCCTGCGGGCGGCACATAGATCACCGAGACGGTCGCGCCGGTCTGGGCAGCAGCTTCCTTGACGGTGGCGTAGATGGGGATCTCGGAGAACTTCTCGCCAGCCTTCTTCGGGTTCACGCCAGCGACGAAGGCGTTCTTGCCGTTCGCGTAGGCCTGGCAGCCCAGGGTGTGGAACTGACCGGTCTTGCCCGTGATGCCCTGGGTGATGACCTTGGTGTCCTTGTTGATGTAGATGCTCATGTTCGTGTTCCTTGGCTTGGGCGTTGGGCTTACTTGACGGCGGCGACGATCTTGGTCGCGGCTTCGGCCATGGTGTCGGCAGCAATGATGGGCAGGCCGGACTCGGCCAGCATCTTCTTGCCCAGCTCTTCGTTGGTGCCCTTCATGCGCACCACCAGCGGCACGGACAGGTTCACCGCCTTGCAGGCCGTGATCACGCCTTCGGCGATGGTGTCGCACTTCATGATGCCGCCGAAGATGTTGACCAGGATGCCCTTCACTTCAGGGTTCTTCAGCATGATCTTGAAGGCTTCGGTGACCTTCTCGGCGGTGGCGCCACCGCCCACGTCCAGGAAGTTGGCCGGCTCGCCGCCGAACAGCTTGATGGTGTCCATGGTCGACATGGCCAGACCGGCGCCGTTCACCAGGCAGCCGATATTGCCGTCCAGGCTGATGTAGGCCAGGTCGAACTTGGAGGCCTCGACTTCAGCCGGGTCCTCTTCGTCCAGATCGCGGTAGGCGACGATCTCGGGGTGGCGGAACAGCGCGTTGGCGTCGAAGTTGAACTTCGCGTCGAGTGCGATCAGGTTGCCCTTGGAATCGCAGTTCAGCGGGTTGATCTCCACCAGCGACGCGTCGGTGTCCATGTAGCACTTGTAGAGCTTCTGGAACAGATCGACGGCCTGGTCCACCGAGTGGCCCGTCAGGCCGATGGCCGTGGCGATCTTCTTAGCTTGCTCTGCCGTCAGGCCGACCAGCGGATCGATGTATTCGGTGATGATCTTCTCGGGGGTCGAGTGCGCGACTTCCTCGATGTCCATGCCGCCTTCGCTGGAGGCGATGAAGGCCACCTTCTGCGTGCCGCGGTCGGTGACCAGCGAGACGTAGAGTTCATTCTTGATGTCGGCACCGTCTTCGATATACAGGCGGCGCACCTTCTGGCCAGCCGGGCCGGTCTGGTGCGTGACCAGCTGCATGCCCAGGATCTGCTCGGCCAGCGACTTCACGTCTTCCAGCGAACGGCCCAGCTTCACGCCGCCGCCCTTGCCGCGGCCACCCGCGTGGATCTGCGCCTTGACCACCCACACCGGGCCGCCCAGCTTCTGTGCGGCTTCCACCGCCTCTTGCACCGTGAACGCGGGAATGCCGCGCGGCACCGGCACGCCGAACTGGCGCAGGATTTCCTTGCCCTGGTATTCGTGAATCTTCATAGGGGGTCTCGCTTAAAGGAAAAGTCAGGAAGGAATGGCGGGCATCTCGGCAGCCGGGGCAGCATCGACAGCTGCTCTGGCCGGGCGATGCCAGCGAGGGAAATGGGTCTGCACGATCACGCCATCGCGACGCAGGGCGTGGCAGCGGTCGAGCTGAAAAGGGGGGGAACCATCCGCCCTGTCTTCGCGGGCGTCAAACACCACGCCGACAAAAGACTGGATCACCGCGGTCGGCAGTGCGAGGCACAGCTCGGTCAGATGGGTGCAGCCCTGGGTGCCGGACAGGCGTTCCTTGATGCCGAGGCGGAAGCCTTTCATCAGGTTCAAGCCGACCAGGCGCTCGTAGGCATTGCTGTGGTGGTCGCAGGTTCCGGGGTAGGGCATCCAGCGCGTCTCAGACCGTGCGGCAAGAATGTTCGTCTGGCTGTCAATCACGAGATGCAGCTGCATGTCGTGCAAGGGCTCGCCAGCGCGTCGAATGCCGTCAACCAAGGGGATGTCACGCGGCTTGGTGTCCTGCAGTGAGGCCTCGACATCGAAGTGTCCGTCGTCGCGCGCATAGACCTGCACGTCGATGGTTCGACGGTGCAGGGGACGGCGGTTGCCGGCGGGCTGAAGCAAAGACATGGTCGGGTTCGGACGCACAAAAACACGCCCGCAGGCCCAGAGTCGGCCGGCGGGCAGGATTCACGCAGTCCGTCAATGTAGCATGTTGCGCTGCCGCAAAACTTTCACCAGGCTGTCGGCGGGGCGACGCCGGATCGGTCAGCACGTTGACTGCAGCTTACTCGTCAAGGCCGCGCAGCACGCGACGAATGACGTCGGCACCAAAGCCTCGTGCGGCCAGAAAGCGCGTCTGCTTGGCCCGGTCGGCAGCCTGCTGCGGCGCTTCAGGCCCGAATTTGCGTGACCAGATGGCGCGCGCACGCTCAAATTCGCTGAGCTTGAGTTCGGCCTGCGCGTCAGCATCCAAGCTCAGGCCATGTTCGGCCAACTCTTGGCGGATGCGCAGCATGCCGTAGCGCTGTGCGCGGGCCTGGATGCGCGATTCGACAAAACGCTGTTCGCAGAGATAGCCCTCGGCCTGTAGCCAGTTCAGCAGCGCTTCGACTTCGTGCTGTGCATCTGGCACGGGCTCCGCCTCGCCGGCTTCGCCAATTGCGTTTTGGCTGGCTATGCGCAGCAGCTTGCGCCGCATTTCGACAACGCTCTGATCGCGTTGCGCCAGCAGTGCAATCGCGCGCATCTTCAGCGAGAGGGGTTTCCCGGCTTTTGCGGCAGGCATGGATGGGCGCGTCGTCAGCTCGAGCCCAAGTCCAGGCTCAGACCAGAACGCTGGTCGGGTGCCAAGCTCGTCAGGCCCGGCAGCTGGCCGGCTTGACGCCAGGCAGGCGCGGGCGCCAGGTCGCTCCAGTATTCATCGAGACGCTGGATCAAACCCGCGGTGATCTGGAAGAAGCTGTTGGCGTAGAAGGCTTGCTTGCCGTGGTCGACGCGCAGCAGGGTGTGCACCCTGCCGGCACCCAAAGGGTTGACTTCAAGCAGGCAGAGGGACCAGCCCTCCGGATAGACCGCGTTGACATGCACGATGGCGGCGGCGCCTTCGAAGCGCTCGGCCGTCGCCCACCAGTAGCACTCGGCATCTGGGTGCAGCAAGGCTTGCGCTTCGCTCCAGCGGCGCGCCTGGTAGAGCGACCAGAAGCGCCGCACCAGGGCGGCCTCATCGGCTTGAGGGCCGCTCAGGACTGGCGCCGCAGTGGCCGCCATGCCCGGGGGCATCATTCGTCCGAGGCGGCCGGGTTGAGCAGGGCTACACCCAGCGATTCGCGGATCTTGTTCTCGATCTCGTGGGCAATGTCGGGGTTCTCGCGCAGGAACTCGCGCGCATTGTCCTTGCCTTGGCCGATCTTTTCGCCTTGGTAGGCATACCAGGAGCCGGACTTCTCGACCACCTTGGCCACCACGCCCATGTCGATGATTTCGCCTTCGCGGCTGATGCCTTCGCCGTAGAGGATGTCGAACTCAGCTGTCTTGAAGGGCGGCGACACCTTGTTCTTGACGACCTTGACCTTGGTCTCGGAGCCGATCACCTCTTCGCCCTTCTTGATCGAGCCGATGCGGCGGATGTCCAGGCGCACGGAGGCGTAGAACTTCAGTGCATTGCCGCCAGTGGTGGTTTCGGGGCTGCCGAACATCACGCCGATCTTCATGCGGATCTGGTTGATGAAGATGACCGTGCAGTTGGTCTTCTTGATGGTGGCGGTCAGCTTGCGCAGCGCCTGGCTCATCAGGCGGGCTTGCAGGCCGGGCAGGGAATCGCCCATCTCGCCTTCCAGCTCGGCCTTGGGTGTCAGTGCTGCGACCGAGTCGATGACGATCAGGTCCACTGAGCCCGAGCGCACCAGCGCATCGACGATCTCCAGTGCCTGTTCGCCGGTATCGGGCTGGCTGATCAGCAGTTCTTGCAGGTTGACGCCCAACTTTTGCGCGTACTGGATGTCCAGCGCGTGCTCGGCGTCGATGAAGGCGGCTGTGCCTCCCAGCTTCTGCATCTCGGCAATGACCTGCAGCGTCAGCGTGGTCTTGCCCGAGGATTCCGGGCCGTAGATCTCGACCACGCGACCGCGTGGCAGGCCGCCGACGCCCAGCGCGATGTCCAGGCCCAGCGAACCGGTGGAAACCACCTGGATGTCCTCAATGACTTCGCCTTCGCCCAGGCGCATGATGGAGCCCTTGCCGAATTGCTTCTCGATCTGGGCAAGCGCGGCTTGCAGGGCCTTGGCCTTCTCGGCAGCGGCGGCGGTATTGGCTTTGACGGGGGCGTCCATAGATTCTCCTCAGTAGGCTGGGTGCATTATGGCGTGCAATCTGTATATCTGTACAGTAGTTGCAATCCTCGCTCCTGCCAAGAACTGTCAGCAGTGTGGCGCTCCCTAAAATCAACGAAGAACAGGCAGAGGCCGAGTCCTCGACGGAGACAGCGAATGCGAATACTGATTGCGGAAGACGACCAGGTGCTGGCCGATGGACTGCTCCGTTCATTGCGCGCCTCGGGCTATGCGGTCGATCAGGTCAGCAGCGGCAGCGAAGCCGATGCGGCGCTGGCCTCGCATGAGTTTGATCTGGTGATCCTGGATCTGGGGCTGCCCCGCCTGCATGGCCTGGAAGTGCTGCGCAAGCTGCGCATGCGGGGCTCAGCCACGCCGGTGCTGATCCTGACGGCGGCCGACAGCGTGGAGCAGCGCGTCAAGGGCCTGGACCTTGGCGCGGACGACTTCATGGCCAAGCCCTTCTCGCTGCAGGAGCTGGAAGCGCGCGTGCGCGCGCTGACGCGCCGAGGCCTGGGCACAGCGTCCAGCATCATCAAGCACGGGCCGCTGTCCTTCGATGCCACCGGCCGCGTGGCCTACATCAATGACCAGATGATCGAGCTGTCCGCGCGCGAGCTGTCCTTGCTGGAAGTGCTGCTGCAGCGCGCCGGTCGCCTGGTCAGCAAGGACCAGCTGGTGGAGCGGCTGTGCGAGTGGGGCGAAGAGGTCAGCAACAACGCGATCGAGGTCTATATCCACCGCCTGCGCAAGAAGATCGAGCAGGGCCCGATCCGCATCGCGACGGTGCGCGGCCTGGGCTACTGCCTTGAGAAGGTGCCGGGCTGAGGCACCGGGGGGTTTGCTGATGTTGTCCGGCCTGGCGCCCTCCGATGGCCGTCAATAGCGAACAGCGCTCGCTGTTCGGCGAGATCCTCGACTGGCTGCTGGCGCCCTTGCTGGTGATCTGGCCCGTCAGCGTGGCGCTGACTTGGCTGGTGGCACAGGGCATCGCGGCGCGGCCCTACGACCGCGAGCTCGGCGAGATGGCGCGCAATCTGGGTCTGCAGGTGGCGGCGGTCAAGGCCGAGAACGGCAAGCGCTCGCGCTACGCGCTGGCGCCGGAGGCGGCGGCGCTGCTGCGAGCCGATGCCAACGACACCGTTTACTACCAAGTGCTGGGCCTGCGCGGCGAGCTGCTCAATGGCGATGCGCAGCTGCCGGTGCCTGAGCTCGAGCCGGGCCAGACCATCGTGCCTTGGGCGCTCAACTTCCGCGATGAAGAAGTGGCCGGCGAGCCGGTGCGGGTGGCCTATCTGTGGGTGGCGCCCGAGGGCATGGCTGGCAGCACGCAGATGATGTTCGTCCAGGTGGCTGAGACCCTGGGCAAACGCGCGCGCCTGACCAACGACATCATCAAGGGCGTGATCCTGCCGCAGTTCGTGATCCTGCCCTTGGCGGTGCTGCTGGTGTGGATGGCGCTGGCGCGCGGCATCGCGCCGCTCAACGACCTGCAGCGGCGCATCCGCTCACGCGAAAGCTCGGACCTGAGCCCGATCGACGAGCGCCGCATTCCCGACGAAGTGGCACCGCTGGTGCGCGCCATCAATGATCTGCTGCAGCGTCTGGATCAATCGCTCAGCGCGCAGAAGCACTTCCTGGCCGACGCCGCGCACCAGCTGAAGACGCCGCTGGCCGGCCTGCGCACCCAGGCCGAGTTTGCGCAGCGCGAGATCGACGAAGGCCGCAGCTCGCCGGCTGAGCTCAAGCGCTCGCTGCAGCACATCTCGCTGTCCAGCCAGCGCGCGGCCCATATGGTGAATCAGCTGCTGGCGATGGCGCGCGCCGAAGACCAGGAGCATGCGATGCGGCGCAGCGAGGTCAATCTCTCCGAGCTGGCGATCGAGACGGTGCGCGACTTCGTGCCGCGCGCCATGGACAAGCGCATCGACCTGGGCTTCGAAGGCCCGGATGAATCCGGCTCGACTCTGCGTATCAATGGCCAGCCGCTGCTGATCCGCGAGCTGATCCGCAACCTGGTCGACAACGCGCTGCTCTACACGCCGGAACACGGCACGGTGACGGTGCGCGTGGTCGAGGACCCGTTCGGCCAGGTCTCGGTGCTGCAGGTCGAGGACTCCGGCCCCGGCATTCCGGAGAGCGAGCGCGAGAAAGTCTTCCAGCCCTTCTACCGAGCCCTGGGCACCAATGTCGATGGTTCTGGCCTTGGCCTGGCCATCGTGCGCGAGATCGTTCAGCAGCATGGCGCCGAACTGACGCTGGACGAAACCCGCAGCCGCCGCGAGGCGCCTGAAGGTCAGGGGCCGGGCGCGCGCTTCACCGTGCGCTTTGCCGCGCACCCGCTGCTGCAGGGCTGACGACTACTTCGAGAACGAGCGCCGGCTCTTGGCGATCGCCAGCAGGATGCCCAGGCTCAGCCCCAGCATCACCATCGCGGTGCCGCCGTAGCTGATGAAGGGCAGCGGCACGCCCACCACGGGAAGGATGCCGCTGACCATGCCCATATTGACGAACACATAGGTGAAGAAGCTCAGCGTGATGGCGCCCGCCATCAGGCGGCCGAACAGGCTGGGCGCCTGCGCTGCGATCCACAGCCCGCGCATGATCAGCGCGGTGAAGCCGGCCAGCAGCGCCAGCGCGCCCAGCAGGCCGAACTCCTCGCCATAGGCCGCGAAGATGAAGTCGGTGGTGCGCTCGGGGATGAACTCCAGATGCGTCTGAGTGCCCTTCATGAAGCCCTTGCCGGTGATGCCGCCGGAGCCGATCGCGATCTCGCCCTGGATGATGTGGAAGCCTTTGCCCAGCGGGTCCTTGTGCGGGTCCAGCAGCGTGCAGACGCGGTTCTTCTGGTACTCGCGCAGCACCGGCCACTCCAGCTCGGGCTGGCAGATCCGCTCCTCGCTCATCACCAGCGCCGCGATGCCCAGCAGCGCCACGCTCACCGCCGGCACGATCAGGCGCCAGCTCAGGCCAGCGAAGAAGATCACATACAGGCCGGCCGCCAGGATCAGCAGCGAGGTGCCCAAGTCAGGCTGCTTGGCCACCAGCCCGACCGGCACCGCCAGGATCAGCAGCGCGACGCCGAAGTCCAGCGGGCGCAGCTGCCCCTCGCGCTTTTGGAACCACCAGGCCAGCGTCAGCGGCACGGCGATCTTCAGCAGCTCCGAGGGCTGAATCACGATGCCCACATTGAGCCAGCGCGTCGCGCCTTTCTTGGTGATGCCGAACAAGGCGGTCGCGATCAGCAGCGCCACGCCCACCGTGTACAGCGGCACTGCCAGGCTCATCAGGCGCTGCGGCGGCGTCTGTGCCACCACCAGCATGATCACGCAGGCCAGCACCATATTGCGTGCGTGGTCCACGAAGCGGGTGCCATGGTCGAAACCGACTGAGTACATGCTGAGTAGGCCGAGCGCTGCCAAGCCCAACAAGATCAGCATCAGCGGGCCATCGAAGCCAGCCAGCCAGGGCCGCAGGCGCTGGCGCAGCGGCGCTTTGCTGATCACAGCGTTCATCGACTGGCTCCTTGTGCCGCAGAAACAGATGCCGCTGGCGCCGATGCCGGCGGCGCCGGCCGCTTGACGGGCATCGGGCCGCTGGCCTGCGCGGAGGCGGCGCTGGCTGCACCGGATGCGCTGGCCGCTTGCTGGCCCGGCAAGGGCACCTCAAGCGCGACGCGAGGTTTGCCCACCGGCGCCGTACTCTTGCCCTGCTGGGTCAGCAGAATGTCTTCCTCGCTCGGGTACTGGCCGGTCAGCAGATAGTCGAACACGCGCCTCGCAATCGGTGCCGCCGAGGTCGAACCCCAGCCGGCGTTCTCGACGATCACTGCCAGCGCAATGGACGGTGCCTCGGCCGGCGCGAAGGCGACATACAGCGAGTGGTCGCGCTTGCGCTCGTCTGCCTTGACGTCCTTGTACTTCTCGCCGGCGCGCAGGCCCACCGCCTGCGCCGTGCCGGTCTTGCCGCCGCTGGTGTAGGGAGCGCCCATGAAGACGGCGCGCGAGGTACCCTCCACCGTCACGCCATGCATGGCGCTGAGGATCACCTGTACATCGGCGGGCTTGAGTGGCAGCGGCTCCAGCGCATCGCTCGCGACCCGGCGGCGCTCATGCTTGACAACGTCCTCGATCTCGCGCACCAGGCGCGGCTTGAAGCGCTGCCCGCCGCTGGCTACCGTCGCATAGGCATTGGCCAGTTGCAGCATCGTGAAGCTGTTGTAGCCCTGGCCGATGCCCAGCGAGATGGTCTCGCCGGCGAACCATTTCTGGTTCGCCGGACTCTTGGCGAAGTAGCGCCGCTTCCAGTCCTGCGATGGCAGAACGCCCGTGACCTCGCCCTGCAGGTCGATCTCGGTGCGGCGGCCCAGGCCGAAGGGCTCGAGTTCGTCATGGATCAGGTCCACACCCATCTCGTTGGCCAGGCTGTAGAAGTACACGTTCGACGAGCCGACGATCGCCAGCCGCATGTCCTTGGGGCCGGGCCTGTCGGTCTCCGGGCTGCCGAAATTGCGGCCGCCGAAGCTGTAGATCAGGTTGTCCATCACGATCGTGCCCGGCGCGCGCTTGCCGCTGTTGAGCGCAGCCATCGCCATCAAGGGCTTGTAGGTCGAGCCCGGCGGGTAGGTGCCGCGCAGGGCGCGGTTCAGCAGCGGCTTGTCGAGGTCCTCGTTGAGCTCGCGCCAGCTGTCCACATCGATGCCGTCGACGAAGAGATTCGGGTCGAAGGTCGGCTTGGAGACGAAGGCCAGCACCTCGCCGTTGCGCGGATCGATGGCCACCAGTGCGCCGCGGCGGTCTTTGTAGAGCTCTTCCACCAGCGCCTGCAGCCGGATGTCGATCGACAGCACCAGCGTGTTGCCCGGCGTCGGTGGGCGGTGTGCCAGGCGCCGCACCGCGCGGCCGCCGGCGCTGGTCTCGACCTGCTCGAAGCCGGTGATGCCATGCAGCTCGCGCTCATAGGCCTGCTCCAGCCCCAGCTTGCCGATGTACTCGGTGCCGCGGTAGTTGGCCAGCTCTTCTTCGCTCCAGTCCTCCATGGCCTTCTTCTCGGCCACATTGATGCGGCCGATATAGCCGATCAGGTGGCTGCCCACCTCGCCCAGCGGGTAGCTGCGGAACAGCCGGGCCTTGATCTCCACGCCCGGAAAACGGTAGCGCTGCGCGGTGAAGCGCGCCACCTCCACATCGCTGAGCTTGGTGCGGATCGGCAGCGACTCGAAGTGCTTGCTTTCTTCGAGCAGGCGCTTGAAGCGGCGGCGGTCGCGCGTTTGGATCTCGACCACCTCGGCCAGACCGTTGATGGTGGCCTCCAGGTCCTGCACCCGGCTTGGCTGGATTTCCAGCGTGTAGGCCGAGTAGTTGCTGGCCAGCACGATGCCGTTGCGATCTTTGATCAGGCCGCGGTTGGGCACGATAGGCACCACCGCCACGCGGTTGCTCTCGGCCTGCTCCAGCAGTTGCTCGTGCTTGATCACCTGCAGAAAGATCAGGCGCGCGACCAGCAGGCCGAAGCAGAACAGCACGAAGCCGGCGGCGACCACGGCCCGCAGCCGAAAGCGCGAGGCCTCGCGCTCGACATTGTTCAGCACGGTCATGGCAGTGCGTTCACCGGCAACTCACAGGGGGCGATGTGCATCGGGATCGGGCGCGCGGCGCTGCGGGGCCAGCAGCAGCACGCTGGCCAGCGGCCACAGCGCGGCCTCCAGCAGCGGTGCCAGCAGCACCCACCAGCTCGGCCACATGCCGCCCACCGCCAGGCGCAGCAGCAGCGAGACCGCATGCGCCAGCACGAACAGCGGCAGCACATGCAGCGCCTGCACCAACGTGCCGAACCAGGGCAGGCGGCGATGCAGGCTGACCGCACCAAAGCTCAGGATGCTGTAGGCCAGCGCATGCTGACCCAGCAGCGCGCCATGGTGCACATCGACCAGCAGGCCGAACACGAAGGCCCAGCCCACGCCGACGCGGCGCGGCTGGTGCACGTTCCAGAACACCAGGATCAGCGCCAGGAAGTCCGGCATGGCGGGCTGGCGGCCCATCGGCACCATGTCGGCGGCCAGGCCCAGCAGCAGCGTGAAGGCGATGAAGAAAGGGTTGGCGGGCAGCAGCAGCTGACCGGCACCGCGCGGCATGATCATCGGGTGCGCCCCTTTCCAGCCGGCGCCGAGGCGGCAGCCGCTGCGGCCTCCGCACGTGCCGGCAAGAGTTCCTGCTGCGGTAGCAGCACCAAAACATGGCGCGCGGTTTCCGCGTGCGCCACCGGTGTCAGCGCCACGCGCGCGAAGCTGCTGTCGCCGCGGCGCTCGACATGGCTGACGCGGGCGACCGGCAATCCGGGCGGATAGACACCGTCCAGGCCTGACGTGGTCAGCAGATCACCTTCGCGCACATCGGCATTGGCCGCCATGAAGCGCAGTTCCATGCCGCTGCCATCGCCCAGGCCGAAGGCCACGCCGCGCTGCTGGCTGCGCACGTTCAGCACCGGGATGGCGGCATCCTTGTCGGCCAGCAGCGTCACTTCGGACGACAGCGTGTAGACGCGCGTGACCTGGCCCAGCACGCCGGCATCGTTGATCACCGGCGCGCCAGGCGGCATGCCCTGGGCGCTGCCGCGGTCGACGACGACGCGGCGCGAATAGGGATCGGTGGCCTCGTACAGCACCTCCGCCGCCAGCGACCGCACCGTCAGCGCTGGGCGCAGGCCCAGCAGAGCGCGCAGGCGGGCGTTCTCGGCCTGCAACTGCTCGGTGCGGCCCAGCTTCTCGGCCTGCAGCACCAGCTGCCGCCGGGCTTGATCTTCGGCGGCCATCGCGCTCTCGGTGCCGCGCAGATAGTCCTGCAGCCGCTCCCAGCCGTCTACCGGGCTGAGCAGCAGACGCTGCACCGGGTGCAGCACCAGGGCCAGGCCGGCGCGTGCCGGCTCAGCCAGCTTGAAGCGGGCATCGGCCACCATCATCAGCACCGCGGCGGCCGCACACAGCAGCAGCTTGGTCAGCGCCGAGGTGCCTTGGCGGAAGAAGGGGGGTGGGCTGCGATCCAGAGTGCCAAGTGGCATGGTGTGGAGCTCGTGGTCGCCTAGCGATGGGGGGTTTAGCGGCCTTTCGGGCCGTAGCGAGCGGGCGCCAGGCTAGGCGGACGGCGCGCAGCAACCGGAACGTACTTCCTGTACGTGAGGATTGCGAGCACCGCCCAACGACGCATGACGTCCGCGCAGTAGGCCACGCTCACTCGGAGGTGAAGATGGAGCCGAGGCGTTCCATGCGCTCCAGCGCCATGCCACAACCCCGCACCACACAGGTCAGCGGATCTTCGGCCACCAGCACCGGCAAGCCGGTTTCCTCGGCCAGCAGGCGGTCCAGGTCGCGCAGCAGAGCGCCACCGCCGGTCAGCATCATGCCGCGCTCGGCGATGTCGGCGCCGAGTTCGGGCGGGGTCTGCTCCAGCGCATTCTTCACCGCGGAGACGATCTGGTTCAGCGGGTCTGTCAGCGCTTCGAGGATCTCGTTGCTGGAGATGGTGAAGCTGCGCGGCACGCCCTCGCTGAGGTTGCGGCCCTTGACTTCCATCTCGCGCACCTCGGAGCCCGGGAAGGCGCTGCCGATGTTCTTCTTGATCGCCTCGGCGGTGGGCTCGCCGATCAGCATGCCGTAGTTGCGGCGGATGTAGTTGATGATGGCTTCGTCGAACTTGTCGCCACCAACACGCACCGAGCCCTTGTAGACCATGCCGCCCAGCGAGATCACGCCAACCTCGGTGGTGCCGCCGCCGATGTCCACCACCATCGAGCCCGAGGCTTCCGACACCGGCAGACCGGCGCCGATTGCTGCGGCCATCGGTTCTTCGATCAGGTAGACCTCGCTGGCCCCGGCGCCCAGCGCGGATTCGCGGATGGCGCGGCGCTCGACCTGGGTCGAACCGCAGGGCACGCAGATGATGATGCGCGGGCTCGGCTTCAACATCTTGGTGTCGTGCACCATCTTGATGAACTGCTTGAGCATCTGCTCGGTGACGGTGAAGTCGGCGATCACGCCGTCCTTCATCGGGCGAATCGCCTCGATATTGCCCGGCACCTTGCCCAGCATGGCCTTGGCCTCGCGGCCGACGGCCTGGATGGTCTTCTTGCCGTTCGGGCCGCCTTCGTGGCGGATCGCGACGACCGAGGGCTCGTCGAGCACGATGCCCTTGCCGCGAACGTAGATCAGGGTGTTGGCGGTGCCGAGGTCGATGGCGAGATCGGTCGAGAAATAGCGGCGCAGGGAGGCGAACATGGTCTTGTCAGGGAAGCCAGAGCCCGGTTTCAAACCTGGGTGACAAAGAAGCGGCGGGTTCTGGCAGGGGCTGTCGGTCGAAAAAACAGTGCAGCCCTGGGGGGCTGCACTGCGGTATGTGGCCATGGGCCGCGGCGCCGGGCCCGAACTGCCGGATCGCCTATGCGCCGCTTGTCATGGAGATAAGCGGAGATAATAACCGAACCCCCCATGAATGAACCTGCGGCAAGCCCTTGCCGGGCCTAGTTTTTTGCCCCCTGTTGAACCCTGAGGAACTGCACTTCCCATGGCCCTGACCCCCCAAGACGTGAGTCGCATCGCCCACCTGGCGCGCCTGGAGCTTTCTGAGGCTGAGCAGGGCGCCCTGCTCAGCCAGTTGAATGGCTTCTTTTCCATCGTCGAGCAGATGAGCGCGGTGGATACCGCCGGCGTCGAGCCGCTGTACACGCCGCTGTCGGCGGTGCAGGACGTCCAGCTGCGCCTGCGCGAGGACCGTGTCACCGAGACCAACCAGCGTGAGCTCAACCAGCGCAGCGCCCCGGCCGTCGAGGACGGCCTGTTTCTTGTTCCCAAGGTCATTGAGTGATGGTGTCCCCGATGAAGCCTTTGCATGAAATGGGCGTGGCCGAGCTGGGCCGCGCGCTGGGCGCCAAGAGCGTCTCCAGCACCGAACTGAGCCAACATCTGCTTGCGCGTGTTACTGCGGCGCAAGCGCTGGGCGCCTTCCTGCATGTCGATGCCGAGACCGCCCTGGCTGCCGCCGCAGCGGCGGATGCCCGCCGGGCTGCTGGCGAGACCGGCGCCCTGCTGGGCGTGCCGCTGGCGCACAAGGACATCTTCGTCACCGCCGACATGCCCACAACGGCCGGCTCCAAGATCCTGGCCGGTTACCGCAGCCCCTTCGACGCGACGGTCGTTGCGCGCCTGAACGCGGCCGGCACGGTGTCCTTGGGCAAGCTCAACTGCGACGAGTTCGCGATGGGCTCGGCCAACGAAAACAGCGCCTACGGCCCCGCCCACAACCCCTGGGACCTCAGCCGCGTGCCCGGCGGCTCCTCGGGCGGCAGCGCCACCGCTGTGGCCGCGCGCCTGGTTCCCGCCGCCACCGGCACAGACACCGGCGGATCGATTCGCCAGCCCGCGAGCTTCACCGGCATCACCGGCATCAAGCCGACCTACGGCGTCTGCTCGCGCTACGGCATGATCGCCTTCGCCTCCAGCCTCGACCAGGCCGGCCCGATGGCGCGCAGCGCCGAGGACTGCGCGCTGCTGCTGTCGGCGATGAGCGGCTTCGACGAGCGGGACGCCACCAGCGTGCAGCAGCCCGCGCAGGATTTCCATGCGCAGATGCTGGCCGCACGCGAAGGCGCCACCGCGGCCCAGCCGCTCAAGGGCCTGCGCATCGGCCTGCCCAAGGAGTTCTTCCCTGCCGCGCTGTCCGCCGATGTGAACGGCGCGGTGCGCCAGGGACTGGCCGAGCTGGAGAAGCTGGGCGCCACGCTGGTGGACGTGAGCCTGCCGCGCACCGAGCTGGCCATTCCGGTCTACTACATCATCGCGCCGGCCGAGGCCAGCTCGAATCTCTCGCGCTTCGATGGCGTCAAGTTCGGCCACCGCGCGGCGCAGTTCGACGATCTGCTGGACATGTACAAGAAGACACGCGCCGAAGGTTTCGGGCCTGAGGTCAAGCGCCGCATCATGATCGGCAGCTACGTCCTCTCGCACGGCTACTACGACGCCTACTACCTGCAGGCGCAGAAGCTGCGCCGCATGATCGCCGACGACTTCCAGCAGGCCTTCACACAGTGCGATCTGATCGCCGGCCCGGTGGCGCCAACGGTGGCCTGGAAGGCGGGCGAAGGGGCTGACGATCCGGTCAAGGCCTATCTGGCCGACATCTTCACGCTGCCCGGCTCGCTGGCCGGCCTGCCCGGCATGAGCGTGCCGGTGGGCTTCGGCGAAGGCGGCATGCCCGTGGGCCTGCAGCTGATCGGCAACTACTTCAAGGAAGGCCAGCTGCTGCACGCCGCGCATGCGCTGCAGCAGGCCAGCGACTGGCACCTCCAAGCCCCGGCAGGAATCTGACGACCATGACGACGACCCCCAAACTGATCCGCGGCTACGAGGTGGTGATCGGCCTGGAAAACCACGTCCAGCTGTCCACGCAATCGAAGATCTTCAGCGGCTCTTCCACCGCTTTCGGCGCAGCGCCCAACACGCAGGCCTCGGCCGTGGACCTGGCCCTGCCCGGCACGCTGCCGGTGCTCAACCGCGGCGCGGTGGAGCGGGCCATCCGCTTCGGCCTGGCGGTGGGCGCCAAGGTGGCGCCGCTGTCCATCTTCGCGCGCAAGAACTACTTCTACCCGGACCTGCCCAAGGGCTACCAGATCAGCCAGTTCGAGATTCCGGTGGTGCAGGGCGGCACGGTGGAGTTCTTCGTCGGCGACGAGAAGAAGAGCGTGCGCCTGACTCGCGCCCACCTCGAAGAAGACGCGGGCAAGAGCCTGCACGAGGACTATCACGGCCAATCCGGCATCGACCTGAACCGCGCCGGCACGCCGTTGCTGGAGATCGTTAGCGAACCCGAGATGCGCTCGGGCGCCGAGGCCGCCGAATACGCCAAGACCCTGCATGCGCTAGTGATGTGGCTGGGCATCTGTGACGGCAATATGCAGGAAGGCTCGTTCCGCTGCGACGTCAACGTCTCGGTGCGCAAGCCCGGCGAGCCCTTCGGCACGCGCCGCGAGATCAAGAACCTGAACAGCTTCCGCTACCTGGTCGACGCGGTGAACTTCGAGGTCAACTGGCAGATCGACCAGATTGAGGACGGCCTGGCCATCCAGCAGGCCACGGTGCTCTACAACCCCGACACCGGCGAGACCCGCGCGATGCGCAGCAAGGAAGACTCGGCTGACTACCGCTACTTCCCCGACCCCGACCTGCCGCCGCTGGTGATCGGCCCGGATTGGGTGGAGCGCGTGAAGAGCGAGATGCCCGAGCTGCCGCGCGTGATGGCCAAGCGCTTTGTCGAAGCCGACGGCCTGCCCGAGTACGACGCGACGATGATGACGCAGAGCTTGGCGACGGCGCGCTACTACGAGGCCGCCAAAGCCGCCGGTGCCGCGCCCAAGCTGGTGGCCAACTGGATCATGGGCGAGATCAGCAAGCGCTTGAACAGCGAGGGCATCGAGATCAACGCCGCGCCGGTGGGCGCTGCCGTGCTGGCCCAGCTCATTGGCCGCATTGCCGACGGGACGATCTCGAACAACGCCGCCAAGCAGGTGTTCGACGCCCTGTGGGCCGGCGAGGGTTCGGACGTGGACGCCATCATCGCCGCCAAGGACCTGAAGCAGTCCAACGACACCGGCGCCATCGAGGCCATCCTCGACGAGGTGCTGGCCGCCAATGCCAAGTCGGTGGAAGAGTTCCGCGCTGGCAAGGAGAAAGCCTTCAATGCACTGGTCGGCCAGGCCATGAAGGCCACCAAGGGCAAGGCCAACCCGGCGCTGGTCAACGAGCTGCTGAAGAAGAAGCTGGGCGCGGCCTGAGGCGCTGGCCCCAGGCCTCAGCGATGACAGCACGCGGCCCTTTGCGGATGCAGCTGCAGGGCGTGCGCGCGGCGTGCGGCACCATCCGCCGCGAGTTGCCTGCCGCTGCCGTCGTGGCCGTGCTGCTGGTGCCGCAAAGCCTGGCTTATGCGCTGCTGGCCGGCCTGCCGGCTCAGGTGGGTCTGTATGCCAGCGTGCTGCCGCTGTTGGCCTATGCGCTGTTTGGCGCCAGCCCCTTGCTGGGCTTCGGGCCGGCCGCGGTGTTGGCGCTGATGATTGCCCAGGCCCTGGCGCAGCTGCCGCCCGGGGTCGCCCCGCAGGCCGCCGCGCTGGTGCTGGCGGCCCAGGTGGGCCTGGCACTGCTGCTGGCGGCCTGGCTGCGCCTGCATGCGCTGGCGGCGCTGCTGTCGGCGCCGGTGCTGCAGGGCTTTGAGATCGGTGCGGCGCTGTCCATCGCGCTGAGCCAGCTGCCGGTGCTGCTGGGCAGTCCGGCGCGCGGGGCTGACCTGATCACCGTGCTGCAGAGCGCGGCCGCCACCGGCTGGCAGATCCAGCCCGGCACCGTGCTGATCGGCGCGCTGGCGGTGCTGGCCCTGCTGGCGGCGCGGCGTTGGCTGCGTGGCCTGGCGGCCAAGCTGGCGCCCTTGGTCGTGCTGTTGGGTTGCACCGCGCTGTTGCTGACGGCCGGCCCAGGCCTGGGCCCGGTGGCGCAGATCGGCACGCTGCCGCCGCTGAGCTTCAGCGCCACCTTGCCGCTGCTGGATCTGCAGCTGTGGCGGGCGCTGCTGCCTTCGGCGCTGTCGATCGCGCTGGTGGCCTTTGTCTCCAATCTGGTGGTGGCGCAATCGCTGGGCCGGCGTGCCGGCCTGGCAGTGGACCCGCGCGCCGAGATGCGCGGCCTGGGCGCAGCCAATCTGGCCGCGGCCTTCAGCGGCGGCATGCCGGTGGCGGCCAGCTTCTCGCGCAGCGTGCTGCTGGCCGATGCGGGCGTGCGCAGCCGCTGGGCCGGTGCGCTGGTGGGTCTGCTGATCGCGGCCGCCCTGCTGCTGCTGGCCGAGCCGTTGGCGCTACTGCCCAAGGCGGCGCTGGCCGCCACCATCATCGTGGCCGTGCTGTCCGGCCTCAAGCTGGCGCCGCTTCGCCAGGCATGGCGCTATTCGCGCACCGAGGCGCTGCTGATGCTCAGCGTGGCCGCCGTCGCCCTGTGCCGCGATGTGGGCGAGGCCATCGCGCTGGGCGTGATCGTCTCGGTGGCCTTGCTGCTGCAGCGCACCGCGCGGCCCCATGTGGCGCTGCTGGGCCGCGTGCCGGGCACCGAGCATTACCGCCATGCCGAGCGCTATGCCGTCGAGCTGCGCGACGATGTGCTGGGCCTGCGCATCGATGAGAGCCTGCTCTTCACCAATGCCGGCAATCTGGCCGAGGTGGTGCTGGCGCAGCTGCCGCTGTGCCCCGGGGCGCGACGGGTGCTGCTGCAGATGACGCCGGTGAACACCATCGACCTGAGCGGCTTGCAGGCGCTGCAGGACCTGCAACAGGCGCTGGCGGCGCGCGGTCTGGGCCTGGACCTCGCTGAAGTCAAGGGCCCGGTGCTGGACCGCCTGCGCGCCAGCGGCTGGGAGCAGTGGTTTGATGGCCGGCTCTACCTGAGCATTCACCAGGGCATGGAAGGCGGGCCGCCGGACGCGGGCTGACCTTGTGTCGCACGCAAGTCGCGCGCTTCTGTTACCTTCCGCGTCCACAACAGTTTGAGGAGGCTTCGCATGAGCGACGCCCAAGCCACCGCCGCCAGCCTGCTGGGCATGCGCCGCGGCCTGGAAAAAGAAAGCCTGCGCGCCCTGCCCAACGGCATGCTGGCGCTGACCCCACATACGCTGCCGCTGGGCTCGGCGCTGACCCACGACAAGATCACCACCGACTTCAGCGAAAGCCAGCTGGAGCTGATCACCGGCGTGCATCCCAGTGCGGACGCCTGCCTGGCCGAGCTGCAGGAGATCCACCAGGCCGTCTACCAGGTGCTGCAGACCGAGGGCGAAGAACGCCTGTGGGTCAGCTCCATGCCCTGCGGCCTGCCCACCGACGAGACCATCCCGCTGGGCCGCTACGGCAGCAGCAATGTGGGCCGCTCCAAGAGCATCTACCGCATGGGCCTGGGCCAGCGCTACGGCCGCCGCATGCAGACCATCTCGGGCATCCACTACAACTGGAGCCTGCCCGGCGTCAGCACCGAGCAGTACTTCGACCTGATCCGCAATTTCCGCCGCCACAGCTTCCTGCTGCTGTATCTGTTCGGTGCCTCGCCGGCGCTGTGTTCCACCTTCGTGGCAGGCCGCCAGCATGAGCTGCAGGCGCTGAACCCGCACACCTTCCACATGCCGCATGGCACCTCGCTGCGCATGGGCCGGCTGGGCTACCAGAGCGACGCGCAGGCCTCGCTGTGCGTCAGCTACAACAGCCTGGAGAGCTATGCCGCCTCGCTGCAGGAGGCGCTGACGCGCCCCTACCCGGCCTATGAGGCCATCGGCGTGCGCAACCCCGGCGGCGACTACAACCAGCTGGCCACCACGCTGCTGCAGATCGAGAACGAGTTCTACGGCACCATCCGCCCCAAACGCGTGATCCGCCAGGGCGAGCGCCCGCTGCATGCGCTGCGCGAGCGCGGCGTCGAATACGTCGAAGTGCGCTGCATGGACCTCGACCCCTTCGAGCCGCTGGGCATCAATGCCCAGACCATGCGTTTCCTCGATGTCTTCTTGCTGCACTGCCTGACGCAAGCCAGCGCGCCGGACAGCCCGGACGAGATTGCCGCTTTAGGCGCCAACCAGCACCGCACCGCCGCCCGCGGCCGCGAGCCGGGCCTGCGCCTGCAGCGCGGCGGCGCCGAGGCGGACCTGCGCGAATGGGGCGCCGAGATCGTCGAGCAATGCGCGCCGCTGGCGGCCCAGCTGGACGCTGCGCAGGGCGGCCAGGCGCATGCCGAGGCCTTGGCGATGGCGCGTGCCCGCCTGGCCAATCCGGCGCTCACGCCCTCGGCCCGCGTGCTGGCGGCGATGCGGCAGGACTTTGCGGACTCGCATGTGGCCTTCATCCGCGCCCAATCCGAGCAGACCCGCCAGCGCCTGCTGGCTCTGCCCTGGAGCGACGCGCAGAACGAGCGTTACGCGCTGATGGCCGCCGAGTCCATTGCCGCGCAGCGCCGCATCGAGGCGGCCGACACGGTGGATTTCGAGACCTATCGGCAGCAGTATCTGGCGCAGCAGAGCCTGGTGGCTTGAAGCCGCGCGGCAAACAAGGGAGCAAGCATCCGTGATTCTTGAAATCGCACAGCTGCAGATCAAGCCCGGCCAAGAAGCTGAGTTTGAAGCGGCGTTTCTCCAAGCGCAGCAGATCATTGCGTCGATGCCGGGATACCTGGGCCACGAGCTCCAGAAGTGCCTGGAGCGTGCGGACCACTACATGCTGCTGGTTCGCTGGGCGTCGGTGGAACACCACGAAGTCGGCTTCCGCAAGTCGCCCCAGTACCAGCAGTGGCGCGCGCTTCTGCATCACTTCTACGACCCCTTCCCGACGGTGCTGCACTACACCCAAGTGGCGGGGCCAGGCCTGATCGCGCGCGCCGCCTCCTGAGAGCAAGGCGCATGAAGCCCTGAGGCGTGGCTTGCCGGCGTCCGTGCGGTGGCCTAGGATTTCTGCGTGCCGTCGCACATCAAGCCCGCCCAGTCCCCAACGATGACTTCCCCTGTCGCCTCAGCCCCTCTGCAAGGCGCCTGCAACTGCGGCGCCGTGAGCTTCACGCTGACGCAGGCGCCTACCGAAGCCACGGCCTGCCACTGCAGGCTGTGCCGCAAGCAGTCGGGCCACTACTTCGCCTCGGCCAATCTGCCCAAGTCGGCGCTGCAGCTGTCGGGGGCGGAGCACCTCAGCTGGTACCAGGCGTCCGACAAGGTGCGCCGGGGCTTCTGTGCCAAGTGCGGCTGTTGGCTGTTCTGGGAACCGATCCACAGGGACTGGACTTCGGTGGCGCTGGGCGCGCTGGACGGCAGCACGCATCTGGCACTGGAGCGCCACATCTTCGTGGCGCACAAGGGCGACTACTACGAGATTGCCGACGGGCTGCCGCAGAATCCGGACTGAGTGCGCCACCCGTTGGCTCGGACAGCTTCTCTCGGTGCGGGGCGAGTGCCGAGCGGCTCTACAGTGAGCCGCTGGCGCGCAAGGCTTCAAGCCGAAGTGAAATCCGCTGTTCCAGCTCGCTGAGCGACTTCTGGATGGCAAGCCGATCAGGCTCGGTGCTTGCCGCTTCAAGCGCGGCGCGAAGCTGGGCGCGTTGATGGAACAACTCCACCTCGGGCGGCACCACGCCGGCGTTTTTCAGGATCTTGAAACCCATCCGGAACTCGTCCGGCGTCTGCTCCCAGCCCGCATCGCTGAGCATCGGCTTGCCATAGCTCTGGGCGGCGCTCAGCTCGCCGGAGCGCTGGGCTTCGTCGAGCTTGCGTCCGATCTCGTCTTCACGCAGTTGAAGAGGAATCACGAGCATCTCCAGCATTCGATCTGGCGTCGATGCTAAACGAGCAGGCGGGCCCCTGTCTTGCATCTGCCAGGCTGTCCAAGTCGCGCTGCAAAACCGGGTCTTCAGCGCGTTGGACGCCGGTGGCCCGCTATCGGCCGTGCAGCGTTAGGCGCCAGTCCTGGCAGGACGTGCCGAGTCCGGGGCCGTGCTATGGTCCTCCCCGAGGAAACAAGCATGCAGATCGAAGAGCGCATCCAGATCGCTGTGCCCCCGGACGTCATCGACAGCATCTGGAGCGAGGTCGATCGCTGGCATGTCTGGGACCCCGACACCAAGAAGGCATCGATCGAGGGCCCCTTCGCGCTCGGCAGCAAGGGGCGCATCGTGCCCAGCAAGGGCCTGGGGGTGCCGATGGTGATCACCGAACGCACGCCGGGACGCTCGTTCACAGTCGAGGGCCATATCCCGCTGTTCCGGATGCATTTCGAGCACCGGGTGCACGCCATTGCAGGGGGCTCCGAAGTGGCCCACCGCGTCTGGTTCAGTGGCCCGCTGGCGTTTCTGTTCGGACCCGGCGTCGCCAGGCAGGTCAGCCAGGGCCTGCCGCTAACCATGCGGTCGCTCAAGGCCTATGCCGAGCAGCGGCACCAGCAAGCGGCGGCCAGTCCCGCCTGAGTGGAGCGGCTGCTCCGTAACGGCCTCGGTCCGCGCCCGATTCATCCGTCCGTGCAATCCGGCGCTGCCCTCTCTCGCTGCAAGACCTATCGCTACGCTCTGTGGCGCCACTGGTCCGACGCGCCGCCGGTGCTGTTCGTGATGCTGAACCCATCGACCGCCGATGCCTCGCAGGACGACCCGACGATTCGCCGCTGCATCAGCTTCGCGCGGCGCTGGGGCTACGGTGGCATCCTGGTCGGCAATCTGTTTGCGCTGCGCTCGCCCGACCCGCAGCAGCTGCGCACAGCCTTTGATCCGATCGGCCCTCAGAATGAGCGCTGGCTGCGGCGACTGTCGCAGCAAAGCGCGGTGGTGGTGGGCGCCTGGGGCAATCACGGCATGCTGCTGAACCGGGGCGAGGCGGTGGCTGCGCGCTTTCCCGGGATGCTGTGCCTGGGCCTGACCCAGCAGGGCCAGCCGCGCCATCCGCTCTATGTGCCCGGGGACGCGGGCCTAATGCCCCTGCCCCGGGCCATGGGCCTCACAGGCCCAGCTTCCCCTTCACCGCTGACCACGGCACCAGCTTGAAGTTCTGCGTGCCCTGCGGCAAGCGCTTGCGGCCGTCCTGCACCACCAGCAAGCCTTCGCGGTAGGAACCGCCCAAGTTGGCCGATGTCACGTCCAGGCCATCGGTCTCCGAGGCGCCGTCGATGCCCAGCGCGGCGTTGATGCCGATGCGGAAGGTGCCGCGCAGCGCATGCGGCGCGTCGGCGTCATAGACGACATAGCTGTCATTGCCCTGCGATGACACCACCAGGAAGCGGCCTTTGGGCGAGTCATGGATGGCCATGCCCTCGACATCGGCGTGCAGAGCGGCGCTCACCGGAATGGCCAGCACCGGCTCGGCCGAGGCCTGGCCGGCGCCCAGCGCCACGCGCCAGACGCCACGCTTTTCTTCGCCGACGAAGAGCTGCTGCCGGGCTTCGTCCACCACGCAGCCTTCGGGCTGGCTGGGCAGGCGGAACTCGCGCACCAGGGTCGCGCTCCAGCCGCCCTTCTTGCCGGGCTCGCGCTGCAGGCGCAGCTGGCGCACGCGGCCGTCCTTGTCGTTGGGAAAGGCGTCCAGCCCACCCTCGGCATTGCGGCCCACGCAGATGCCGTAGATATCGTCCAAACCGGTCGGCAGCCGGGCCAGCTCGCGCACGCGGCCGTCCTGGGGCGAGATGCCGAACAGCACCAAGGCATGTTCATCGCGCTGCGTGGCCACCGCCAGGTCGAGGCGCTCATGGCCATAGCGCAGGCCCTGGCGCAAGTCCACATTGTTGACGCGGCCCACCGGCAGGAACTGGCGTTCGCGCCCCTGCAGGTCGTAGACGGCCAGTCCCAGCTTCTTGTCGGTGCCCAGCACCAGGCTGCGCGAGCCCTGACGCGGATGCACCCAGATGGCCGGGTCGTCGGCCGCATCGCCCTGGGCGCGCACCGGCTGCGTTTGTGCGCTGGGCAGCACGATGACCGGCGCAGGCGCCGTGGGCGCTACGACCGGGTGTGCCGTCAGCCACTCGTCCAGGCGCTGCAGCAGCGCTTTCTCATCGGACTTGGCATCCGCCAGCAGCAGGCTGCGGCCCTCGCGCTCGGCATCTGCGGCATAGCGCCACAGGCCCACGCCGGCTTCGGCGATGTAGAGCGCGGCTTCGGCATCGCGCACGCGGCAGGCCAGCGGTGCATGCGGCGTGGCCAGGCGGCGCAGCTGGCGCGGCGCGCTGCGGCCGCTTTCGTCCAGCAGCCATTGTTCGGACATGCCGTCCTCGCCCAGCAGGAAGAGCTGCAGCAGGCCTTGCGCATCGCGGTGCAGGCACAACTGCTCGGCCGCAAAGGCCGGGCCTGGCCAGCGCGCCAACTGCTGCAGCTTGCTGCCATCCGGTTCGGCGCGCAGCAGCAGCAGGCGGCCGCTGTCGGCATCCTGCACCAGGGCCAGCGCCCGGCCTTGGGCATCGCTGCGCTGGTCCCAGCGCTTGATGCGCAGCTTGAGCTGGTCGCTGACGCGGCCATCGGCCGCGCGCAGCTCCAGGCCTTGCTTGCCCAGGTTCAGGGTCTGGGCCTGGGCGCTGCCCATAACCAGCGTCAGGGCGGCCGCCGCAGCGGCCAGGGAAGTTCTCGTCACCATGCTCATCAGAACACCGCCGCCTTCACACCGATCTTGATGCTGCGACCATACTGCTCGAACTGCGCGTTGCGGGCCTTGTCGGCCTGGTAGACGTAGTACTTCGCATTGGCCAGGTTGAGCGCCTCGAAGCTCAGCTCCACGCGCGGGTTGAGCTGGTAGCGCAGCGCAAAGTCCACCTGCTTCTGGCTGTCCACCTTCAGGTCGCGAGCGGCGTCGAACACGCTGCCCACTTCCAGCAGATAGGGTGATTTGTGGTTCAGCGCCAGGCGGGTGCTGAATCCATGGCCTTCCCAGCCAAGGCTGAGGTTCAGCGTGCGGTCCGACTGGCTGGGCAGCGTGATCTCGCGCGAGACCCACTTGCCGCCGTCATAGCCGCCGATGCGGGCGCTCGAATCAACAAAGGTGGCGTTGGCGCCCACGATCAGGCCGTTCCAGGGGGCGGGCAGCTGGCGCAACAGCTGGCTGTAGGCCAGCTCCAGGCCGCGTACCGTGGCCTTGTCGCCGTTGGCGTAGCTGTGCACCGCGCTGAAGGCCTCCCAGCCCTTGCTGCCGGCCAGATCGGTCTGGAACACGAAGTCCTTGATGTTCTTCTGGAACACATAGGCCGACACCGCGCCCTCGCGCCCGTCACGGCCCAGCGCGTGTTCGACGCCCAGATCGAAATTGCGCGAGCGCAGCGGCTTCAGCAGCGGATTGCCCAGCTCGGCCTCGTCGCCGTCAACGACGCGGCCGGGCGAGAGTTGGCTGAAGGTGGGGCGCAGCACCGAGTTGGTCAGCGCGGCGCGCAGCTGGGTGGCCTTGCCGGCCAGGTCCTGGCGCAGCAGCAGGGCGGGCAGCCAGTGGCTGCTGCGCGTGCTGGCCTTGCTGGCGCTGATCACCTCATCCAGCGCGCCAAAGCCTTCAGCGTTGAAGCTGATGCGCTCATGGCGCAGGCCGCCCAGCAGCTGGGTGCCGCCCTGCTCCCAGCGCAGCTGGGCATAGCCGGCGTCCACGTCTTCCTGCAGCGCGAAGTCATTGGTGGCCGAGTCGACTGCGTCGCGGAAGGTGGCGGGGGCAAGACCTGACACCAGGCGGCGCAGCGCGTCGGCGCTCAAGCCCGGGCCGAAGCTGCCCCAGGCATAGTCCACTGCGCCGCCGGCCAGGAACTGGTCCATCGCCAGCGCGCCCTTGGCGATGCCCGCCTTGGTCAGGTTCTTGGCGCTGTAGGCGAAGGTTTCCTGTTCATTGCGCTTGTCGCGGCGCGTGGCCTTCAGGCCGGCCCTGAGCTCCAGCTCGGCGCCACCGGCCAGCTCGAACTCGCGCTGCAGATCCAGCTTGGCATGCTGCACGCGGTCCGTGGCCTTGGAGTCTTCGATCTTGAACTTGTCCAGCGCATAGCCGCTGGCGGCCGCCAGGCCGGCCGGGCCGACCAGCTGCGGGCGCTGCGTGCCGCTGAAACCCACGCCGGCGAAGCTGCTCTTGAAGGCCGAGGAGGCCAGCGCATTCGGCTTGCCTTCGCTGGCGCGGCCCTGGCCGGCCTCGGCATTGAGCTGCCACTGACTCAGCGCGAGATGGCTGCCCAGCACCAGCGAGTTGCTGCGGTTGTTCTCGTCGCGCGACTTCAAGCCGCGCAGCACCGTGGCTTTGCCCAAGGCGCCGCTGGCCTGCGCGTCGTCGAACTCGACCGCCTGCGACTGGCGGGTCTCGCTGTCGTCGAAGCGGCTGGCGAAGCCGCGCAGGTAGTAATGCTGGCCTTGAACTGGCTTGTAGTCGAGGTTGATCGCGGCGCCGACGCGCTCGCGCAGGATCTCGTAGCGGCGCAGCTCGAACTCCTCCAGCTTGTCGCCGTCCCAGGCGCCGCCGGTCTCGACGTTGTCGCTGGCAAAGCGGCGCTGGTCGGCCGACAGCGCCAGCGCCACGCCCAGCGTGTTGCCCATGAAGCGGTCGGCAAAGGTCAGCGAGCCGCGGGGTCGGGTCTTGCCGGCATTGGCGTCGTGATTGGCGCCCAGGTCGACGCTGAACAGCCGGCCGGGCAGGTCGAAGGCCGACAGCGTGTTCACCGCCACGCTGCCGCCGATGGAGTTGGCGTCGTCGGCCGGCGTCAGCGTCTTGGCCACGACGAGTGAGCGGATGAGGCCGGCCGGCACCACATCCAGCCCCGGTGCACGGCGGTCGGCTTCGGAGGCAGGCACGGTGGCGCCGTTGATGGTGACGGCGTTGTAGTCGGGGCCCATGCCGCGCACGCGGATGAAGCGGCCCTCGCCCTGGTCGCGCTCGACCGAGACGCCGGGCAGGCGCGCCAGTGCCTCGGCGGCGTTGTTGTCGGGCAGCGCGCCGATAGCATCGGCATGAACCACGCTCACCACGCCCAAGGCGGCCCTCTGCTTGTCCAGCGCGCTGCGCAGGCTGGCGCCCTGGCCGACCACCACCACGGTCGCGAGCTTCTTTTCCTCGGCTTCTTTCTTCTTGTTGTCTTCGCTGCTGGCGGCGGTCTGGGCCTGGGCGGACCAGGCCAGGGCCAGGCAGAGGCTGAGCAGGCTCAGGCGGGGCAGGGCGTTGGCGGGGTGTTTCGTCATGATGAGCGGTGGCTGAAGCCGGGAGTCGATCGGATGGACCGCATGCTCGGCAGGACGCATGGCACTTGCGTGACATGCCGCAGCCGGGAGGCCGCAGGGCGCAGCAACGGCGCCAGACTGAGCTGATCCGACTCCCCCCCGGCACTGTGCCAGCCGCATGTGACGGTTTGTCACACAAGCGGCCTAGCATCCGCGCGGATGAAGAACCGAGACGTCAACGAGCTGAACCAGCCCCGGGCCTTGCCGCGCCTGCCGGCCCTGCCCGCGTTCGCGCCGGTGCTGGGCCTGCGCCATTTCGGCCATGGCCTGCTGCTGCTGCTGGCCTTGCTGGCCGGGCTGTTTGCCGACCAGGCGGCGCCGCGCCCGTTCGCACAGTGGCGCTGGATGGACATCGTCGGCGAAGGCGGCATGGCGATCATGGTGGGCGTCTGGCTGGCCTATGTGCGCGCCAGCCGGCCGGCCGGGCCGGTCAGCAACTGGCTGTGCCTGGGCCTGGCCTGCATGCTGCTGGGCAGTTATGTGGATGTGCTGGACGAGTTCTGGCTGCTGCCCAAGAGCGTGCTGTGGGACAACTGGCTGGAGTCCACGCTGACGCCGCTGGGCATGCTGCTGCTGACCGTGGGCCTGCACCACTGGCGCGGCGAGCAGCTGGCGCTGCAGCGCCAGCTGGGCCCGCGTGAGCGCGACTTCCGCGACCATCGCCGCATCGATGCGTTGACTCAGCTGGCCGATGCCGGCTATATGGCTGAGCAGATTGCGCTGGAGCGCAGCGCCGGCCGGGCCAGCACCCTGCTGATGCTGGGCTGGCAGGGTTTTGACGGCGTGGCGCGTCTGCACGGCCTGGCCGAGGCCGATCGCATGGTGCAGTCCGCCAGCCGTCTGCTGCTGCTGCATCTGCCGCCCGACACGCTGCTGTGCCGCTATGCCGGCGATCGCCTGGTGCTGCTGCTGCCGGCCGGCAGCGCGGCGCCCGAGCGCTTGCAGGCCGTGCTGGCGGATTGGTCTTACCACCTGCCGGGCGGTGAAGCGCTGGCGCTGCCGGTGCAGGCGGCGCAGGCCCGCACCGACGAGGCCTTGGAGCCGCAGGCGCTGCTTCTCAGGCTGCTGGACCGGATGCGCTGAGATGAGTCGCCAAGCGCTGCAGGCCGAGCTCGACGAATTGCTGCTGCGCGGCCTGGGCGCCGGGCCGGTCTCGACCGGCGCTCCCTACGAGATCGACACGCCCTGCCTGCCCTGGAGCGACCAGGCCGCGCTGCTGGCCGAGTTCGCGCGCAGCCGCGGGCTGGCGCAGGGCGAGTGGCTGGCTGCGGCCGAATTGCAGAGCAGCCCGGCCCTGCTGAGCCCACGCCAGCTGCTGGCGCTTCTTGAGCCTTTGAAAACCCAGGGCGGCGCCGACGCCGCCTTCGTGATCGGCCGCCAAAGCCTGCCCGGCCACTACGGCCTGGCGAGCCAGGCGCTGCAGCAGGCCGCCAGCCTGGAAGAAGCCTTGCAGCTGCTGTGCCGCCATGCCGGCCGCCTGAGCCCGCTGCTGACGCCGCGCCTGCTGGTCGATGGCCGCGAGCTGATCCTGTTGTGGAGCGATGCCTGCGGCCTGCCGCCCAGCCTGCGCGGCTTCGTCGTCGACCTGCACATGAGCGCGGTGGCCAGCTTTTGCGCCGCGCAAAGCGGCACCGCCCTGCCCTGGCGCTTCAGCTTCAACCGCACCGCGCCGCGCGATCTGGCCCAGCATGCAGTGTTCCTCGGGCCGCGCCTGAGTTTCGATTGCCAGGTGGACGCGATGCGGCTGGACCTGGACTGCCTGCGCTGCGCCTGGCATGCCGCGCCCGGCCCGGCGCTGGCCCGGCATGCGTTGGCCCAGGGCGCCGACCCGCAGGCGCTGCGCCGTGGCCTGCTGGCGGCGCTGCACGACCGGCTGTTGCAATCGGTGGCCGAGCCACCGGCGCTGGAAGCGATGGCGCTCAGTTTCGGCGTCAGCCCGGCAACGCTCAAGCGCCGCCTGGCCCAGCATGGCAGCCACTACCAGGCCGAGCTCGACCAGCTGCGCGCCTGGGTGGCGCTTTATCTGCTAGGCCCGCGCGGCGAGGCCAACGAGGCGGTGGCCGCAGCGCTGGGCTTCTTCGACAGCGCGGGCTTTCGCCGCTTCTTCAAGCGCTGGACGGGGCTGCTGCCGAGCGCGGTGGGGCGCTGATCGACCCTGGGCAGCAGCACGCTGTCGAACGGTTCTTCGCTTCGTTCAGAGTCAGGAATCCTGAGCCCATGGGCACTTTCGCACCTTGTGGCATGGATACATCTGGCCGCAAGGCCGGCAGCTCCTAGACTGGGTGCCCGACTTGGGCACTTTCGTCAGGCGCATATGGATGAATTGAATCGACGCGGTGCTGCGCGTGACGATGCTGTCCTGCAGTTTGGCCTGCGCTCCTTCGGCGTCACCTTGGTGATCGTCGCGCCACTGATGGTGGCCTTCGCCTGGTTCAACATGGTTCACCGGCTCGGACTGCCGCTTCGCCTGGATGTCTTCATCGGGCCGATCCTGGTGGCGGTGCTGACGTCGGCCGCCGTTGCTGCCCTCAACACCCTGCACTTTGTTCGCATCCACAGCATCGAGCAAACCAAGCTGCGCGAACTCAACGAGACGCAGATCGAGGTCATCGTCACGCTGTCCGAGGTGGCGGAGTCACGCTGCGGCGAAACCGGCGCACACATCAAGCGGGTCGCCGAATACTGCCGCCTGCTCGCTGAGCTGGCGGGCCTGCCTGCCGAGAAGGTGTTCCTGATCACCAGCGCCGCACCCTTGCATGACATCGGCAAGGTGGGCACACCGGACCATATCCTGCTCAAGCCCGGCAAGCTGACCGCGGAGGAGTACTTGGTGATGCAGGAGCATGCGGAGATCGGCTACCGCGTGCTTGCAAAGTCGACCAAGCCCATCTTGCAGACCGCAGCCACGATTGCCCGCAACCATCACGAGAAGTGGGATGGCTCCGGCTATCCGCAGCGCCTGCGAGGCGAGGCCATTGCCATCGAGGGGCGCATCGTCGCGGTGGCGGATGTGTTCGATGCACTCGGCACGGAGCGTGTCTACAAGAAAGCCTGGACCATTGAGCAGATCCGAGCCCACTTCAGCGAGCAAGCGGGCCGGCATTTCGACCCGCGGCTGGTGCAGCTGTTTCTCGAGAATTTCGACCGCTTCGATGCCATCCGCAAGCAGTACGCCGCCTAGCGCCACTAGGGCAGGCGCAACTCCGCCAGCTTCCAGAACAGAAGCCGTTCGCGGTGCAGAACCAGCTCCACCGGCAGTTCGCCGCGGCGGGCGATTGCGAAGACAAAGCGGTTGGGGCTTTCGTAGCCCATCTGTGTCTCCAGCGCTGAGCGCTCCGGCGCCTCGCCGCCCAGCGGGCCAGCGGCGGCGCGCAGCGGCGACTGGCCTTGCATCAGGCGCGCCAGGCTCTCGGGGGTGATCAGCGAGTCCACCATCGGGCCCAGGAAGGCACCCGCCAGTGCCGCGCCAAAGGCGCTGGCCGGCGTGGGCTGGCCGTCGGCGCCGCGCTCCTGGCCGGCCAGCTTGCGCTGCACGCCCTGCTTCAGATGGCCGCGCAGCGCGTCGAAATCCACATGCCGGCCGAAGGCCTGGGCATCGCGCGCCTCGGCCGCGGCACGCAGTTGATGCAGCGTCAGGTAGGGACTGAGCACGACGCCCGTCAGGGCCAGTAGCAAGAGCAGGGTGGAGGTGAGGCGCAGCGTGCGGGAGGGGGTGTCTTTCATGCGAGGGTGCTGGCTTTCAGGGCTGCCAGCGCAAGCTGACGAACACACCGTCGCCCAGCACTGCCACCTCCGCCTTCGCACCCAGGGGCTCGACGCGCCAGCGCGCAAAGCCGTAGGCCAGCCCGGCCGACACGGCCACCTCGCTCCAGCGGTGGCGCTTGGCCTGCACGCGGGTATGGCCGACGTAAGTGGCGGCCAGGTATAGCGGCCAGGCCGCCTCGATGCCGTGGCGCACGTGCACATAGCTGGCCGCGCTGAAGGCGCGCGCTGCATGGCCGCTGGGGAAGCTGTTGTCGCCCATGCCGTCGGGACGGGTCACGCCGGTGGTTTTCTTCAGCAGCTCGGCCACCCCTGTTGTCAGCGCAAAGGTCTGGGTCAACTGCCAGGCGCCTTCCCAATCGCCCCGCCAGGCTTCCACCGCCAGCGTGCCGATCGGCAAGGCCAGACTCAGGTGGTCGCCAACGCGGCGCTCGGACATCGCCTGGGCTTCCAGGCAGGCCAGGGCGAGCAGGGTGACGGTGCCCGCGTGGCGACGCAAGGGCAGTTCCAGGGCTTTGATGACATTCATGGCAAAAGCTTATGGGCAAGCGGCCTAGGCCTGAAAGCAGTAGGGCTTTCTGAGGGGCCGCCTCAGCGATCCGACAGCGCCAGCTTCAGCCCGAAAGAAAGGAACAGCGCGCCGATGGCGCGGTTCAGCCACTGCGCCAGCGCCCCACCCAGCCTGAGGCGCCGGCTGGCCAGCGCGGTAGACAGGGCCAGGAAGTGGCACCACAGCATGCCGTTGACATTGAAGATCGCGCCCAGCACGACGAAGGCCAGCGCTTTGTGTGGCGCGTCCGGCGCGATGAACTGCGGCACGAAGGCCAGGAAGAACAGCGCCACCTTGGGGTTCAGCACATTGGTCAGAAAGCCCTGGGCAAAGATCTGCCGGTGGCTGAGGCGGGCAGGCGCCGCTGCTTCGTGGGTCGCAGTGGTGGGCGCGCTGCGGCGTGCCAGCAGCATCTGCAGGCCCACATAGACCAGATAGGCCGCGCCCACCCACTTGACCAGCGTGAAGGCCCAGCTCGAAGCCGCCAGCAGGGCAGACAGGCCCAGGGCCGCCGCCAGCACATGCACACAGGTGCCGGCGCCGATGCCCAGCGATGCGGCCGAACCGGCGCGCCAGCCCTGGGTGGCGCTGCGCGTCATGATCAGCACCGAATCCGGCCCCGGTGCGATGTTCAGCAGCAGGCCTGAGACGATGAAGAGCGGAAGGTCGTGGATGCCGAGCATGGCGACGAGCTTAGCCGAGCTCGAAACGCATGACGCAAAAAGTCTCGCTGACCTGTTCATGCAGCTGCGCGCCCAGCCGGGTGTAGAACCCCGGGCCGTCGGTGCCGAAGTACAGGCGCGGCAGGCCCAGCCGGCGTGCTTCCAGCAGCAGGCTGCGCACCAGCGCGCTGCCGATGCCGCGGCCGCGCTGCGACTCCAGCACCACCATGGCGGCCAGCCAGGGCCAGAGATGCGTACGCTGGCTGTCATCGTTGTCGATCAGGTTGACGGTGCCCAGCAACTGCCCGTCCGCATCGATCGCGATCAGGCACAGCGGCAGACGGTCCGGGTCGGTGGCCGTGCGCAGATGCGCCTGCAGATCGGCTTCGCTCATGCCGTTCGGCACGTCACGCCAGAACTCCTGGTAGATCATCCGGGCGACCGCATCGCCGTGCTGCGGCTGCTGGCACAGATGCAGCACCTGCTGGCGCATACGGACCAGCTCAATGCGGGTGCTCTGCGCGCTGCCGCGCAGCGTCTCGCAGCGCTCCACGGGCGCGAAGCCATGGCGTTCATAGAAGGCCTGCGAGTTCAGCGTGGCCACCAGCTTCAGCGGCCCCGCTCCGGTGCGGCGCGCCTGCGCCATGCCCAGCGCCAGCAGGCGGCTGCCCAGGCCGCTGCCGGCCGCTTCGGGGCGCACGAACAGCAGGCTGACTTCCAGCGGCTCAATGCCGACGAAGCCCAGCACCCGGCCGGCTCGCTCGGCCAGCCAGATCCGGCCCTCGCTGAGCGCCGGCTCGTAGATGGCCGGGCTGCGGCCCTCGAACCAGGCCTGCAGCTGCGGCGCGGCGTAGGCCGTGCCTGCCAGGCTGAGGACGGAATTCTGATGGGCGTCGAACAGCGCCGGCGCATCCGCCGCGCTCGCCTGGCGCAGTGTGAGCTCGGGGCTGGAAGATCCCGCCACGATCCTCAAGGCCGGCTAGGCGCCGGTGCAGAAGCAATAGGAGCAGCCGGCATCGGCCCGAAGGCGACCGGGCTTTGCGCCGCCAGCCAGCTCATCACCGCCCAGGCCGCGACGTTCTGGCGCAGCTTGGCCGGGTCGATCTTGTCCAGCGTGTCGTTGGGCGTGTGGTGCCAGTCGAAATAGTCGCTACCGTCCTGACTGAGCTCCAGCGCCGGCCAGGCATTGCGGCGCATCAGCAAGGCGGCATCGGGGCCGGGCGAGCCTTCGTTGCTGCCCGACGCGATGCCCAGCGTGGCCAGCGGCTGCGCGATCTGCTGGATCAAGGGCAGGGCCTCGGGCCGCACGCGGCTCTGGAAGCGGTAGACCAGGCCGGCGCCCAGATCGCTTTCGCCGACGAACTGGTGCACCTGGCCTTTGTACTTGTCGGCATAGGCGATGGCGCCGTCGAAGCCGTTCTCTTCATTGGCGAACAGCACCACGCGCACGGTGCGGCGGGGCTTCAGGCCGGCCTCCAGCATCAGCCGGGCGGCAGCGGTGACGATGCCGACTCCGGCGCCATCGTCCAGCGCGCCGGGGCCCAGATCCCAGCTGTCCAGATGGGCGCCGATCAGCACCACCTCGTCCGGAAGCTCGCTGCCGGGGATCTCGGCGATCACATTGTGCGAGACCGCGGCGATGCCGCCTTCGGCCTGCAGCGCCAGATGCATCTTGATCGGCTGGCTGTAGCGGGTCAGCCGGCCGATCAGATCGGCATCCGGCACCGAGACGGCCAGCGCCGGGATCTTGCTGAGGCCTTCGGCATAGCGCGTGCTGCCGGTGTGGGCCAGGCGGTCGCGGTCGGTGCCGATCGAGCGGATCGCCACCGCGATGGCGCCGCGCCGGGCAGCCTCGGCCGTGCCCTGGATACGCGCAGCCACCGCGCGTCCGTAGCCGCGGGCGTCGCGGCTGCGCTCGGTCTTCTGGTCGATGAAGACGATGCGGCCGCGGGCGCGATCGCTGACATCGGCCTTCAGCGTCTCCAGATCCGGGTAGTAGGCAATCTCGGCATGCAGACCCTCCTTGGGCGTGGCCACGCTATTGCCCAGTGCCGTCATCACCAGCGGATGCGGATAGGGCGCGGTGATGTGGGCATGCGCCTCTCCGCGCTTCCAGGCGCGCAGCGGCACGGGCTCGGCGCGCACATTCGAGAAGCCCAGGCGGCGCAGCCGATCCAGCGCCCAGTCCACCGCGCGTTGGTCGTTCAGCGAGCCGGCCGGGCGTGCGCCCACCTCGGTGACCAGGCTGTCCACCAACTCGTAGGCCAGGCCGCTGGCCAGGCCCGCTTCGCGCAGGCGCTCGGCGGCGACCATGTCGCTGGCGCTGAAGCTCGGGGCCTCAGCCTGCACGGCTTGGCCGGCCGCGAGTGCGAGACAGCTGGCGCCAAGCAGGCGCATCAAGGCCCGGCGGGCCGGCATGCGGTGGGTCATCGCGTGGAGGCCTCCCTTGCCTCTTGGATCATGGGCCACAGCCACCAGGCCAGCAGCGCGGCCACCAGCAGCCAGACCAGCACGACGGCGCCGCCAGCGGCCCAGCTCTTGGGTTTTTGCAGCAGCTGCGCGGCGCGCTGGCGCGCGCGCGCCATCACCGCTGGCGGCATCAGGCGGATCACCAGCCACAGGCCTAGCGGCACCAGCAGCAGGTCGTCCAGATAGCCGAGCAGCGGGATGAAGTCCGGGATCAGGTCGATGGGGCTGAGCGCATAGGCCGCCACCGCCAGCGCCAGCAGGCGCCAGCGCCAGGGCGCGAGCGGGTCGCGGGCGGCAAAGTAGACCGCCAGCACATCGGTCTTGAGCGCGCGCGCCCAACTGCGCAGGAGGCCGCGCCGCGCTCCCATCAGTCCCCGAAGACGATCTTGCTGCGGCGTGCCACCCACTCTTCGAAGTGGGCGCCGTAGACCTCTTCGACGCGGTTGCGCTTGACCTTGAAGGTGGGCGTGATGAAGCCGTTGTCCACCGTCCAGGCGTTCTTCACCACCACCAGGCAGTCGAGCTGCTCATGCGGGTCGAGGCGCGCATTGATGTTGTCCAGATGCTCGGTGAGCTGCGCCATCAGCTGCTGTCGGTCGGCTTCGCTGCCGGTGCGCAGGGCGGCATCCGGCGCCAGCATCACGATGCCCAGCGGCTGGCCCAGGTTGGCGCCGGCCACCATGCAGGCCTCCACCGTCGGGTGCATCACGAGGCGGTCTTCGATCGGTGCGGGCGCGACGTACTTGCCCTTGCTGGTCTTGAACAGATCCTTGACGCGGCCGGTGATGCGCAGGCAGCCATTGGCCTCGATCGCGGCCTTGTCACCGGTGCGCAGCCAACCGTCCGGCGTGAAGGCATCCTCGGTCAGGCGCGGCTCCTTGTAGTAGCCCAGCATCAGCGCGGGGCTGCGCATCTGCAACTCGCCGTTCTTGGGGTCGATGCGGGTCTCCACGCCTTCGTAGGCCGGGCCCACGGTGCCGAACTGGCTCTGGCCCGGCACGGTGATGTGCGAGATGGCCAGGTTCTCGGTCATGCCGTAGCCCTCGTTGATGTGCAGGCCCAGCTTCTTGTACCACTCCAGCAGCGCCAGCGGCATCGGCGCGGCACCGCCGGCGGCGATGCGGCACTGGTCCAGGCCCAGGGCCTTGAGGATCTTCTTGCGCACGATGCCGCCAAGGATGGGAATGGACAGCAGGCGCGCCAGTTTGGCCGGCGGCATCTTGGCGTGCACGCCCTGCTGGAACTTGACCCACAGCCGCGGCACCGAGAAGAACACCGTCGGCCGCGCGCGCTGCAGATCGGCCGCGAAGGTGTCCAGGCTCTCCGCGAAATAGACATGCATGCCGGTGCGCAGCCAGCCATGCTCGACCAGCACGCGCTCGACCACGTGGGCTAGCGGCAGGTAGGACAGCATGCGGTCGTCGTGGCCGATGGGGATGCGCTTGAGGCCCTGGCCCAGGCCCCAGGCGAAGGCGCCGAAGGTGTGCATCACGCCCTTGGGCATGCCGGTGGTGCCCGAGGTGTAGATCAGCGTGGCCAGATCATCGGCGCCGCGCGAGGGTTCGCCGGACATCGGGCTGCTGCGCGCGCAGATGGCGTCCCAGCCCTCATAGCTCTTGACTGCGTCGAAGGGCGACAGCGGGTAGCTGATGCAGGGCATGTCGGCCGGCACGCCGGGCTTCATATGCTCCCAGCCATCCAGCTTGCCGATGAAGCAGGCCTTGGCTTCACTGTGCTCGAGGATCTGGCGAACGGTTTCGGGCGCGAGCGTTGGGTACAGCGGCACCGAGACATAGCCGGCCATCCAGATGGCCAGGTCGCTCATCATCCACCAGGCGCAGTTCTTGGACAGGATGGCCACCTTGGAGCCAGGCTCCCAACCCTGACTCTGCAGGTAGGTGGCCATGCGGCGCACCTGATCGCCGACCTGGCCCCAGGTGAAATCCTTGACCGCGCCATCGCCCATCGGCTGGGTCAGCGCAATGCGCTCGGGCGACTCGCGTTCCCAGTGGTAGAAGCGTTGAAGGGCCAGGCTGTCGGCGGGAATGGTGCTCATGGGTAGGTCTCCTGATTGCTAGTCTTTGCTATGCCGCTAGGCTAAGCCGCCGGCGAGAGCCGCGCCAGGGGGTTATTGCCGAGGGCTGATCTGGCGCAAGTGAAGGCCGGCGCGGCTCAGCGCACGCAGACGGTCACCATGCCGCCTGCCGATGCGGCTGCGCCGGTCAGCGAGCTGGCGCTGGCACGGTGCCTGAGCTTGCCCGGTCCGCGCCAGATTGAACCATCAGGTTCGCGCTCTTCAAGAAAGCACTCCGACGTGCCGGCAGCGATCGCCATCTTCTCCTCGAACGTCAAACGTATCGAGCGCGAGCGCGGGTCCTGTGTGGCCGGGTTGTGCCAGGGGGTGAACTGACCCGGCTTGCCGGCCGCGGGGATGCGAACGATCAGCGGCGCAGGGCTATTTCCAGAGCTTGTAGCAGTCGCAGCCAGGCCCTGGGCCGGGCCGGCCGTGGCGGCTTCAGCCGGCGGTGCTGCCGCTGTCGCTGGGGTCGTGATCTCGATGGACGGTGGCTGCAACAGCGGCAGTGCGAGTGGCGGCGCGAGCACAGGCCGGGCCAGGGGCGGGCGCGGCATGGCAGCAGACAGCCTGGGCTTGGGTGCCAGCAGGCGCAGCTGCATCGACGTGACGGCGCCAGCCACCGCGGGTCGTTGCGGCGGCGCGCGGTCTGGAAGCAGCCACAGCGCCAGGTGCGCGCCCAGCAGCAGCGGCCACAGCAGATGACGGCGCCTGCAGCGCGCCTCCGGCAAGCCCCTCAACCCACTCGCACTCATCCATCGCACACCCCGGCGGCGCTCCTCCAGGGCGGATTGGCGCAGCGCGATGTTGCGGCACTGTTGCGCCGCATTGCTGCTGTGTATCAGCGTATCAGGCAGCGTCGGCCTGAAGAGCGGCCAGCGCCGCCAGCAACTCTGCCTCGGCAAGGCCCTCGGCGCGCTGTACCGGCGCAGTGGCCAAGGCGGCGGCGCCGTCCTTCTTCAATCGAGCCACCCACTGGCCGGCTTCGCGGCCCTGCTCGAAAGCCTGGCTCTGCAGCAGCAGGCTGCCGTCGGCAGCGGTGAGCTTGAAGTAGAACTTGCCGTCGGCCTCGCGGTACTGCTTGAACAGCGGCAGCGCGGACTTTGCCTTGACCACCGGCGTGGCCTTGGCCTGCAAGGCCTGGAAAGGGCGCAGGCCCACCGCGTGGCGCAGCTCGGCCAGCAGGGGCGCCGCGATGGCGCGTGCCTTGGTGGCGCCGCGCTGCAGGATCTCTTCGATACGCTCGGGGTGGGCCATCAGCTCTTCATAGCGCGCACGCATCGGGCCGATCTGGCTGTCGATCTGATCGAACAGACGCTGCTTGGCCTCGCCCCAGGCCAGGCCGGCGCGCAGCTCGGCGCGGAAGGCTGCACGCTGCTCGGGCGTGGCGAAGGCGTCGAAGATGCTGACCAAGTGCGAGCTGTCCGGGTCCTTCGGCTCGCCGGGCAGCTTGCTGTCGGTGACGATGCGCGCGATCGCCTCGCGCAGCGCCTTCGCGCCGCCCTCGAACAGCGGAATCACGTTGTCGTAGCTCTTGCTCATCTTGCGGCCGTCCAGGCCGGGCAGCAGCTCCATCTCTGCTTCGACTTCGGCCTCGGGCAGCACGAAGAACTCGCGCCCTTGGCCAAAGAGGTGGTTGAAGCGCTGCGCCACGTCGCGCGCCATCTCGATGTGCTGCACCTGGTCCTTGCCGACTGGCACGCGGTGGGCGTTGAACATCAGGATGTCGGCCGCCATCAGGATGGGGTAGCTGTACAGCCCCATGGTGATGCCGGCGTCGGGGTCCTCGCCGGCCGCAAGGTTGGCGTCCACCGCACCCTTGTAGGCATGGGCGCGATTCATCTGCCCCTTGCTGGTGACGCAGGTCAGCAGCCAGGTCAGCTCGGGGATCTCGGGGATGTCGCTCTGGCGGTAGAACACCGCGCGATCGGTGTCCAGGCCGGCCGCGATCCAGGTCGCGGCGATCTGCAGGCGCGAGGCCTCGATGCGGTCCGGTTCGTCGCACTTGATCAGCGCGTGGTAATCGGCCATGAAGAAGAAGCTCTCCACGCCGGGTGCGCGGCTGGCGACGATGGCCGGGCGCAAGGCGCCGACGTAGTTGCCGAGATGCAGGGTGCCGGTGGTGGTGATGCCGGTGAGAACGCGCTGGGTCATGGTCTGTGCCGAAATGAGTTCGAGGCCGGGTCCCGCAAGACCTCGGCCCGCCTGTCCCCGATTCTCGCCCAGGCCGGTCGCAGCTCTGGCGCCTGCATCGGCTAGCATGCAGATTCGCTTGGCTCGTCCTGCGCCCATGACCCTGCTGCTGTTGGTCAATGCTGTCATCCTCGGCCTGTTCGGGGTCGCCATGTTGCGGCTGTGGGTTCAGGAGCAGCGCCAGCATGCCTATGTCTGGATGTGGGGCTGGAGCTGGGTGCTGCTGGGCCTGGGCCTGGGCGGCGGGCCGGTGCTGCAGGACGCCTTCGACGCCAGTTCGCCAGCGCGTGCCGTGCAAGCGCTGCTGGCGTCCTTGGCGCTGATGAGCTCGCAGCTGCTGCAGCTGGCCGGCGCGATGGACTTTTGCGGCCGCCGCCTGCGTCTGGCGCAGGCTTTGCCGGTGCTGCTGCTGCTGATGTGCGTGCTGGCCGTGCTGGGCCTGTGGGATATGCAGAGCGCGGTGGCCTTCGGTGCGGTGGTGCTGGGCCTGGGCGCGCTGCTCAGCGCTGCGCTGCTGTGGCGTCACAGCAGCGGGCAGCAGCTCTGGGTCAGCGCCTGCTTCGTGGCTTCGGCGCTGGTGCACATCAGCGGCCCGCTGCTGGACCCCTCGGGTCGCTCTTCCATCACCTACAGCCTGGGCGCGGTCGTGCAGACGGCGCTGTGCCTGGCACTGATCCTGCTGTCGGTCGGCCGCGCCCACCGCGAGGCGCGACTGCAGGCCGAGCGCTTCACCCGTCTGGCCGAGCATTCGCTGCAGGGCCTGGCGGTGCTGCGCAATCACAAGCTGCTCTACGCCAATCCGGCGGCGCTGGCGATGTTCGGCGCGCATGATCTTGAAAGCGCGCTGCGTGCCGATCTGCTGGAACTTCTGGTCGCGCCGCAACGACGCGAGGAGGCCTTGCGGCGCCATGCAGAGGTCTTGCGCGACCCCGAAGCGCGCATCGAGTGGGAAGACCTGCGTCTGGCGCGCGACGGCCGCACCTTGCATCTGCATGGCCTGTCCAGCCAGATCGAGTGGGACGGTGCACCGGCCGAGTTGCTGGCGCTGGTCGACGTGACGGAGCGCCATGCGGCGGTGGAGGCGCTGCGGCGCATGGCCCTGCATGACGAGCTGACCGACTTGCCGAATCGCAACTTCACACAGGAACGGCTCAAGCATCTGACGCGGCTGGGAGCGCCGCCGTTCGCGCTGGTCTCCGCTGACATCGACCGCTTTCAGCTGGTCAACGAGACGCTGGGCCATGCGGTCGGCGATGCGCTGCTGCAGGCCGTGGCCGCGCGGCTCAAGACCGAGCTGCCGGTCAGTGCGACGCTGGCCCGGCTGGGCGAGGACCAGTTCGTGATGCTGGTCGAGGGGCCAGGTGCGGGCGAGCGCGGTCATGCGCGCGCCTTCATCGAGCAGCTGTTGGCCTTGCTGCAGCGGCCCTTCGAGGTGGACGGCGCCGAGCTGTTCGTGCACCTGTCGATCGGCGTGGCGCTGTTCCCCCGTGATGCGGACGACGGCCCCGGCTTGCTGCGTGCGGCCGATTCGGCGGTGCACCGCGCCAAGGGCCAGCCCGGCGCGGCCTGTGCCTTCTTCGACGCCTCGATGAACGCCGCGGCACAGTCCCGGCTGGATGCCGAGCAGGCGCTGGCGCGCGCCATGGAGGCCGGCGAGTTCGAGCTGCTTTACCAGCCCAAGTTCGCAGCCGGCACGCGCACGCTGCTGGGCTTCGAGGCCTTGGTGCGCTGGCAGCGCAGCGGTGTCGGCGCGATCAGCCCGGCCGAGTTCATCCCGGCGGCCGAGCGCACCGGACAGATCAAGGCGCTGGGTGAGCTGATCCTTGCGCTGGCAACGGCGCAGCTGCGCGAATGGCTGGACCGCTTTGGCGCGGTACTGCCGGTGGCAGTGAACGTGTCGCCGCTGCAGTTTGATGACCGGGCCTTCGTGCCGCGCCTGTTACTGGCGCTGGACGACTTGCGCCTGCCGCATGGCAGTCTGCAGATCGAGATCACCGAGACCGCCGCCATCGGCCACGTCGAGCAGGTGCTGCCCCAGCTGCTGCAGCTGCGCGATGCCGGCGTGCTGTGCGCGCTGGACGATTTCGGCACCGGCCAGTCCTCGCTGACCATGCTGCGCCAGCTGCCCATCCATGCGATGAAGCTGGACCGCAGCATGATCGCCCCCTTGCCGCAGGCCGACGCCAGCGCCGTCGTGCGCGCCACCTGCGCGCTGGGCCAGTCGCTGGGGCTGGAGGTCATCGCCGAGGGCGTCGAGACCGAAGAGCAGGCGCAGGCCGCCGAAGCGCTGGGCTGTACTCAGCTGCAGGGCTTCTACCTGGGGCGGCCGATGAGCGCCACCGCGGCCGCCGAGCTGCTGGCGACCCTGGACAGGCCCTAGACTCCCGCCTGCCGGGTCGCAAGGCTCGGCAGCGTTCTCAGGGCGGGGTGGAAGTCCCCACCGGCGGTATTCCGGCATGCGTCGCCCGACGCAGCGCTGGAGAGCCCGCGAGCGTCCGTGGCGGCCTGCGTGCCGCGACGGAGTCAGCAGACCTGGTGCGATGCCAGGGCCGACGGTCACAGTCCGGATGAAAGAGAACGCGAGTTCGCGGCCAAGGCCGCGGCTGTGCCTGCTCGCGTGGGTGCAGCTGCGGCATGGCCGCGCATTTGCGTGCTTGCCCTGATTTATGTCCAACCATCCTCGATGAGGTTCACATGAATCAGTCTGGTCTTACTGCTACTACTACTTCTGCTTCTTCAGCGCTTGCCGGTCTCGACCCTGCGCCGCGGATTGCCATCGTCAGCGCCTGCTGGCATCGCGACATCGTCGGCCAGGCCTGCCTGGCGGCCAAGGAGCGGCTGCGCTCGCGCGGCGTCGCTCCCGGCGGGATCGACGAGTTCGAACTGCCTGGCGCCTTCGAAATCCCCTTGCAGGTGCAAAGCCTGGCGCGCAGCGGCCGCTATGACGCCATCCTGGCCTGCGCGCTGGTGGTCGACGGCGGCATCTACCGCCACGACTTCGTCGCCACGGCGGTGATCGACGGCCTGATGCGGGTGCAGCTCGACAGCGGCGTGCCGGTGTTCTCGGCGGTGCTGACGCCGCATCACTTCCATGAGCATGAGGAACATCGGCGCTACTTCAGCGCCCACTTCCTCACCAAGGGGCAGGAACTGGCGGATGCCTGCCTGCAGACGCTGGCTGTGCGGCGTCTGCTGCTGGCTTAAGCCACCATCGCCTCGCCCAGGCGGATCGCACCGCCTGGCCGCCAGGCCGGGTTGAAGCCCATGCCGCTGCGCGGGAACAGCATCACGACGGTGGAGCCGAGCAGGAAGCGGCCCATCTCATCGCCCTGGCTGAAGCGGATGTCCTGATTCTCATAGGACCAGTCACGCAGATGGCCGGGGCGGGGCGGATTGACCACGCCATGCCAGGTGGTGGCCATCGAGCCGACGATGGTGGCGCCCACCAGCACCAGCACGAAGCTGCCCTGCACGCTTTGCCCGTCGCCCTCGAACACGCAGACCACACGCTCGTTGCGGGCGAACAGGCCCGGCACGCCGCGCGCCGTGGTCGGGTTGACCGAGAACAGCTCG
>PNNH01000034.1 GCA_013824165.1 Methylibium sp. | reverse complement strand
GCTCGCTCGAAATAATTTTCAAACTCGCTTTTCTCTACCACCCTGCACCCAACCCTGCCAGTACCACTTTCGCGACACCTGCTGTGTTCAGCGCAGCCTTAGATTATGGCACAGGTTTTCCCTCGCCGCAAGAAAAAACGGCTAACGCATTCTGCGTTAGCCGTCTTCACCCCCTCAGCGAGCCAAGCTCTCCGCGCGACGCGCGGCTGCTGAGGTTCAGTCTTCTTCTTGGAAGGCCTCTTGCCGCTTGTTCTTTATAGAGGGCAGCATGACGACCACGACCATGAGTGCTGCCGCGATCAACAGGCCGGCCGAGAGCGGGCGGGTCATGAAGGTCCCCCAGTCACCACGGGACAGTAGCAAAGCGCGCCGCAGGTTCTCTTCCATCATCGGCCCCAGGATGAAGCCCAGCAACAGCGGTGCAGGTTCGCAGCCCAACTTATAGAAGAGGTAGCCGACAACGGCAAAGCCTGCCGTCATGTAGACGTCGAAGCTGTTGTTGTTGAGGGTGTAGCTGCCGATGCAGCAGAAGGTGACGATCGCCGGGAACAGGAAGCGATAGGGCACGGTCAGCAGCTTGATCCAGATGCCAATCAACGGCAGGTTAAGGATGACCAGCATCAAGTTGCCGATCCACATGGACGCGATCAAGCCCCAGAACAACTCAGGATTGCTGGTCATGACCTGCGGTCCAGGCTGAATGCCCTTGATGGTCATCGCGCCAACCATCAAAGCCATCACCGCGTTGGGCGGGATACCCAAGGTCAACATCGGAATGAAGCTGGTCTGTGCGCCCGCATTGTTGGCAGCCTCTGGACCTGCCACGCCCTGGATCGCACCCTTACCAAAGGGAATGCGCGGGTTCTTGGTGATCTTCTTCTCCAAGGTATAGGCTGCGAACGCCGCCAGGAGCGCTCCGCCACCGGGCAAGACACCCAAGATGCTGCCAAGCGTCGTGCCGCGCAGCACTGCAGGCCAGGCTTCCTGGAAATCCTGTCGCGTCGGCCACAAGCCCTTCACATCCTTCGTGAAGACTTCCCGATGCTCCGCCGGCTTGCCCAGATTGGCGATGATCTCGCCGAAGCCGAACACACCCATCGCGATCACGACGAAGTTAATCCCGTCCGTCAGTTCAGCGATGTCGAAGGAATATCGCGGCGTACCGGAGATCACATCGGTGTTGATCTGCCCGAGCAACAGGCCCAGCAAGATCATCGAGATAGCCTTGATCAGGGAGCCCGATGCCAGCACCACGGCACCAATCAGCCCCAGCACCATCAGCGAGAAATACTCGGCAGGGCCGAACTTGAAAGCCAGCTCGGTCAAGGGCGGTGCGAATGCGGCGATGATGATCGTGCCGACGCAGCCGGCAAAGAAGGACCCGAGTCCTGCAGCGGCCAGCGCGGCACCTGCCCGGCCTTGGCGGGCCATCTGGTAGCCGTCGATGGCTGTCACCACCGAGCTCGATTCGCCCGGCACGTTAATCAGGATGGCCGTGGTCGAGCCGCCGTACTGCGCCCCGTAATAGATGCCTGCCAGCATGATCAAGGCCGGCGTCGCATCGAGTGAATAGATTGAGGGCAGCAGCATCGCAATCGTTGCGACCGGTCCCAGACCAGGCAGCACGCCAATCAAGGTGCCAAGCATGGCACCGAAGAAGGCATACATCAGATTGGTCAGCGAGAGCGCTGTCTGGAATCCCAGAGCCAGGTTGTTTAGCAAGTCCATGGGGAAGTCCTCAAGCGCTCGTCGTCAGGAAAGGCGGCCATGTGGGAATCACCAAGCCCAGGCCCCAGATGAAAATCACCCAGCTCAGAATGGTCAGCACAACGCTATTGATCAGTGCCTCTCCCAGCTTGAACTCATCCCCGGCGAAGGCCGCAACGGTGATCAGTACCGGCAAGGTCATCACCAAGCCCAGGCGAGGGAGCAAGAAGCCGAACAGCAGCACGGCACCGACGATCACCAGCAGCGGTCGCCAAGCGAAGCTGCCGATTCGGTCGCCGCTCTCGGATTCAATCGTCAGCGCCTTGAACAGCACGATGCCACCGAGCACCGCCAGAAGAATGCCCAGGCCAAAGGGGAAGTAGCCCGGTCCGGGTCGCGCAGAGGAGCCAAAGCTGTACTCCGTTGCGCCCCAGGCAAAACTGACGCCCATGACGATGAACATCAGCCCCGACCAGAAGTCTTTCTGACTCTTGACCCTCATGTGTGAACCTTCTATGTCTCGTTAGATCGGCCGCATTCTAGGCAGCCATCCCCTTGAGAACTGTGTGGTTTACACGTAAGACCATGCGCTGACCCAAACGCCCTGCGTGCTGGAGTCAGGCCTCCCACTGCGGCGTGGAGCGCAACACCTCTTCCAGCGTCGTCGCTCCTTCGGCCACCTTCATGGCACCGGCCAAGCGCAGCGGCCGCATGCCCTCCTGGATTGCCTGCCGCCGCATGGCCGAGATGTCGGTCACCGGATGCAGGGAGGCCTTCACCGCTTCGCTGACCGTCAGCAGCTCATACAAGCCGGCACGACCGCGATAGCCGGTATTGCGGCATTCCAGGCAGCCCACGGGCTTGTAGGGCTTCACGCCGCCATTCATGCGCCAATGCTTGAGCATCTCGTTGAGCGTCTCGCGCGTCACGTTCGGATCGGGTGTCTTGCAGTGCGGGCACAGGGTGCGAACCAGGCGCTGCGCCAGCACACCGATCACTGTCGCATTGATCAGATAGGACGGCACGCCCAGATCCATCAGCCGGGTGATCGCCGACGCAGCGTCATTGGTATGCAGAGTGCTGAAGACCAAATGGCCGGTCAGCGCGGCCTGGATCGCCATCTCGGCGGTCTCCAGATCGCGGATCTCGCCCACCATGATGATGTCCGGGTCCTGCCGCATCAGCGCACGCAAGCCTTCTGCAAAGCCGAAATCCAGCACCGACTGCACCTGCGTCTGGTTGAAGGCCGGCTCGATCATCTCGATCGGGTCCTCGATGGTGCAGACATTGACCTCATCAGTTGCCAGCCGCTTGAGCGTCGAATAAAGCGTGCTGGTCTTGCCGCTGCCGGTCGGGCCTGTCACCAGGATGATGCCGTGCGCCTGCGTGGTGAGCTTGTTCCAGCGTTCGGCGTCGTGGCCTGAAAAGCCGAGCTGATCCAGATCCTTGACGGCGGTATCCGGGTCGAAGATGCGCATCACCATCTTCTCGCCGAAGGCCGTGGGCAGGGTCGACAAGCGCATCTCCACCTCGTCGCCGGCCGGGTTGCGCGTCTTGATGCGGCCATCCAGCGGGCGCCGCTTCTCCACCACATCCATGCGCCCGAGCAGCTTGATGCGCGAGGTCATCGCGCTCATCACCGAGCTGGGCAGCTGATAGACCGTGTGCAGCACGCCGTCGATACGAAAGCGGATCACGCCCATCTCGCGGCGCGGCTCCAGATGGATGTCGCTGGCGCGCTGGTCGAAGGCGTATTGCCACAGCCAATCGACCACCTGCACCACGCCCTGATCATTGGCGTCGAGCTGCTTGTTGTTCTTGCCCAGCTCGACCAGCTGCTCGAAGCTGGCCGCCGCGGCCACCTCGCCCGTCTTGGTGGCATTGCGGACCGAGCGCGCCAGCGTGAAGAACTCGGTCGTGTAACGCGCGATCTCCAGTGGATTGGCCACCACCAGCTTGATCGGCTTGCGGGTGTGCGACTCGATCTGCGCAATCCAGCTGGTGTCGAAAGGCTCAGAAGTGGCCACCGTCACATCGTTGAGCCCGACCTGCACCGGCAAGCAGCGCTTGGCCTCTGCATAGCCCACCGACATGATGTCGGCCACGCGGCCCACATCGACCTTGAGCGGATCGATGCGGAGATAGGGCAGCTGAGCTCGTGCCGCCAGCCACTCGGTCAGCTGATCCACGTCAAGCGGCTTGTTGTTGCCGGCACGCGTCAGGCCGCCATGGCCCAGGCGCACCAACGGATGCAGCGAACTGTCGCCGGCTGCAAAGCGCTGCTCGGTGCGCTTGACCTGCTCTTCATCGATCAGACCGTCGTCCTGCAGCCAGCGCAGCAGCTGCCGCCATTCCAGCCGCCCCTCTGGCTTCAAGGGGGCGAGCCCTGCCGCCGGTGCCATGGGAGTGCTGCTGCTCTTGCTGCTGGTCTTGCTGCTCATGAATGCGGCTCGGAATGAAGCTGGTTGATGATGCTCATCGGCAGCGGCCGTACCAAACGAAGCCATTTGCGCGCCGGCAGGCCGTAAACCGCGAACTTCGACTCGATATTAGCCGCCCGGCGCTCCAGCTCTTCGCGATCCGGCACCAGCACATTGCGGCCGGCCACCAGCACGGTGTTGCCCTCCTTGGTCGGCGCCAGGCTCCAGACCTGATCGCTGCCGAACACGCGGGCGATGCGGGAAGCGCTGCGCGCAAAGCTGGCGGCCCGGCCGAACAGGTTGACGGTCATCAGCCCGCCCTCCTCCAGCACGCCGTGGCAGGCCCGATAGAAATCCTCATCGTCCAGTACCGGCGAGGCCGCATCGTGGTCATACAGGTCCACATTGAGCACCGCCACCGTCTGCAGATTCGCCGGGTCCTGCACCCAGGCCGACGCGTCCATATTCAGCACCGTCAGACGCTCATCGTCCTCAGGCAGATGAAACCAGCTGCGGCAGGCCGCAATCACCGTGGGATTGAGCTCCACCGCTGTGGTCTTCATCTTCAGCACCTTGTGGCTGAAGCGGGTCAGCGCCGCCGCGCCCAGGCCCAGCTGCACTGCAAGGCCCTCACTCAGATGCTTGGCATCACGCCACAGCATCCAGGCCAGCATGCGCTGGATGTACTCCAGTTCCAGCTGCTGGGGCTTGCGAATGCGCATCGCGCCCTGCACCCAGATCGAGTCCAGGTGCAGGAAACGCACGCCGTCGTACTCGCTCAGCGTGGCCGGCACCCAGTCAGTTCGGCTCTCGCCCTTGCGTGTTTGTGACTGCTTCTTGCTCATGGGGCCGAAGTAGACCATGGCGAGCGAACACTTCGTGCCACGCCGCCCGCTTGCGCTCGAAGCTCCACGAAGCATTGGCCGGGCTGGTAGAAGGCAGGCGATAGACAGGCAAGCCCAGCGCTTGCGTGATCTTCATGTTGCGCGCCGATTCGCCGCCGTTGTGCGCGATCGCCTGCAGCTGCGGCAGCTGCCGGGCCAGGCCAGCCAGATCATTGGGCGCGGCCGCGCGGATGGCACTGTCCAGGCTGCCTTCGCGCTCACAGCTGGCGTACACATCCCAGATCGCCAGCCCGCGGGCCTTGGCCACCGCGATGCGCTGTTCATAAGGCAGGGCCAGCAAGTCCTGACCCCACAGGGCTGCCAGCAGTGGCCAGAAGTGGTTGCGCGGATGGCCGTAGTACTGCTGAGCGCGCAGCGAGGCCTCGCTCGGGAAGCTGCCCAGCACCAGCAGCCGAGCCTGGGCCGAGAACACCGGCGCCAGGCCGCGCAGACGCGGCGTCTCGGCCTCAGCCATGCGCGCCGTCCTCCAGTGCCTGCAGCCGCGGCAGCGCCGCGCAGGCATTGGCGCGCGTGCGGGCCGCCGTCTGCTCGGCCGTCCAGCAGCGCAAGGCCGCCAGCGACTCAGCAATGCGCGGCAACTCGGCCGGCTCGTTGCGGCCGGTGGCCGCGCCGCCCGCTCGCTGCTCGGCGGTCTTGTAGAGCCAGTGCGGCGGAATGTCCGGTGCATCGGTCTCCAGCACCAGCGCCTCGGGCTGCAGCTCAGCGGCCAGCCGGCGGATCTGCTGCGAGCGCTCATACGTCAGCGTGCCGCCAAAGCCCAGCTTGAAGCCCAGCGCGACAAAGGCCTCGGCCTGCTGGCGGCTGCCGTTGAAGGCGTGGGCAATGCCACCCGGCACTTTGAAGCGCCTCAGCCCGCGCAGCAACGGGTCGGCGCTGCGGCGCACATGCAGGATCACCGGCAGCGCAAAGCGCTGTGCCAGCTTCAGCTGCTGCGTGTAGAAGAAGTCCTGGCGCGCCGCATCGAGGCCGGGCACGAAGAAGTCCAGACCGATCTCACCCACCGCCACCAGTCGCGGGTCATCGCGATAGCGCTCCAGCAGTTCGGCCAGCAGAGTCAGGTCTTGCTCCTGGGCGTCCATCACATAAAGCGGATGGATGCCCAGCGCATAGGCAAAGCCGTGTTGATGGGCAAGCGTGCGCACCGTCTCGAAATCGAAGGCGCCGACCGCCGGCAGCACCAACTGCGTCACGCCCGCAGCGCGGGCTCGCGCCACCACCGCCGCCCGGTCCGCGTCGAACTCCGGCGCGTCCAGATGGCAGTGGGTGTCGATCCACATCAGCGGAACACAACCGTCCGCTTGCCGTTCATCAGCACGCGGTGCTCGGCATGCCACTGAATAGCGCGCGCCAGCGTCACGCACTCCACATCGCGGCCCATCGCCACCAGCTGCTCGGGCGGCAAGCTGTGGTCGATGCGCGCGACTTCCTGCTCAATGATCGGACCCTCGTCCAGGTCCGAGGTCACGTAATGCGCGGTCGCGCCGATCAGCTTGACGCCGCGCTCATAGGCCTGGTGGTAGGGCTTGGCGCCCTTGAAGCTGGGCAGGAAGCTGTGGTGGATGTTGATCGCCCGGCCGGAGAGGTACTCGCACATCTCGGGGCTGAGGATCTGCATATAGCGCGCCAGCACCACCAGATCGATCTGGTTTTCCTCGATCACCGCGCGGATTTTGGCTTCCTGGGCTGCCTTCTGCTCGGATGTCGAGTTCAGCAGCGGAAAGTGATGGAAGGGAATGTTGTGCGAGGCCGCCAGCTGATAGAAATCGCGGTGGTTGGACACGATGGCCGGAATCTCGATCGGCAGATGTCCGGTCTGCACGCGAAACAGCAGATCGTTCAAGCAGTGGCCCAGCTTGGAGACCAGCAGCAGCACACGGGTCTTGGTTTCGCGTGCCACCAGCTCCCAATCCATGCGCAGCCGTTGCGCCAGCGGCGCAAACGCGCTCTTCAGCAGCTCCACCGCCACCGGCTGCGCGCACTCGAACTCGATACGCATGAAAAAGCGCTGGTGGTCCGCATCGCCATGCTGGGCCGAGGTGACGATATTGCCGCCCTGCTCCAGCAGAAAGCCGGTCACCGCATGGACGATACCGGCCTGGTCGGGGCAACTGAGCTTGAGGATGAAACGCGAGGCGGAGGCAGAGGAAGTCATCGGACGAAAGAAGGGTGCGTGGGTCGGGCCTGAAGCGGCCCGAGATACTACTGCAGCACGCCGCTCACCAGGCTCAGCCGCGCCTCGCAGCGCGCCGCCAGCTCCTGGTCATGAGTCACTAGCACGAAGGCCGTGCCCTGCTCTCGCGCGGTGGCCAGCATCAGCTCGAACACCGCGTGCGCGGTGCTGCGGTCCAGATTGCCGGTGGGCTCGTCCGCCAGCACGCAGGCCGGTTTGGTGACCAGCGCACGCGCAATCGCCACCCGCTGGCGCTCGCCGCCCGAGAGCTCGGATGGCCGGTGCGCCAGGCGCGCGCCCAGGCCCAGCTTGGCCAGCATTGCCGCCGCGGCTTCATGCGCCTGGGCCTGCGGCATGCGGCGCACGCGCAGCGGCATCGCCACATTGTCCAGCGCACTGAACTCGGGCAGCAGGTGGTGGAACTGGTAGACAAAGCCCAGGTGCTGGTTGCGCCAGCGGCCCAGGGCCGGTTCCTTCAGCAGGGCCAGATCTTGCCCCATCAGCGTCACGCGCCCGGCGGTCGGCCGGTCCAGCCCGCCCAACAGATGCAGCAGCGTGGACTTGCCCGAGCCCGAAGCTCCGACAACCGCCAGCGTCTGGCTGCGCTGCACCGTGATATCCACACCGGACAGCACCTTCACATCCAGCCCGCCTTCGCTGAAGCGGCGTTCCAGGCCTAAGCCTTCGAGCACGATCTCACTCATAGCGCAGCGCCTCCGCCGGTTGCACGCGGCTGGCGCGCCAGCTGGGGTAGAGCGTGGCCAGGAAGGCCAGCACCAGCGAGGTGACGGCAATCGGCACGATGTCGCCACGCTGCGGATCACTGGGCATGTGGTTGATCAGATAGATGCTGCCTGGCAGGAAGCTGATGTTGAGCAGCTGCTCGATGGTCGGCACGATCACATCCAGGTTGAAGGCCACCAGCAAGCCCAGAAGCACGCCTGACAGCGTGCCGATCACGCCCGAAGCCGCCCCCTGCACCATGAAGATTGCCATGATGGAGCGCGGGCTGGCGCCCAAGGTGCGCAGAATGGCGATGTCGGCCTGCTTGTCGGTGACCGTCATCACCAGCGTCGAGACCAGGTTGAAGGCCGCCACCGCGACGATCAGCGTCAGGATGATGCTCATCAGACGCTTCTCGATCTGCACCGCATCGAACCAGTTGGCATTGGTGCGGGTCCAGTCGCGCACACGCACCTCCGCGCCCAGGCTGCGCGCCAGCTGGTCGGCCACGAAACGCGCCTCGTGCACATCCTTGAGCTTGATCTGCACCCCTGTCGGCCCAGCCACGCGGAACAGCCGCGCGGCATCGTCCACATGGATCAGCGCCATGCCGCTGTCGTATTCGTAATGGCCGGCGTTGAACACGCCCACCACGGTGAAGGCCTTGAGCCGCGGTTGCGTGCCGGCCGGCGTCACCTGCCCGCCAGGCGCCACCAGGGTCAGCTTGTCGCCCTCGCGCACACCGAGTTGGCGCGCCATCTCGATGCCGATCACCATGCCCCACTCGCCCGCACGCAGACGCGCTAGCGCACCATCCTTCAGCTGCGCCGCCAGCGGCGTGACGTCGGCCTCCAGCACGGGATCGATGCCCCGCACGATGGCGCCGCGCATGTCCTCGCCGCGAGCGATCAAGGCCTGCGTCGCGATGAAAGGTGCCGCCGCCAGCACCGCAGGGTTCTGCTTGGCCTGCGCCGCCGTGGCCTGCCAATCCGCCAGCGCATCGCCGCCGTAGCTCAGCACCTCGATATGCGAGATCACGCTCAGCATGCGGTCGCGCACCTCCTTTTGGAAGCCGTTCATCACCGACAGAACGATGATCAGCGCCGCCACGCCCAGCGCAATGCCGAGCATGGAAACTCCGGAAATGAAGGAAATGAAGCGGTTGCGTCGTCCGCCCTTGCCGGCGCGGGTGTAGCGCCAGCCGATCTGCAGTTCATAGGGCCAGTTCATGGGCGGCGATGCTAACCTAGGCGCATCGCCACCAAGCCCGGCTTGGTTCACTCGACCGTCCGCCAGCCAGCCTACTGGCCCGTCCGTGCAAGCTGACTTCAAGCCCCAGCGTCGCCACCTGCTGGCCATCGCCACACTGAGCGGTCTGTCGCCGGCGCTTCGAGCCCAAGCCTTGAGCGGCACGCCGGCTCTGCCGCTGCGGCTGGTTTACTTCGACAGCTTTGCCCCCTTCTCCCAGCGCCGCAGCGACGGCAGCATGGAGGGCATCTTCATCGACATCCTGAACGAACTGCTGGGCAAGCGCCTGGGTCTCCCCCTTTTGCATGAAGGCTACCCCTGGGCGCGCGCCCAGCAGATGGTGCGCAAGGGCGAGGCCGATGGCTTCGTCACCGTGCCCACCGAGGAGCGGCTCAGCTACACCGTGGCCAGCCAGGAATGGGTGACCCAGGGCCGCTTCACGATGTTCGTGCGACGCGAGTCAGCGCTGCGCGAGCGCTTGTCCAAGGTGCGCGACATCGAGGCGCTCAGGGGCCTGACGCTGGGCTCCTACCTCGGCAACGGCTGGGTCAAATCACGCTTCAGCGGCAAGGAGTGGAACGTCAGCTATGCCACCAGCCGCACGCAGGCGCTGAAGATGCTGGGCGCGCAGCGGTTCGACGTGCTGGTGGACTCTGCCAACGCGACGCAGGCGGCACTCAAAGCCACCGGCCTCGACCAGGAGATCGTCGAACTGGCGCCGGTGCTGGAAAGCAGCGAAACGCGGCTGATGCTTGCGCGCAACTCGCCCCATGTCGCACACCTGCCGCAGATCGACGCCGCGCTGCGCCGCATGAAGGCCGATGGCACGCTGGCGCGGCTGAGCCAGTTGCCGCCGGAGAGCGACAGCCGCTGAGACAGTGCCCCGCTCAGCTCAGCTCAGCTCAGCTCAGCGATTGCGGCCGCGCAGCGCCAGCATCAGCGCGACCAGACCGGCGAGCATCAGGCTTGCCGTTCTCGGCTCCGGCACCGCCAGCACATCTCCGCTGCGCACCGCCACGGCCGAGTAGGTCTCGCCCACCGGAGCGTAATTCTGGTTGCCGTAGTAGGCGTAGAAGTAGAAGGCCTTGCCCGCGTCGCCGGGCAGCGTGGTCCCGGACCAGTAGACAAAGGTGCCGAGGTTGGCAAAGGGTCCGGTGTTTTTCTGTTCCCAGCCTGGCTGCGCAACACAGGCGTCATTTCCGGCTGCCGTCGGCGTGCACATGCCCTTGTTGCCCAAGGTCACATAGTAGAGATGGCCCATCTCGGAGGCCTTGCCCCAGCCCAGCCCGGTCGCAGCGACCCCGACATCGGTAGAGCCGTTGTTGGTGGCAGCAAGCTGGAAACTGCTGCCATTGACGGGCGCCACGCTTGGCAGGCGCCAGTCACTGTAGCCATAGAGAGAACTCGCATTCAGCGTCGCAATCCAGCTCTGCGCCCCGCTCAAGCTCACCCGCCCGTCGGCGTCGAGTCCCGAGCTGCGGATGAAGCCGAAGTCAGCGATCCAAGTCAGATCGAGCTCAGTGTCGTAGTAGGCCTCGAAGCCAGGCTTGCCCGGGTCGAGATCGCGCCCCTGGAGCGCCGCCTGTGCACTGCCCGCCGCCAGCAGCGCCAGCATGGTCCAGCCCACGGCGAGGCCCAGGTTCCCCCCCATTGCATTTCCGTTCATGGATTCCCCCATCATGGCACTGCTGCCGCGCCGCACCGTCGTTATGGCATCAGTCTATGCTGGCCCTGAGTCTCGGGACAAGCGGGCAGGCCCTGGCCACGACACACCCAAACGGGGGGGCTTGCTGCTCAGATTTTCCAGTAGTCGCGTGCCTCTTGCGGCAGCTGCCCGAGCAGCCGCTCGAATGCCGGCAGGTCGACGTGCCGCCGCAGCGCCTGCGCCACCGCGCAGATCGCCTCAGGCGGCGAGAAGTTGTGCTCGTGGCGCAGCGCGCGTACTTCCTCGGTCAGCGCCTCGCGGCTGAGCCAGGGCAGCGGCTCGGGCTGCCCTTGAAGTTCCCCGGCCCAGCTGGTGACAAAGATGGCGCGCAACACCGGCGGCAGGACCTCGGCAAAGCGCAGCGCCTGCGGCACGCTCAGGCGACGGCGGAAGACATAGAGCACGCCGACCACCATGTTCCAGGCCATGTTCGTCGTCGCCAGGCCCGCGAGGTCGCGCGCATCGACCATGAAGCGCTCGAACTGCAGCGTGGCCTGCTGGTATTCGGAGGGGATGGGCATCGGTGGCCTCAGGGTAAACAGCTCAGCCAAGTTGCTTGTATCGCGGTTTGGCCGTCGCCAGCCACTTCATCCTTCCCGATTGATCCTGTGCGCGGGCTCAGTGCGCTTCATCCCAATTGCTGCCCACGCCCACTTCGGCCAGCAGCGGCACCTTGAGCGCAGCCACGCCGGCCATCAGGCGCGGCACCTCGGCTTTGATCCAGTCCAGCTCGGCCGCGGGCACCTCGAAGACCAGTTCGTCGTGCACTTGCATCACGATGCGGCTGGCCTTGCCCTGGCGATCGAGCTCGGCCTGAACCGCGATCATGGCCAGCTTGATCAGGTCGGCCGCCGTGCCCTGCATCGGCGCATTGATGGCCTGGCGCTCGGCGCCGGTGCGGCGCGGGCCGTTGCCAGAGTTGATCTCGGGCAGCCACAGGCGCCGGCCGAATACCGTCTCCACATAGCCCTTGGCCTTGGCCGATTCGCGCGTTTCGTCCATATAGCGCTTCACGCCAGCGAAGCGGGTGAAGTAGCGCTCGATGTAGTCCTTGGCAGCCTTCTGCTCGATCCCCAGGCTCTGCGCCAGGCCGAAAGCGCCCATGCCGTAGATCAGTCCGAAGTTGATGGTCTTGGCATAACGGCGCTGCTCCGTGCTCACCTCATCCACCGGCACGCCGAACACCTCGCTCGCGGTGGCGCGGTGCACGTCCAGGCCCTCGCCGAAGGCACGAAGCAGGCCCGGGTCCTCGCTGATGTGGGCCATGATGCGCAGCTCGATCTGCGAGTAGTCGGCGCTGACGATCAGATGGCCTGGCGGCGCGATGAAGGCCTCCCGCACGCGCCGACCCTCGGCGGTCCGGATGGGTATGTTCTGCAGGTTCGGATCGTTGCTGGACAGACGGCCGGTCACCGCCACCGCCTGCGAATAATTGGTGTGCACGCGGCCGGTGGCCGGGTTCACCATCAACGGCAGCTTGTCGGTGTAGGTGCTCTTGAGCTTGGCCAGGCCGCGGTACTCCAGGATCTTGGCTGGCAGCGGGTAGTCGGCCGCCAGCTTGTCCAGCACCTCCTCGTCGGTCGATGGCGCGCCGGTGGCGGTCTTCTTCACCACCGGCAGCCCCAGCTTGTTGAACAGGATCTCGCCGATCTGCTTGGGGCTGCCCATATTGAAGGGCTGGCCGGCGATTTCGTAGGCCTGCTGCTCGATCAGCACCAAACGTTGACCCAGTTCGTGGCTTTGCGCCTGCAGGCGCGCGGCGTCGATCAGTACGCCAGTGCGCTCGATGCGCGCCAGCAGCGCCGACACCGGCATCTCGATCTGCTCGTAGACGAACTTCAACCCGGCGTCGGCCTCGATCTGCGGCAGCAGCAGCTCGTGCACATGCAGGCACATTTCCGAGTCCTCGCAGCTGTACTCGGCCGCGCGCGGCACGTCCACCTGGGCAAAAGGAATCTGGTGCACGCCCTTGCCGCACAGGTCTTCGTAGTTCAAGCCCGTCCGCCCCAAGTGGCGCTCGGCCAGCGCCGACAGGCCATGGCTCTTGTGCGCCTCCAGCACATAGCTTTCCAGCATGGTGTCGTAGGCATAGCCGGCCACGGCGATGCCATGGTTGGCCAGCACATGGGTGTCGTACTTGATGTGCTGGCCCAGCTTCTTCTTGCTCGCGTCTTCCAGCCAAGGTTTCAGGCGCGCCAGCACCTCGTCCAGCGGCAGCTGCTCCGGCGCGTCCGGGCCTTCGTGGCGCAGCGGGATGTAGGCGGCCTCGCCCGGCTTCACCGACAGCGAGATGCCGACGATGCGGGCCTTCATGCCGTCCAGCGAATCGGTCTCGGTGTCGATCGCGGTCAGCGGCGCCGCATCGATGCGGGCCAGCCAGTCGTCGAACTGTGCCCAGCTCAGCACCGTGTCATAGGCCTTGGCGATGGCCGCGGCGCCCTCTGGCGGCTCGGGCTCGGCAAACAGGTCGCCACTCATCGGCATGGCAGCGGCCTTGGGCTTGGCCGCGGCAGCGGTCTCCGGCGCAGCCGCGCCTTCAAGCTCGCGCTTCCAGCTCTTGAAGCCGTAGCGGGTGTAGAAGTCCAGCAGCGCGGCCTCGTCCACTGCTTTCAGGGCCAGCGTGTCCAGCGCCGGCCAGCCCGGCACATGGCCGCTCAGGTCGCAGTCCAGCACCACGGTCACCAGCTTGCGCGCGGTGGGCAGCCAGTCCAGCGCTTTGCGCAGGTTCTCGCCGGCCACGCCCTTGATCTGCTCGGCCGCAGCGACCACGCCATCCAGCGAGCCGTATTCAGCAATCCACTTGGCGGCCGTCTTCGGGCCGACCTTCTCGACACCCGGCACGTTGTCCACCGTGTCGCCCATCAGGGTCAGGTAGTCGATGATGCGCTCCGGCGCCACACCGAACTTCTCGCGCACACCCGCCTCGTCCAGACGCTCGGGCGGCTTGCTCATGGTGTTGATCAGCGTGACGTCGGGCGTCACCAGCTGGGCCAGGTCCTTGTCGCCGGTGGCGATCACCACCCGGTGGCCGCTTTGCGCGGCGATGCGCGCCAGCGTGCCGATGGCGTCGTCAGCCTCGATGCCCGGCACCTCCAGCACCGGCCAGCCCAGCATACGGATCACCTCGTGGATGGGCGCGATCTGCTCGCGCAAGGCGTCAGGCATGGGCGCGCGCTGCGCCTTGTATTCGGGATACCAGTCATCGCGGAAGGTCGGCCCCTTGGCGTCGAACACGCAGGCGGCATGCTCGGCGCCGATGTCATCGCGCAGCTTCTTCATCATCGCGACGATGCCGTGCACCGCGCCCGTGGGCTGGCCCTCGGGGCCGCGCAGATCGGGCATGGCGTGGTAGGCGCGATAGAGGAAGCTGGAGCCATCCACCAGAAGCAGGATGGGCTTGTCCGGATTCGTCGTCTGTAGTTCTTCGCTCATGCGGCCATTGTCGTGCAGCGCGAGGGCTGCACGCTGCTAGACCGCGCGCTGGCCGCCGACGCGGTTGCGCCCCAGGCGCTTGGCTTCCAGCAGGTCGAGGTCGGCCACGCGGATCAGCTCGTCGATGCGCTGCTCGCTGCGGCGCAGCTGCACGCCGAAACTGGCGGTCAGCACAATGCCGGCGCCCTTCAGCGGCGAAGGCAGCGCGGCGATGGCCTGGCGCAGACGCTCAGCCAGGGCCTCGGCGTGAACGGCGTCGGTCTCGGGCAGGAGCACGACGAACTCCTCGCCGCCCCAGCGCGCCACCACGTCGCCAGTGCGGCAGTTGCGCACCAGCAGCTCGCCGATGCGCTGCAGTGCCGCATCGCCGGCCTCGTGGCCGTGCTGGTCGTTGATGCGCTTGAAGTGATCGATGTCCAGCATCAGCAGGCTCAACGGCCGCTGGTGGCGCAAGGCCCTGTTCCAGGGCTGCTCGGCAAGCTCGAAGAAGGCGCGGCGGTTGTACAGGCCGGTGAGCGGATCGGTGCGTGCCAGCTGCGCGGCACGCGCGCTGGCCAGCTGGTGCTGCCGCACCTGATTGGCCACCGCCAGCGAGAGCAGCAGCCCTTCCAGCGCGATGCCCAGCTCAAAGGCGTGATAGGTGGCCGGCGTGAACGGCAGCCAGCCCCAGACCGCAAAGTTGGTCGCCGCCGCGCCGACCATGCCGCAGATCGTGGCGACAAGAAAGTATCCCGCTTGGCGGTGGCCGGCCCGCAGGGCCAGCACCCCGAGCAGCACCATGCCCGGCGCGTACAGCGCCACGCCGATGAAGGCAACATAGGCGGCCGCCACCTGGTGCTGCGCCAGCACGCTCAGGCCCATCGCGCCTGCGCCCATGGCGGTGAGCAGACGTGTCCAGCGCAGCGCGCGCGGGGCATGGGTCGCCAGGTCGAGAAAGCGCCCGGCAAACCACAGGCCCAAGGCCGGCACCACCATCATCAGAACGAGGATGGCATAGCGCTGCACACCGCGCTGCCCGCTCCACAGCCAAGTCTGTCCATGCCCGCTGTAGGCCATGATGAGCAGCACGACGCTGAACAGGTAGAGCGAATAGTCGCGGTAGCCCACCTCGCGCAGGCCGGTGTAGATCATCAGGTTGTAGCCGCACAGCGCAAGCAGCACGCCGTAAATCACGCCGTAGAGATAGCCCAGGCGTTCCCGTGAGGCCTGTAGCTCGCTGTCAGCCATCAGCTCGACCGGCAGCACCAGCGGGTCGTCGGACTGCACGCGCAGCAGGATCTCGCTGCGCCCCGGCGGCAGTTGCAGCGGCAGCATCACGCCCAGCGCTGGCGCGAGCGCACCATCGGGCCGCTCGACTGCGTCGCCCGAGCGCAACTGCACCAGCAGGCGCCCCTCCTGCAGCTGATACAGCTCCACGCGATCGAGCCAGGTGGTGCCTATGCGCAGCCATACCGGCAGGGTCTGCGCTGCACTGCTCTCGACTTGCAGATGCAGCCACAGCGGTCGCGCGCCGATGCCCAGCGTGAGTACCTGCGCGCCGGCAGCGCTGAATGCACCAGCCTGCTGGCGCTGACGCGCCTGCTCGAGGCTGAGCACAGGGCCTGCGGCTTCGCTCATGCGCGTGAGCGACATCTGCGTGTTGGCAGCCAGCGCCGCCGAAGCCTGCACCGCCTGCGCAGATGCAGGCATGGCCCAGCGCAACAGTATGAGCAGTAACAGCAGCAGCGGCAGGAACCGCTGCAAACCAACAGGGAATGGCAAGCACGGCCCCGCCACCTTATCGGCAGCAAGCGCTGGCATGCTCGTGGTGCGCGGAAGCTGATCCACCATGATTTGTTCTTCTTAGGTCCTCCGCCCGCAGCGCAGCAGAGCGCGCTGGCCCAACGTGCTGCAGTCTATGCGCCCAGAGGGTCGGCAATCCACCGAATAGAATCGCTCCATGCGAAATGCGCCACGACTTCTTCTTCATCCGCTCGCGCTGCTGGCCATCGCCGCAGGCAGTCTGGGCATGCAACCAGCCCTGGCTGCGGATACGCCCGACGCCAAGGTGGAGCGCATCGTGCTGGAGGACGATGCCAACCGCATCGAAGAGCTGAAGGTGCGCGGCCAGACTCAAAAGGTGACGGTCCAGCCCAAGAACAGCAAGGCGCCGGCCTACGAGATCGTCATGGGCGACGGCAGCCGCGAGCTGTCGGCCGGCCCCGGCTCCAACCGTGGCGCGGTGGGCCAGCGCGTCTGGCGCGTGCTGAGCTTCTGAGCGCCCGGCCCTGTCCGGCGCTGCTGCATTCCCTCATTCCTTCTTCCTTCATGGCCGTCTTCACCGAAGTCACCCGCGAGCAGGCCCAGGCCCTTGCGAGCCACCTCAGCCTGGGCATGGTCCAGGAATTGCGTGGCATCAGCGCCGGCATCGAGAACACCAACTACTTCCTCACCACCGAGCGCGGCGAGTATGTGCTGACGGTGTTCGAGCGCCTGTCCTTTGAGCAGCTGCCCTTCTATCTGCGCCTGATGCAGCATTTGGCGCAGCGCGCCGTGCTGGTGCCCGAGCCACAGGCCGATGCGCAGGGCGAGATCCTGCACAGCATCGACGGCAAGCCGGCCGCCGTGGTGAACAAGCTGCGGGGCGGCCATCAACTGGCGCCCGACCTGTTCCATTGCCAGCAGGTTGGCGCACAACTGGCGCGCATGCATCTGGCCGGCCAGGATTTCCCGCTGTCGCAACCCAATCTGCGCGGCCTGCCCTGGTGGACCGAGACGGTGCCAGTGGTGCTGCCCTTCCTGAATGCATCGCAGGCCGAGCTGATCAGCACCGAGCTGGCTTTCCAGCAGCAGCTGGCTGCCTCGGCCAGCTATGCCGATCTGCCGCGCGGCCCCATCCATGCCGACCTGTTCCGCGACAACGTGATGTTCGAAGGCTTGCCGGGACGCGAGAAGCTCAGCGGATTCTTCGACTTCTACTTTGCCGGCGTCGACATCTGGCTGTTCGATCTGGCCGTGTGCCTGAACGATTGGTGCATCGACCTGGCCAGCGGCGCACTGGACGAGGCGCGCGCCAGCGCCTTTGTCGCGGCCTACGAAACACAACGCCCCTTGAGCGGCACCGAGCACCGCCTGCTGCCCGCCATGCTGCGCGCCGCGGCGCTGCGCTTCTGGATCTCGCGCCTGTGGGACTTCCACCTGCCGCGCGACGCAGCGCTGCTCAAGCCCCATGACCCCGGCCACTTCGAGCGCGTGCTGCGCGCTCGCGTGGCCAGCCCTTGGCACGCCATGCCATGACGATGAGCCTGCACCTGCAAACTGTCCCGGCCCGCAACGGCCTGCTGTGGATGCGCCACGGCTTCAAGGTGCTCCAGCGCCGTCCGCTGGGCCTGACCGGCCTGTATGCAATGACGGTCACGCTGGGCCTGCTGCTGCCCATGCTGCTGCCGCCGCTGGGTTTCGTCACCTTGATGGCGCTGCCGCTGGTCTCGCTGGGCTTCATGCTGGCCACCCATCTGGTGCTGCAGAAGCTGGTGCCCACGCCGGCCGTCTTCATCGCGCCGCTCAAGCTGACGCCCGAGCGGCGCAAGACCCAGCTGTGGCTGGGCCTGATCTATGCGCTGCTGATGACGCTGGCCGTGATGGCGGCGCAGACCATCGACGGCGGCGCCTTCGGCGATCTGCAAGAGCTGATGCAGCAGGAAAAGCCGAACCAGGAAGCCATTGCCACCGCGCTGGCCGATCCACGCCTGTTCTGGGGCGGTGTCACGCTGGGCCTGCTGGTCACGCTGATCTCGGCCGCCTTCTGGCACGCGCCGGCGCTGGTGCACTGGGGCGGCCAGGGGCTGATGCAGGCGCTGTTCTCCAGCTGCCTGGGCGTGTGGCGCAACAAGGCCGCTTTCGCCCTCAACGGCCTGGCCTGGATCGGCCTGCTGATCGCCACCAGCATGATCACCGGCCTGATTGCCGGCCTGCTGTCGCTGCCCGCCTCGCTGATGGGTATGCTGGCGCTAACGCTGGGCCTGGTGCTATCGACCGCCTTCTACTCGTCGCTGTATTTCAGCTTCGTCGACTGCTTCATGTTCGGCGCGCCACGCGAACTGCCAGGCGAGAAGAGCGAAGCCGCCTGAGCCCAGGCGCGACACATTTCATTCATATCGCCGTCATCGCGCTGACACCAGCGCCCCCAAGAATGCGCCCAGCCATTACCTCAGCGGAGCATTCTTGATGACCCAACAGCAGATTTCCGGGACGAACGACACGTCCAACAGCTACGACGACAACGAAATCGTCAACAGCTCGTCCAACGCTCACATGAGCGACATCCTGGCGGCCCGCCTGAGCCGCCGCCAGACGCTGATGGGTGGCGTCAGCGCGACCACCGCGATGCTGCTGGGTACCGCCGGTCTGAGCGCCTGCGGCGGCGGCGATGACCCTGCACCCGCCCCGGCTCCCGCTCCCGCGCCCGCTCCGGCCCCTGCACCCGCTCCGCTGGCCCTGGGCTTCACGGCCGTGGCCAAGAACAAGAACGACATCGTCACCGTGCCGGACGGCTACCAGGTCAGCATCCTGCATGCGCTGGGCGACCCGCTGCACTACGGCGACGAGTCGTGGAAGGACAACGGCAGCGAAAGCGCCGACTCCTACAACCGCCGCATCGGCGACGGCCATGACGGCATGTACTTCTTCGGCCTGGCCGACGACGGCAAGTTCTCGGCTGATCGTTCGGACCGTGGCCTGCTGGCGGTGAACCATGAGTACGTGGTCGCGCCCTTCGCGCTGCACCCCAACGGCCGCACTGCCGGTGCCGCTCGCGTGGCTTCCGAAGTGGAGAAGGAAATCTACGCCCACGGCGTCAGCGTCTGCGAAGTCAAGCGTGCCGCCAGCGGCAATGACATGAGCATGGTGCGTGGCTCGCGCTTCAACCGCCGCATCACGTCCGCCACTGAAATGGTGTTCAGCGGCCCGGTCAAGGGCAGCGCCCTGGTCCGCACCAAGTTCTCGGCTGACGGCCTGAAGACGCGCGGCACCAACAACAACTGCGCCAACGGCTACACCCCCTGGGGCACCTACCTGACCTGCGAGGAGAACTTCCTCAACGTGATCAGCCGCGCCGCTGGCGACAATGCCAAGCGCAGCGCCAAGGAAATCCTCGGCCTGAACCGCTACGGCCTGCCTGAGAACCGCAAGAGCCCTTACCTGTGGGAAACCGCTGGCACGGATGACCTGTTCGCACGCTGGAACTCGTCCGTCACCGGCGCCACTGCTGGCGAGGACTATCGCAACACCATCAACACCTTCGGCTGGGTGGTCGAGATCGACCCCTTCGCGCCTGATTCCGCCCCGGTCAAGCGCTCGGCCCTGGGCCGCTTCAACCACGAAGGCGCCTGGCCTGCACCGGCGGTGGCCGGCCAGCCCATCGTCATGTACCAGGGCGACGACGCGCGCAACGAGTACATCTACAAGTTCGTCTCCAAGGCCGTGTGGGACGCCAAGGACGTGAACGGCGGCCTGGCAGCCGGCGCCAAGTATCTGGACGAAGGCACGCTGTACGTGGCCAAGTTTGCCGCCGATGGCTCGGGCCAGTGGCTGGAACTGACGTTCGGCAAGAACGGCCTGGACGCCAGCAACGCCACCTTTGCCTTCGCCGACCAGGCCGACGTGGTGACGCATTGCCGCATCGCCGCCGACATCCTGGGCGCCACCAAGATGGACCGCCCGGAATGGGGTGCGGTGAATCCGCTGAACGGCGAGGCCTACATGACCCTCACCAACAACAGCAACCGCGTGGCCACCACGGCCACGCCGACCGGCAGCCAGCTCAAGCCCGACGCCGCCAACCCGCGCTACTACGAAGACCTGAAGGGCACCACCTCGCAAAAGGGCAACCCCAACGGCCACATCATCCGCTGGCGCGAAAGCGGCGGCAACGTCGCGGCCACCGCCTTCGCCTGGGACATCTACCTGTTCGGCGCACAAGCCGACGCGGCAGCCGATGTGAACCTTTCGGGCCTGACCGACGTCAATGACTTCTCCAGCCCCGACGGCCTGTACTTCGACAAGCGCGGCCTGCTGTGGATCCAAACCGACGACGGCGCCTACACCGACATCACCAACTGCATGATGCTGGCCGCCGTGCCGGGCAAGGTGGGTGACGGCGGCGCGGCCAACGCAGCCGGCGGCACCGCCACCATCAAGGGCGCCAACGCGACGCCCAACACTGTGCGCCGCTTCCTGGTCGGCCCGAAGGACTGCGAGATCACCGGCATTGCCGTGACGCCTGATGGCAAGACCCTGTTCTTCAATGTCCAGCACCCGGGCGAAGAAGGCAGCCTGGCCACGCCCAGCAGCGCCTGGCCTGCCAGCCAGACGGCGAGCGCCTCCAAGGCCCGCCCGCGCTCGGCCACCGTGGTGGTGACGCGCAAGGACGGCGGCGCCGTCGGCGTCTGATCAGCCGCATGCGCTGACCAAAGAAAGCAAGGAAGGTTGACGCCCGCAGGCCGCAAGGCTTGCGGGCTTTTTACCTTTTTCTTGCGCCCGCGCTTCGGCGAAAGATCGGTCCATCACCCGCCGAAACACCACTCAAACCCGCGGCTGCGGCGGACCCATCATCTGGGGACAACCCTGTCATGGAATGTTCTTATTTCTTGAATGCTTCGTTCATGTTGGGGTGAATCATTTACCAATTGGTAAGTTCTACAGTTTCGGTCATGGGCAGCGTGCAGCAACCGGCAAGCTAACAAGCAAGCAAGCGACGCGCAGCTCACCTCCAACCGCATAGGAACTCATCATCATGAAGAAGACTCTGAATCTGTCCGTGATCGCCCTGACCCTGTTGACTGCCGGTGCCACGATGGCCGGCGGCCTGAGCCGCGAAGAAGTGGTCGCCGAGCTGGTGCGTGCCCGCAACGCCGGCGAACTGCTGGCCAACAGCTACGAAAACCCGGAAGCCGCACGCCGCACCGAGGCCGCCGCCCCGTCGACGATCTCGCGCGCCGCCGTCCTGGCCGAACTCAAGCGCGCCCGCGCCGCTGGCGAGTTGGACCGTCCGGACGCCGACTACGGCCTGCCCGTCGTCGTGACGACCCAGGCCTCGACCAAGACCCGCGCTGAAGTAAAGGCCGAACTGGCGGCCGCACGCGCCAGCGGCGAGTTTGAGCTGATCAACGGCAACAGCAGCGACTACGCGCATCTGCGCATTCAAGGCAAGCCGGCTGCCCAGTCGGAGCTGCTGGCGGGCCAGCCCAAGCGCGACCACTGAGCGCTTGATTGATCGTCACCAGCGCGCCCGCGCGCTGGTCCCGTACAAGCTCAGGCGCGTATCGATTCAGCTTCGGCGGGACGGACTGCCGCCGTTGCTGGCGAGGCGCGTGGCAGGGCAATCACAACCGGCCAAACGGCTTGCTGCGCACGGTGAGCCACATAGCATTTCAGCCGCCGAGCCTCGCCGCACCAGGTTGAGCTCATCGCATTGGTAGAGCTGGCCGGGCGCTGCGCCTACCTGCTCTCGCGCATCACCAGCTCAGCCTAGCGGTACGACCGCTAGACACGCTTGTGGTTCAGGCCCTGGACCTACGGGCGGAGAGCCCAGGCCGCCATTGACATGATCAAGGAGTCAATGCCCGGTATCACGTAGCGCACGTACACGCTGCTCCAAAGCGGGTGCTGCACGGCGCCAAGCCTGCATTGCCTGCTGCCCGGAACGGGCTGCCAGAGCATCCAACTGTTCGGCATAGCTGCCCTGGCTGCAAAGTTGATGCCCCAAGCACTGCGCGACCCGTAGAGAGTCCTCCTGACAAGAAGCCACGCTACAGATCGCGCGTCCCCAAGCTACGCTCGTACTACTGTTCAGCAGCGGATCGCCGCCTACCAGCTGCTGTCGCTTCGAAGGGTCTGCCGCCATGATCGAAGCAATGAGGAGCGCACTGTCCCCGTCATCGAGTCGCACCGCTTGAATCAAGCGCTCCAACGTTGCAAAGGAAGGGTCTCCGCGCTCCAAGTACAAATCCAACAGAGGTTCGCTGCCACGGCGCTGCAGTGCAGCGGCCCTCAGCGCACCACGCATCTGGCGGTCCTCCGTCAATGAACTCCCAGCGGCGCAGCGCTGCTGCAGACGCTGTACCTTGGGCAGTAAATCGGGGTGGACTCGCGATGGATCATCAAGCACCGCAGACACCAGATTGCTGCCCATGCAGTCGTTTTCTGCTTCTAGCGCAACACGCAGCGCGACCGGGCTGGGGGCGCCCAACACCCCGTGCGCGTACACGCGGTCGTTAGGGGCAGCAGCACGTGCCTGACGTTCCGCTCGCAGAGCCTCGCTGCGATGGAGCGCAATCTCAGACGTCGGAAGCGCCTTGCCTCCCCCGGAAGCGACGCTAGGCTGCTCGGACCCAGGTGGCCCAGGTCTCGCTGTTTTCTCCGAGTGCTCAGCCGATGGCTCTGCACCCAAGGAGGGGCCCAGTTTCACCTGATTCGACAAGAGGGCCCAATAGCCGAGCCCAAGCAATCCTAGAACGATAGGCAAGACTACCAAGAGCTTGGCGGGCTTGCGCTTGCTGGCATGCATGCTTCGGCCCTCACCTTGGGCAGCGACTGACGCCATCGCCTTTTTTCAGATCGGAAGGGCTTGCAATATAGGAGCCTCGCGGGTTTGCGACGACGTACACACAGGTCTCTGTGCCGCCATCGCTATAAGACACTGCAACTTTGCGATCGCTCATACCTATTGAGTTCCCGCCCCTTGCAATAACTTGAACTAAGAGGTCTGACCCTGCATTACGGCGATCCTCGTCGTTGTCATGACTTGTGGTTTTGTATGTACCTGGGTCTGCAGTCAAAACAGCGCAGGCACGGACTTCAGGCAGGGGCAGCAGTATGTCCACAACCTCATTCCACCAGCCGCCGAAGACATCATTTATCCGCGAGGCCGCTGCTTCCATGCCCAAGACTTCTTCACACTCCTGACCGATGCAAACCGTCTTCCAGTCACGCAACATGCTGCTGCCCGTCACAGTCACACGTTCAATCCGCTCGGTCCTGAAGTTCAAGAAGCTTCGATCCAAATACAGAACGCCCTCCGGCACACATAGCGACAGGGGTGATTGCCCAGCACTCGCTGGCAAGGGCTTAGTAGCGCCCCCTGGCACAACGGAGTGCGGCGTAACGTTGTCGCACACTGCGTGCGCGCTGGGTAGCATCAGCAGGCAGCAGGCAGCGAAATACTGCACGAAACGGAGTCAGCGTCATCATCTCTCCCTTCAGAAGTAGAACTGCAGTTGTTCAACATCGGCGCGGCAGCTTTTATTGAGAAGCTTTGACCGGCAATCGGGAATATAAGATTTGATGGCGCGCCAAAAAACTCCGTGCTAACCCTTTAAATCAGCATCCAGGACGGCAATGGCACTCAGGCAGCTCTCACGAAAACACGGAGAGCTTCACGGATAGGTGCATCCTGCCGATCCAAAGCAAATTCACGTCGTTCCAGTCCACCGCGACTACAACCAGTGCGAGGCCGTCGGATTGCACTACTCCGCTTGTCCAAGCTGACGCTCGATCAAGACAAGCCATGCAGCTCTCGAAAGGGCGCCTCGCCCCGCCTCAAGTGACGGGCCCTCAATCAATCGGCGTCAGCTTCGCCACGCTCAGCGCCAGCCACTTCATGCCGTGGCGGCCGAAGTTCACCTGGGCGCGGGCATCGGCGCCCGAGCCTTCCAGCGTGACCAGCACGCCTTCGCCGAACTTGGTGTGGAACACGCCCTTGCCGACCTTGAGGCCGCCGTGTTCCTTGTCTTCTTTTTTCTTCATCGAAGGCGGCACGGGCGGCTCGACCCAGGCCGCCTTGGCGTTATCCACGCGGCCGGCGCCGACCACCGACTTCAGGCCCGAGCCGCGCTCCCAGGCGCTCTGGTAGTCCTTGGCAAAGCCGGAGCCGAAGCCCTGGTTGCGCGGCGTCAGCCACTTCAGGCAGGCCTCGGGCAGCTCGTCGAAGAAGCGGCTCTTGATGTTGTAGCGGGTCTGGCCGTGCAGCATGCGCGTCTGGCAGAAGCTCATGTAGAGCCGCTGGCGCGCGCGTGTGATGGCCACATACATCAGTCGGCGCTCTTCCTCCAGACCGTCCGCATCGGACAGCGAGTTCTCGTGCGGGAACAAGCCTTCTTCGAGCCCGGTGATGAAGACCGCGTCGAACTCCAGGCCCTTGGCCGAGTGCACCGTCATCAACTGGATCGCGTCCTGGCCGGCCTGCGCCTGGTTGTCGCCGGCCTCCAGCGAGGCATGCGTCAAAAAGGCGGCCAGCGGCGACATGATCTCGCCGGTCTCGGCGTCGGGCGTTGCCGCCGCGGCGGCAGCCACCGCATTAGGCAAGCCTTCGGCAATGGCGCCGGGCGAGAGCTCATCCACCGGCAACGCCACAGCATCCTTGCCAAAGCCCTCCTGCGTGACGAAGGCCTCAGCCGCATTGACCAGTTCGGCCAAGTTTTCCAGCCGCTCGGCGCCTTCCTTTTCGGTGCGGTAGAAGTCCGCCAGGCCCGAGGTCTCCAGCACCTGCTCGATGATCTCGCGCAGCGTCAGGCCCACGGTCAGGTTGCGCATCGACTCGACCAGGTTCACGAAGGCGGCCAGATTGCTGCCGCCCTTGCCGGCCACCGCGCCCACGCTCTGATACAGGCTGCGGCCGCTGGCGCGTGCGGCGTCCTGCAACTGCTCGATGGTGCGCGCGCCGATGCCGCGGGTGGGGAAGTTCACCACGCGCAGAAAGCTGGTGTCGTCGTTGGCGTTCTCGATCAGGCGCAGATAGGCCAGCGCGTGCTTGACTTCGGCTCGCTCGAAGAAGCGAAGACCGCCGTAGACGCGGTAGGGTATGCCGGCATTGAACAGCGCCGACTCGATCACCCGCGACTGCGCATTGCTGCGGTAAAGCACCGCGATCTCCTGGCGTGGCATGCCTTGGCGGTGCAGGGCCTGGGCTTCCTCGATCAGCCACTGCGCATCAGCAAAATCGCTGGCGGACTCGTGCACGCGCACCGGCTCGCCGGGGCCGGCCTCGGTGCGCAGGTTTTTGCCCAGGCGGCGGGTGTTGCGGCTGATTAGCTCGTTGGCGGTATCCAGAATGTTGCCGAAGCTGCGGTAGTTGTGCTCCAGCTTCACCACCTGCTTGACACGGTACTCGCGCTCGAAGTCGGCCATATTGCCGACGCGCGCGCCGCGGAAGGCATAAATGCTCTGGTCGTCGTCACCCACCGCGAACACGCCTTGGCCGCGCCCGGGTGGCGCGAACATCTTCAGCCAGGCGTACTGCAGCTTGTTGGTGTCCTGGAACTCGTCGACCAGCAGGTGCTGGAAGCGGCGCTGGTAGTGCTCACGCACGGCGGCGTTGTCACGCATCAGTTCGAACGAGCGCAGCATCAGCTCGGCGAAATCGACCACGCCCTCGCGTTGACACTGGTCTTCGTAGGCCTGGTAGACCTGCACCAGGGTCTTGGTCTGCTCGTCGCGCTGCTCGATGTCCTTGGGGCGCAGGCCGTCTTCCTTGGCGCCGGCGATGAACCAGCCCACCTGCTTGGGGACGAAGCGTTCTTCGTCCAGCTTCATCGCCTTGATGACACGCTTGATCGCCGAGACGGTGTCGCTGGCGTCGAGTATCTGGAAGCCTTGCGGCAGGCCGGCCAGCTTCCAGTGCGCGCGCAAGAAGCGGTTGCACAGGCCGTGGAAGGTGCCGATCCACATGCCGCGCACATTCACCGGCAGCATGGTGGTCAGGCGCGTCACCATTTCCTTGGCGGCCTTGTTGGTGAAGGTTACCGCCATGATGCCGGCCGGCGAGGCCTGACCGGTCTGCAAGAGCCAGGCGATTCGCGTGGTCAGCACGCGGGTCTTGCCCGAGCCGGCGCCGGCCAGGATCAGCGCCGGCTCGGCCGGCGCGGTGACGGCAGCGAGCTGCTCGGGGTTGAGGTTCTTCAGCAATCCGCCACCGGCGGTCATGGCCGGCGGGGCCGGCGCGAACAGATCATCGTGGGGGTGCGGATTCATCGCGGCATTCTAAGTTCCACAATGCATTCAATTACTTGCCAAAAGCAAGCATCAGGATGAAGATGCGGGACATGGACGCCACCGACACCGCCGCACACATCGCCGCCGTTCGCGCTTTCAACCGCTTCTACACGCGCCGCATCGGCGTGCTGGAGGAAGGCTTGTCGCGCACCGAGTTCAGCCTCAGCGAGGCCCGCCTGCTGTGGGAGTTCGCGAATGCCGGCGCGCCGCTGAGCGCCACCGAACTCGCGCGCGAGCTGCAGCTGGACCTGGGCTATCTGAGCCGCCTGCTCAAGGGCCTGCGAGAACGTGGCCTGATCAAGGCCCGCGCCAATCCGGCCGACGCCAGGCAATCCCTGCTCACCCTGACGGCGGCCGGCCGCCGCGCCTTCGCGCCGCTGGACCAGGGCAGCCAGGCGCAGACCAGCAAGATGCTGGCGCGGCTCAACGCACCGCAGCAACAGCGCCTGCTGCGCGCACTGGGGCGTGTGCAGGCCATGCTGGGCGATGAGGCGCCAGGCGAGACGCAGCTGCGGCCGCTGCAGAGCGGCGACCTCGGCTGGGTGATCGGCCGCCATGGCGCGCTGTATGCGCAGGACTACGGCTGGGACCTGCGTTTCGAGGCCCTGGTGGCACAGATCGCCGCGCAGTTCATAGAGCGCTTCGATCCATCACGCGAAGCCGGCTGGATCGCCGTCCGCGGCGAAGGTGCGGGCGCCGAGCGCCTGGGCTGCGTCTTCCTGGTCCAGGCCCGCGACGACGTATCAGGCGCGCCGCTGGAGGGCGTGGCCCAGCTGCGCATGCTGCTGGTGGAGCCGGCGGCGCGCGGTCTGGGCCTTGGCAAGCAGTTGGTCACGCGCTGCGAGGACTTTGCGCGCCAGGCCGGCTACCACCGCATCCGTCTGTGGACCAACAGCCTGCTCAGCGCCGCACGCGGCATCTATGCCGCCCAGGGCTACCGGCTGATGGCCAGCGAAGCGCACCGCAGCTTCGGGCATGATCTGGTCGGAGAGACTTGGGAACTTGAGCTGGATGAGCGCTGAGAAAATGAGCGACGCGCCGTGCCCCTGCGGCAGTGGCAAGAGCGATTCCGCCTGCTGTGGCGGGCTGCATAAGCGCTTTGCCGCTGATGGCACGCTGGGCGCGGCGAGCGCTGAAGCGCTGATGCGCTCGCGCTACAGCGCCTTCGTGCGGGGAGATCTGGCCTATCTGCAGGCCAGCTGGCATGCCAGCACGCGACCGGCCGAGTTGGCGCCCGATCAGGCGGGCTTGAAATGGCTGGGGCTGGAAGTGCGGCAGCATCTTTCACAAGATGCCGAGCATGCAACGGTGGAATTCGTAGCCCGCAGCAAGCTTGGCGGGCGGGCGCACCGGCTGCATGAGATCAGCCGCTTCGTGCGCGAAGATGGCGTCTGGTACTACCTCGACGGCGAGCTGAAATAGCTCGCGCGCCGCCGGCGAGTCAGCGGCCCAGGCGCTGCTGGCGCGGCGGCCAGCTCAGCGGGTCGCGCCCGAACACGGACAAGACCCAGTTCAGCACCGCAGCCAGCGGCGAACGACGTCCGACAGTCACGATTTCAGGCATGGTGGGTACTCCAGAATTTCTGCATTTCGCGTTGCGATGATGAATGCAACGTGTGACAGCATTGTTTCGGTTGACAGTGCCTGTCGTCTTTCCCCCTTTGTGGGGCAAAACCTGGCCCCAGACCACTTATTCACGGGATGCTGAACATTCTTCACCTCGACGAGCAGCTCGCGGCCATCGACAAGCCGGCCGGGCTGTTGGTGCACCGCAGCGCGCTGGATGCGCATGAGCAGCACTTCGCGCTGCAGATGCTGCGCGACCAGCTGGGCCGCCCGGTCTGGCCGGTGCACCGGCTCGACAAGGGCACGTCGGGTGTGCTGCTGTTCGCCCTGTCGGCCGAGATGGCTTCGCTGCTGGGCCAGGCTTTCGAGACGGGCGCCATGGCGAAGCGCTATATCGCGCTGGTGCGCGGTTGGCCGGCCGAGCGCGGCGGCCTGATCGAGCACCCCTTGGCGCGCGACCCGGAGCGCGCGTCGGCCGGGCAGGAGTTGCTGCCTTCCCGCACGGCCTGGGAGCGGCTCGGCCGCGTCGAGTGGCCGCTGGCGGTGGACCCGCGCTTCGAGGGCAGCCGCTACGCGCTGCTTGAAGCGCGACCCGAGACTGGGCGTCGACATCAAATCCGTCGCCACTTCAAGCACCTCACGCACCCCATCATCGGCGATGCCACCCATGGCAAGGGTCCGTTGAACCGCGCGGTGGCCGGCTTTCTAGGTCTGCAGCGCCTGTGGCTGCATGCCTGCGCGTTGGAGTTGCGGCATCCGGCCAGCGGCGCGATGCTGCGCTTGCAGGCGCCGCTCGGGCCGGAATGGCAGCGCTTGCGCGAGCGCGGTGAGTGGCTGTGGGACGCTGCGCCGGACGCGGATCAGCCCGGCACCTGATCGCTGGCCAGCCGGGCGTGCATCAGCAGGTCGTGGTGGTGGCCGTCCCAGAAGGCAACTTGCCGCAAGCGCCCTTCGAGCTGGAAGCCCAGCTGTAGTGCCAGCTTCAGAGATGGAGTGTTCTCGGCATGGATCATCGCTTCCACCCGGTTCAGCGCCATGCCCTGCGGGCTGTAGCCCCAGGCCAGCACCGCACGCAGGGCTTCGCTCATCAGGCCCTGGCCCCAGGCCGGGCGGGCCAGTTCGTAACCCAGGATGCAGCGCCGCCAACTGCGGTTCCAGTTGAACAGGCCACAGCTGCCGATCAGCTGCCCATCCGACTTGCGCTCCAGGCCCCAGCGGGTGCCGGGTGCCGGCAGCAGCCGCCAGCTGGCAAAGGTGCTGACGAGCTGTTCAGCCTGCGCCAGGTCCTGCAAGGGGTCGGTGCCAAACCAGCGCATGGCCTCGCGGTCGGAGTGGATGGCCAGCAGCGCCGGCGCATCGGTCGGCACAATCTCGCGCAGGCGCAGACGCTCAGTCTGCAGGTCAGGGAAGCGGTTTTCGCTCATGTCCCGATTGTGACGCAGCCTCCGCCTGGCAAGTCGCGACAATGCACGGACTGAACTGCCCGCCCGGGCACTGCGATTTTGATGACATCCGATGCTTCCAAAGGCGTGCTGAGCGCCGCCCTCGCCTATGCGGCCTGGGGTCTGTTTCCGCTCTACTTCAAGCAGGTGGCCGATGTGCCGGCGCTGGAGGTGGTGGCGCACCGCACGCTGTGGTGCATGGTCTTCGTGCTGGGCCTGCTGGCGCTGCTACGGCGCTGGGCCTGGCTGGGCGAGGTGCTGAAGCAGCCGCGCGTACTCGCTGCCTTTGCGGTGTCGGCGCTGCTGCTGTCGCTGAACTGGCTGGTCTATGTCTGGGCGGTGCAGAACGACCATGTGCTGGACGCCAGCCTGGGCTACTTCATCAACCCGCTGGTCAATGTGGCGCTGGGCTTTGTGTTCCTGCGTGAGCGCCCGCGCCCGATGCAGTGGCTGGCGGTGGGTCTGGCGGCGGCCGGCGTGCTGTGGCTGACCGTGCTGACCGGGCACTTGCCCTGGGTAGCGCTGGTGCTGGCGCTTAGCTTCGGTGTGTACGGACTGCTGCGCAAGATCGCCAAGCTGGGTGCGCTGGAGGGCCTGGCGCTGGAGACCATGCTGCTGACGCCGGTGGCCGCTGCAGCGCTGGCCTGGTGGACCCACCAGGGCAGCAGCGCATTTGCGCAAGCCGATTTGGCGGACCTGGGGCTGCTGATGTTCGCCGGCCCGCTGACCGCCCTGCCCTTGCTGCTGTTTGCTGCCGGTGCGCGCCGCATTCCGCTGGCCACGTTGGGGCTGCTGCAATACATCTCGCCCAGCCTGCAGTTCGGGCTGGGCGTCTGGCTGTATCACGAGCCCTTCGGCGGCGCGCGTGTGCTGGGTTTTGCGCTGATCTGGACTGCGCTGGCGGTCTACAGCGCCGAGGGTCTGTGGCGCAGCCGCCGACCCTCGGCCTGAAAGCAACTCAGTTGCGGATCAAGTGATCGAAGGCGGACAGCGCTGCCTTGGCACCGTCGCCAGCGGCGATGACGATCTGCTTGTAGGGCACGGTCGTCACATCACCGGCGGCGAACACGCCCGGCACCGAGGTGTGGCCCTTGGCGTCGACGATGATCTCGCCGAACTTGCTCAGCTCCACCGTGCCGCGCAGCCATTCGGTATTGGGCACCAGGCCGATCTGCACAAACACACCTTCCAGCTCGATGCGGCGGGCTTCGCCGCTGGCACGGTCGGTGTAGTTCAGGCCGTTGAGCTTCCCGCCCTCGCCGGTGAACTCGGTGGTCTGGGCCTGGGTGTGGATCGAAACATTGGGCAGGCTTTGCAGCTTCTTCACCAGCACCGCGTCGGCACGCAGCGCATCGCCGAATTCCAGCAGGCTGACGTGGGCGACGATGCCGGCCAGGTCGATCGCGGCCTCAACGCCTGAGTTGCCCCCGCCGATCACCGCCACGCGCTTTCCCTTGAACAGCGGCCCGTCGCAATGCGGGCAGTAGGCCACGCCTTTGTTCTTGTATTCCTGCTCGCCAGGCACGTTGACGTTTCTCCAACGCGCGCCGGTGGACAGAATCACCGTCTTGCTCTTGAGCACGCCGCCATTGGCCAGTTGCACCTCGATCAGGCCGCCGGGCTGCGCAGCCGGGATCAGCTTGTCGGCACGCTGGAGGTTCATGATGTCCACGTCGTAGTGCTTGACGTGCTGCTCCAGCGCTGCGGCGAACTTCGGGCCGTCGGTCTCCAGCACCGAGATGTAGTTCTCGATCGCCAGCGTGTCGTTGACCTGGCCGCCGAAGCGCTCGGCGGCCACGCCGGTGCGGATGCCCTTTCGGGCGGCATAGACCGCAGCCGCTGCACCGGCCGGGCCACCGCCGATGATCAGCACATCGAAGGCGTCCTTAGCGGACAGCTTGGCGGCATCGCGCGCCGCGGCGCCGGTATCGAGCTTGGCCACGATCTCTTCCACCGTCATGCGGCCCGAACCGAAGGGTGCACCGTTCAGGTAGATGCTCGGCACGGCCATGATCTCGCGGGCATTGACCTCGTCCTGGAACAGCGCGCCGTCAACGATGACGGTCTTGACCTTGGGGTTCAGCACGCTCATCAGTGACAGCGCCTGCACCACGTCCGGGCAGTTGTGGCAGCTCAGGGACATATAGACCTCGAAGCTGAAGTCGCCGTCCAGGGCCTTGATCTGCTCGATCACGTCCGCCTCGACCTTGGGCGGGTGGCCGCCGGTCCACAGCAGGGCCAGCACCAGCGAGGTGAATTCATGGCCCAGCGGGATGGCGGCAAAGCGCAGGCTTTGCTCGGTGCCGGTGCGCTTCAGCGTGAAAGAGGGACGACGCGCATCCTGGCCGTCGGTCTTCAGCGTGATCTTGTCGGACATCGCGGCGATGTCCTGCAGCAGCTGCTGCAATTCGCGGGAGCTCTCAGAGTCGCTCAGTGATGCCTCGATCTCGAACGGCAGGGTCACGCGCTCCAGATAGGCCTTGAGCTGTGCCTTGAGGTTGTCGTCCAACATGGTGTGCATCCTTCTATTGAGTGTTCGATCAAGCGACTTTGAGAGCTGGCCTCCATTGCGAAAAATGAGTCGGCCAGGGGCATCCCCGGCGAGCCGACAGGGCTCGCGGGGCATGCAATTGCAGTGTGGTGAGGAGGAACCTCAACACGGGGTGGGCAGATCTGGTTTAGATCTTGCCGACCAGGTCCAGCGACGGGGTCAGCGTCTTGGCGCCTTCGTTCCACTTGGCCGGGCAGACCTGGCCGGGGTTGGCGGCGGTGTACTGGGCGGCCTTCAGCTTGCGCACGGTTTCCTTGACGTCACGTGCGATTTCGTTCGAATGCACTTCCATGGTCTTGATCACGCCGTCCGGGTTGATCACGAAGGTGCCGCGCAGGGCCAGGCCTTCTTCAGGGATGTGCACGCCGAAAGCGTTGGTCAGGGCGTGAGTGGGGTCGCCCACCAGCGGGAACTTGGCCTTGCCGACAGCCGGCGAAGTCTCGTGCCACACCTTGTGCGAGAAGTGGGTGTCGGTGGTGACGATGTAGACCTCGGCGCCAGCCTTCTGGAACTCGGCATAGTGCTCAGCTGCGTCTTCGATCTCGGTCGGGCAGTTGAAGGTGAAAGCAGCCGGCATGAAGATCAGCACGGACCACTTGCCCTTCAGCGAAGCCTCGGTCACTTCGATGAACTTGCCGTTGTGGAAAGCCTGGGCCTTGAACGGTTGGACTTGGGTGTTGATCAGGGACATGGTGAGTTCCGTTGTGGTTGCGGGTTAAGGAATGGAACGAATCATATTGCCGCAACCGAACTCTTAGTTTTGATTAATCAAATCGCCGCCATTGCCCCAGCCTATTAATCTCAGCTATCGCTTAAAAGTTGTGCGATAGCAATAACTTAGAGCCTCAGGCCTCCAGCGCCAGCAGCTCCTCTACGGTCTGGCGGCGGCGGATCAGGCGAGCCGTGGCGGGATCGGCGCCCTCGACCAGCACCTCGGCGATCAGCGGTCGGCTGTTGTAGTTGCTGGACATCGATGCGCCATAGGCTCCGGTGTCGTGGATCACCAGCAGGTCGCCGACGCAGGCCTCGGCCAGCTCACGCGGCGCCACCACGCCGCCGTCTTCCTGCGTGAACACATCGCCCGACTCGCACAGCGGGCCGGCCACCACGCTGGGCCGGCTCGGGCGCTGAACGCCGTCGCGCGGCAGCACGGTCATCGCATGGAAGCTGCCATACATGGCCGGGCGCATCAGCTCGTTGAAGCCCGCATCGACCAGCACGAAGTGGTTGCTGCCGGCATTCTTGGTTGCGCGCACCTCGGCCAGCAGCAGACCGGATTCGGCCACCAGATAGCGGCCCGGCTCGATCTCCAGCGCCAGCGCGTGGCCCAGCACGCCTTCGGCCTGCCGGCGCGCGGCGTCCCAGAGCCCGAAGTAGTGGGCGGTGTCGATCACCGCATCACCGCCCCGGTAGGGAATCGACAACCCGCCACCGGCCGAGATGGCGTGCAGGTCATGACCTGCGGCGTGGGCCTGACGCACCAGGTCGACCATGGCACCGCAGACCTCGGCCAGATGCCCGTAATCCACGCCTGAGCCGATGTGCATGTGCAGGCCAACCAGCTGCAGGCCATGCTGGCGCACCGCGTCCAGCGCGGCACCCAGCTCGGTATGCCAGATGCCATGCTTGCTGTGTTCGCCGCCGGTATTGGTCTTGTTGCTGTGGCCGTGCCCGAAACCCGGGTTGATGCGCAGCCAGACCTTGTGCCCCGGTGAAGCCGCGCCAAGCTGGCCCAGCATGTCGATGGAGCCGGCATTCACCGGCACGCCATGCTCGACCACGGTGGCCAGCGTCTGCCGGTCCAGCAGGTCGGCCGTGAAGACGATCTCCGAATCAAGGCCCCCAGCGCGATAGCCAGCCGCCAGCGCCCGCAGGATCTCGCCCCGGGAGACCGCGTCCACCTTGACGCCCTGCTCGCGCATCATCCGAAGGATGTGGGTGTTCGAGCAGGCCTTCTGCGCAAAACGGATGGTGTCGAAGGACTTCAGCGCAGCGATGCGCTCGCGGATCAGTTGGGCGTCATAGACCCACAGCGGGGTGCCAAAGCGTTCGGCGAGCGACCACAGCAAGGGGGCGGAGACGGGATGCGGCATGGTGTTGGGCAGCTGGGAGATGAAGCTTGCAGCATGCCTGCGCCCCGCAATTCATTCAAATGCTTTTGTTTCCGCTACGCATTCACATCTGATATGTTTAGCCATGCTCAGCCACCGCCACATCGAAGTCTTTCGCGCCGTGATGACGGCCGGCAGCGTTACATCCGCTGCCGCCTTGCTGCACACTTCGCAGCCCACGGTCAGCCGCGAACTGGCGCGCATGGAGCAGCTGCTGGGCTATGCGCTGTTCGAGCGGCAGGGCGGCCGGCTGCGGCCGACCCGCCGCGCACTGGCGCTATTCGAAGCGGTGCAGCGCGCCTACCAGGGCCTGGAGCAGGTCAGCGCCCGCGCGATGGAACTCGCCCGTGACGATCTGGGCACGCTGGACCTGCTGTGCCTGCCGGCGCTCAGCCACGCCCTGCTGCCCGCCGCCTGCGCGCGGCTGCAGCAGCAGCATGCTGGCGCCGCAGTGAGCATCACCCCGCAGGAGCCGCCACTGCTGGACGAGTGGCTGCAGGCTCAGCGCTTCGACCTTGGGCTGACCGAGAAGGCGCTGCCCGCCGCCGGGCTGGAAATGGAGCAACTGATGAGTGCCGACGAGGTCTGTGTGCTGCCCAGCGCCCATGCCTTGCTGTCCAAGCCCGTTCTCGCCCCGCAGGATTTCGAAGGCCAGCCTTTCCTGAGCCTGGGCAGCGCTGACCCGTACCGTCAGCAGGTCGACGCCGTCTTCGCCGCACATGGCGTGCGCCGCCAACTGCATCTGCAGACCCACAGCGCGGTGGCCCTGTGCGAGATGGTGCGTCACGGCCTGGGCGTGGCCATCGTCAACCCCTTGACCGCCCTGGCCTGCGAAGGGCGAGGCGTCACGCTACGGCGCTTCTCGGTTTCGGTGCCCTACGAGGTCTGGCTGGCCCGCTCGCTGCTTCGCGCCCGGCATGGCTTGAGCGATGCGATGCATGCGGCGCTGAGGGCCGAAGCCCTCGACCTGCAGCAGCGCCTGGGCCAGCTGCTGCCTTGAGCCCTTGCAGAAACGACAAAGCCGGGCGGAGGCCCGGCTTTGCCATCAAGGCTTGAACTCAGCTGTTGGCCGCAGGGCGCAGCAGCGAGGGCCGCGCGCCGAAACGCTTCAGGATGCTCTGCTCGATGCCTGCGGCATCCAGGCCGCACAGCGACATCAGCTTGGCCGGATCGCCATGTTCGATGAACTCATCGGGCAGACCGAGCTGCAGCACCGGCAGGCTGAGCCCGGCGGCTTGCAGGCTCTCCAGCACGGCACTGCCGGCCCCGCCCATGATGCAGCCGTCTTCCAGCGTCACCAGTGCGTCATGGCTGCGCGCCAGTTCGGCCACCAGCTCATGGTCCAGCGGCTTTGCAAAGCGCATATTCGCCACTGTCGCATCCAGCGACTCGGCCGCCTTCAGCGCCGGATAGAGCAAGGTGCCGAAGGCCAGGATGGCAATGCGTGGTGCGTCGCCCGGGCGGGCAGCGCCGCGCGTCGACTGCCGACGGATCTCGCCCTTGCCCCAGGGCAGCGCCTGCATCTGCTTCTGGACCTCGGTGCCCACGCCAGAGCCGCGTGGGTAGCGCACCGTGACCGGGCCTGCGTGCTGAAAGCCGGTGAACAAGGCCTGGCGGCACTCATTCTCATCAGCCGGGGTCAGCACCGCCATGTTCGGGATGCAGCGGGTGTAAGCGATGTCGTAGTTGCCGGCATGGGTCGCACCATCGCCGCCGACCAGGCCGGCGCGGTCCAGTGCGAACAGCACCGGCAAGTTCTGGATCGCCACATCGTGCACCATCTGGTCATAGGCACGCTGCAAAAAGGTCGAATAGATCGCGACCACTGGCTTGAGCCCCTCGCAGGCCAGGCCGGCGGCGAAGGTGACCGAGTGCTGCTCGGCAATGCCAACGTCGTAATAGCGGGTCGGGAAGCGCTTGTGAAACTCGACCATGCCCGAACCCTCGCGCATCGCCGGCGTGATGCCAACCAGACGCGGATCCTGCTCGGCCATATCGCACAGCCAGTCACCGAAAATATGCATGAACGCCGGCTTGGGCGGCGACGCGGGCTTGACGAAGCCCACCGCCGGGTCGAACTTCGCCGAAGCCGCGTGGTACTTGACCGGATCCGCCTCGGCCAGCTTGTAGCCCTGGCCCTTCTTGGTCACCACATGCAGGAACTGCGGGCCCCGCTTGTCGCGCAGGTTCTCCAGCGTCGGGATCAGTGATTCGAGATCGTGCCCATCGATGGGGCCGACGTAGTTGAAGCCGAACTCCTCGAAGATGGTGCCGGGCACGACCATGCCCTTGGTGTGCTCCTCGAAGCGGCGTGCAAACTCATACAGCGGCGTGTTCTTCAGCACCGACTTGGCGCCCTCACGCGCCGCGGCGTAGAACTTGCCACTCATCAGCCGGGCAAGATACTTGTTCAGGGCGCCCACTGGCGGGCTGATCGACATGTCGTTGTCGTTCAGGATCACCAGCACGTCGCCCATCAGGCCGCCATGCGCGATGCCCGCATTGTTCAGTGCCTCGAAGGCCATGCCAGCCGTCATCGAACCGTCGCCGATGATGGCCACGGCCTTGCGGTTCTCGCCCTTGATCTTGGCGGCCATCGCCATGCCATGCGCGGCCGAGATCGAGGTGCTGGAGTGGCCGGTGCCGAAGGTGTCGTACTCGCTCTCGTCGCGGCGCGGGAAGCCGCTGATGCCGCCCAGCTGGCGAAGGCCGGACATCTGCTCGCGCCGGCCCGTCAGCACCTTGTGCGGATAAGTCTGGTGGCCGACGTCCCACACCAGCCGGTCTTCCGGCGTGTTGAAGACATAGTGCAGCGCGACCGTCAGCTCCACCGTGCCCAGGTTGGAGCCCAGGTGGCCGCCGGTCTTGGAGACCGACTCCAGCACGTAGTTGCGCAGCTCGTCCGCCACTTGCTTGAGATCGGAGCGCGGCAAGCGCCGCAGGTCCGCCGGACTCGCAATGGTTTTCAGCAAGGGATAGTTCATCACCCGAGGTCTCTGCTCAATTCTCGCGCTCGACAACCTTGTCAGCCAGCAGGCTCAACCAGGCCGTGTTGGCCAGCCCGCTGGCGTTCAGGGCACGATGAGCCTCATCGCGCAGCCGGCAGGCATAGGCCTTGGCTTCTTCCAGCCCCAGCACGCTCACATAAGTGGGCTTGTTGGCATCCTGATCCTTGCCGGCCGTCTTGCCCAGCACCTGCGAATCCTGCGTCACGTCCAGGATGTCGTCGACCACCTGGAAGGCCAGCCCGATCGCAGCACCATAGTCCGACAGCGCCTGCCAGGACTTGGGCGTGCTGGCACCACAGGCCGCGCCCATCAGCACACTGGCCTGCAGCAAGACGCCGGTCTTGCGGCGGTGCATATCGCGCAGCGATTGCTCGTCCAGTTGCAGGCCGACGCTCGCCAGATCAATGGCCTGGCCACCGGCCATGCCAGCGTGGCCGGCCGAGCGCGCCAGCAAGGCACACAGCTTGGCTTGGAGAGCCGGCTCGACACCGCTATCCGGCGTCAGCACCTCGAAGGCCAGGGCCTGCATGGCGTCACCCGCCAGCATGGCCTGCGCTTCACCGAAGGCCACATGGACGGTCGGCTTGCCACGGCGCAGCACGTCGTTGTCCATGCAGGGCATGTCGTCATGCACCAGGGAATAGGCATGGATCAGCTCGACCGCGCAGGCGGCACGCAGGGCTGCCTCTGCCTCGCCCTGAACCGCTTCGCAGGCCGCCATCACCAGCAGCGGGCGCAGACGCTTGCCGCCGTCGAGGACGGCGTAGCGCATGGCCTCACCCAGGCCGGCCGGAGCGGATGCGGGCACCCACTGCTCCAGCGCCAGTTCGACACTACGCAGAGAGCGCTGCACCCATTGTTCAAAAACGCCAGCGTCCATCGCTCAGGAATCTCCCCATGGCTTCAAGTCCCCACCCTCCAGCACCTTGACCTGCTGTTCAACCGCTTGCAGTCGCTCACGGCAGAAGCCGAGCAACTCGGCCCCGCGCTTGTAGCTGGCCAGCAGTTGATCGAGAGGCAGTTGACCGGCCTCCATGGACGCTACCAGACGCTCCAGCTCATCGAGCGCCTGCTCGTAACTGGGTGAAACGGCGTCCTTCTGGGACGCGTCCTTGGCACTGGCGGAGGATTTGGTCATTGCGGAAATGCGAAACGGCGATTGTAGTGGGGCGAAACTTGCCTCCCGCCCCCCGTAGGGGTGAATGCTGTCAGCCCGGCGCCACAGCCGGCCCGGCCGGCGCAGTTTGCCCCTGCTCAAGTGCGGAGGCACTCCCGCGGTTAGAATGCCGCCCTCGCTGCACAAGACCGCAAGGCTTGGCGCAGTACCCTGGGAGCCCGGCTCCGGACATCGTTCCGAGCCGGGCTTTTTGACACAAACCCGGCTCCGCGCTGCAGCCTCCAGCCAGCGACAACGGCCGCCGGGGGGTTGACATTGGTTTCTTGGAGACCCTCTTGGATCATGTCCGACCTGAGCATCACTCTTTCGGCTCTTGAGCGCAGCGCGACCCAGCTGCCTGTTACTTCCTATTTCGATGAGGCCCTGTTCCGCAAGGAACTTGAGCAAATCTTCCGACCTGGCCCCCGCTACCTCGGACACGCGCTGGCGGTGCCCGAGGTCGGCGACTTCTACGCCCTGCCCCAGGAAGGCGAAGGCCGCGCGCTGGTGCGCACGCCTGCCGGCATCCAGCTGATCTCCAATGTCTGCCGCCATCGTCAGGCCTTGATGCTGCGTGGGCGTGGCAATACCAAGAACAGCATCGTCTGCCCGCTGCACCGCTGGACCTATGGCCTGGAAGGCAAGCTGATCGGCGCGCCGCACTTTGCCGAAGACCCCTGCCTGAACCTCAACAACTACAAGTTGCGTGAGTGGAACGGCCTGCTGTTCGAGGACAACGGCCACGACGTGGCTGGCAGCCTGGCCAAACTGGGGCCGGCCGCCGAGCTGGATTTCTCCGGCTATGTGCTGGACAAGGTCGAGCTGCACGAGTGCAATTACAACTGGAAGACCTTCATCGAGGTCTATCTGGAGGACTACCACGTCGGCCCCTTCCATCCGGGACTGGGCCAGTTCGTCACCTGCGATGACCTGAAGTGGGAGTTCGAGGAGAACTACTCGGTGCAGACCGTCGGCGTCTCCTCAGGCTTCGGCCGTCCCGGGTCGCCCACCTACCAGCGCTGGCATGACGCCCTGCTGAAGTACCGCGAAGGCAAGCTGCCCGAGCGCGGCGCGATCTGGCTGACCTACTACCCGCACATCATGGTGGAGTGGTATCCGCATGTGCTCACCGTCTCCACGCTGCACCCGATCAGCCCGGACAAGACGCTGAACATGGTGGAGTTCTACTACCCGGAAGAGATCGCCGCCTTCGAACGTGACTTCGTCGAAGCCCAGCAGGCCGCCTATATGGAGACCTGCATCGAGGACGACGAGATCGCCGAGCGCATGGATGCCGGCCGCAAGGCACTGATGCAGCGTGGCGACAACGAGGTCGGCCCCTACCAGAGCCCGATGGAGGACGGCATGCAGCATTTCCATGAGTGGTATCGCCGCAAGATGAGCCTCAAGGACTGACAGGCTCGGCGCAGCCGCCAAACGCCCCGCCCAGCCGCCGCTGGCGGGGCGTTTGTCTTTGGCCCGGGCGACAATGCGACCCATGTCCGCCCCTGTCCTGATGATTGCCGCCAGCTTCCTGTTCGCCACCATGGGGGTGTGCATCAAGCTGGCCTCGGAGTTCTACGACACCGGCGAAATCGTGATGTACCGCGGCCTGATCGGCGTGCTGATGATGGCACTGCTGGCGCGCTGGCAAGGCCTGACCCTCGCCACCCGCGTGCCGGCCATGCACTTCTGGCGCAGCCTCAGCGGCGTCAGCGCGCTGTCGCTGTGGTTCTATTCGATTGCCCACCTGCCCCTCGCCACGGCGATGACGCTGAATTACATGTCCTCGGTGTGGATGGCGCTGTTCCTGATCGGCGGCGCCGTGATGCTGGGCAGCCGGCGGGTTGATCCGCGCCTGGTGGCCGCCGTGCTGCTGGGCTTTGCCGGCGTCGCGCTGGTGCTGCGCCCGACCATGGAGCAGCAGCAGCTGTGGCACGGCCTGGCTGGCCTGCTGTCCGGCATGCTGTCAGCGATGGCCTATCTGCAGGTGACGACGTTGGGCCGCGCCGGCGAGCCCGAGTACCGCATCGTCTTCTACTTCTCGCTGGGCGGCGCCATTGCCGGCGCGCTGATGAACACCGGCCTGGGACACTGGCATGCCCATGACAGCCTGCAGGGCGCAGCCCTGTTGCTGGCGGTCGGCGTGCTGGCCACACTGGCGCAGCTGATGATGACGCGCGCCTATGGCCGCGGCACGCCGCTGGTCAATGCCAGCCTGCAGTACCTGGGCATCGTGTTCGCGGTGATCTACGGCGTGCTGCTGTTCCAGGACAAGCTCTCGCTCTCGGCGCTGGCGGGCATCATGCTGATCGTCGGCGCCGGCCTCGGCGCCACCTTGCTGCGCAGCCGCGCCACCCCCAAGGACAGCCAACACTCGGTGACCGACTCATGAACCCACAAGCCGCCTACCAGACCCTGATCAGCGCACAGCAACTGCAGGCGCTGATCGAATCCCACAAGCCGCTCTTGCTGCTGGATCTCAGCTTCGAGCTGGCCAATCCCGAAGCGGGCGCGCTGGCCTATGCGCGAGGCCATCTGCCGGGCGCGTACTACCTGCACCTTGACCGCGACCTCAGCGCGCCGAAGACCGGCAGCAACGGCCGCCACCCGCTGCCCGGCCGAGAGGCATTCGCCGCGCGCATGGCCTCCCTGGGCCTGAGCGCCGACACCCAGGTGGTCTGCTACGACGCCCAGGGCGGCATGTATGCCGCCCGCGCCTGGTGGATGCTGCTTTGGCTGGGCCACGCAGCGGTGGCGGTGCTGGACGGCGGCCTGGCTGCCTGGCGGGACGCCGGCGGTGCGCTGAGCACCGAAACGCCAGAGCCCCCTGCTCCCAGCGCGTTCCTGCCTGGCGAGCCGCTGGTCGCCGCCATCAGCGCCGATGCGCTGCAGCGTCGCCTGGGCCGCCTGCGCCTGATCGACGCCCGCGCCGGCGAGCGTTTTCGCGGCGAGGTGGAGCCCTTGGACACCAAGGCCGGCCACATCCCCGGCGCCAGCAACCGCGCCTTCGCCGGCAACCTGAATCCTCAAGGTCGCTTCAAGCCCGCTGCTGAGCTGCGCGCCGAGTTCGAGCCCCTGGTCGCCCCCTATGCCGCCGCCGATGTGGTCCATCAATGCGGCTCCGGCGTCACCGCCTGCCACAACCTGCTGGCGATGGTGCATGCCGGCCTGGGCCTCGGCGCGCTCTACCCCGGCTCCTGGAGCGAGTGGTCCAGCGACCCGGCGCGCCCGATCGCCACGGGCTGACTTGATATTGCGCAAGACGCAATTCCTGCAGCCCGGCAAGATCCAAAGCACAGCCCGATTCACGGGCAGCCACTGAGGAGAGCAGATATGTTCAAGCGCATCGTGATCCCGACCGACGGATCCGAGATCACCAACAAGGCCGTTACCACGGCCATCGAGATGGCCAAGGCCCATGGCGCCCAGCTGTTCGCCATCAGCGTCAAGGAGCCCTTCCCCTACAGCGCCGTGTCGGAAATGCAGCCGACGCCGCCGCAGGAGTTCTTCGACGCGCAGGAGCGCATCGCTGGCGGCCGCATCAAGGCGGTGCTGGCTGCGGCGCAGGCCGCCGGCGTGCCTTGCGAAGGCCACTCCGTCGAAGCCCTGCATGCCTGGGAAGCCATCATCGACCATGTCAAGGACAAGCAGGCCGATCTGGTCGTGATGGCCTCGCACGGCCGCCGCGGCGTCCAGGCCCTGCTGCTGGGCAGCGAGACCCAGAAGCTGCTGACGCACAGCACGATTCCGGTGCTGGTGGTGCGCTGACAGCGCTGCGCTTTCAGCCATGAAGAGGGGCCAGGCAAAGACCTGGCCCTTTTCGTTTCAGGCGATTGGGCCTTCGCCAGGCACAGGGCAGGCCGCAGGGCCTGTCCTCCCGGTCTCAGCCTGCCCGCTCGTAGGCGGTCAGGCCTTCGCCAAGCACACGACAGGCCGCAGGGCCTGTCGTGTGTCCGGGCTCAGTGACTGCTGTTGACGAGGAGGGAGACGAGGCCGAGGCCGGCGCCCAGCCAGGCCAGCTGCGCGATCGTGTCGCGCCAGGGCAGGCGGCGCTGCAGCTGCGGGATCAGGTCCGCCACCGCCACATAGACAAAGCTGCTGGACGCCACCACCAGCAGGTAGGGGAACAGCGATTCCCAGGGGCCGACGACAAAGTA
>PNNH01000013.1 GCA_013824165.1 Methylibium sp. | reverse complement strand
AGTGATCGGCATCGTCACAGAATCCGTGGGCGCGCGGAACGTGCAGGAAGCCGTTGAAGCGATCAAGGCCGACCCGCAAGCCGCCCATGCCGCCAGCCAGGCGGTCGAGTCGCGATGGTACGAACTGACAGAGGCGGGCGGCGGCGGTATCGACGGAGCGCGCAAAGCTGACGCTGCCTTCTCCGAATCTGGCCGCTCGCCGCTGCACTCGCCCGCCTTCATGATCTCCATCCTGCTGATGGTCTTCCCGGCCATGCTGCTGGTGGATGTGTTCTACGTCCACCCGTCCAGCTACACCAGCGAGCTGCGCACCCAGATCGTCACGGCGGTGCTTGGCATCATCCTGACGGTCGGTGCCTTCTGGCTGGGCTCCAGTTTCGGAAGCCAGCGCAAGGATGAGCGTGCCAGCCAAGGGCTGAAGAGCCAATGAGCATCAAGACCTACATCGTCACCCGCAAGTCGGACGGCCAGAAGGTCTACGAGTACAGCCACACAGAGCCGGTGTCCTGGGTCGGCATGGAGTTCGGCACGCACGACCACACCGAGAAGGTCGAGGTGATCGAGCCCGCGCCGGGCACGCGGGGGCCTCGCCGACTCACCAAGCAGCAGTTCATCGACCGACTGGGTGATCCCGCACACAAGGCGATCTTGCAGATGGCCGATGCCAGCTTGGACGTGCGCGCATTCGTGCACCGGTTTGAGAACCTCACGCCAGATCCCGATGGGACCAGCGTTGACCTGGACGACCCGCGCACGATTGCTGGGGTGATGGCTATCGGCCCCGCCCTGGTCGCGGCTGGAGTTGTGTCGGCTGACTGGGCGCAGGGGGTGCTGAATGGCTGACCGCTATCTCGACCACGGCGTCTACACCTACGCCGCAACACCGACCTGGGGCGTCCCGCAAGAGGGCGACGGCACCGCATCGACCCCGGCCGCGGCTTCGGCAACGTGCTCGGTCGACCTGTCCGGCGCCACGTTCGTCAGCGGCAGCTCGCAGATCAGCGTGATGGGTGCTACTGCGCTGACCGTCAGCGGCAGCGCGAACAGCGCAACCAACGTCCAGTACAGCGCGACCCTGACGACGATGATCGACAACATCGTCACGGTCATCAACACGCTGGCCACCGCCACGATCGTGAACCGGCCCGCTGGCTGGCATAACCCACAGATCCGCGATGCGGTCTTTGCCCGCCGCGTGGGCAACAGCATCGAGCTGATGACGCGCAGCGGCTCGGCGTCGTGGAACGGCCTGACCGCGATCACCTGGGCCAACGTCACCGGCGCCTCATCGGGAACCTGGGCCGGCGGCTCCGGCGGCTGCTGGGGCTGGCTTTTCAACGGGCTGGCGCAGGGCACGATCTGGCCGTCCGCATGGGCGCAGGGCACCTACACCTCGCTCGGCACGCCGCTCGCCGGCTTGCCATCTACTGCGGACACGACCTACGCCAAGGCCGACAACCAGAGCATCTCGCTGAACACCGGGGCGGCGCGCGACATCACGTTCCGCACCAACCTCTGCGTGGACAGCACGGGCCTGATCTGGCCCAGCGCGGCGGGCAAGACGCTGACGATCCTGCTGCCAGGCGGCACTGGGCACAACACCCAACTGAACTTTCTCGGCACGTTCGATCGCCTGGCGGTTTCGGCCACGTCGAAGGGCGGGCTGATCGTCCGCAACTCGACGGTTTCCTCGAATCACAGCATCACCTTCACAGCCCAGGTCGGCGCACGCGGATTCGCGTTCAGGAACGTCCTGTTCCTTGACGACTCAAGCGGCGCGTTCCCTCTGTCAAGCTCAGCGATCTCCTTCGCCGCGAACGCGGGGCAAACCGTGACAGCGGTGTTCAGCTTCCTCGGCGGGTGCGAGTACCGCTCGACGCGCGCAGTCAGCAACATCATCTTGTTCGGCTACGGAAACTCAGGGCAGCAGCACCTGATCCTGATGGACGACTTCGACTTCACATTCCCAGCGGCTTCCGGCATCCAGCTTGGCCTGCTGCCGGTTGGCGAACAGTGGTCGGTGCGAGCATCCAATGTCCGCATGACATCGCCCGCGACGTTCCAGCTTGTGCGCCGGGGTGGTATGAGCTTCGCCAATCGCGGCTTCGCACAGATCGACAACGTGCGCGGCTTTGACATGCGCGTTGTCAGTTCTATCGGCCACCAAGGCGCTGGCGGTACTGGCACCGCAGGCCTCGACCGACAATTCTCCATCCTGACCAATGCCGGCCCTGACTCGGCATTCCGCATCGAGGGCAACACGCACGTCGTCGACTGGCTGCCCGGCAATCAGTACCCGAGCCTTGACTGCACGACACCGGCAGGAACCCCCTGGTCCTGGCGCTGGGGCTGGTCTGGCGACACGAACCTGTGGGTGTGCCGCCCGCAGACGAACGTGCTGCGCCTGAACGCCAGGTCCATCGCCGGCAATGCAGCCCGCACGATCACGCTGGAACTGCTAGTGCCTCCGGGACTGAACCTGGACACTTCGCTCGTGTCGATGCGCGTGGCCTACGAAGGCCCGAGCGGGCTGGCCGAAACCGACAACGCGGCACCGCCGTTCTGCGGGGTCACACCTGTCGCGCTGGCGGCGTCGTCAGCGGCCTGGGACAAAGGCGCCTACCCGACCTACGAGGCCGTCAAGCTAACCCTGACGACGCCTACGGCAGTCACGGGCGGTTCTGATATGTCCATCGAGCTGGTGTGCTCTGGGCCGTGCCCTGGCGGCGCGAACTCGCTGTTCATCAACCCACGGGTCGCAGTCGCATGATCTCCACCCCAGCAACGGGCGTTGGCGTCGTCTTCCAGGCCGCTTCTGTGGTGGTGGACTCAGACGCGCTGGTCAAGCGGCAGTACCCCACGCCGGGCGGGTCGTTCTGCTTCTCGCTGGAGGCAACCGATTCGCTGGGCGCAGCGCAAGTCACCTTCGCTGGCGTTCAGGCAGGCAGCGAAATCCGCGTCTATCTGCCTGACATGACCGAGGTGGCCGGTATAGAAAACTGCGCGGCAAACCAGACCCTCTCCTGGTCAGTTTTTGCGCCGGGCTCGCCTAACAACACCGTCCGCATCGTGATCTTGAGCACCGGCTATCGGCTCAAAGAATTCAACTACACCGCCAGCGTCGGCGCCCAGAACCTGCCCATCCAGCAGGAGCGCGACCAGTGGTACAGCAATCCAGCATAAGGAGCCGGCATGGCGAAAATTCTTGACCCTGATCTGCTGACGTACAGCGTCGACAGCGCGACCAACAATCTGCGCTTCAACACTGCGGCCAGGACAATCCAGCTCGTCACGGGCGGCAGCCTGGTCGCCAAGGATGGCGTGACAGGCCAGTGCCTGTTCTCAAAGATCAAAGAGGTGCTGCGCGCCGACGCGAACTTGCCCAAGTACCCGCTGCCTGTGCGCGAGATGATCCACGACGAGTCGATGGAGCTGGTGAACGGCTGGACCTTCGCCGACTCCGCGACGATCAAGATGATCCGCGACTGCGGTGTCGCCTACGTCAACGCGGCCGGCGCCACCACCGCGATGTTCGCGTGCTTTGTGACGCTGGGTGGCCTGGCCGCCGGCACGCCCGACGCCGATCTCTACTTCGTGCAGTCCAGCGCCAGCAATGCGACGACGGCCACCTTCACGCATGTGAACACTGGCGCGAGCTTCGGCGTCAACGAGCTGGTGCAGATCTACAGCGACACGAACGGCGACGGCACGCCGGACTATGACTACCGGGCCTATGCCAAGGTGTTCCTTCGCCGCGCGGGCTACACCTACGATGAGTCGAGCAACATCGACATCGGCTACCCGGCGCTCACCTACAAGAAGTACAACTTCCCGATCACGCACAGTGTTGACCCTGGGGTGACGGTCGATGACACCACGCTGGCCGGCTACACCGGCATGGCCATCGAGTGGTTCGCGGCCAACCAGTCCTTCAGCCTGGGCGCGAACGGGCCGTACAACTTCAAGCAGACGATCACGGCCGCCGGCCGCACCCACCAGGAGATCTACTCGTGGGTGCAATGGCGCCTTCGCCAGACGTCGGACATCGACGCTGGTGCTGGCAACCGCACCGGCAAGGTGGCACCCGCCCTCGTGTTCATGGACGGCGAGACGCTGAAGACCCGCCTGCTGGACACAGGCGGCACGCACATCGTCAACCCGGCCGGCAGCTCGCTGAACAACATCGCCGAGGCCGACAACACTGGCGCCTACCGCACCTACCCCTATGTGGCGGCGATCACGCTGGAGTTCGACAGCTACCTGCAGGCCGATGGCGCGAACGCGAAATACTGGCTGTGGGATGCCGCCACCTATGGCACGGCTGGTGCCACGCTGCTGGTGGACAACAACGCGGTGCCGATCACCGGCACGATCAGCGGCCCTGCCGCCAGCTTCGGCTTCAACTACCCGGGCAGCCCTGTCAACTATGTGGCGGTCGCAGTGGGCAAGGCAAACGGCAAGACCGCCGTGGCCACCGGCTCCATCGTGGCCAGCACGGCGAACAAGGCGGTGCTGGTGGCAGGCCAGGAGCGCTGGTACAGCAACCCGTAAGCGATGGCCTACACCTTCAACGGCGCCGCGAAGCGCATCACCCTGACGGCTGGCACGACATCGATCGTGCTGGCCGAGATGTACTCGCGCTGGAAGGATTGGGTGCTGTCTGGCAATGGTGGGTTCCTGCCCGCATTCAGCACGGTGGGCGGCGACATCCCAGCCATTCCCCTGTACCTGTTCCTTGAAAACGGCTGGCGCATCGTGCCTCAGGCCGCCGACCACACGCTGGCCGTGACCGGCGGCGTGCTGGAGGTGCAGGGCGGCGGCGATCCTTTCGTCGATCCGGCGGGCGCCTACAAGATCCGCATCAACCGGCAGGCGCCCGGCATTGCCATCGGCTACAGCACCACGGGCAGCAGCGGCCCCACCGCTGCCGAGATTGCTGACGCAGTTTGGGCGAAGACGCTGCCATGACCACTGCCGCTCAACGCCTGGCCCAACTGTCCGGACTGACCGGACAAAGTGCTGCCGAGCACCTCAAGCGCATTGCAGGGGCCGCAGGCCTTGCGGCGGCTGCGCTGCTGGTCGGCTACTCCGGCTTGCCCAGCGCCTCGGCTGCCGAGCACCTGCTCGAAGAGCGTGCGCCTGCAGAGGCTGAACACCAGGTCCGCACGCTGCAGGTCGAGGCCGATGCACGCCTCAAAGCGGTGGCGCCGCAGCTGCGAATGGTTGCGGTGGAAGCCGAGCAGCGCCAAGTGCTGCCGGACGCTGAATCCAGGCTGCAGCTGGTGCCCGAGGACAGCAGGCGCGCCAGCGTTGCGGCCGAGGCGCGAGCCTGCATTGTTGCCCCGGATCTGCGGGTGCTTGTGGTGCCTGCTGTGGATACGGCTCTCGGTGCTGAACCAGATGCGCGTGGGGCGGCTGTGCAGATTCAGCCCCGCAGTGCGCCAGCGCCTGAAGACCCAAGAGCAAGACAGGTGATGAAGGAATAAAGATGCAGCAGCCCTTGCCATTTTCCCCGGGCGCAACGCTCGACCTTGTGTGGGACTGGAGCGCCTGGCTTTCTGTCGGTGAGACGATCAGCAGCCACACGATCCAGGCCGGTGACTCGATCACCAGCAACAGCAGCACCCCCGCCGGCAACAAGATCACGGCGTGGGTCACCATGGCCCAAAGCGCCAAGCCGGGTGATCAGACCACCGTGCTGTGCACGGTGACGACGAGCCAGGGCCGGACCGACTCTCGCGTCATCCGCTTGCTGGTCAGTCAGCGGTAGCGCAGCCGGCATGCGCTCCAACTGCATCATCTGGGCCTATGCCATGCGGCGCCGGCGCCGGGCGAAGGGCAGGGCGGGCGACATCTACTGGCGCTGGTCTCGCTGGGGCCCATTCCCGCATGCGCTCTACGGCGAGACGATCAACGGCCGGCTGCGCCTGGTGAGCTACAAGCCGATCGCGCCGCGCGAAAAGCTGCTGCCGCCGCCGGTGTTCACTGGCCACAGCACCTGGGGCGATCTGTAGGGGTGCCAGGGCGATCACGCCAGGCGCCGCGATGGGTGCCTGTGTGTCCAGCACGCCGGTCTGCAGATCGGCGGCTCAAGGCCCTGGCCGGTCAAGCATAGGCGCCAGGCCGCCCCATTTCTTCGTGCGGCTGCTGGATGTCAGCTGCTGGCGGTGCGGGAGAGGTCCAGCCCTGCGGCGATGTGCTCCACGGCCAGCTCGCGCAGCTCTTGCCAGGAAAACGGCCGCATCCGCCAGCTCTGCAAGTAGGCCGGCTGCATCAGCGAATCACTTCCGCGCTCAAAGCCGGTGAGGGTCCAGATCTCGCCGCGGGCATAGATCAGCGCGGCATCCACAAGCGGCGGCAGCAACTCGCCCACGGCTGGCGGTATCGCGAACAGCCGAGCCACGCGCACGGTGCGCCGCGTCTCGCGGTCGATCTGCTCTGACATTTCAAAGCGCCCAGGCGCTCCCTCGCGGCGCACGATGTGGTGGCCGGGGATGACGACGCCCTTCTCGCGGAGCTGATTTACCCAGAAATACATACTGTGCATTTATACAGCATGAGCGCCGCAAAGCCTCTAACGCCCGCTTGTGGTGCCTGGGCAAAATTGCTGCAAGCCGGGCAAGTTTCGTTAGAGGGGTCTTGAGGTTTGCGCGATGGTTGCTGGATTCTTGCTCCGCTTTGGGAGCAGAGGGTCGCGAGTTCGAATCCCGCCGCCCCGACCATCTAATGCATCGAGCCGCCTTGGTTTAATCGCCTTGGCGGCTCTTTCCTTTTCAGGGCCCAGCGCTCTGGGCGCAAGTAAGCTGAGGCGCGTGGCAGAATTGCCGCCCAGCATGCCGACCGTAGCTCAACCGGATAGAGCACCCGCCTTCTAAGCGGGCGGTTGGGGGTTCGATTCCCTCCGGTCGGGCCAAGTAAATCTGTTGAAAATCAACGGGTTGCGGCGCAATCGAGTTGTCTTGCTTTGGCTTGATTTGCGTTTGATTGGTGCAGTGATTGCACCGATAGTGCACCAGCCGCATGGAAAATGTCGCTGAGGCTTTGGTGCACTCGCTCGACAAGTGCTTGCAATGTGGCCAAACGCTTTGTTATCCTGAAGCAGTTGGACAGGCTCTGCTGGGTGTGCGACTTCGGACCTCGCACGCTGACGTAAGGTTGAGAAACTGATCCAGCCGGCCCGGGATAACGATACCGGGGTCTCACCGTCGGTGAGGCGCGCGTTCTAGGGCGACGGAAAACGGGGATACGTGTAAATCTGCATGCGGTCCTGCTGCTAGGTACCTTCTAGAGGTGTCTGGAGAGCCACTGAGAGGCTGCATGTAGAAGGCCACGAGGTTCGTCAATCCAGAAATGGAGCGACGTGCATGTCCAAGTCTTTCTTGCTCGCTGAAGGCCGCGCAGACGCTAGCCGCGGCATCGACACCTCAGGCTCGACCTTCATCACGGTCGAGCAACTGGCTGATCGGTTCAAGATCAATCGATTTACTGTTTACCACTGGCTCAAGAAGGAGCCAGAGCGCTTGCCGCGCCCCTCACGGCTGTTCGGCCGAATTCTGTTCAGCGAGGCGGCGATCTTCGCCTTCGTCGCTGCCCAGCCTCCCGCGCATGGAGTGCATCAGGGAGTTGGGCCAGGGGCGCCGAGGATCGCCCAGGCAAAGCGGCGTCGCGGTCGGCCTACCAAAGCGGCCCAAGTCGCGCTACGTGCCGAAGGGGGGCAGCAATGACCTACCGAACCGACAGCCGGCGGTATCAGCCACTGGATCTGGTCCTAGCGGCGGGTGCGCTCGATGTAACCAGGCAGGCCTTGCACAACGCGCGCGCGCGCTGGAAGAGAGCATGTGCGCGAGCGGCAGAGGAGGGGCGTGAGCCGCCGCCAAACCCTTGGCCGATCGTCCATGCGCCGGATGGCAAAGGGCGTGGCCATCAGCTCGTTGTCGACGTCGTCAAAGGCGAGCCTTTCATGCGCCACCGCCGGCGGCGCGGTGTGTGCGCCGAGAGAATGGCCATGCTGCAACAGCGGGCGCAAGGCATTGATGAGGGCGACAGGTGAGGCCCCGAGGTTCTTCGCGTAAGACCGAGAAGTCAGGTCGCCCGCGCTTTCAGAATCGCGGCGCCATCATCAGGGTCAAGAGGATCGATCACGGATTTGGGCTTGTCCCTGACCGGGTTTTCCAAGACAAGACGATCAGTCTGAAGGCACGGGTTTTGGTTGCTTATTTGTACGGTCGGCCGATCGGCTGGACGCCAGTGGTGAGTGCTCTCTGTGGCACGCTTGGCATCACCGACTTCACCTGGCGAAGTGTGAAGGAGGAGCTTGAGGGCGCGGGTATGGTGGTGAGTCATCAGTGCAATGGGGCTGATGGCCGCTTCGTCTGGGAGCTGGTGTTCGACCTTTCGCGATACGACCATTGATGTGACCACCATCCGTTGATTTGCTCGGATGGACCATCCGTTGGTTTACAGCGGATGGTGACCAACGGGTGGTCTCCAACGGATTAACAGTAGGAGCAAACACAAGGATTTGGGAGTGCGGGCCTGCGTTGAATTGGGGGGGATTTTTTTTAAATGCGGGGGCGGGTGTGGGCAAGTCCGCACCGCGCAGCGGCCGTCCACGGGCCGCAGGGCGGCCGGTGGGCGGGGACTTGTCCATGCCCGCGGGGGCGCGGCCCCCGGGGCGGCCTTCGCACCACCCAACTCCAGCTCTGGTCGAGCTCCGATAGTTCATTGGCAGGAGTGTACAAATGTTCTCTTTTAGGAGTACAGTTGTTCTCTATGAGCAAATCAAACGACCGCCGGCGTCAAGTCCTGGCATTCATCCAGGCCAGAGTAGAGGCGGATGGGCGCCCACCCACGCTTGACGAAATCGCCACAGCCTGTGGATTCGCGTCGCGAAGTGCGGCGCAGAAGCACGTGCGCGCTCTTGAGGTTAGCGGCGACCTCCAAGTGACCCGCGGGCAATCCAGAGGAGCTCGTCCCAAGAAGAGCAAGCCGACACCTCAAGGCGCTCAGCAACTTTTCGAGGTCTCCCCCCGAGACGTTGCGGATCTGTCCGACACCGATCTTCGAGACCTCGTTGCGCGACTTTGCATCGCCCGCTTGGCTGACGCCGAGCTCCCGCCGATGCCGGTGACACGGGGAGGTGATCAGCGTGCACCTGATGGAGGCGTCGACGTCAGGGTTCAGCTCTCCGACAAGGACGCCGAAAGGTCCCACTTCGAACGAAGCGTTGTCGGCTTCCAGGTCAAAGCGACCAAGATGGGACCGAGCGCGATCCAGAAGGAGATGTGCCCAGGGGGCGTTCTGCGGTCCTCTATACAGGAGTTGATCCAACGAAACGGCGCATACATCATCGCGACATCTGACGCTGCGGCAGATGCCGAATACCAGCGTCGCGTCGCGGCAATGAAAGCTGCAGTGGCCGGCGAAGCCGAAGCCGGGAACGTCTTTGTAGACTATTACGACGCACAGAGATTGGCCGACTGGACCAATCGGCATCCTGGTGTTGTCGCATGGGTCCGAAGCCAGTTGGGACGCGCGCTTCAGGGTTGGCGTCCTTATGGGCAGTGGTCGAGCACGCGTGATGGCAAAGCCCAGCCCTTCCTCCCCGACGAAAAACACCGGTTGTTTGACCCCCATGATCGGGAGAACGGTCTCACGTTGACCGATGGCCTCCGCAAGATCAGGTCCCTGCTCAGAACTGGGGGGAGCTCGATTCGCTTGACAGGCCTGTCCGGCGTCGGAAAGACGCGCTTTGCGCAGGCGCTATTCGAAGAGGAGGCAGCGCCCGAGGCGCTCCCGCAGGACCATGCGATCTATACCGACACAGGGGAAGGCTCCAACCCGCCCCCCTTGGCACTGCTCGACGACCTGCTCGCCTCGCGCCGTCGAGCGATTCTGATCGTCGACAACTGTGGCTCCGAACTTCACGGTCAGCTCACTGCGCGCTGCAAGATCTCTGATCGTGTGAGCCTATTGACAATCGAATACGACATTCGCGAGGACTTGCCCATTGAGACCAGCGTCTTTCAGCTTGACGCTGCGTCCCCAAACCTCATCGCGAAAGTCATCGAGCAGCAATTTCCCCAGATCTCGCAAGTCAATGCCCAGACCATCACCGATTTCGCAGATGGCAACTCCCGTGTCGCAATCGCCTTGGCCAACACGATGGGCTCCAATGACTCGCTCGCTGGTCTGACCGATCGTGCGTTGTTCGATCGCCTCTTTTGGCTCGGCAAGGAAGTGCATCGCGAACTGAAGATAGCCGCCGAAGCATGTGCCCTCGTCTATTCGTTCGATGGAGAAGATCTGGAAGGCGAACTCAGCGCACTATCCGCACTCGCTGAAATTTCGCCCCTGACGCTCTATCGGCTTGTGACTGACCTCCAGCAGCGTGGCCTGGCACAGCGCCGAGGCAAGTGGCGCGCCATTCTTCCTCATGCGATCGCGAACCAACTTGCGGCGCAAGCGCTCGATTCCATTCCACACGCACTGGTGCATGAGAAGCTGGTGGCGACCCAAGGTAGATTGCTGCGCTCATTCTCTCGGCGGCTCGGCTACCTGCACACCTCACCATCTGCCGAGAGATTTGCTAACTGTTGGCTGGCTGAGGGCGGTCTCCTGGGGGACGTAGCAGGCCTCTCCCCATTCCTGCTCGAAGTTCTGTCCAACATTGCGCCAGTTTCTCCTGCAGGGACGTTGTCCGCCATCAGGCGAGCCGTCGAGGGGCCCATGTCGGCAGAGCTGCTGTCAGCGCAAGCACCCTCACGCACGCGCTTTGTTCGGCTGCTCCGCTCCATAGCCTACGAGGCAAAGTACTTCGACGAATGCCTGTCTGTCCTCATCGCTTTTGCTCGCACTGAGGCTGAGGATGAGCGCATGGATCCCACCCGATCCGTCATTGCCTCCCTCTTTACCCTTTACCTTTCGGGTACGCACGCTACAACGGAACAACGCGCGAATTGGATCCGCGGGGCATTGGAGTCTGGTGATGCAGTGCTTGGGAAAATTGGCTTGAAGGCACTTGCCTCCGCCTTGGAAGCGCATCACTTCTCATCAAGCTACGAGTTCGAATTTGGCGCTCGTGTGCGCGACTATGGTTCCAACCCGCAGGGGAAAGCGATCCACGACTGGTTCGCTACCTTTATCAATCTCGCCGACGAAGTGGCCACGGGAAACGGACCATGGGCCTCCGAAGCGCGAGATCTTCTGGCCAGGCGCTTTCGGACACTCTGGTCATTTGCGGGCATGGCGGACGTGCTGGAGCCCGTCGCTGAGCGGTTGATTGAATCGGGCTGGGAGCGTGGATGGCTAGGCATCCGGGAAACCATCCGGTTCGACGAAAAGTCGCTTCGCGCCGAAGTGCTCCAACGGCTTAAGAGGTTGGAGGAGCGCGCACGCCCGAAGACGCTCGTCGCCCGAGTGAAGGCCACGGTGCTGGCCGACTATGCCACCGGGCTGGACTACGCCGACGGGGAGGACGCCGTCTCTGGCTACGAACGTGCTGAAGTGTGCGCAAAGGAGCTCGGCCAACTCGTCGCCAATGACCCGGCGTCCTTCGATGTCCTTATGCCTCTGCTGGTCACGAATCAGCAAGGTCGGCATTGGAGCTTTGGTGCAGGCTTGGCCGATGCCGTGGAGTCGTTGAACGCGTGCTGGGCGGCAATGACAAAGGCCTTTGAAGACACACCTGAAGAGCTGCGAAATGTCCAGATCCTCCGGGGCTTTTTGCATGCAACGCATGCACGGGATCGGGGCGCATTCGAGCGCTGCCTCAATGAGGCGATGGGCCGCGCAGCTCTCGCATCGTGGGTTCCGGTACTTCAGCTGAGCGCCCCTCTCGATGAGTCAGGATGCAGTCGCTTGCTCGCGTCCATGGACAACCCCGCCGTGACCGCGTGGGCTTTCCAGTATCTTGCGATCGGCCGCGCAACCGAACACTTGTCGGACGACCTTCTTGCCGGATTGCTGCAGAAGTTGAGCATCAAACCGGATGGTCTGGGTGTCGCCATCGATGTTCTATACATGCACCTCCATGGCAAAGACCATCCGAGCGGTCCCCTTGTGACGGCAGTCGCTCACACTTTGATCGCGAACGCTTCTCTCGCCAACCAGCGTGGTCGGCTGGATCATGAGCTCTCTGGCCTGATCAAAGTATTCCTTTGCGGACCTGAGGGGGAATCGACGGCACGCACCCTGCTCTCGACGTTGCGCCAGAGGTTCGACGACCGCACGTTCTCGCGCTATGACCTCAGCGAAACGATTGCGGCCTTGTTCAAGGTTCAACCGCACCTCGCCTTGAATGCTCTGGTGGGCGATGAGGATGACGCCGACAACTACTACTTGCGCCGCTACGCACTGGCTGGGGGCCGTAGAACCAGCGCGTTAACCGAAATTTCGATTGATGCGCTCATGGACTGGTGTCGCACCGGATCACCGCAGAGATGGACTAGGGTCGCGCCGTTGCTGCCTGCGTTTGCCGTCGCGGAGAGCAACCAAGCCCCGAAGTGGTCCGAGCGCGTCATGACGCTGCTTAAAAACTCACCCGATCCTGTTGCTGTCGGCGCCGTACTCGTGGAACTTGTTGAGCCTTCTGGATGGAGTGGCTCACGGGCGGAGGCCATCCGGCAGCGACTACCCTTGTTGGATCAGTTGGCGGACGCACTGGGACACGAGAATGCCAATGTCGCCGCGAGTTGGAGAAGCCGTGTGATGCTCACGATTGACCGCGAGACTAGGCGGGAGCTCGAAGAGCATCAGGCGCGCAATGAGCGCTTTGAATAGCAACTCGGGTCCGCGCTCGGCGTGAGCTGAGGGGGTGCGCCAGCGATTGTTCACTCTGCCATGGCTAGTACGCTTGGGCCTCCATTTTTAGGAGCGGCCCCGATCGCGAGTCGCGGAGCACTTTGAACAGGCCCGCGGGCGGCACTAGCGACTGGCTTGCAGTGCCGGATGATCGCTTCCTGGTGGTCGAATTGCGCGGCCGCCGTTTGTAACGGGTCGGCAGGGTGAGTTCGGCGAGGGGAGCAGCAGTCACCTGCTTGGTGTCGGTCGGGCTGACCCAGTGCCGGTGCCGGCTGGGTCGGCAGTACCTCGTGTGTTTGCCACTCGGACAAGCGCAAACCTCTGAACTGAAGGTCGCCTTGATGGGGCCTACCGTGAGTACGCTGGATGAAGGCGACCGGCCGCGACCGCTGCGAAGCAGCCACAGGCCAGAGATATTCGCGTTGCCGAACTCGGTGCTCAAGGGCACCGAGATACGCAGAGTGGACGAGACTTGAGTGAGAATCGACGGGCCGTATGCGTAAGCCCCCGGCCTGTTGGCATTTGCATTGCCCGTTCCACGGGTGGATTTGTCGAGCTTCATCAGGCCCGAGCGCCGCAGTTTTCCTGTGCGCGGATAGCGGCGTTGGACAGGCGGCGCCAGCCGCGGGGAATGGGAGATCGCTTTGAACGTCGAGATCAGCTTCGACAATGAATCGGCAGTTGTAAACATCCCTCTGGCCGATTGGGCGCCGCCGCTCGTGGAGTACGTGGGACGTTACTTCGATATCCGCGAAGGCGTGCTTCGGTTGGACTACGCCCACCTGTCTGCCGAGCAATGCAGCGATCTGCGCCGTAGCATATGGTCCTGGAAAACCTATCTTGAACACTTTGTCTACGAATTCGAGGCCGCTGCACGACAGGGTCCGATCGCACTGACGGTCGCAATCCTCGGGCATGGATCCACCAGGATCGAGGAGTCATCGTCCATCCTGGACAGGGAGGCTTATCGGTCTGCCGAGAAGACCTTCAAGATGGACGTGCTGCACGGCGACAACCCGGCCCTGCGCGAAGCCATCTTGGCGGAAATCACCCCCCGTGCGACATGGGTGAACTGGCTGCTTGAGGCAAATTCGTATCGCCGGGATGACTTCCTGAATGATCAGGAAATCATGGCGGCGCTGGTGGCCAGAACGTCGGAGTCCGATTGCATCCATGGTCTTGAACTGGTCAAACCTAATCGTGACGAGAGCTTCTGGGCATTCGATCAGCTGGTCAAGAAGCATTGGCGCCATGTGCTCGACTATGTGAAGTGTCATATCGGCAAGGCACCGAGCTATTCAGGTAGTGAGGTGCCTCACCTTGTCTACGCGTTGTTTTCGCGTTCGCCGACGGTGCAGCTCTCGCGGGAGGCCTGCGAGCAGGTTCTCGATCGCGCACATCCGACCGTCTTTTCTCAGCTTATCCAGTATTGCCGCACGCTTGTGGCGGACGATGTCCGCCGCCTGCTCCTCAGCTGGCACGCCAGTGCGAAGACACGGATGGATGACAGTTTCAAGGATTGCGTTGCCAAGGCCTGCTCGACGCTCGCTTCGTTGCTGGCGGACGCCATGCCTTCGGATATTGCGCTTGCCACGGCCTGGCACGAATTCGGGAACCCAGGGCGATCCGACCAGCAAAGTGTTGCGGCATGCCTCAGAGAATTGCCACACGCGTCGAGGGACCGAGAGGTGCTGTGGAACCAACTTGGCCCGGCCGCCCGCGAAGCCTGGCGGCAGGATCTGTTCGACCAGGTGAAGGCTGAGCCGGCGCTGGCTCGGGGTCTCATGGAGTTCGCCTGCCTCTGGCTCGAGCAGACGGCGTTCGCTGAAGTCGAGCCAGTGCTGCTGCGCTTGATGGATGACGAGGATTACCTGGCCTTCGCGAACCGGCTCGCCAGGGATGGTCCAAGGCAGGTGCAGCTGAGGGCTGGGGGCCTAGTACGGTCAATCCAGGGGGCGCTGGACCTGGACGGCCCGGCGGGCCTGGGGGAGGACGCCACTGCGCTGCCCAGTGTTGGCGCTCAAACGTGGCTGGGCGATCCGTCCGTGGAGCGGGTCATTCATCGGGCGCTCAGTCAGATCGAGGAAGAGTTCTGCCGTGAGTATCCAGCCACTTGGGGAGAAGACGAGGAGGTCCATACGGCCCACCTCCTGGCCCTGACGCAGAAGGCGGTTGGCAATGCGACTAGCCAGTTGCACCAGCTCTCGGCGACGACGCGGACGCAGTATCCAAGTCTGACCGTGGGCGTCCGCCAGCCCACCAAGCGGGAGGAAGGGGCTAGCACGCCTGCCGGGGCTCCGCTGGGGGCGGACTTGCTATTCCTGACCCGCATCGTGGACCAGGGCAGAACGGTGATCCAGCGGGCCACCCTTGTACAGGTGAAAAAGCGCAGAGGCAACGTGTCGGGGAGGAGCTTCAGTTCGACGATAGGTATCAACCTGCAGCAGTGCGAGGACATGCTCAAACAGTCCGAACATGCCTACTACCTGTTCGCGACACCGGCTTCGCCTCGCCCGTCGCTCTGGGTTGCTCCGGCCCGGTTGGTCAGGAACTTGACCCAACTACACTCGAGCAAGGCCTCCGTCGGGGTGATACAGGTGCGGGACGCGAGCCGCTCCTTCGCAGACTTTTTCCTGCACGACCTGGTTGGCCTGTGGGCCGGCGACGAGCAGGAGGGCCTCGTCGCCGTCGCCAATGGTGATCCCCGGCTTGGGCGGAGGCCTCGCCACATTGTCGACATCGAGGTTCGCCTCAAGTCGGATTGAGGGTCCCGGCTGTGGGCCGTGTCGTCGGTCGGCCAGACGCAGCACTCCGAGGGCCAAGGCCTGTGAGGCAGACGGAGCAGCCCCATCAGGTCACATCTGCGCCGAAAGATTCTTCGACACCTCGGCGCGCCGGACCCCTGCGGAAACAAAATGGGGGCAATCGGCTGGACAAGATACCCTACGAAGAGCGCTTGGCTCTGCAAGCCAAGCTTCGCGCCATGCGCTAGCGCCGTGGTCCATCAGGCGCGCGCAGCGAGCCCGAGCAGGACGACCGCGATAAGTGCGGCGATCGCGCCGCCCATTGCGGCCGCGATCAGCGCTGGCCAGCCGAAGCCTATGTCGTGCGTCGGCTCTCTGGCCGCACGTGCGGCCGCTGCGCTGGCCTTTGCACATGCGGAGGCCGCAGTGCGTTCTATGCGCGCCGGGATCGCGTCGAATAGTGTCAGGTGGTACTGCAGCGCGACCAGCACCAGCCATAGCGCGTCGTTGCCATCTAGGCCCAGCACTTCACGCAGCCGGTGCAGCCGCTCGCGCTCGGCATCGCTCGGCTGTCGCCCGAGCAACCGCGCGAACGCGTCCGCGTCGACGCCATCCCGGGCGCCTCCAGCGCCTCCGGCGTGATCGCTCACGCGAGCACCGCGCCAAGCGCCTTGCGCGTCTCTGCGCGCCAGCGCATCAGTTCAGCGCGATTGCCGATGGGCAGTTCCCTCAATGCGGCCGAGATGCTCAGCCGCTTGGAGTACAGGTCGTCGCTGACGCGATCTGCAAGGTCCGGTAGCGTGAGCGATTTGCCGCCGCGCTCTTCGATCACCTGACGGATCTTGGAGTTGTTGAAGAGCTCGAACTTCTCCGTCGAGCCGAAGTAGCCGTTGCGAATCACGTGAGTGTCCCCCTCGGTGATTGCTTCGAGGTAGTCACGCAACAGCTCCAGGCTGTCCCTCTGTCGGTTCACAACCCAAAGCGTAACGAGTCGCCGCTGAAGCTCTTCGAGCGTGCTCTGCAACGTCACGCCGTACTGGCTCACGCCCTTGTTATTCCGTGCCGCCGTGTTGATAACCACGGCGTGTTCCGGCTTGTCATTGCAGACGTTCACCAGTTCGACCCAGCCATCTCCGTTGTCGAGGTCGATGAGGATCGCGTCATGCTGCTCCTTGTGTGCCTTCCAGGTGTCTGGATTCGCGGTGTCACTTTCGACCAAAAGGATCTTCTGGCCCATCTCCGCGAGCATGTCCACGATGGCCATCGAGACCATGCTCTTGCCGACTCCACCTTTCGAGCCGCCGATGAGATAGATGTTGTTGCGCTTGTTGTCGCTCATGATGTTTCCTTGCTGATCAGATTTCCGCTGTGTCGGCGCGAGCCGTGAACGTGCCTCGCGGCGTCTTCGGCTGATTCGTCGTCGCTGTCGTCACCTTCGCCGCCGCCTTTGAGTCGGGCCGCTGTGCTCTGGGCCCTCGCGCCTTCGACTTCGCACTGTCGCCAGCTCGCCGCATGTATGTCTTCAAAGTAGAGACCGCGACGTTGACGCCACTGCTGACCAGCGCGTCCGCGATTTGTGCCAGCGTGAATCCGCGCTTCTGCATCGCGACTAGTTCGGGCTTTAGCTCCCGTATTGCCGCCTGTGTCGTCATCGTCGGATTGCCAGCCGGCTGCATCTCTCGGAGCTTGGTCGCTATTCCTTCGAGTTGTCCTTGTGTGTATCCCATTTCTTGACCATCTCCGGTCTGTTGCGATGGTCGCCAGTGTGTTTGCCCGACGCTTCGTTGTGTGGGCAATCAGCCATTTGATTAGCTTTTTGATTAGCAATAAGCCTGTTCGGCGGAGAAGGGAAGTCGGAGACTGACTCACATGCACGGAGCAACACAGCCAGCCTAATCACGCTAACGCGGGATAGCTGGCGAGGGGCTTGCAGCCCCTTCGATCCCCGCACCGCGGCCGTGCTTAGCGAGACCGAACATGACGCCAAAACCAGAGATGCCGCAGACGCTCACTATCGCGTGGCCTCCCACCGATGCCGACCTGCTTGAGCTCGACCGTAGGCTTGGCAGCCCGGGCGTCCGCGCTGCCAATGTACTGATCCATGCGTGCAGTGGTCAGCGGCATGCGCATGTCGTCTTTCTGGCGCTGGCAGCATGAGCCGCAGCCCTCGTGCCTGTGGCACCGAGCACCTGACCGTGACACTCGGCGCGCGCCTGCCAGCGTCGGTCGCCGCTCTCTGGCGTGCTGAAGCGGCAGCAGCCGGCTTGTGCATCAGCGACTGGCTCCGCCAGGCCATTGATCCGGGCCGCGTGCGCGTCACCGGCAGGAGGAAGCCGGGCCAGCGCATCGCCCGTCGTCAGGCCGACCCCACGCTCATTGAGGCGGTTGGCCGTTGGGGCGGAAACCTCAATCAGATTGCGCACCTTGCCAACACTGGTGCGCTGGCTAACAGACCGGTTGACGTGCTGCGCACGCTGGTTCAGATCGAGCAGCACTTGCGCGCTCTGCTGGACATGCACATCGCTGCTGTTGTGACGGAGGCCTGACGTGCATTCGAAATTCGGTGAGCCTGGACAGGCGCCTGGCTGTGGTCAGCGGGCCGTCCAGTACCTGCTCGCCGAGCGCGATGCGAATGGTGCTGTGCGCGCTTCGGTCCGCGTGCTTCGCGGCGACCCGCTGCTGGTCGAGCGGCTGATCGACAGCATCGACCGCAAGTTCAAGTACTCCAGCGGGATGACGAGCTGGCATCTGCGTGACGCCCCGTCTGATGCGCAGATCGATCGGTACATCGACGACCTTGAGCGCGTCGCATTTGCCGGGCTCGACCGGGACCAGTACACGTGGACAGTCATCGAGCATCGTGACCAGGACGGCAGCGTCCACATCCATTACCTCATCCCGCTGCTTGAACTGCGCAGCGGCCGCCAGTACAACCCGGCCCCGCCCGGCTGGATGGCAATGGGCTATGACGATCTGCGCGACATGTGGAATGCCCGCGAGGGCTGGGCGCGGCCTGACGACGGATCACATTCGCGCCTCGTCCAGCCCGGCCGTTACGCCTACGTGACTGCCGAGCAACTGCGCACCGGCCTGCAGGTTGAACCTGACGTCAACCCGCGGGATGCGATCGGTGCCTGGGTGCTCGACCAGATCGGCCAAGGGCGGTTCAGCTGCGACCGCGCCGGTGTCACCGCTGCGCTCGAACAGCTCGGCGAAGTGACACGCGCGGGCGCCGATTACATGACCTTGAAGTTGCAGGGCGAGGCCAAAGGCCTCCGCTTGAAAGGAGCACTGTTCCATGCGGACTTCAGCCGCGAAAGCCTTGAACGAATTGCAGGAGCGGGAGAGGGCGACACAGGAGGCGGTGGCGCAAATGCAGCGCCAGCTCGACGACCAGACCCGCGAGCTGCTGCGCGCTCACAGCGCCAGCTCGACGAAGCTGTCGCGAGACGCGCAAAGGCAAATCGAGACAAGTTTGGCCGCCCTGCAGGCGGCTTTCGCAGCGCAGAGCCGCGCGACCGCGAAGCAGATGCGCTGGCTACTGGCCTGGCCGATCGCCGGGACGGCGATCACGTGCCTAGCGCTGCTGCTGGCGAGCAGCCTAGCGTCTTGGTCGATCGTGAAGGGCGCCCGAACGGAGGCGGAGCAGCAAACGCTCCAAGCCCAGCAAGCCCTGGAGAAGACACGCCGTCAAGTGGCGGCGCTCGAGGCGGAATTCTGCAAGACCCCGGCGGGTCGCAAGTACTGCATCTCAACCAAATAGCCAGCGAGAAGAAGCCCTATGAGCCACCCCACCGAACTCGAACGCCTTCTGTCGCTGGCCGAGGCCAGCGAGGAAGAAACCAGCGCCAGCGCGGCGAGTGGTATGCCCTCTCGCGCGCTCAGCGCGCAGCCAGAACGCGCCTTGCGACCCGTCTTGGCCTTGCTCTCGGCCGACCGGGTCCCGCAAACGGCGTGCCGCACATGCGAAGCCTCGTGCTGGCACAGCACCTCGGCAGGTCTCCACGCCTATTGCAAGGTGACCCATTCGATCGTGTTTTCGCCCGACTTTCCGATGCTGATCGAAGACTGCGATCAGCTCCATCTCCCGATCGACAACTGATCGATCCACTTCTTCAACCCACCCTTCAGGAAGAATCGATGCCCGATACAGAAACCCAGAAGCCCTCATCCAAGGTCATGGCCCAACTTCTTGGCGAGCCGGTACCCTTGGACTGGCGCGACCGCCTCGATCAAGCGCAGAGCTGGCGCGACCGCGGCCAGATGCTGCTGGCCCAGGCCCGCGCTGCGCAGCTCGAAAACGACCGTCAACGTGCCGCAGATCTCGTTCAGGAGGCTGCCGCCCACGAAATGGCCGGCACGCTGCGCTGCCTGTCCGATCGACAGCTCGAGGCCTTCGGCCGCGAGGCATGGAGCGAGATGGCGGCTCAGACCGAGGATGAGCGGCTGCAAGGCTCCATCGAAAGCCTGATGCAGCTCGTGCGAGAGCTCGTGCGACGCATCCTGCTGATCCTGTCGCTCGGTCAGCTGGATATCGGCAGCACGATGGGCCATGCGCATGTGCAGGCGGATGTCGTCGACCTTGCTGTCAAGGACGCCATTCAGGCCGAACTGCAGACCCGCGCGGCGGAACGCGAAGCCGAGCGCGCTGCGCAGGCCGAGGTCCTGCAGATCCGCGACCATCGGGCGCCCGAGGCCGTGGATCCAGGGCAGGTGGACCATGTCGAGACTTTCCTGGCGGGGGAACCCCAGCGGTGGGCTGACTGGCTGCCCGTCACACGGGTGGCGCTGAAGGTCACTGAAGACTATGTCACGGCATGGGAGGCCAACCCATCGATGGGCTTCGATGAGACCGCACAGATCATCTTCGACGCCGCCGAGCGGCACGGCCTCGAGCTCGATGAGGAGCGCCGAGCTGAGCTAGTCCGGCTGCATCTTGAGCGAGAGCGGGCGGCGGAAGAGGCTGAGCTGCAGGAACGTGTCTGGGAGCGGCCTTAACAATGAGCAGCGGCATGAAGCTCGCAAGACTCAGGGAGTCGCCCCGCTCGCTGTCACAGCCAGCTCCGACCCAATCTTGGCCCCACCCAGAGGGTGGGGCAGAGCGCGCCTGCGGCGCCCCGCCGCACTTCGCGCAGCGGGAGTCTGCCGACCTGCCTGAGTTCGCTGCCGAGCCTGCCGCCCAGTGAGCTCTTCGCTTTTGTCCGGACCGTACCTGCCTGTGACCCAGCGAAAAGGGTTCGCTCCGCCGCGTGCTCACCCGGTCTCGCTGCGCGAGCTGCGGCTTCCGCGCGTGCCCTTGTCGCTGGGTCACAGGCAGGTCCTTTTCGTCCGGGCGAAGAACTAACCGGGCGGCAGGCGTGCAGCTTGGTGGCCCGCCAGGTCGGCAGACCAACAGCCCAAACGGGCTCTGAATCTACCGGCCAGCAGTTCAGACGAGGCCACTTGGCCTCCATTCATCAATCTAGATCGGAGAGGAATCGAGATGTTAGGTGGAAGACCAAACACGTCGATGGTGCCAGCCGCGCTTGCTGGCCTGGCTAACAGCAGCATCTTTGGCGTAGCTGTCGTGATCCAAGTCGTCGGATTCATCTTGTGCGTGCGTGCTGTGTTCTGGCTCGTCCGCCAGACGTTTAGAGCATGTCGCTCAGCCGTCCGCGCAGTGCGCCTGTGAACAGGAGAACGCGATGAAGCCAAATCAAATCGCTCAAGCCGCAGCCGACATGGCTGGCGCGCTAGATCCCCGATGGAGCAAGGAAGCTCTGATGTTCGATCGATGCCAGGAACAGCTTGATGCTGAGCTCTTACTAGCTCCTGAGCTGGCTGCGGAACTCGATCGTATCGATCCACAAATCTGCGCCCGCGATGAACTCGTGGAGTTGATCTGGGCCGCACCCGCCGGAAGCGCGCTTAGGCAATTCCTATTCGGGATCTACACGATCCGTCTTTCCATCTTGTCGACTACCGGGCGAGCCTGGAACTGAACGAGCCGAGGAATCTATGAGCAAGAACATGACAAGCACCCAGCGCCTGGCAGGCGCTGCAATCCTGACCCTGGTGACAGCCTGTGGCGGTGGTGGCGGCGACAGTTCGCCCACCCCGACCACGCCCAGCGGACCCTCGGCCGCTGACCTGGCGCTGCAAACCACCGTGCCGAGTCCGACCTACGCGCTGGGCAGCGTGGAGCTGGAATCCCTCAACTACCTCAACACCCGCCGCGCCGCCTGCGGCTTCGGCCAGCTGACGCAGAACGCCAGCCTGGACAAGTCGGCCGCGGCTCACGCGAACTACATCATCGAGCGGTGGAAGGCCGGCCAGATCGGGCAGTACATCGGGCATACCGAAACCCAGGGCCTGAGTGGCTTCACCGGCACCACGATCAGCGACCGGCAAAAGGTGGCTGGGTATACGAGCACCTCGGCAGCCGGTTTCGGCGGGCAGATCCTCACCATGGGCGGCGCCGCTGACAACCGAATCGAGTTCATTCGCGCTCTGCTTGCCGGCCCGTATCACATGATCGCAGCGCTGGGCTCCTACCGAGACGTCGGGTTGAAGTTCACCGAAACCTCGACTGTCGACAAACCGGACTACTACCCCGCCTTCGTGATCGACATGGGTTACCGGAGCCACCCGCAGCGCGCGGACAGCATCCGCACGTTCCCCTGCGGCAGCTCCATCGACGTCCGCACCGCTCTCGGCTACGAGACCCCGAACCCGGTGGCCGCCCACGGCTTGAACATGACCGACGTCGGCCCCGGCCTCTTCGTGTCCGGGCCCTTCGGCAAGAAGCTCAAGGTGGCCGCGGCCTCGATCAAGCCGGCGTCTGGCACCGGCACCGAGTTCACGCTCGGCGTGAACCTGCTGGCCCTAGACCAGGACAACGACACCTACATCCGCAGCTGGGGCGCCGACAAGATGAACGAGGCCGTACTGGTGCCGCACACCAAGCTCCAGCCGCTGACCCGCTACACGGTCACTCTCGTGCTCCGCGTGGGCGGCATCGAGCAGCCGGCCGAGACCTTCAGCTTCACCACCGGCCAGTAAACCATGCGCAGCGCCCAGCTCCAACACGGTCGCGGCACCACCGGCGCCGCCGGCCTGGTGCTGCTCGCGCTCGCGCTTCTCCTGGCGCACGGCGTCGCTGCCGCGCAGACCACGCCCGACCAGGTGCTGGCTGCTGGCCGTGCGACCAACGACCGATCGATGGCGATCCTTGCGGGCGCGTTTGGCGACTTCTTCCGAAACCCGCTGGCCCAGGCCGGTGGCGCGACCACGCTGCTGGGCTCGATCTTCGTGCTCTTCAATGGCGTGATCTTCGTCGTCGCGGTGTTCTGGGGCGGTTGGGGCTTGGTGCGCGGAATCGCCGGCACGGCCCAGGAGGGCCAGGTGCTGGGCGGCAAGCTGTCGCCGGTCTGGATGCCGATCCGCATGGTCACCGGCGCGGTGGGCATCGTGCCAGTGTTCGGCGGCTTCTCGCTGTCGCAGGTCGTCGTGGTGCTCTTCGCCACGATGGGCATCGGGCTGGCCAACCTGATGTGGATCGGAGCAATCAACGCGGCTCGGGACTTCGAGGCTCTGGTCAGCCCGGCGGTGGGCCAGGCCTCGGCCAGCGGCAACTTCCGTGAAGCAGGCATGAACCTGTTCGCCATGCACGTGTGCCGCGTGGCCAAGCAGGCCGCCGAGGTCGAGGACCCGGAAGCTGCGCCGGCGCCCAACGACCGAATCGGTTCGATCCCAGTGCCTGGCGCAATGGTCGCGGTGAAGTTCGGCACTGAGAACAACAAGGACCTGTGCGGCAGCGTCGTGCTGACCAAGAAGGGCGCCGGCCGTGAGCAGTCGATGTTTGCCTTCCGTGTGGCGTCGGTCAACTACGACGCCATCAGTGCGCGTGTGCAACAGGCCTATGCGGCCAACTTTGATGGCTTTGCGAGCAGCGTTGGCTCCTTGGCAGACGGCTGGTATAGGGCTCGTATGGCAGCCAAGGCATCTGGGGCTGCGATCCCTGCTGTACCTGTTGAAGAAATTGAGTTGGCAGCGAGTCGTTACTCGAACTCCATGCGCCTGACTGCTGAGGAGGTGAGTCGCAGCCCGAGCACTCGGGGAATCGCAGATGGGGCGCTGAACCAGATGGCCCAGTACGGTTGGGCTTCTGCCGGTGCTTGGTACGCGACCTTCGCGGAGGTCAATGCCGCGATCTCGGATGCGGTGCGCACAGTGGAGATCGCCTCGCAGCCCCCGGGAGCTCGCTCAGCCGATGGCACTGTTGCAGAGGCCTTGCGATCTTTCGAGACAGCGCTTGAGGCGGGGTACGACAAGACCTTGGGCTTCTCGGCAAAGAACAGCCCGTTCGGGGCGATGATGAAAGAGGTAGCCCAGTCCACTGGATCGATGGATTCGCCTACAGGCGACTGGAGTTTTGGCCAATGGCTTGTCCGAAAGGGTGTCGGCGGCCTGGCTGGAGACGGCCAGGTCAATCCGATCATCATGTTCAAGAATATGGGCGACTACATGATGGTCACTGGCCAAGCCATGATGGTCGTCGGTAGCCTGATCAGCCCGAGCTCTGGCTCAGACCGTAAGGAGGGATCAAGCCAAGGATTCACCTCCGGGCTGCTGGAGAAGGCCGCTAAAGGCGCAGGCCCGCTCGGCTGGGCTGCGAGCGCCCTGACAGGAGTGGTGGCCATGCTGCCGCTCATCGCTTTGTGGATGATTGGCTTGGGCCTGCTGATGGCGGTTTACGTGCCAATGATTCCCTTCATCACCTGGATGGGCGCCATGGTCCAGTACTTTGTGGTGATCGTGGAGGGCATTGCCGCGGCACCGCTGGCCAGCCTAGCGCACATGGAGGCCGAGGGCGAGGGCATGGGCCAGCGCGCAGAGCGCGGCTACATCTTCCTGCTCAACGCCCTCGCGCGGCCGGCGCTCATGCTGATCGGCTTCTTCGCAGCGTCAGCGCTGTTGGTCCTCTTCGGCACCTTCCAGGTGGTGCTGTTCGGCTCCGCGATCGCCAATGCGCAGGGCAACTCGATCACCGGGCTGCTGACCATCCTGGCGCTTCTGACGGTGTTCCTGATCATGAACCTGTCGGCCATCCAGGGGCTGTTCAACATGGTGTTCCTGCTGCCTGACCAGGTGCTGGGCTACGTCGGTGCCGGCCACACCAGCGAGCTGGGCCGAGACCTCGAGAACAAGGTGCACGGCATGTTCCTGAACGTCAGCCGCAGTGGTCGCGAGCTGACCGCGGTGCAGCCACCGCCCAAGGATCCAAAGAACGGCCGCCTGGCAGACCGGCCGCAATTCCCGCGTGACGGAGCGGACAACCCGGGCCGGAAGTGATCCGGCCGAAGTTCGACGACAAGGAGAGCTAATGCTTCGATTCACTATCCGCCAGGCCGCCGGCCTGGCGCTGCTGGCCAGCCTAGTGCTGGCCAGCACTCCCCCCGCCGTGGCGCAGCAGCGCCAGGGCCAAACCGCCGTCCAAGACGGCTACGGCTTCGGCTGCAAATCTGGCACGAGCTGGACCATGGACAATGGCGTGGTGCGCTGCAAGCTGCCGATCGCACCGACGGTGCCCGAGGCGCCTTGCGCCGCGGTGAGCAACTTCGCGCCGCTGGGCGCGTGTCGCTTCGATCTGCCCGCTGTGGGCTCGGGCGTGACGGCAACAGCACCGAACAAGACGACGGGCTACATCGGCTCGACCACGCTGACCTGCACCAACGGATCGTGGGGCGCGGCTTCGACCACTTGCATTCCGATCCCGAAGCTGACGGTGACGCCTGGCGCCTCGTCGATCTTGCTGGGCGACTCGACCACCTTCAGCTGGTCGGCCAGCGACGCCACATCGGTCTCCTACTCGTGCTCTGGCGCGAATCCGAGCTCTGGCAGCTTGCCGGTCAGTGGATCTCGAACGCTCTCCGGCAACTTTGTCGGCTCCACCAGCTGCACGGCGACGGCCAGTGGCCCCGGTGGCACCAGCCCGACGGCGTCCTGGTCGTTCTACACCTCGGCGCCGGCCGGCTGCAGTGCGACAACGTTCACGAGCGGCAGCTGCACCTACTCAATCCCTGCCATGTCCAGCGGGGGCAGCGCCACGGGCTCGAACACGACCAGCGGATTCTCGGGAAGTGTCCAGGCCAGCTGCTTCAACGGCAGCGTGAACGTGTCCAGTCCGACTTGCACGGCGAACCCAGCGCCGCCTCCGCCTCCACCGCCTCCTCCCCCGCCACCACCTTCGCCGCCACCGGCTCCACCGGCTACCGTTTGCTCGATGAGCAATTACTCGCCGGCCTGGGGTGCTGGCTGCGGCACGACGATCAACGATGTGCTGGCCGACGGTGCCACGGGCACCTACAACAACACGAACGTGGGCTATGCAGGCGCTCTGAGCTACACCTGCACGGCGGGCTCGCTGAGTGTTGCCTCGCAAAGCTGCAGCGCCTCTGCAGCGCCGCCGCCAGCTCCGCCGGCGCCGCCGGCGAACTGCGCGATCGCCGGCTTCCCGGCAAGTTGGGGAGGTGGCTGCGGCACGACGATCAACACGGTGCTGACGCATGGCCAGGCTGGCGGCTTCAACAGCACGACGGCGGGCTTTGTGGGCATGAAGGGCTACACCTGCAACAACGGATCGCTGGTGCCGTCGGGCTCCGAGGTCTGCGCCGCCACACCGCCGCCGGCGCCGCCGTGCCCATCGACGCAGACCACCAGCGGCAGCTGTGTGTTCAACATAACGACAATGACCGACGGTCAAAGTTCTGTCTTCAGCGCTGTGAGCGGCGGCATAGGCTCGATCATGGCCACTTGCTCGGCCGGCGCATGGCTGTTCACGAATAGAAGCTGCGAGTCAAATCAGCGCCCACCGACCCCTGCATGCCCGTCTGGAGCATCGTTCAACGGCAGCGTTTGCGTGGCGCCCTGGGCCTACCTCGTCCTCAACGGCAGCAGTATGGGTTTGATCGACAGCAGGGCCCTTCCTGCGGTGTCGATGTTGCCACCCGATCTTGAAGCGCTGATCAGCGGCACGACACTGTCCGCTATCAACTCAACGGTTTCGGTGAGCACTTTTTCTTGCACAGCCGAGGTGAACCGCATGATGGCCGCGGGTGAGCTTTCCCCTCAGACCTCGGGAGGCGTGTCAGGTAGCACCGCGGGACTCAGCTGGAGCTGCAGCATTGGGATGGATAGCGCGACCATGATGCCTTCTTGGCACGTCTTGATTTCCCCGTAGTTCTGACTCTGACCTGACGACGAAGAGGCCCCGCGCACTTCGCGCCAATAGGCCGTGTTTGCAGCCAAGTATTCGAACCATTGCGTCAGTTGCAGTCGGCACGCTGGCTGGCTGCACCTGAGGTGTCAAGGTTTCCTTGACAGTTGCAGCGGCGTCCATTGGGGGGGGGCGGCGACCGCGTAGGTGTTCGCTTGGCACTGCGGCTTCGCGATCCGCTGCGTCTGTGTCTTCGTGCCGGCCAGCAGGGCGCATACCATCGGTGCACTGAACAAGATGGGTAGCTCACGCATCATGAACCTCGACTTAGCAACTCGTTGGAGCCTTGGTTTCTGGCTTGTCCTTGGCCTTATCCCGGTCCTGCCTTGGGAGCGGTGGCTGAGCGGTGATGGCGCAGCGGCGTGGGTGCAGGCTGTCGGATCCGTCGGCGCGATCTTGGTGGCCGTGATTGTTTCTACTGAGGAGCGTCGCCATGCCAGGGTCGAAAGGAGTGCTGCTGCTGCGGATGCAATCAGGCTTCGGGCAGGAGTTGTTCGTCACATACTCACTGCCCTGGAGCACTTCTTGCTGACTTTCGACGAACCGCGTTACCGCCGTTCTGTCAGCGCGCTCTTGGACCCTGAAGTTGTTCGCCGAGGTTCTATCGCCATCCTTGAGCAATGCAAGGTTGGTCTCGGCAGTTTTCCCGTTCAGTCGCTCTCGTGTCCGGAAGAGTTGGCGTACGTTTTCTCCGCGCAAATGGATGCGGATCGTGCGTTGGAGTTGATGAACTGGGCTCAGTCCAAGCGGCAGATTGACATCCCTGCGCTCCACGCGCTCCACGAGTCTTTGCGGAGAGCGACGGATGGTATTTCCGCAATAGCCGACCGTGTTGAGGCTGGGCTTCCTCCAGTTGCGCACAGGCGGCTGTTCGAGATCGCTCAGGGCACGACTAAGGCACAGTGATCGGCGGTTGGCCAGTGGTGCAGGGCGCTGTGCGGCCGGCGCTCGTTGTAGAACTGCGCGCACAGGCTTCGATCAGCATCTTGGCTTCGGCCAGCGTGTGGAACGATTCCCGGTTGAGCAGTTCATCGCGCAGCTTGCCGTTGAAGCTGTCCACGAAGCCGTTCTGCGATAGCTTGCTAGGCACGTGGCACCTTGGACGGTGTGTAGCACGGAGGGCTCGAGGCGTCCGTATTCCTCGGTGTCCCGTCGAGTGGACTATCCCAGCTTCGCGGCCACCTTGGCGGCTTCCACGTGCGTGTAGCGCTTGAGCATCTGCATGCTCTTGTGGCCAGTCATCGAGGCCACCTCCATCGGGTTAAGGCCCTTTTCGAATAGCCGTGAAGTCGCTTCATGTCGCAAGTCGTGGAAGCGGAGGTCTGCCAAGAAGCCGGACTCCGGAGCGCTCGGCGCTGCGCAACAGTCTGCCTCGTACAAGGCCCGCGCACGCTTGAGGCATCGGCGAAACGGGTGTGAGACTGAATCACTTCTTGACCAGTCAAAGACGTGGCCATCCTTCCGCTTCGTTTTCTCTAACTCTTTCAGGGCATTCACGGCTCTGGTAGACAAAGCGACGGTGCGCGCCTCACCGTTTTTGGTGTTTGGCAAGTGGGCTGTTCGCGCCTTGCGGTCGATGTGCTTCCATTCGAGGCCGATCAACTCCCCCAGCCGCATCGATGTCTCCACCGCCAGGACGATGAGGGGTGCAAGGCCGCGCGCAGGAGCTTCTTCCGGTCGATCAGCCGGGCAATGTCGTGCTGCCTTGAGGAGGTATTCCAGTTCCGATGCGGAGACTCTCCGGTCACGGCCCTTGGGCACCTCGGGCTTCTGGACATCGCGCACTACGTTGCGTATTCCCTCAACGCCCCACTCACTGATTGCATGGCCGAGCAACTTCGACAGGGAGTTCAGGTCGTGCCTGACTGTTCCGAGCGAAGCGCCTTCCTTCAGACGCGCGTCGCGCCACCTGGCCACGTCCTGCGGCGCAAGCATGGTGAGCGGGAGCTTGCCGAGTGCCGCCTTAATCCGCGCAAGACGTGCTTTCTCGTTGTAGGCCTGGTTTCTCCCGGGGAGGACCTCATCTTCGTACTTCTCAATCAACTCCGCGAGTGTTCCGCCGAGATGCTTGCCGCTGGCGGTCAGCCGTCGGAGTTCGGCAAAGTCACGCCGTCCGATCGCGGCTTCAACTTCAGTTGCCCAGCCTTGTGCGTCGCGCTGACGCTCAAAGGTTCTGGAGTAGGTTGGAAAGCCCTTGCGGCGGACAAGAGCTCTCCATTGAAGCTCGCCTCGGTTCTCGATAACAGCCATGGTCGCTCGGAAGTGCCGGCATACCAGGATTGGTTGCAGAAGAACCGGCTCTGATCCAGTGTACCAAGGTTGCACCAAAAATTGCGGCGCGCGACGCTTGGTGCCGATGAATACTGGTGAAGTCGTTCTGTTACAGGGGCCTTCTAAGCGGGCGGTTGGGGGTTCGATTCCCTCCGGTCGGGCCAGTCGGCCCCGTGCAGCACGTCGTAGCTTCAACGGCGTTTGTACTGATCCTTGCCGAACAGGACCTCGCGCGCCTTATCGTCGACCAAGGGCCGGCGTTGTTGGGCCAGCACCTCGACGCCACGCTGCACGGCTGGCCGGGCGGCGATCTCGTCGAACCAGCCCCGCAGGTGCGGATAGTCCTGCAATTCGACGCCCTGGTTCTTCCATGAGCGCAGCCACGGAAAGATGGCCATGTCGGCGATCGAATACTCTGGCCCGCCGATGTACTTGCTGGCAGCCAGCCGCTTGTTGATCACACCGTAGAGACGTTTGGCCTCGTTCGTGTAGCGCTCAATCGCGTAGGCAATCTTCTCAGGTGCGTAGATGCGGAAGTGGTGCGCCTGGCCCAGCATCGGGCCGACACCGCCGACCTGGAACATCAGCCATTGCAGCACCTCGTATTTGGCAGCCGTGCCGCTGGGCAGGAACTTGCCGGTCTTGCCGGCTAGGTAGAGCAGGATCGCGCCCGACTCGAACAGCGAGATCGGCTGCCCCTCGGGGCCGTCAGGGTCGACGATGGCAGGAATCTTGTTGTTGGGGCTGATGGACAGGAATTTCTGCTCGAATTGCGCACCGCTGCCGATGTCCACGGGGATCACCCGATAGGGGAGCTCACATTCTTCCAACATGATGTGAACCTTATGGCCGTTTGGTGTTGGCCATGAATATGCTTCAATCATCGGATGCTTCTCCATACAAGCCCTCGCTCCTACGGCGGCGCAGCATCAGCAGCGCTCGCTGGCATTCTCTTCGCTCATGGTAATTAAGCAAGTCAAACGCTGGTTCGTGGTGCGAGCCAATGCAGCGCGCTGGCGCTCCCTATCCGACTGGGCCGACGCCCGCGGCGCTGTGTTCCGGCAGGCACGTGATGGGCGGGGCTTCCAGATCGAGCAGCCCAAGGCCTTGCCAGGCCCGATGCGCATCGAGTGGGGCCCCTCGCAGCGCGCCTATATTGCTGGCACAGAGTTGCGCATGCGAGTCGAACTCGGCTTGCACGGCGATCTGCAGATGATGGTGATCGCGCGCGATCTGATGGAGCGGCTCGAGAAGGCGGTGTTCGAGGCATACACCGACACGCTGAAGACACGGGTCGATACCGACACGCCCGAGGAAATGCGTTGGCTGGTGATGTTCCCCAAACTGAAGAACTTCAACTCCAAGCCCGTGCGTGAGCGCTTTGGCGCGCTCGGCGTGAACCGCGATCTGATCGGCGCCTGGCTGGAGGGGTCCTTGTCGGACGCGCTCGCACTGGCCAGCCAGGATCTGCTGCCTGAGGATCGGCCCTTTGTGCTAATGAGCATGCGCGGCAACGTTTACCTGCGGGTGGCGATGCCGGATCCGGGACTCGAGGAGCTGCAGGGCCTGGTCAGATTGTTGGAAACCGCTTGCCGCGAGGCGCTGCGTGTCAACGGTCGCTTGAGCGACGGTGGACCCTGGCCGACCACCACCTCGGTGGCCTGGCAGAGTTCAACGCCCGAGTAACTTGGCCCCGGGCACTGAACCTGGCCGGGTTCAAGGCCGTTGAGCGAACTGCCAGGCAAGCTCGGCCAAGGGGCGTGCTCCAGCGCCCGCCTCACGCGCTTGTGCACTTGAGGCGGTGCCGGCCTCGACCCGTTTGGCAATGCCCTGCAGGATCGCCGCGATGCGGAACAGGTTGTAGGCCAGATAGAAGTTCCAGTCGCGCATCACGGCCGAAACGTCACTCCGGCCGGTGCGCTCGCAGTAGCGAGTCACGTAGCTGAGCTCGTCCGGAATTCCCAGCTCCGCCAGGTCCTTGCCGGCGATGCCGCGGGCCACACCCGAGTTGACGATGTGCCAGGACATGCAGTGGTAGCTGAAGTCCGCCAGCGGATGCCCCAGCGTCGACAGCTCCCAGTCGAGCACCGCCAGCACGCGCGGCTCGGTGGGGTGGAAGACGAGGTTGTCGAGCCGGAAGTCGCCGTGCACGATCGACACCTCGCGCGCGTCGCGCGCTGACTCGGGGATGTGTAGAGGCAGCCATTCGATCAGACGCTCCATGGCCTCGATAGGCTGGGTGATGGAGGCCTGGTATTGCTTGCTCCAGCGGCCGATCTGGCGCTCGAAGTAGTTGCCCGGTTTGCCGTAATCCGCCAGGCCGACGGCATTGAAGTCGACCCTGTGCAGTGCGGCGATGACGCGGTTCATCTCCTGGTAGATCGCGCCGCGCTCTTTCTGGCTCATGCCGGGCAAGGACTGGTCCCACAGCACGCGGCCTTCGATGAACTCCATGATGTAGAAGGCCCGGCCGATGACCGACTCGTCTTCGCACAAGGCCAGCATCTTGGGCACCGGCACCTCTGAGCCGGCGAGCGCCCGCATCACCGTGAATTCGCGCTCGATGGCATGCGCCGAGGGCAGCAGCTTGGCCACGGGGCCAGGCTTGCTGCGCATCACATAGCTGCGCTGCGGCGTCAGCAGCTTGTAGGTGGGATTGGACTGCCCACCCTTGAATTGCTCGATGCTCAGCGGGCCGGCAAAGCCGGGTATCGCCTCTTCAAGCCAGCGGCTCAGCGCAGCGCTGTCCAGCGCCTGGCTGGGCGCGCGGGTGCCGGTGAATGCGTCGTCCATGGGTCTCCTTGATGTTGGGTGTGTTTCAAAGGACCCGAGACGCCGCAGACGGCCTCTCGGGCTAGCGGCTGGCGATGCTCATCAGCTTGTCCTTGCTGAGAACCACCAGCCGCGTGGGTTCGACACGCACCGCGCCCTCGCGCTCGAAGCCCTTGAGCTCCTGGTTGACGCGTTGGCGCGAGGCGCCGAGCAGTTGGGCCAGATCCTCCTGCGCGAGTTGCAGGCCGATGCGAACCTCTTCTCCTTGCGGAATACCGTAGGAGCGGGCGAGCAGAAGAATCTGCTTGGCCAGGCGCGCTGCCAGCGGACGTGTATTGAGGTCTTCGACCGCATCGAACATCAGCCGCAAGCGCCGGCAGTTCAGGCGCAGCAGCGCTTCGTAGAGCTCGGAGTGCTGTTGCAGCAAAGCCTTGAAATCGGGCTTGCGCACCGACAGCAGGGTGGTCTCGCCATGGGCCGAGGCATCGTGCGTGCGCGGCATGCCATCGAATAGTGCGATATCGCCGAACCAGGTGCCGGGCTCGACATAGGTCAAGGTGACCTGCTTGCCCGCCAGCGACACCGTGCTGACGCGCACCGCGCCCTTGGCGACGCCAATCCACTCCTCGGCGGGCTCGCCGCGGCAAGACAGCAAGGCCCCATCGCCGATACGGCGCACGGTGGCACGCGAAAGAATGTCGCTGCGCAGGGGCGCAGACAGTTTGGAGAACCACGAACCCGATTCGATATTGCTACGTTCGGGGAGTGTAAGAACCGAGCTATTCATGCTGAGTCGCTGATGTGACAGCAAGGGATTGCTGCGAGAAGCCATTGTCCATGACACGGGCCGTGCTCACCGGGCACGCGTGACGAAGCCCTGTTGCCCGGGCACGAAGCGATGAATGCCGTGACGTTGCGGGAATATGCAACGCGCGTCGCGCAAGCGCCCGGCTAGGTGTCTGCGCTGGCTGTGACCAGGTGTTACCTCATGCTAGAGTCGTCGGCAAACAACAGCGGCCCCCGGCATGTCCAGAGCGTCCTTCGAGCCTCGAAAGTTTCTGAACTCCCGCGCCGTCCCTGGCGCCGCGCTTCGAGCCCTGGCGCTGGGCGTGGCGGTAATCGGCGTTCATTCGTCGGTGTTGGCCATCGGCGTCGGACGGCCGCAGACCTTGTCTGCGCTGGGGCAGCCACTGCACCTTGTTTTTCCCGTCAGCCTCAGCGCAGGGGAGAGTCTCAGCCCGGACTGCGTCAGTGCCGAGGTGCTGGCGGGTGATGTGCGGGTGCCGGCTGCCGGTGTGGTGGTTCAGCTCGAGGGCGAGAGTGAGCTGAAGGTGCGCGCGGTCCGCTTGCGCTCGGTGCCGCAGATCGACGAGCCGCTGGTGACGGTTAGCCTGTCTCTCGGCTGCCCGGCTCGGCTGGTACGGCAATACACCGCCTTCATCGATCCGCCCGGAGCGAATCCCAGCCTGACGATACAGGCCCAGCCCCCCGTCGTGGTGCGCAGCTACTCGCCGCAGATGCAGGCTGCCTTGAATACCGCCGACGCGCGTCCGTCCAGCCTGCTGGCGCCAGCGCTGTCCACCGGTGATGTGCCGAGCTTGGTGCCGGCTGAGGGCGCGGCGTCAGCAGTGGGCCGCGCCGGCCAGGCCGCGGCAGTTGATCCTCGGTCCGCAACGAACGCGCCGGAGGGTGCCGCACGCCCCACCGCGCCATCGGCTGCGGCCTCATCTGCCGAGCTCAAGCCCAAACCCAAGCCCCAGCCCAAGCCGGCACGGCGCATCGCAGCAGCGAACCAAGACAAGCCTGCGACCAAGGCCGAGTCTGGGCGCCCCGCGGCACGATTGCAGCTTGAACCGGCCGAGCTGATTCAGGCCACCGCACCTACCGCCGCACTCGCTGCCGGCGATCTTGCGTCAGCGCCCGCCAGCGGTGTGGTGGTGACTGACGCTGCGGCGGAACGCCTGGCCAAGCTGGAGCAAGGCATGCTGACGATGCAGGCCGAGCAGCGCCTGTCGCAGCAGCAGTTGCAGACCCTGCGGACTGAACTCGAGCACGCGCAGTCTCAGCGTTTTCTGAATCCGCTGACTCTGCTGTTGGGTGGCCTCTGCCTGGGCTTGGCCGCCGTCAGCATCCAGCTGTGGCGCAGCCGTCGGCAGGAACGCGAGTTGCGCGAATCGGCCTGGTGGTCAGATGTGAAGGCCGATGCCAGGTCTGATGTTGAGCAAGCGCAGGCACGGCCGCAAATAGAGGCGCCTGCACCCCTGCAGCCAGCCGCCGGCGGCACCGCTGCAGACGAAGTCCAAAGCGCGGCCCCCGGCCTGGGCGAGCGCCCTGCACAGGTGCTGCCAGCCGCTGAGGCGCTCACCAGTCTGGCAGCGAAGGAGCCAGACGACGAGCCTGTCACCGTACAACTGCTTGAGCCGATGGCGATGCCTGCAGCCACAGCAGTCGTAGCCAAGGCTAATGTCGCGCCGGTACGCGTCAATGTTGAGGACCTGATCGACCTTGAGCAACAGGTCGACTTCTTCTTGGTTTTGGGTCAAGACGATGCTGCGATCGAACTGCTGTCCGCCCGGCTTGACGGCGCGGCGTCGGACGTTGCACTGCCTTATCTGAAGTTGCTGCATCTGTTCCAGCGCGCGGGTCGGGAGCAGGACTTCAGCAGCTTGGCAACGCGTTACCACGATCGCTTCGATCTGCCGGCACCGGATTGGCAGTCCGACATGACTGCTGGTGCTGGGCTCGAGGATCACGCCGAGGTGCTGGCCATGTTGCAGAGGCGCTGGTCCGAGAGTGCCGCCAGCATGGCCTTGCTGCAGTCTTTGCTGGTTGGTCACGCCGAGGACGGTTCGCTGCCCGGTCCACTGCCGCAGGAGTCGCTGGACCTGCCGACGCAGGCAGACCTCCTGATGCTTTACGGCGTGGCCCGAGACAAGTCCGAGCATGAGGTTCGAGGCGAAGACATCGACCTGTTCCTGCCGCTGGAAGTGCCCGGCAAGCTGGCGTCGACCGATCTGATGGCGACGATGCGCTGGCAGGCGCCGGCCGGTGCCTTGACGGCGCCAAATGCGCTGGAAGTGGATATTTCACTCGACGAGCCCGAAGAGACGCCAACCCGGCCAGGCTCTTTCGATCCCCGAGGCTAGAGCTTGGCGAGCTTGGCCAGCGCGGCTGTCAGCGTGTGGTCCTGCTTGGCGAAGCAGAAGCGGATCACGCGGGCTGGACTGCCTGCGGCGTAGAAGGCCGACAAGGGGATGGCGGCGACCCCGACCTCACGGGTCAGCCACCGACAGAACTCGGCATCGTCCAGTGCCGCGAGTTCGGCGCTCAACCCTGAGTAATCGACGCACTGGAAATAGCTGCCCTCTGAGGGCAGCAGCTTCAAGCGCGAACTCGCCAGCCCGGCACGGAACAGGTCGCGCTTGCGTTGATAGAACGCAGGCAGCTCAACATAGGGCGCAGGGTCAGCCATATAGGCCGCCAGCCCATGCTGCATCGGCGTGTTGACGGTAAAAACATTGAACTGATGCACCTTGCGGAACTCGGCCGTCAGCGCCGCCGGCGCGGCGACATAGCCGACCTTCCAGCCGGTGACGTGATAGGTCTTGCCGAAGCTGGAGATGATGAAGCTGCGCGCTGCCAGCTGCGGGAAACGCGCCACGCTCTGATGCAGCTGACCATCGAACACCATGTGCTCGTAGACCTCGTCGCTGATCAGCAGGATGCCGGTGCCTTCCAGCAGCGCGGACAGCCTGTGCATCTCGGCCTCGGTCCACACGGTAGCGCTGGGGTTGTGTGGCGTGTTGACGATGATGGCCCGAGTGCGGGGCGTGAGTGCCGCAGCGATGCGTGCGAAGTCGGGCCGGTAGCTGCCGGGCGTCAATGGCACGCGCACGACGGTGCCGCCGCAGAGCTCGATGTTCGGCGCGTAGCTGTCGTAGCAGGGCTCCAGCACGATGACTTCGTCGCCCGGGTGCACGATGGACAGCAGCGCGGTGAAGATGGCCTGGGTGGCGCCGGCCGTGATGGTGATCTCGCTGCCAGCGTCATAGCGTGCGCCGTACAGTGCGGCCAGCTTGGCTGCAACCGCGTCACGCAGCGCCGGCACGCCTGGCATCGGCGGATACTGGTTGTGGCCGCTGCGCATGGCTTGATGGACGGCTTCGATCAGGTGCGGATCGGCATCGAAGTCCGGAAAGCCCTGGCCGAGGTTGACCGCGCCATGCTGCTGGGCCAGCGCCGACATGGTGCTGAAGATGGTGGTGCCGACATGGGGCAGCCGGCTCTGTAGCGTGGGAGTCGCGTGCATGGCGGGGGATCAGAGTTCGTAGTCGCTGGCTTCGCCGCTGAGCGCACGCTCCAGCAGTGGCCGGTTCAGACGGCTCGAAAGGAGCTCGGCGAAGGTGTATACATAGTTGCGCAGGTAGGTGCCGCGCTTGAAGGCGATGCGGGCGACGTTCTGACCGAACAGATGGCCCAGCGGGCGCCAGACCAAGCCGGCGCCAGGCAGGTCTTCCTGCATGGCCATCTCGGCCACGATGCCTACGCCCATGCCCAGCTTCACATAGGTCTTGATGACGTCCGAATCGATCGCCTCGAGCACCACCTCGGGTGTCAGGCGGCGAGCCGCGAAGGCGCGGTCGATGCGAGTGCGGCCAGTGAAGCTGGGATGGTAGGAAATCAGCGGGCAGGCAGCCAGTTGCTCCAGGCTGACTCGCTCAACCTGGGCCAATGGATGCTCGGCCGGGACCACCATGACGTGCTGCCATTCATAGCAGGGCAGGCTGATCAATGCTTCATGTTCGGCCAGCGATTCGGTAGCCAGGCCCACATCGGCGCTCTCGTCCAGAAGCATGCTCGCGACCTGCTCCGGGTTGCCTTGATGCAGGCTCACGTTGACTTGCGGAAACTGCCGACGCAGCTTGGCGACAGGCGTGGGCAGCACATAGCGCGCCTGGGTGTGGGTGGTGGCGATGGACAGGGTGCCGCTGTCCTGGCGCGAATACTCGGCGCCGATGCGCTTCAGGTTGCCGACCTCGCGCATGATGATCTCGATCGCCTTCAGCACCTGCTGTCCGGGTTCCGTGATGTGACGCAAGCGCTTGCCGTGGCGCGAGAAGATGTCGACGCCCAGCTCTTCTTCGAACTCGAGGATGGCCTTGGACACACCGGGCTGCGAGGTATGCAGCGCCTTGGCGGTTTCCGTCAGGTTCAGATTGCGGCGCGCAGCCTCCTGCACGAAGCGGAACTGGTGCAGATTCATGGCTGCACGGCTCCGACTGCATCTGCCATGGCCAGGCTGGCGGCAGCCATGGCGTTGATCACGCCGTCCTGCTCGCCGATGGCCGGGTGCAACAGCCATTCGATACGGCTGCCATGCCGCTCGCGCAGGCGCTCGATCAAGGGTGGAATGTCGCGTCGCACATGGCCGCTGGCACCCAGGAAGAGCGGCACGATGTGGATGCGGCTGCAGCCCTGAGCGGCCAGGCTGTCCGCTGCAGCCTCGATGCCAGGTTCCATCAGCTCCAGGAAGGCCAGTGTCAGCGGCATGTCCGGCCGCGTGCGCGACAGGCGGGCGGCAAGCTCCTTGAAGGGGCTGGCCCACGCGGGATCGCGGGCGCCATGGGCGAAGAGAAGCATGCCGTCCATCGGGTTTCGTTCCTGTTTCAGCGATAACGCACCAGCCAGCCGAAGGCGGCCAGTGACAAGGCGAGGTAGATCAGGCTGGGCGTGGCAGCGACGGCCCAGGGTGTCCAGCCCTTGAGCAGGCCAAGATGGCCGGCCAGGTTGTTCATCAGCACGAAGCTGATGCCGAGCATGATGCCGCCAAAGACTTTCAGGCTGATGCCGCCGGAACGTCCGTGCAGATAGGCGAAGGGCAGGGCCAGCGCGACCATCACGAAGCAGGCAAAGGGATAGAGCGCCTTGCGCCAGAACTGGATGTCATGCTGCTGGGCGGACTGCTCATGGGCTGAGAGATGCGCGGTGTAGCGGTACAGCTCGACGGTCGACATGGTCTTGGCCGGGCGCAGCGCGGCGCTGATGACGCCGGCGCTCAGTCCGCTGCTCCAGTCCACGCTGGGCAGGCGCTGCTCGCTGACACGTTCGGCGCGCCACTCCGTGCGCTGCACGTCGCGCAGCTTCCACAGGCCATCGGCGTCGACGCTGGCTCCAGCGGCCTGTGTGCGTGAGCGCAAGGCCCCCAGCTGATCGAATTCGAAAATGCGCACGCCTTCCAACTCGCCGCTGGCCTTGACTCGCGCGATGTGGACGGAGAAGCTGCGCTCGCCGGCCGAGGTCAGCTGCTTGTCCTTGAGCCAGGCGCCGCGACCAGCGGCCAAGCCACCGGTGTAGGCGGCCCGCTGCGACTCGGCGCTGCGCTCAAAGTAGGGCGCCACATAGTCGCCGACGACGAAGGTGAGTGCCGCAAAGCCGAGGGCCAGCGTGCTCAGCAGCGCCAACGCGCGGCCCGGGCCCAGTCCGCCGGTGCGCAGGATCGTGAACTCGCTGGATTGCGCCATGCGCGCCAGCGAGAAGATGCTGCCGATCAGGACCGCGATCGGGAACAGCTCATAGAAATGGCCCGGCAGCTCCAGCAGCGCCAGCCAAGCTGCCGCTGCGGCGCCGACATCGCGTCGGCCCAGGCTGTCGAGCTCGTCGACAAAATCGATGAAATAGAACAGCGAGAGAAAGGCCAGAGAAACGAAGCTGACCGCGCCGATCAGATCGCGATACAGCAAGCGACGCACGGTCTTCATGCCGGCTGCCCCTTGCGCGCTCGCGGGCGCCAGCTGGACAGGCTCAGACGGTTGCCCTGGTCGCGGAGCCACATCAGGCCGAGTGCGATCACGAATGCCCCCCCGTGCACCGACAGCATGGCTTGAAGCAGGCTGGTGCGCCCGTTGCTGACCCAGGCCTGGGTGAGATTGATGAGGTTGAAGTAGACGACAAAGCCGAGCAGCGCGAACAGCAGGTTCCAGTTGTTGGCGCGGCGTGGATTGGTGGCCGACATGCCGATGCCCAGCAGCACCATGTTGACCGCGGCCACTGCGAGCCCAAAGCGCCAGGCCAGCTGGCCCTGATGTTGTGGCTGTTTGCTGGCGATCAGATCCAGCGTGTTCATGGCGCGCGGCGGCAAGGCGTCGACCGAGCGCACCGATTGCTCGTCCACCTGCAGCTGATAGCGCGCAAACCGCGCCATCGTCTTGCTGCCGTTGCTGGCGCTGGATTCGTTGCGCTGGCCATTCTCAAGAACCAGGTAGCGCTCGCCGTCAATCCATTCGATCTGTCCTTGGTGGGCGCTGGTGACGGACTCGCTCTTGCCGTTCTGGCTGAGGATGAACACATTGCGTCCGGTACGGCTGTCCTCGCTGTCGCGATCGATGAAGAACACCCGGCTGCCGTCTCTCGAACTCTGAAACTGGCCCGGCGCAACGCGCGACAGGTCTGAGCGCTTCTCGTAGCGCTCCTTGAGCTGCGCACTGCTGCGATTGCCCCAAGGCTGCACCAGCAGCACTAGAACCACGATGACAGTCAGCACAGGCCAAGCAAAACGCAGCACGGGCTTGACGAAGCGGGACAGGCCGATGCCGCTGGCGAACCAGATCTGCATTTCAGATTCGCGGTACATGCGGCTGAGGCTGGCGACCACCGCCACGAACAGCGACAGGCTGAGCATGGTCGGCAATTGCGCTAGGGTCAGGTAACCCATCAGCAGCACGACATCCTGCGGTGCAATGTTTCCGCCAGCGGCCTGGCCGAGCGTGCGGATCAACATCATCGTCACCACGATGGTGAGGATGACCACAAGGGTCACGCCGAAGCTGCGCGCCAGCTCAGCTCGAACAGAGGAATCGAATAACATCCGGCCACTTTATCTATTTCTCACATTATGGACTTCCGTACTCAGTCTGCGTCCCTGGATGCATTGGCCGGCGTGAGCGCCGACGCGCTGGTGCTGGTGTTGGCCGGCGATAGCGTGCCAGCAGGTCTCGATCCGGTGTTGGCGGCTGCCGTCAAGGACGCGATCAAGCTTGGCGATTTCGAGCTCAAGGCAGGCAAGACCCTGGTTTTGCAGCGTGTTGCCGGCGTCAAGGCGCCGCGTCTGGTGTTGGCCGCGGCGGGAGCTGCGACCTTGAAGGCGGGCCGCAATGCGGCGCAGGCAGCGCTGGTGCAACTCAAGACCCGCGGCGCGGTGCATGCAGCCCTGGCTTATGCCGGGTTTGCGGCTCTGGATGAGTCGATGGCTGAGCAGACGGTGCTGGCGGCGGCGGAGGCGGTCTATCTCTATCGCCATACCAAGCCCAGCGCTGCGCCTGCGCCGGTGCTCAGCAAGCTGACCTTGCTGGCCGGCAAGGACGAGGGCAAGGCCGTCAAGGCGGGCTTGGTGCGTGGCCAGGCCATCGCAGCCGGTATCGAGTTGGCACGCGAGGCAGCCAACCGGCCCGGCAACTATGCGACGCCGACCTACCTGGCCGACCAAGTCAAGCAACTCGGCCGCAGCCACGGGCTCAAGGTCGAAGTGCTCGACAAGAAGGCCGTGGAGAAGCTGGGCATGGGCTCCTTCCTGGCAGTGGCCGAAGGCTCGGATGAACCGCTGCGCTTCATCGTGGCGCGCTACGACGGTGCGGCCAAGACACAGGCTCCCGTGGTCCTGGTCGGCAAGGGCATCACCTTCGACTCCGGCGGCATCTCGCTGAAGCCGGGCGCCGAAATGGACGAGATGAAGTTCGACATGGGGGGCGCAGCCAGCGTGCTGGGCACGCTGCGCGCCGTTGTTGAACTCAAGCCCAAGGTCAATCTGGTCTGCATCATCGCTGCCTGCGAGAACATGCCCAGTGGCCGCGCTTTGAAGCCGGGCGATGTCATCACCTCGATGTCAGGCCAGACCATCGAGGTCTTGAACACCGATGCCGAAGGGCGCCTGATTCTGTGTGATGCGCTGACCTACGCCGAGCGCTTCAAGCCAGCCGTGGTGGTCGACGTGGCCACCTTGACCGGCGCATGCGTGATCGCCCTGGGCGGCGTTCGCAGCGGCATGTATGCCAGCGATGACGCGCTTGCCGCGGCGCTCAGCAGTGCGGGTGAGGCTGCCTTGGATCCTTGCTGGCGCATGCCGCTGGATGAGGAGTACGACGAGGGTCTGAAGAGCAACTTCGCGGATGTGGCCAATGTGGGCTCGCGCGCAGGGGGCTCGATCACCGCAGCCAAGTTCCTGCAGCGCTTTGCAGGCAAGTACCGTTGGGGGCACCTCGATATCGCCGGCACGGCCTGGAAGGGCGGCGCCGCCAAGGGCGGAACCGGCCGGCCGGTCGGCCTGTTGACGCACTTCGTGCTCTCCCAGGTGCGTTGACCCTGGGTGACTGCAGGTGCTTGCTCTGCCCCCCTGAGGCTGCACTATGACTGAGGTGAGTTTCTATACCGGGGTTGCTGAGCGACTGAGCTACGTGTGCCGGCTTCTGCGCAAGGCGCAGCAGTCCGGTGCACGTGTCACCGTGGTTGGCCCTGCGGCTGCACTGGATCGGCTCGACGCTGCGCTGTGGACATTTGAGGCGACTGAGTTTGTTCCGCATGTGCGTCTGCGCGGTGCTGCCGATGCGGCGGCCGTCGCGCGCACCCCGCTCGTGTTGACTGACTCGCTGGCGCATGCGCCGAGCGATGGCGTGCTGCTGAACCTCGGTGCGGAACTGGTGCCGGGGTTCGAGCGTTTCACGCGGGTGCTCGAAGTAGTGTCGCAGGACACTCAGCAAATGCAGGCCGGTCGGGAGCGCTTCCGGCAGTACAAGGCGTTGGGCCATCCGGTCGTTCATCATGAGGTGGCGGGATGAACCGGCCCGGTGATCGCGTTGTTCCGACGTTGACCGAGGTGCTGGACGAGCAGTATTGGCAAGCAGCCGACCTGCCTGAGGTCCGAGAGGCGGCTCAGGCTCCTTTGCCGGAGTTGCCCCTCTCGGCCGAGTCCCACATCGACCTCATCGATCTCAGCGAACTCGCTGTTCTGGGTGTCGATGCGTCACAAGAAGCTTTGGAGTCAGCGGGTCTTGAGGCCCAGGACGTTCCCGCCGAGCCCCACCTTCGGAGCAAGCAAGCCGAGGCCGAGTTGCCGCACGAGTTGCTTGATTCGGAGCTGGATCCGGTTCTGCGGCGGGCGCTTTCAAATGCCTTGATCGAGGCCATCCCGAATATGGTGGATCTGTTGCTGCCGCTCATGCGCAGGCAACTCTCTGACGATCTGGTGCGCTTGACGGCCGAGCGCGCGGCACCAGTGGAATCGCAACGCTGATCAGCGCTGCGTTCACATGAGTGGCCGAATGCTGGGCATGCGCATCCTGCGTCGCGGGCTTTGAACGCTCAAGTTCCATGCTTTCCCCATGGAGTAGCGGGGGGTTTTGGGGTATGGTCTTCGCGGTTGATGAATCAACAGCAAACGCTTTCCTTCTCCCTATCTGGAGGTCATACATGCAAGTGAAACTGAACCTGATCGTCGGCGCTGTGGCCGCTGTGCTGAGT
>PNNH01000080.1 GCA_013824165.1 Methylibium sp. | reverse complement strand
TGGCCCTGGTGGTCGATCTCGTCGGCGCCGTCGATATAGACCGGCAGGCTGGCGACATCAGCGGCGTCCAGGATGCGGATACCCAGCGCGCGCATGCGTTCGGTGGAGCGCACCGAGCTGGACACCGCACCGGCGATGGCGCGGTCGCTGGCGGCCAGCGCATCGATGAACTTGTCCACGGTCGAACCGGTGCCCACGCCGACGATGGAGCCCGGCTGCACATACTGCAGCGCGGCCTGGCCGACGAGGGTTTTCAGTTCATCTTGGGTCAGAGGCTTGTTCATGGGATCGGGGGCAAAGCTGCAAAGGAGGAGATGGGCGCATTATCCCAGCGCGCCCCGCAAGCCCTGCCCCCATCAGACCGAATCAGCTCGCGTAGAACTTGCCGTGGAAGCCGTAAGGCACCCAGTAAGGCAGCCAGACGCGTGCCAGCGGCCCGGCACTCAGCGCCTGGGCGTCGAACACGCTGGCGAAGCTCAGGCGGCGGCGCAGGTCGTAGCCCATGCCGACCAGCCAGCCCTCGCCCTCGCGCTGGCTGCCGGGCTTGGGCACCAGCACATGCTCTTCCACCACCACATCGGCGCCGAACACGAAACGCTCGCGCCGGCCGCTGTCGAGGTCCAGGCGCATCAGCGCATTGGCGCCCCAGCGCCCGCCCGCATCAGCGGCATGGGTGTAGAAGACCTGGCGATGGCGCTGCGCCACCACACGCGGATCGACGACCGGAAACTCCACCGCCTCATCGCGGCTGTCCTGGCGCAGGCGGCCGCTGGCCAGCGACAGATGCAGCACTGCGGGTGTCGAGGCACTTTCTGCCGGCCGCTCGCCGCGCATCATCTGGCCCGCTTCCACGTTGAACTCGGTCATCGGCGGCGAGCGCACATAGTCAAGGTGGATCTCGTCGCCCTCGTCCCAGGCGTTGCCGAAGTGGAACATCATCGTGGCCGGCATCTCCAGCAGGCGCTGGCGCTGGAAGTCGGCCTTGTCAATGACCAGCACGCGCGTCGCCTCGCCGGCCTGCCAGCGCATCGCCTGCACCATGCTCTGCCCGGCGCGGACCGCCTGCATGTCCAGGCTCAGCGGTGGCAGTAGGAAGATCAGGTGGCGCTGCGACACGACGAAGTCATGCACCATCGCCGGCACCGGCAGCTTCAGCACTGCATGCCGCAGCAGCTGGCCGCGCGGCGAGATCTGATAGACCACCAGGCGGCCGTTCATGGTGCCGAAGTTCCACAGCGTGCCGTCGGGCTCCAGCTTGGGATGGGCCGAGAAGGGCATGCCTTGAAGATCAGGCGCCCAGGCCTTGGGGCCGCGGGTCTGCAGGTTCTGCCCATCCAGCTCATAGGCGCTGCCGCCCTCCCACAGCGCATAAAGCCGGCCATCCAGCTGCATCACGCTGGTGTTGGCGGTGTTCAGGCTGTCCGCGCCGCGGATCGGCAGCTCCGGCTTGATCGCCGTTCCCAGGGTGGGCAGCAGGAAACGCCCAGCCTCTTGCTCGGCGCGGAACTTGTTCGTGTTGACGAAGCGCGCCTGGTGGCGCACGCCACCGTCTTCGAAATGCCAGGCCTGCAGCAGGCCGTCGCCGTCGAACCAATGCTCATAGCGCCGCCCGGCTCGCGCCATCAGGCCGGGTCCGTTGCGATAGTAGACGCCGCGCAGGCCCGGCGGCAGGCGACCCTCGATCCTCAGCCCGCCGGCCTCACGGCCTTGGCCATCCCAGCCGGCCAGCGGCGCCAGCTCTGGCGCCCCCGCCGCAAAGCCAGCCGGGGCCGTCGCCAAGGCTGGTGCCCCAAGCAGCGCGCTGAATCCTGCCGCCAGCAATTCACGTCTTTGCATGGCAGGCTCCTCAGTACAGCTTCACCGCGACACGGCTGCCGCTGGCCGCCGACAGCACGGCGTCCTCGAAGCGCGGCGGGCCGAAGCCACCGGCGGCATTGTTGGAAAAGCCGAAGGGCTCCATGGGCATGCCGACCGGATTCATGTCCAGTCGGCCGTTGCCGTTCAGGTCATGGATGATGCTCAGGGCCAGCGGCCCCTCGGGCAAGCCGCTTAGCTGGATCGTCAGCTTGCCAGCCACCGCCGACGCGGCTACCGCACGCTGCACCGCCACGGGCTTGCGCAGCCAGTTCTGCGCATCGGCGAAGACGGCCACCAGCAGATGGCCCTCGGTGGAGGCCAGGCCCTGGACTTCAACTTCCAGATCGGCCGCGCGGGCGGTGCCTGTCAAACTCAGGCCAAGAGTTGCCGCCAGCAGGGCCGCAAGCGTGCGTTTGGTGAGATCGTGTCGCATGCCTCATCTCCAGGTTCAGTGAAAGTGGCTGAACTCTAGAAAGACAAGGCCCGGCCAGCGAGCCGCGTGCGACAAATCACCCGCGCATGTCGCCAGCGGTCGCCAGCGTGGCGCCAGCCGTCAGCGACTGCGGCGCGCGCGCACGGCCGCGGCCAGTTCGCGCAGCAGCGGTTCGGTCTGGGCCCAGCCCAGGCAGGCGTCGGTGATGGAGACACCCGGCTTCAGATCGGCCTTGGTCTGGCCGTCCAGCAGGTCCTGACGGCCCGGCTGCAGATGGCTCTCGATCATCACGCCGGTGATGCGGGCGTCGCCACCGGCGATCTGGCCCGCCACATCGCGACCGACATCGATCTGGCGCTCGTACTTCTTGCTGGAGTTGGCGTGTGAGAAGTCCACCATCACCTGCTCGCGCAGGCCGGCGGCCTTGAGCGCGTCGCAGGCGGCAGCCACCGATGCCGCGTCATAGTTCGGCGCCTTGCCGCCGCGCAGGATCACATGGCAGTCGCGGTTGCCGCGGGTCTCGAAGATCGCTGCCACGCCCATCTTGGTCATGCCCATGAAGGCATGGCTGGCGCTTGCGGCCAGCACGGCGTCGGAGGCCACCTTGATGCCGCCATCGGTGCCGTTCTTGAAGCCCACCGGGCAGGACAGGCCGGACGCCAGCTGGCGGTGGCTCTGGCTCTCGGTGGTGCGCGCGCCGATGGCGCCCCAGGCGATCAGGTCGCTGATGTACTGCGGTGACAGCAGGTCCAGGAACTCGGTGCCGGCCGGCAGGCCCAGCGCCGTCACGTCCAGCAAGAGCTGGCGCGCCAGCCGCAGGCCTTCATTCATGTGGAAGGAACCGTCCAGGCGCGGATCGTTGATATAGCCCTTCCAGCCCACCGTGGTGCGCGGCTTCTCGAAATAGACCCGCATCACCACCAGCAGGTCTTGGCTGAGTTCGTCGCGCAGCTTCTTTAGCAGGCGGGCGTAGTCCATCGCCTGGTCGTGATCGTGGATCGAGCAAGGCCCGACCACCACCAGCAGGCGGTCGTCCTGGCCATGCAGCACGGCGCTGATTTCCTGGCGCGAACGCTCGACCAGGTCCAGCGCGGCGCCAGGCACCGGCATTTCATCGAACAGCAGGGCCGGTGAGATCAGCGGCCGCACCGCGCCAATGCGGGTGTCGTCCGTGCGGGTGCTGTCGATTGTGGCGTCGACGGAACCGACCTCGCGGTCGTGCTGGTGGTCATCAAGAGGCTTCATGGCACAGCTCGCAAAACAGGATTGGCTGCATTATGGGCGCCACCATCCCCTGGGATGGGGCCGATGCGACAATTCAGCCCTCTCTCTGTCTGAGCATCATGGCCCTTGTTCCTTACGCCCTCACCCGCCCCTTTCTGTTCGGCATGGACCCTGAGCATGCCCATGAGCTGACGCTCGGGGCCATCGCCCGGCTGCAGAACACGCCGGCGCAATGCCTGTGGGCGCAGGCCCGCATCGACGACCCGGTGACCGTGGCCGGGCTCAAGTTCCGCAATCGCATCGGCCTGGCCGCTGGCCTGGACAAGAACGGCCGCTGCATCGACGGCCTGGGCGCGATGGGCTTCGGCTTCATCGAGGTGGGCACGGTGACGCCCAAGGGCCAGCCGGGCAATGACAAGCCGCGCATGTTCCGCCTGCCGCAGGCCGAGGCGCTGATCAACCGCCTGGGCTTCAACAACGAGGGGCTGGACAGCTTCATCGCCAACGTCAAGCGCGCGCGCAGCTTCCGCGCCGGTGGCGGCCTGATCGGGCTGAACATCGGAAAGAACGCCGCTACGCCGATCGAGAACGCAGCGGACGACTACCTGATCGGGCTGAACGGCGTTTTCCCGCATGCCGACTACATCACAGTCAACATCTCCAGCCCCAACACCAAGAACCTGCGCGCGCTACAGAGCGACGAGGCGCTGGATGCACTGCTGTCCCAGTTGCAGACGCGCAAGCAGCAGCTGGAAGCGGCCAGCGGGCGCAAGGTGCCGATGTTCGTGAAGATCGCCCCTGATCTGGACGAAGCCCAGGTGGCGGTGATTGCCCAGACCCTGCAGAAAAACGGCATCGACGGCGTGATCGCCACCAACACCACGATTGCCCGCGATGCCGTCAAAGGAATGCCGCATGCCGAGGAAACAGGTGGCCTGTCGGGCCGCCCGGTGTTCGAGGCCAGCAACCGCGTGATCCGCCTGTTGCGCTCCGCACTGGGTGCCGGCACCCCCATCATCGGCGTGGGCGGCGTGCTCAGCGGCGCAGATGCGCGGGCCAAGATCCAGGCGGGCGCCGATCTGGTGCAGATCTACACCGGCCTGATCTACAAAGGCCCCGATCTGGTGAGCGAAGCCGCACGCGCGCTGGCCAAGGTCTGAACGCGCGGTCAGCCGCGTGGCGTCCCGGCGCGTTGTGTTGCTGAAGGATGGCCCAGATGACGCTCAAGTACAGCCCTGCGGTGTGGATCTCAGCCTCGCTCACGCTGTGGCTTGCGCTGACGCAGGCCACTGGTGCCAACCCGGGCCTGGCCACGGCGCCGCCCAGCGAGGCCCTGTGCACGGCCCACTACGACCTGCTGTCGCGCCAGCTGGCACGGCGCGTGGCGGCATCGGCGGAGGCCGACAGCGCAGCGCTGCAGGCCGAGCTGATCGCTGTCTTGCGCAAGGGTTCGGTCTTCGTCGGCCACGCCTATCTGGAGTCCGTGCCCGAAGATGAGGCCAAGTCAAAGCTGGAGCGCGCCAAGCAGGAGCTCTCTCAGCTGAGCCGCACCGAGAGAGAGCGTATCCCGCCGCTGTGCGACGGCATGGCCAGCAAGCTGCGCCAGGAGGCCGCCGGCTGGCAGCGAATGATCGTCGACCGTTTCGCTGATCGGCGCGCCAAGCGCCTGGTCAAGGCTGAGGCTGAGGAACTGCAGCGTCAGACCTTGCCACCCTCCGGCAAGAAAGCCAGCGGCAGCACAAGCTGAGGCAACAAGCCAGGCAGCGAACCGAGACCCGACGCGGGTCGCGGATCAGGCCCGGGCAGAGCCGGTTTCCGCGCCGAGCTTGCGACGGCGTGCCACGGCACCGACCACCGCCAAGCCGGCCAGCAACAAGGCGTAGGACTGGGGCTCAGGCACAGCGCTGGCAACGATATTGCCGCCGTAGGAGGCATTGCCGCCGCTCACACCGGTGCCGGACACGCGCAGCTCATAGATGCCGGCCGGCAGCGAGGTGCCACCCGCCAGCACCTGCGTCTTGATGGTGACGCCGTCAGCGTTGATCGTCGACGTCGGGCCGAACAGCTGCACGCCATTCAACCAGGCGGAAAAGCCCTGGATGCCCCCGACGCTGGACGAGGCAAAACTCACCTCGACATTGGTGATCGAGGCCGCCACCACCGAAGCGGTGCCGAGGTTGAAGGTCCACACATCGGTGAACGCACCGCTGACCGTGTTGCTGAACGAGGCACTGGGCGTCAGTGGCGCCAGCTCAACGTTCGCAGCCTGTGCAGCAGCACCGCTCAGGCTCAGGACCACGGCAGCCATCAAGGGTTTCAGCGTCATTCGGTGCTCCGCAAAGCTGGGGGATGTCTTTCCAACAGCAAGCAGTGTGCCCGCCGTTTTTGACCACCTCGTGACCTGAGCAAGACAGCGATCAGATGGAACCGGCCAGCACCCGCGCCACCTTGACCATGCCCTCCACCGCGCGGCCCTTGCGCGCGCGCTTGCCGGCATAGGCCGCCAGCGCCGCACCCTTGAGCAGTTCTTCCTTGGGCTTGCCCCCGCGGCCGCTGCCCAGCACTTGCAGGGTTTGACCAAAGGCCGCCACGCTCAGCAGCGCATCCTTGGGCTCCAGATCGATCAGGGTCAGGCCGCGGCCGCCCTTGGGCTGGTGCTTCAGCTCATCCAGCGCATAAGTCAGCAGCCGTCCTTGCAGTGACAGGCAGGCAAGCTGCAGGCCCACCAGCGCAGCCGGCACCGGGCTGGGCGGCAGCGGCTTCTCATCGCCTTCCAGGCTGAGGAAGGTCTTGCCGGCCTTCTGGCGGCCGACCAAATCGCCGATCTGCGCGATCAGGCCGAAGCCGCCGGTCCCGGCCAGCACCAGACGCTGCGTCGCGCCGCCGGCGAAGTAGTGCGCAATCTGCGTGCCCGACTCCAGCTCGATCAGCGTGGTGATGGGCTGGCCATCGCCACGGCCACCCGGCAGCAGAGAGACCGGCACCGAGTAGACCCGGCCATTGCTGCCGAACACGATCAGCGGGTCGACGCTGCGGCAGGGGAAGACGCCATAGAGCTGGTCGCCGCTTTTGAAGGAGAGCGCTGCGGCATCGACCTCATGGCCCTTGAGCGCGCGCACCCAGCCCTTCATCGACACCACCACGGTGACCGGCTCGTCCACCACCTTGATCTCGGCCACCGCCTTCTTCTCCTCCTGGATCAGCGTGCGGCGCTCGTCGCCAAAGGTCTTGGCGTCGGCTTCGATTTCCTTGACCACGGTGCGCTTGAGCACGCCGGGGTTAGCCAGGATCTCATCGAGCTTGGCCTGCTCGTCGCGCAGCGCCTTCAACTCCTGCTCGATCTTGATCGCTTCCAGCCGCGCCAGCTGGCGCAGACGGATTTCGAGGATGTCCTCGGCCTGGCGGTCGCTGAGATTGAAGCGCTCGATCAGCGCGGCCTTGGGCTCGTCGCTGTTGCGGATGATGCGGATCACCTCGTCGATGTTCAGCAGCACCAGCTGGCGGCCTTCCAGCACATGGATGCGATCCAGCACCTTGGCCAGGCGGTGCTGCGTGCGGCGCTGCACCGTGGCCTGGCGGTAGCCCAGCCACTCGACCAGGATCTGGCGCAGGCTCTTCTGCACCGGCCGGCCATCGGCGCCGATCATGGTCATGTTGACCGGCGCGCTGCTTTCCAGGCTGGTCTGCGAGAGGAGCGTGGTGATCAGCTCCTGCTGCTCCACGGTGCGGCTCTTGGGCTCGAACACCAGGCGAACCTTGGCCTCCTTGCTGGATTCGTCGCGCACACCGTCCAGCACCGACAGCAAGGCCGCCTTGAGCTGCAACTGCTCGGCACTGAGCGCCTTCTTGCCGGCCTTGACCTTGGGGTTGGAGAGTTCCTCGATCTCTTCGAGCACCTTCTGACTGGAGACGCCGTGCGGCAGCTCGGTCACCACCAGCTGCCACTGGCCGCGCGCCAGGTCTTCGATCTTCCAGCGCGCGCGCAGCTTCAGCGTGCCACGGCCACTGCGGTAGGCCGCCTTGATGTCGTCGCTAGACGAGATCAGCTGGCCACCGCCCGGATAGTCGGGGCCGGGCAGCAGCGCGAATAGCTCGTCATCGCTGAGCTTTTCGTTCTTCAGCAGCGCCACGGCCGCGGCGGCCACCTCGCGCAGATTGTGGCTGGGCACCTCGGTGGCAAGACCCACGGCGATGCCGCTGGCGCCGTTGAGCAGCACGAAGGGCAGGCGCGCCGGCAGCTGCCTGGGCTCTTGTGTCGAGCCGTCGTAGTTGGGTGTGAAGTCGACCGTGCCTTCGTCGATTTCATCCAGCAGCAGGCGCGTAATCGGCGCCAGTCGCGCCTCGGTGTAGCGCATCGCGGCGGCACCGTCGCCGTCGCGGCTGCCGAAGTTACCCTGGCCGTCGATCAGCGGATAGCGCTGGCTGAAGTCCTGCGCCATGCGCACCAGCGCGTCGTAGGCGGCCTGGTCGCCATGCGGGTGGAAGCGGCCCAGCACATCGCCCACGACGCGGGCGCTCTTCACCGCCTTGGGGCCGCTGGCCGTGGTGAAGGCCAGGCCCATGCGCTCCATCGAATACAAGATGCGGCGCTGCACCGGCTTCTGGCCGTCGCAGACATCGGGCAAGGCGCGTCCCTTGACCACCGAGAGCGCGTATTCGAGATAGGCACGTTCGGCGTACTGCGCCAGGCCCGGGTCATCGCCAGTCGCGCTGGGCTGCGGACGGGGATCGTCGAAATCGAAAGTGTTCTGGTTCATGTTCGTTCGCTAGCACCGGACAGGCCGGTGCCTGTGGGTTTCTTCAGCTCAGGTCCTCGAAACCCTGCAGCACTGCCACAACATTGTGGCCAATCGCTTCGGTGGCATAGCCGCCCTCCTGCACGAAGAGCGTGGGCAGCTGCATCGAGCGCAGCGCCTGTCCCATGCGGCGGAACTCGGGGCGGTCCAGCTTGAAATGCGAGATCGGATCGCCGCCGTAGGTGTCCACACCCAAGGAGACGATCAGCAGCCCGGGCGCATAGGCGTTGAGCTGGTCCAGCGCCTTCTCAAAGGCCTCGAACCAGAGCTCATTGCTGCTGCCCGCCGGCAGCGGGAAGTTCGCATTGAAGCCCATGCCGGCGCCGGCGCCGCGCTCGTCCGCATGGCCGAGGAAAAAAGGGAACTCCGTCTGCGGGTCGCCGTGGATGCTGGCGTAGAACACATCGGCGCGCTCGTAGAAGATCGCCTGTGTACCATTGCCGTGGTGGTAGTCCACATCCAGGATGGCCACGCGCTCGACGCCGGCATCGCGCGCGGCCTGCGCGGCAACGGCGGCGTTGTTGATGAAGCAATAGCCACCGAAGAAATCCGCGCCGGCATGGTGGCCCGGCGGGCGGGTCAGCACATAGGCGCTGCGCTCCGCGTCCTTCAGCAGCAGATTCAGCCCGGTCAGCGTGGCCTGGGCGCCCCAGTAGGCGGCCTCCCAGGTGCCGGCGGTCAGCGGCGAGCCGCTGTCCATAGAGTACAGACCCATGCGGGCCGCAAAGCTCTTGGGTTCGACGTCAGAGCGCAGGCTGCGCACCGGCCAGACAGCCGGAAAGGCCTCGCCCTCACCGCCAGTGGCCAGCCATTCGGCATACGCCCCTTCAATGAAACGCAGATAGGCCGGCGCGTGGACGCGCTCCAGCGGCGCGCGGCCGTGGTCGACCGGCGGCAGGATCTCGCCCAGGCCGCTGGCCTGCAGCGCCTTCAGCACATAGTCGGCCCGCGCCGGCACCTCAAAGGCGTCGACCAGGCGGCCGCGGAAAAACTCCTTGCTGGCGGCGTGCGCGCCGTGGTGTCCGTTGTAGATGCTGCGCATCAGATGTCCACCTCGACGGAGTCGCCATGCAGCTCCATCAGCTCGCGCCGCGAAGCGGCCTCGCCCTTGCCCATCAGCTTGTTGATCGCTTCCTCGGTCTGGCCGAAGTCCAGTGCCCCGTAGGCAATCGGCATCAGGCGGCGGGTCTCGGGGTTCAGCGTGGTATCCCACAGCTGCTCGGCATTCATCTCGCCCAGGCCCTTGAAGCGGCTGATGGTCCAGCTGTTTTCCTTGGCGCCTTCCTTGCGCAGCTTGTCGAGCGCGGCCGTCAGTTCGCCTTCGTCCAGCGCATAGATCTTGGCCGCCGGCTTCTTGCCGCGCGCCGGTGCGTCAACCCGGAACAGCGGCGGCCGCGCGACGAACACATGGCCGGTCTCGATCAGCTTGGGGAAGTGGCGGAAGAACAGCGTGAGCAGCAGCACCTGGATGTGCGAACCGTCCACGTCGGCGTCCGAGAGGATGCAGATCTTGCCGTAGCGCAGATTGGACAGATCGGGCGTGTCGTTCTTGCCATGCGGGTCCACGCCGATCGCCACCGAGATGTCGTGGATCTCATTGTTCTTGAACAGCAGGTCTCGCTCGACCTCCCAGGAGTTCAGCACCTTGCCGCGCAGCGGCAGGATGGCCTGGGTTTCCTTGTCGCGGCCCATCTTGGCGCTGCCGCCGGCCGAATCGCCCTCGACCAGGAACAGTTCGTTGTGCAGCAGGTCGCGGCTCTCGCAATCGGTCAGCTTGCCGGGCAGCACGGCAACGCCGGAGCCCTTGCGCTTTTCGACCTTCTGGCTGGCGCGCTGGCGGGTCTGCGCCTGCTTGATGACCAGTTCGGCCAGCTTCTTGCCGTGCTCCACATGCTGGTTCAGCCACAGCTCCAGCGCCGGTTTCACATAGGCCGAGACCAGGCGCAGCGCATCGCGCGAGTTCAGCCGTTCCTTGGTCTGGCCCTGGAACTGCGGGTCCAGCACCTTGGCCGAGAGCACGAAGGAGGCGCGCGAGAACACATCGTCGGGCATCAGCTTGACGCCCTTGGGCAGCAGCGAGTGCATCTCGATGAAGCCCTTGATCGCGCCGAACAGGCCGTCCTTCAAGCCCGACTCGTGCATGCCGCCGGCCACCGTGGGGATCAGGTTCACATAGCTCTCGCGCATCACCGCGCCGTCTTCGGTGAAGGCCACGCACCAGGAGGCGCCCTCGCCTTCGGCGAAGTTTTCGGCCTCGGACGCGGTGGCGAACTGCTCGCCCTCGAACAGCGGGATCAGCGGATCGGCCGGCAGCGACTGCATCAGGTAATCGCGCAGACCACCCTTGTAGGACCAGGTCTGCAGCTCGCCAGACTTCTCGTTTTTCAGCGTCACCGTGACGCCGGGCATCAGCACGGCCTTGGAGCGCAGCAAATGCACCAGCTCGTTCTTGGGCAAGTCGGCCGCCTCGAAATACTTGGCATCCGGCCAGACGCGCACCGTCGTGCCTTGCTTGCGGTCGCCCGAGGCTGCCGGGCGGACGCTGACCGGCTCCACCACATCGCCATGCTCGAAGGCCAGCTTGGCCACCTGCTTGTCGCGCCAGACTGTCACCTCCAGCCGTTTGGCCAGCGCATTGGTCACCGAGACGCCTACGCCGTGCAGGCCGCCAGAGAAGCTGTAGGCGCCGCCCGAGCCCTTGTCGAACTTGCCACCGGCGTGCAGCCGGGTGAAGACAATCTCGACCACCGGCACGCCTTCTTCCGGGTGCAGGCCGAAGGGGATGCCGCGGCCGTCATCCTCGATGGAGATCGAGCCATCGGCATGCTGGACCAGGTCGATGCGCTTGCCGAAGCCGGCCAGCGCCTCGTCGGCCGCGTTGTCGATCACTTCCTGGATCACGTGCAGCGGGTTGTCGGTGCGGGTGTACATGCCCGGTCGCTGCTTGACGGGCTCAAGGCCCTTCAGGACGCGGATCGACGCCTCGCCATAGGTAGCCGGACTGCTGGGGGAATTCGCTTTGGTCGCCATGGGCGCGGATTCTAGGCACTACGCAATGCGCCCAAGACGACAGCGCCGCGCGCTGGCTTTGGCTACAGTGCGTGGATGTCTGCCCAAATTCCCGCCGCGCCCAAGCTCTCGATGAACCAGGTGCTGCTGTGCGGCGCCTTGATCGTGACCCTGTCCATGGGCATCCGCCATGGCTTCGGCCTGTGGCTGCAGCCGATCACCATGGACCGCGGCTGGACCCGCGAGACCTTTGCCTTTGCGCTGGCGATCCAGAACATCGCCTGGGGCATCGCCGGCCCGGTGACCGGCATGCTGGCGGATCGCTTTGGCGCCTTCAAGGTGCTGGTGGTGGGCGGCATCCTCTATGCCCTGGGTCTGGTGCTGATGGCGCTGTCGACCTCGGGCCTGGCCTTCACCGGCAGCGCCGGCCTGCTGATCGGCCTGGCGCAGTCGGGCACCACCTATGCCGTGATCTATGGCGTGATCGGCCGCAACGTGGCGCCTGAGAAGCGCTCCTGGGCCATGGGCGTGGCCGCGGCGGCTGGCTCCTTCGGCCAGTTCCTGATGGTGCCGGTGGAAAACTGGCTGATCGCCGGCACGGGCTGGCAGAACGCCTTGTTCGTGCTCGCCCTGGCCGCCTTGCTGATCGCACCGCTGGCCTGGGGCTTGCGTGAGCCCGCGCAGACGGGGCCGACTGGCGGCCACAAGCAGAGCATTGCGCAGGCGCTGCGCGAAGCTTTCGGCTACCGCAGCTTCCAGTTGCTGATGCTGGGCTACTTCGTCTGCGGTTTCCAGGTTGTCTTCATCGGCGTGCACATGCCCAGCTACCTGAAGGATCAGGGGCTGAGCCCCCAGGTCGCCACCTACGCGCTGGCGCTCATCGGCCTGTTCAATGTGTTCGGCACCTATATCGCCGGCAGCCTGGGCCAGCATTACCCCAAGCGCTACCTGCTCTCAGGCATCTATGCCTTGCGCTCGGTGGCCATCGTGGTCTTCCTGAGCGTGCCGCTGACGCCGATGAGCGTCTACGTTTTTTCGGCCGTGATGGGCTTTCTGTGGCTGTCCACCGTGCCACCGACGAATGCCATCGTGGCGCAGATCTTCGGCGTGCAGCACATGTCTATGCTGGGCGGCTTCGTGTTCTTCAGCCATCAGATCGGCAGCTTCCTCGGGGTCTGGCTGGGCGGCAAGCTCTACGACTCCAGCGGCAGCTATGACATCGTCTGGTGGCTGGCGGTGGCGCTGGGCGTGATGGCGGCGCTGGTCAATCTGCCGGTGCGCGAGCAGGCCATCAGCCGACCGGCGCTGGCCCCGGCCTGAGTTCCAACATGCGCAAGAGCCTCAGAATCCTGGCCTGGCTGCTGCTGGCAGTGACGCTGGCCGCGGTCTTTCTGGCCTATACCCAGCCGGCGCTGATGGTTCAGCTCTCCGAGCAGCTGTGGGCCTGTTTCTAAAACACACCGGAACGACACGCAAGGAAGGCGCATGAGCGAGCAGAAGGCCGTGCTGATCAAGGACGCCTCGGCGACTTGCCCCCATGGCGGTGGCACCCCCTCCCCCTGGCTGCTGCGCTGGACGCAGGCCATGGCTGCGGGCAAATCAGCGCTGGACCTGGCATGCGGAACGGGCCGCCATGCCCGCATGCTGGCCGCGCGCGGCATGCAGGTCACCGCGCTCGACCGCGACGCGCAGGCGCTGGCCGGACTGAGCGGTCTGTGCGAGGTGGTGCAGGCCGATATCGAGGCCGGGCCCTGGCCCTTGCCAGGCCGACAGTTCGAGCTGGTGCTGGTCAGCAACTACCTATGGCGCCCCCTGCTGCCAACCATCGTCGCTTGCGTGGCGCCGGGCGGCTGGCTGATCTACGAGACCTTCGCCACTGGCCAGCAGACTATCGGGCGGCCGTCACGGGCTGACTTTCTGCTGGAACCGGGCGAATTGCTGAGGGCCTGCGAGGGCTTGCGGGTGGTGGCTTTCGAGGACGGCTTTGAGGGCGGTGATGTGGGCGACAAGGGCCAAGTCAACCCGCGCTATGTGCAACGCGTTGCAGCGCTGCGCGAAGCCCCGCTGACCGGGGTTTACCAGCGATACCTGCTTGACTGACAGGCCCCCACTCTCGCCCTGAGTAGAATCAGCCGATTACTAGGAATTGCTTCCCATGAAACCCATTGTTGGCAGCATCGTTGCGCTCGTGACGCCGATGCACGAAGACGGCAGCATCGATTACGAGGCCCTGCGCGGCCTGATCGACTGGCACATCGCCGAAGGCACGGACTGCATCGGCGTGGTTGGCACGACCGGCGAGTCGCCCACCGTCAGCATGGAAGAGAACCGCGAAGTGATCCGCGCCGCGGTCGAGCACGCCAAGGGCCGCGTGCCCATCATGGCCGGCACCGGCGCCAACTCCACCGCGGAAGCCATTGAGCTGAGCCGCTATGCCAAGGCGGTCGGGGCCGATTGCACGCTGTCCGTCGTGCCCTACTACAACAAGCCAAGCCAGGAAGGCATCTACCAGCACTACAAGGCCATCGCGGAAGCCGTCGACATCCCGATGATGCTGTACAACGTGCCGGGCCGAACTGTCGCGGACATGCTGCCTGACACGGCCTTGCGCTGTGCCAGCCTGCCCGGCGTGTTCGGTGTCAAGGAAGCCACCGGCAACATCGAGCGTGCGGCCTACCTGATCAAGCATGCGCCGCAGGGCTTCTCGATCTATTCCGGCGACGATGGCACCGCAATCGCACTGATGCTGCTGGGCGGCCATGGCAACGTCAGCGTCACGGCCAATATCGCACCGCGCGCCATGCATGAGCTTTGCAAGGCCGCGCTGGCCGGCAATGTGCGTGAAGCCACCCGCATCCACATGCAGCTGCTGGGCTTGCACAAGCAATTGTTCTGCGAACCCAGCCCGGCACCGGCCAAGTGGGCGCTGTCGCAACTGGGCCGTTGCAAGCCGGACATGCGCCTGCCGATCACGCAGATGACACCGGCTGGCCAGGCCGCCGTCAAACAGGCCATGCAGGAGGCCGGGCTGCTCTGAGAGCGGGCCTGTCCTTTTGCGTTTTTCATTCAGTTTCTTGACCCGGCACCGTCAAATGGCCCGCCGCAGACCTTCGGAGATGTCCAGCGTGACCCGTTCCTCTACTACCGACCGCAAGCTCATGCCTGTGCGTCTCGCCGGCGTGGCCTTGCTGGCCTCCCTTGGCGCCTGCAGTTCCATTGACGGCTTGATCGGCTCGGACAAGGTCGACTACCGCAGTGGCGCCCGCCAGACCCAGGGCCTTGAAGTGCCGCCCGATCTGACACAGCTGGCCCGCGACAGCCGCAGCCAGGTGCAAGGCGGCGCTGTCAGCGCCTCGGCACTCCAGCAACAGCAGGCAGGCACCGCCACCGCGGCCCGCACCGCAGCTGCATCACCCGCGCAAGTGGCCCTGAGCTCTGCCGGCGAGGTGCGCCTGGAGCGCGCTGGCGAAGTGCGCTGGCTGCGCAGCAGCCAGTCGCCCGAACAGGTCTGGACGCAGGTGCGCGCCTTCTGGCAAGAGCGTGGTTTCGAAATTGCCAAAGAGCAGCAAGAGCTGGGCATCATGGAAACGACCTGGGCCGAGAACCGCGCCAAGCTGCCGCTGGACTTCATCCGCAGCACCATCGGTCGCGTGCTGGACTCGGTCTACTCGACCGGCGAACGCGACATGTACCGCACCCGCATCGAGCGTGTCGCCAGCGGTGGTACCGACATCTTCATCTCGCACCGCGGCATGCAAGAGGTCTACAGCAACAACCAGCGCGATCAGACGGCCTGGCAGCCGCGCGCGGCAGACCCGATGCTTGAAGGCGAGATGCTGTCGCGCCTGATGCTCAAACTCGGCGGCAAGGCCGATGTGCCCGGTGCAACAGCTGTTGCCAGCGCCCAGGCGCCCGCCAAGGCAGGCCTGCCCCCTGGCCCGCAGATGCGCAGCAGCCGCTCGCTCAGCGATGTGCCAAACAGCCTGCAGATGAACGAAGGCTTTGAGCGCGCCTGGCGCCGTGTCGGTCAGTCGCTGGACCGCCATGGTTTCACGATCGAAGACCGCGATCGCAACCAAGGCCTGTTCTATCTGCGCTACGCCGATCCCAACCAGGCGGGCAAGGAAGAACCCAACTTCTTCCAGCGCCTGTTCAAGGGCGAGCAGGCTCAGACGGCCAAGCGCTATCGCATCTCGGTGAAATCCGAAGGCGAGCGCAGCACCATCAGCGTGCTGGACGACAAAGGCCAACAGCAAACCAACGACATTGCCAAACGCATCCTGAATCTGCTGATGGATGACCTGCGCTGATCCAGCGCCACGGCATGCTTGAAGAAACGCCGCCGCTTGCAGACCACGCTCTGCGAGCGGCGGCGTTTGAGTTTGACAAGACAGATCCTTCCTGGCGAGGCCCCGAGCGGCACCATGCGCTTTTGCAGTCTAGGCAGCGGCAGCGCCGGTAATGCCACCGTGATCGAAGCGAGCCAGGGCATCACCAGCACCCGGGTGTTGGTCGACTGCGGCTTCAGCGAACGCGAACTGAAGCGCCGCCTGGCACGCGCCGGGCTTGCACCTGAAGATCTCGACGCGCTATTCGTCACCCATGAGCATGGCGACCATGTCGGCTGTGCGCTCAGCCTGAGCCAGCGTCACAACATCCCGCTGTGGACCAGCCGAGGCACTTGGCGCGCACTGTCGACAAGCCGCGGTGCCACGGATTTCGATAGGGATCTGCTGCACCTGTGTCGAAGCGGCGATGTGCTGGGGCTGGGCGACCTGCAGCTGCAGCCCTTTGCCGTTCCCCATGATGCGAACGAGCCGCTGCAGCTGAGTGCCAGCGATGGGCAGCGTCGGCTCGGAGTGCTCACCGACACGGGCAGCGGCACCGAGCCGCTGCTTGCGGCACTACGGGGTTGTGATGCCCTGCTGCTGGAGTGCAATCATGACGAGGACCTGCTGCGCGCCGGCCGCTATCCACCGTCACTGAAGCGCCGCATCCTGGGCTCGCACGGGCACCTCTCCAACCTCGCAGCCGCGCAGATCCTGGCGCAATGCCATCATGCGGGCTTGAAGCGGGTTGCTGCCGCCCACCTCAGCGAGCAGAACAATACGCCGGCGCTAGCAGCGCTTGCACTCGCCACGGCCATTGATGCCGGACCGGCGGACATCCTTGTCGCGACCCAGGCGGACGGCCTGTCCTGGCAAGCGCTGTAGCGGGGTCTCGTGCCGCCAGGCGGCGTCGAACGAGGGCCCAGAATGACAAAAGCCGCTTGGCCTGAGCCAAGCGGCTTTCGCAGCAGTCGGCGAACCGATTACTTGCTGGCAGCTTCCGAAGCAGCGGCAGCAGGTGCCGAAGCGACAGCAGCCGGAGCCGATGCGGCTTCCGAAGCAGCAGGAGCGGGAGCAGCAGCAGGAGCAGGAGCAGCAGGAGCAGCTTCTTCCTTCTTGCCGCAAGCAGACAGGGCAACAGCAGCCAGCAGGGAAGCCAACAGGATCGACTTTTTCATACTTGTCCTCGAATCGTTGAGACGACGATTAATTACCGGTAATTTTTGAAGCCACACAGCGATTCAGCACTGCACGAACACTGCGGACCTCAGCAGAACAAGACGCAAAAGGCCTCGAGCGCCCCTTACATCTAGCCGACGATTCTAACCTCAAGTCGGGAAAATCCTTACAGCCCAAGTGTGCTTGCCGCAAACGATTCCACTGCACGTTGCTCCACTGCATCAAACCACTCGCGTGCGACGATCAGTTCAGCCGTTTGGAAACTGCAAACAGCTCGCCAAGCCCGCTGATCCAGCAGCTTCAGGCTGAACAGACCAGGCGCCAGCAGGGCCGCTAACGGGCCACCTGCGGGCAACTCATCCGGGTCGTACTGACGCGCCGAGACCACGTGATCAAAACGTCGCCGCCACTGGACAAAGCGCGGATGGCGGCTGCGAAGCGTGTCGAACTGCGAGGCCAACAGATGCAAGCGCCTGTGCGGCAGCGCCCAGCGCGTCAGCGCATCCAGCAACGCCGGCTCGGATAGCGGCCACGACGCAAAGTCCGCATCCAGCCAGCAAAGATCCCGGCAGCCACGATCCGCGGCCATCTCGACACCCTGGGCCAATGCCGCCACGAAATCGGCTCGTGTACTCAGCAGGCCTTCACGCAACTCGCTCATCGGCAACTCCTGTATTCACGGCAGCGCGTGCAACCAGCCGTCCTCGACCCATTGGCAAAGAAGCTCCCGCGCGCCCTCGGACAAGCGACTCACGTCGCGTGCGCCGAGTTCGCGACTGTCAGCCAGGCTGCGCATCAGGCGCGCATCCCTACCGCCAGCCCGGAATGACTCGCCATTCAGAAAGACATGGGCTTGGTCGTACATCATGCGACTGCGCTCATCGAGTCGGACACCGCAGGCAGCCGGCAAATCCCCACCCGACTCAAACCAGACCTTGGGCTTGGGTTCCGTCAATGCCTCGCCCAAGGCCCGCTCGAGCGCCAGCGGCTCACGCACGGCACGATCAATCGCGTCGCGCGCAAAGCTCAGCAACGCTGGCGGGATTTCGCCCGGGTTCTGAGTCGCCGCCTGGGACGGATCGGCGTAGATGCGATTGCTGTAGGCGCGCGATTCATCGTCCATCAATCGCGGCAGCAACTCGCGCGCCAACTCGGCGCGCCACGGTGTCCGGAAACCGACCGAGCAGGTCATGCATTCACCGATGGCAAGGCCGTCATGCGCCCAACCCGGCGGCAGATACAGCATGTCGCCCGGCTCCAGCACGTACTCCTGCTCGGGCTTGAAGTTGGCAATCAGCTTGACCGGCACATCATCGCGCAGCACGGCGTCTTTCTGCGCGCCGATGCGCCAGCGGCGCTTGCCATGCACCTGGATCAGGAACACATCGTAGGAGTCGAAATGCGGGCCCACGCCACCGCCGTCAGTGGCATAGGAAATCATCAGGTCGTCCAGACGCGCCTCGGGCACGAAACGGAACTGGCTCAACATGGCATGCGCTGCCGGCACATGGAGATCCAGCCCCTGCACCAGCAAAGTCCAGTTCGGCTTGTTCCAGGCCGGCAGTTTGGCCACCGGGCCGTGCCGCAAGGTCCAACGCCCGTCGAAAGAGCTGATCAGGCGTGACTCGACGTCCTCATTGGCGGCCAGTTCCGCCAGCTCGCGCCGCGTGGCTGGCGGCTGCACGCCGGGCATGGCCTGGCGCACCAGCAGCGGCTTCTTCTGCCAATGGCGGCGCATAAACTGGGCGGGGCTCAGGCCTCCGAGCAAGGGGGTCGCGGTCAAGATATCCATGCTGGAATTGTCGCCGCGCAGCGGTGTGAAACAATCCGCCCATGCAAATTTCCGCCCCATGTGTGGTCTCCCTCAGCTGGAGACTTGAAGATGCCCAAGGCCAGTTGATCGACGAACTGGCCGAGCCGATGGAGTTCTTCTACGGCGGCGACGATCTGTTCGCGCGCGTCGAACAAGAACTCGCCGGCCAGGAGATCGGTTTTGAGGCCAGCCTCGCGCTGCAGCCTGATGAAGCCTTCGGCGACTACCACTCGAATCTGGTTTGCTTCGAGAACCGGGCTTCGCTGCCGGAGAACATCACCGAAGGCATGCAATTCGAAGGCCTGCCCGAAGGCGCAACCAGTGAAGGCATGCCGGCCGACATCGTCTACACGGTGACCGAGGTCTACCCCGAGCACATCGTGCTCGACGGCAACCACCCCTTGGCGGGCATCGGTCTGCGCATGCACCTGAAGGTGCGCGATGTGCGAGAGGCCACCGAGGAAGAAATCCAGGCCGGCAGCGTCGGCGAAGCCGTGTTCAGCGTGGTCAATGGCGCGCCGCCGGACGCGCAGATTCACTGAGCTGACAGCTGACTCAGTGTCAGCGCTTGCCGGTTGAGCCGAAACCGCCCTCGCCTCGCTCAGTCGCAGCGAAGTCCTCGACGCGACGGAAGGTGGCCTGCACCACCGGCACCAGCACCAGCTGGGCGATGCGCTCCATCGGCTCGATGACAAAACGGGTCTGGCCACGATTCCAGCAGCTGACCATCAACTGCCCCTGGTAGTCGGAATCAATCAGGCCGACCAGATTGCCCAGCACGATGCCGTGCTTGTGGCCCAGGCCCGAGCGCGGCAGGATGATGGCCGCCAGGCCCGGGTTGCCGATATGGATCGCCAGGCCGGTCGGGATCAGCGCGGTCTGACCGGGCTCCAGCGTGATGGCCTCATCGAGGCAGGCGCGCAGATCCAAGCCGGCCGAACCGGGCGTTGCGTAGGCAGGAAGCTGCTCGGCCATGCGGGCATCGAGCACTTTCAGGTCAACAGTCGTCATCGTTTCTCAGTCAGTCTTTCGGCAATCTCGCGCACCAGATCGCGCGCGAGGCTCAATTTGTCGTTGTGGGGCAGTTCACGTTCGCCCTGCGCATCCACCAGCAGCAGCGCGTTGTCGTCGCGGCCGAAGGTGGCGGGCCCGAGATTGCCCACGATCAGAGGCACCTTCTTGCGATCGAGCTTCTCGCGTGCATGACGGGCCAGATCCTGGCTCTCCGCCGCAAAACCCACACAGAATGGCCCCTTGGGCAAGGCTGCCACGGCGGCCAGGATGTCAGGGTTCTCGGTCAGCTCGAAGACCGGTGAAATCTTCTTGCCATCCTTTTTGATCTTGTGCGCATTGGTCTGCGCCGGCCGCCAGTCGGCCACAGCCGCGGTGGCCACGAAGATCTGATGCGAGCTGGCCAGCGGCAGCACCGTGTCATGCATCTGCTGCGCCGTCTGCACGTCGATGCGTCGCACGCCGGCCGGCGTCGGCAGATGAACCGGGCCGGCCACCAGGGTCACCGCTGCGCCAGCCTCAGCGGCCGCACGCGCGATCGCAAAACCCATCTTGCCGCTGGACAGATTGGTGATGCCCCGCACCGGGTCGATCGGCTCGAAGGTCGGCCCCGCCGTGATCAGCACCGTCTTGCCCGCCAGCAGCTTGGGCTGGAAAAAGGCGATCAGCGCATCGCGCAATTCCTCGGCTTCCAGCATGCGGCCGTCACCGGTCTCGCCGCAGGCTTGCTCGCCATTGCCAGGGCCTAGCACGCTGGCACCGTCGGCCTGGATCTGCAGCACATTGCGCTGCGTGGCCGGGTGCAGCCACATCTCGCGGTTCATCGCCGGTGCCACCAGCAGCGGGCAGCGCTCGGTCGGCCGCGCCAATGCGGTGAGGCTGAGCAAATCGTCCGCCCGACCCTGCGCCAGCTTGGCGATGAAGTCGGCGCTCGCGGGCGCGACCAACATCGCATCGGCCTCGCGGCTGAGGTTGATGTGGGCCATATTGTTGGCCTCGCGCGCGTCCCATTGGTCGGTGTAGACGCTGCGTCCCGACAGAGCTTGCAGGGTGATCGGCGTGATGAAGGCCTGCGCGGCCTCGCTCATCACGACCTGCACCGTGGCGCCGGCCTTCACGAGCAGGCGCACCAGCTCGGCGCTCTTGTAGCAGGCGATGCCGCCCGAGAGGCCCAGCAGCACATGCTTGCCAGCGAGTTGCTTGGATTCAGACATGGCGCGCACTCTATCAGGCCCGGGCCGCGATCCGCGCGCTCGGCGCTCACTGGCGGAGCGCAGCAGGCTTATGCTTGGACGATGCCCGTTGATTACCTGGCCGAACTCACCTCACCGCAACGCAGCCCCCGAGCCAATCTGCATTTGGGCGTCGGCCTCGCCTTGATCGCGGGCGCGCTGAATGCAGGGGGCTTTCTGGCGATTGGCCAGTACACCTCGCACATGACCGGCATGGTCTCGGCCGCTTCCGATCATCTGGCGCTGGGCCAGCTGACGTTGGCGATTGGCGCTCTGCTGGCGGTGCTGGCATTCTTGCTCGGCGCCGCAAGCACCGCGCTGCTCGTCAACTTCAGCCGCCGTCATCGCCCGGCCTGGGCTTATGTACCCACGCTGCTGCTGGAAGCCGCGCTGCTGCTGGTATTCGGGCTGGTCGGCAGCCTGTTGCTGCCGCATGAGATCGAGCGGGTCTCGCTGACGGCCCTGCTGCTGAGCTACGTGATGGGCCTGCAGAACGCACTGGTCACCAAGATCTCGAACGCCGAGATCCGCACCACCCATGTAACGGGGCTGCTGACCGATCTGGGGCTGGAACTGGGCAAACTGGTCTACTGGAACCGCAGCCACAGCGGCACGGCGCCGAAGGTCGAGGCCAATCGGCGCAAGCTGAAGATCCACGCCAGTCTGGTGCTCGCCTTCTTCATCGGCGGACTGGGCGGCGCACTCGGCTTCAAGCACGCCGGCTTCATCTCCACCGTGCCGCTGGCGCTGGCCCTGGTCGTGCTGGCCGTGGCCAGCCTGATCAAGGCGCCGGCTGGCGACGCCTGAACACAAGGTCCCAGACACCGTGGCCCAGCTTGAGGCCGCGGTTCTCGAACTTGGTCAGCGGCCGGTAGGCTGGCTTCTCGGCATACCCGGCGGCGCTGTTCTCCAGCTGCGGCTCGGCCGACAGCACCTCCAGCATCTGCTGGGCATAGGGTTCCCAGTCGGTGGCGCAATGCAGATAGCCACCGGGGCGGATGTGCTGCACCAGCTTGGCGACAAAGTCGGGCTGGATCAGCCGGCGCTTGTTGTGGCGCTTCTTGTGCCAGGGGTCGGGAAAAAAGATGTGCACGCCGGCCAATGAGCCAGGCGCGACCATCTGCTCCAGCACCTCGACGGCATCGTGCTGGAAGATGCGGATATTGCTCAGCTGCTGCTCGTCGATCAGCTTGAGCAGCGCACCGACGCCCGGCTCATGCACTTCGCAGCCGATGAAATCGTGCTCGGGCAACGTCTTGGCGATCTGCGCGGTCGCGCCGCCCATGCCGAAACCGATCTCCAGCACCAATGGCGCCTCACGGCCGAAGACCTCGGCCGGATTCAAGCGTTCGGGCTTGAAGGGCAGGACATAGCGTGGCCCCAGCTCCGCCAACGCCTTGATCTGCCCCGTGCCCATGCGGCCGGCGCGCACCACGAAGCTCTTGATGGCGCGGCGCGGCGGGCTATCGGGCGTCAGCGCCTGATCGGGAGAGTCGGGGGTGTCGGACATGGGACGGGCTTCGTGGCAACAACAGGGGCGGCAGTCTAGCCGACCGTGGCCTGCAACAGGGCGGGCGCCGTCCAGGCGCCTGTGGCTTCGCCGATCTCGCAGGCGGCCTGCAAGGCTGCCACCGCGCGCTCTGCCGCCACCGCGTCGGCCGCATGCACCATGGCCAGCGGCTCACCGGCAGCGAGCACTTCGCCAAGCTGGCGCATCGCGCTGAAGCCGACACGGTGATCAATCGCATCGCCCGGCTGGCGACGACCGCCGCCGAGCTCGACGATGATCATGCCGATGTCGCGCGTCTTCATGGCCGCCAGGCGGCCAGCACGCAACGCCGGCACCGGCAGCACGACCGGTGCGGCAGCCAGATAGGCAGCCGGCCGCTCCATCAGATCGCTCGGCCCGCCCAGCGCCACCACCATGTGAGCAAAGCGCTCGGCTGCGGCACCACTGTCGAGCGCGGCCTGCAACTTGGCCCGAGCCTGCGCCTCATCTGCCGCCAGACCGCCAATGATCAGCATCTGCGCGCCAAGTGCCAGCGTCAGCTCATGCGTGCGTGCCTCGCGGGCATCGCCGCGCAGATAGTCGATCGCACCCAGCAGCTCAAGGCTGTTGCCTACCTCGTGGCCCAGCACCTGGTTCATGTCGGTCACCAGCGCACGGGTCTTGAGCCCGGCTCCTGCCGCCACCGCTACGATGCTCTCGGCCAACTGGCGCGCCATCTCCGGCGTGTCGGCAAAGGCACCGTTGCCACACTTGATGTCCATCGCCAGACCTTGCAGCCCACTGGCGAGCTTCTTGGACAGAATGCTGGCAGTGATGAGCGGCACGCTCTCGACCGTGGCCGTGACATCGCGGATGGCGTAAAGCCGCTTATCCGCCGGTGCCAGATCGGGCGTCTGGCCGATGATGGCGCAGCCCAGTGTGCGCACGATGCGGTCGAACTCATCCGCCGCCGGCATGGTGCGGTAGCCGGGAATCGCCTCCAGCTTATCCACCGTGCCGCCGGTATGGCCGAGGCCGCGCCCGGCGATCATTGGCACATAGCCGCCACAGGCCGCCACCAGAGGCGCCAGCATCAGGCTGATCTTGTCGCCGACGCCGCCGCTGGAATGCTTGTCCAGCACCGGACCAGGCATGTCGGGCCAGGCCAGCACACGGCCCGAATGCATCATCGCGCGCGTCAGCAGCACGGCCTCATCGCGGCCCATGCCGCGCAGGAACACCGCCATCGCCAGCGCGGCGATTTGGCCCTCGCTCCAGCTGCCGTCGACCAGTCCGCGCACAAAGCTGTCGATCTGCGCCGCGTCGAGCGCACGGCCGTCGCGTTTGGCACGAATTACTTCCTGGGCCAGCATCTTCTCAGTACCCCTGCGACGCAAGCGGCGCGGCAGTGCCGCCCAACACCGCCTCGATGTCGTTCAGCAAGCCGCTGGCGCCAAAGCGCAGGCGGCGCGAATTGAGCGATGCAGCGCCGAGCTTGTCTGCCACCAACTCCAGGTAGACCTGTGCATCCGCCACACTGCGAATGCCGCCCGAGGCCTTGAAACCTGCGGCCCCCATGCCACTGGCCGCGATCTCGCTGAGCATCACGCGCGCCGCTTCGGGCGTCGCCGAAACAGGCGTCTTTCCCGTGCTGGTCTTGATGAAATCGGCGCCAGCCACCAAGGCCAGGCGGGTTGCATCGGCGATCAGCTCCGGTGACTTCAGCTCGCCACTCTCGATGATGACCTTGAGTGTGAGCGGCCGGCTGGCGTGGCGAACTTCGGCCAGGAACTCGGCCACCTCGCTGTGCTGGCCTTGCAACAAAGCGCGGTACGGCAGCACCACATCAATTTCATCCGCACCGGCTGCCGCGATCTCGGCGACATCGGCCAAGGCCCGCTGCAGGTCCAACTCTCCGGAAGGGAAGTTGGCCACTGCCGCCACCTTGATCTCAGCCGGCAGCGCCGCCCGCGCCTGCTCCACAAAACGCGGCCAGACGCAGACCGCGGCAACGCGGCCATGCGGGCCTTGCGCCCGCTGGCACAGGGCTTCGATATCGGCGGTACTGTCGCCGTCGTTCAGGCTGGTCAGATCCAGACACTGCAAGGCCAGCCGTGCGGCTTCCTGTCGGGTCATGGTCATGCGTCGCTCTTCAGCGAAGCCAGCCCGGCCATGCCGGACACCACATCAGCCAGGAACTGCGCAGCACGGGAGCCCGAAGCTTCGGCCTGCTGCAGCGTCAGCGCATGGGTCAAGGCCTCGGCCGACAGCCCGGCCGCCATATTCGTCATCAGCGCAAGGCCCATCACGCGCAGGCCGCAATGACGCGCCAGGATGGTCTCGGGCACCGTGCTCATGCCCACCGCATCAGCGCCCCAGGCGGAGAACACGCGGATCTCGGCCGGTGTCTCGAACTGCGGCCCGAGCGCCCAGACATAGGTGCCCTCGCCCAGCATCACGTTCTGTGCCTGGGCAATCGCCTTAGCATGGCTGCGCAACTCGGCATCGTAGGCGCAGCTCATGTCGACGAAACGCTCGCTGCCCAGCTCACCCACCAGCGGCGAACGCTGCGGCGCGTTGATGTGGTCGGCGATCAGCATCAGGCTGCCGGGCGGCATCTGGCTGCGCAGCGAGCCCGAGGCATTGGTCTGCAGCAGCACCTTGCAGCCCCAGCGCTTGAGGCTGCGCAGGGCGCCGGCCATGCCGGTGCATTCGCCGCTTTCATAGGTATGCGCGCGGCCGCGCAGCATCACGACGCGCTGCTCGCCGATGCGGCCGACGACGATCTCGCTGACATGGCCTTCGACCTTGGGCTTGGGGAAAGCCGGCAGCTCGGCATAGGCCAGCGATTGAGCGTCCTCAACCTTCTGCACAGCGCCGGCCCAGCCGGAACCCAGCACCACGGCCACTTCCGGGGCGCTGCCGAAAAGCGACTGCAACTTGGCAACAGTGGCTTGAATCAGGGGTTCGAGAGTCTTGTTGTCGATCATGGGAATACTTCCTTGGGCCTCAGGGCTTGTTCAGATGCTCGGGGCCGAAACTGAAGGGCAGCAGCTGTTCCAGGGTCCAGTGCTGACGGATGCCGCCGGGATCGGCGGCGATGATGAGCAGGTCGGCCGCGCCGAATTCGCGCAGCTTCTGGCGGCAGCCGCCACAGGGCGTGATGATGTCCGGCCCAGGCCCGCTGACCAGCACGGCACGGGCGCGCCGCCCGCCAGCCATCACCATGGCGCCCAGTGCCGTCGCTTCGGCACACCAGCCTTGCGGATAGGCAGCGTTCTCGATGTTGGCGCCGACATGGACGCGGCCTTCGTCATCGAGAATCGCTGCGCCGACCGCGTAGCGCGAATAGGGTGAGTGCGAGTGGGCGCGCGCGCCCAGCGAGGCTGTGAGCAGGCGCTGCTGCAGATCAAGGGGCAGGTCTTGCCACAGCATGCTGTCAGCGCTCCTTGACATAGGGCCGGCCCAGGGCCTTGGGTGCCATGGCCTGGCCGATGAAACCGGCCAGCAGCACCACCGTCAGGACATAGGGCAAGGCCTGGATCGCCTGCACCGGCACTTCTCCGCCACCCAGCGCGGCCGGCAACACGGCACCCTGCATACGGATAGCGACCGCATCCAGGAAACCGAACAACAGACAGGCGAACAGCGTGGGCACCGGCTTCCACTTGCCGAAGATCATCGCGGCCAGCGCGATGAAGCCGCGCCCGGCGGTCATATTGGGCGAGAAGGAGGCGTTCTGCGCCAGCGTCAGGTAGGCGCCGGCAAGGCCGCACAACAGACCATTCAGCATCAGCGCGGCGTAACGCAGCCGCGGCACGGAGACGCCGGCGGCGTCCACCATCGCCGGGTTCTCACCCACCGCGCGCAGGCGCAGCCCCGGGCGGGTGCGCTCCAGGAAAAACCAGACCAGCAGGACCAAGGCGAAGGCCAGGTAGACCAGCGCGTTGTGGCTCAGCAAGCCATGTCCGATCACCGCCTCGAACCAGTTGCCCGCCGTTGGCTCGGCCCAGGCCGAACTCAGGCCAGTCAAGCGCACATCGGGCTGGATCGGCGGTGTCTGTCCGCCCTGCGCAAACCAGGCAATGCCCAGCACCACTGTCAGGCCGGCCGCCACCATGTTCAGTGCCACCCCGGTGACGACCTGGTCGCCCCTATGGGTGACGCAGGCAAAACCGTGCATCAGCGAGAGCGCCACCGCCACCGCCAGCGCGGCCATCAGGCCCAGCCCGGTGGAATGCGTGGCAGCTGCTGCCGCTGCGGCGGCAAAGGCGGCAAACAGCATCTTGCCTTCGAGGCCGATATCGATCACGCCGGCCCGCTCACTCAAGAGGCCTGCCAGCGCGCAGAGCAGCAAAGGGGTGGTGACGCGCAGCGTGGACGCCAGCACGGAACCGATCAGGGCCTCATCCATGACTCACCTCCGCACGCTTGCCGAACAGGCGATACAGGCGCACGAACAGCGGCACGCTGACCATCGCCATGGCGCCCGCGAACAGCACGATCAGGCCCTGTACCGTGACCACCATCTCGCGGCTGAAACCGGGGATCTCGAAGGCCACCTCGACGCCGCCCTGGTAGAGCAGGCCGAACAGCAGCGCCGAGAGCACGATGCCCACTGGATGGTTGCGCCCCATCAGCGAAACGGCGATGCCGGTAAAGCCGGCGCCGGCGACAAAGTCCAGCGTCAGCTTGCCTTGCACGCCCGAGATTTCATTGACAGCCACCATGCCGGCCAGGGCGCCGGACAGGCCCATGGCGATCAGCACCTGCAGCTTCGGTCGGATGCCGGCGTAGTGCGCAGCTTTCGGCGCGCTGCCGACCGCACGCAAGGCATAGCCGGCCCGGCTCTTCCACAGGAACCACCAGACGAACACGCAGGCCAGCAGCGCCAGCAGCAGACTCAGGTTCAAAGGCGACGAAGGCATGTCGAAACCCAGCGCCTGGGCGATGCCATGCAGGCTGGGCATGCGGGCCGCCTCGCTGAAAGTCGCACTCTCCACCGCCATGCTGCCCTTGGGGCGCAGCATATTGACCAGAAGGTAGACGTTCAGACTCGCCGCCAGGAAGTTGAACATGATGGTGGTGATAACGATATGGCTGCCGCGCCAGGCCTGCAGGTAGGCCGGGATGAGCGCCCACATCATGCCGAACAGCGCAGCAGCAAGCACCAGCAGCGGCAGCAGCAGTGGCGCAGGCAAGGCCGAGCCCAGCGCCAGAGCAGTCAGCGCAACGCCCAGGCCACCAAAAGTCGCCTGACCTTCGCCACCAATATTGAACAGGCCACCGTGAAAGGCGACGGCCACGGCCAAGCCGGTGAAAATGAAGGTGGTCGCGTAATACAGCGTGTAGCCGAGACCGCGCGTGCTGCCAAGCGCGCCCTGGATCAGCACAGCGAGCGCCTGTGACGGGCTCTGCCCGATGGCAAGAACGACCAGGCCAGCCACGGCCAGCGCGATGGCCAGATTCCAAAGCGGCAGCACGCCCAGATCAATCCAGCGCGGCAGTTGATGCGGCTGACTCATTGCTCGGACACTCCCACTGTTTCTTGTTTGCCTGGCGCCTGAGCGGCCATCAGCAGGCCCAGCGTCTTCTCATCGCACTGTTCTATGTTCAGCTCGCCGGTGATGCGGCCACCATTCATCACGATGACGCGGTCCGCCAGAGCCAGGATTTCGTCGAGCTCACTGCTCACCAGCAACACGGCACAGCCCGCATCTCGCAAGGCGCGCAGTTGGCCGTGGATGAACTCGATGGCACCGATGTCCACGCCGCGGGTGGGCTGACCGACCAGCAGCACCAGGGGCGCCTGGGCGATCTCGCGCGCCAGGATCAGCTTCTGCTGATTGCCGCCGGAGAACTTGGACGAGCCCAGCAGCGCATTTCGCGGCCGCACATCGAAGCGTTCCATCATTTGCGCGGTCTGCTCGCGCAGATGCGACTGGCGCATGCCCAGGCCCAGCGGCGCCGCGCGGTACTGCGCTTGATCGTGGTAGCCCAGTGCAGCGGTCTCCCAGGCCGGGAAACTCATGACCATGCCGCAGACCTGCCTGTCCTCGGGCACATGGGCCAGTTTCAAGTCGCGCGCGCGGGACGGGTCCAGCCAGGCCTCGGCAGAGAAATCGGCGTCGCCCAACCGCAGCCGCCCCGCCGTCGGGGCCGCCATGCCTGCCAGCACTTCCAGCAGTTCGCTCTGCCCGTTACCGGACACACCGGCGACGCCGACAATTTCACCTGCGTGGAGGCGAACCTCGACCTCCGACAGCAGGTTCACGCCCTGCGCGCTGCGCAAGCTTACGCCCTGGGCATGCAGGCGCAGCGATTCGCCAACCGGCGCCTCGCCTGCAACGCGTCCCAGGTTGACCTTGCGCCCCACCATGGCCTCAGCCAGGCCTTCCTCGCTGGTCTCGCTGATTGCGCAATGGTGGACGACCTGACCCGCACGCATCACCGTGACCTCATCGCACAAGGCCATCACCTCTTTGAGCTTGTGCGTGATGAGGATGATGGTCGTGCCGCGCGCCTTGAGTCGTCGCAAGGTTTCAAACAGCTGCTGCGTTTCCTGGGGTGTCAGTACGGCCGTAGGCTCGTCAAGGATCAGCAGCCTGGCCCCGCGATACAGCGCCTTCAGAATCTCCAGGCGCTGCAATTCACCGACGGGCAGATCGGATACCTTCGCCTCCAGGCTGACATGCAGACCCGTTTCGGCCATCAAGGTCTCAAGCTGGGCCTTGACTTGCCGCTTGGCTCGACTCAGGAAGAAACCAGGCTCGGCTCCCAGCATCACGTTGTCCAGGCAGGACAAGGTTTCCACCAGCATGAAGTGCTGGTGAACCATGCCGATGCCCAGCGCGATGGCCTGCTGGGAATTGGCAATGGCCACCTCGTGCCCGGCCATCTCGATGTGTCCAGCATCGGCCTGGTAGTAGCCATAGAGGATAGCCATCAAGGTGCTTTTGCCGGCGCCGTTCTCGCCCACAAGACCATGCACGGTCGAGGCTGCCACGGCAAACGTGACATCGCGATTGGCCTGCACGGCACCGAAGCGCTTGCTGATTCCGCACAGGCGCACCGCTGGAGTAGCGGGGCTCGCGGCCGGGTTCGTTGCTGTCATGCCGAGGGTAGCTGGAGGCCAGAAATGACTGGGGGCAGCGGCCCCGGCTGTGCCGGCGGCCCTGCCCCCAGATTCGCTCACTCAATACTTGCAGGCGTTGTCTGCCATGTAGTCCGCCACCTTGATCTTGCCGGCGATGATGTCGGCCTTGTAGGCGTCCGCCTTGGCCTTGATCGCTGGCGTCACCAGCTTGGCGTTGTGCTGGTCCATCGCGAAGTCGACGCCGCCCTCCTTCAGGCCCAGCACGCTCATGCCGGGCTTGTAGCTCTTCAGCACGTTGTACACGGCCACGTCGACGCGCTTGACCATGGAGGTCAGCATGGTGCCGGGCTGCATGTGGTTCTGGTTGCTGTCCACGCCGATGGCCAGCTTGCCGCCGTCCTTGGCGGCCTGATAGACGCCAGCACCGGTGCCGCCAGCGGCAGCAAAGATCACGTCAACGCCCTTGGAAAACTGGGCCTTGGCCAGCTCGCCCCCGCGGGTCGGGTCGTTCCAGGCGCTGGCCGTCGTGCCAGTCATATTGGATGACACCTCGGCCTTGGGGTTGGCCGCCTTAGCGCCTTGCTCGAAGCCGCACTGGAACTTGCGGATCAAGGGAATGTCCATGCCGCCGATGAAGCCGACCTTGCCGCTCTTGCTGGCCAGCGAAGCCATGGCACCGACCAGGAAACTGCCCTCGTGCTCCTTGAACACCACTGACTGCACATTGGGCTGGTTCACCACCATGTCGATGATGGCGAAATTGGACTTGGGGAACTCCTTGGACACCTGATCCAAGGCCGAGCCCTGGGCGAATCCGATCGAGATGATGGGGTTGGCGCCGCGCTCCGCCATCCGACGAATCGCTTGGACACGCTGGGTGTCGTTGCTGATCTCGAATTCGAGGTAGTTCTTGCCTGTCTCCTGCTTCCAGCGCTCGATGCCACGATAGGCAGCCTCATTGAAGGACTTGTCGAACTTGCCACCCATGTCATAGATGATGGCTGGCTGAGCAGCCGTCGTGGCGGCCGCACCGAACAGGACTGCCGCGACGGCGGCTTGGGCGAATTTGGTAAAAGCAAGCTTCATGGCGTACCCATCAAGGCTGGTTAGGACTGAGATGCTGACTCGGCTAGCGGCGCCACGACGAAACGTCCTGAAGCTGCACAGCGCATTGTAGGAAGCCGCAGTGTAATGTCTGGCTATGGAAAACGCTAAACGTTTGCGCCCCAGTATTCATGCGGGTATTGCCGCCTGAACCGGCGTCGCTTCGTGCTGCTGCGCAAGGCGGGTTAAGCCGCATTCATGCCCAGACTCAGCGGCTCGCTACTCAGGGTTGGAGCAGGCGCGCGACTGCCGCGCTCGGGATGGCGTAGCTGATGCCGCTTGGATGCGTCAGGGCCGACTCCTTGCTACCCTTGACCAAGACCATATTGATGACGCCGACGACTCGACCGGTCGCGACATCGAACACTGGTCCCCCGCTGTTGCCCGGGTAGGCCGTCCCATCAAGCTGGAGCACTTCAAAGCTGCCCTCACGCAGTCGGCGGATCGACGCCTCATTGAGTCCTTGCGCCCCGGCCTGGGGCTGAGCGACCGGCACGATGGAAGAGATCATGCCTCGGTGCGTGACAGGCGCAAAGCCAAGCGCATTGCCGATCGGAAAGCCCATGAACGCAATCTGCAAGCCCTCACGCACCTCATCGGCTGGCGCCAGTGCCAGCGCTGGCGCTGGCGGGCCGTCGAAACGCAGCAAGGCCAGATCACGCGACCGATCCACAGTCAGGACAGAACAGGCGCGCATGCTCCACTGACCGCGGCCCGAGGGCACTTGAACCACCACCCGACGGTCCGAGCCGTCGAGGCGAGCGGGTGGCGGCAGGACATGGGCGTTGGTCACAGCCAGATTGCCATCGCCAACCACAAAGCCGGTCCCACTGAAGCCGAACCTCGGGCTATCGGTTTCACCGAAAGTACCCACCAGCAGGACCGAGGGCTTGCTGCGCTCAATCAAGCGCACATAGTCCGCAGCGCGAGCGGCGCCAGGAATGACGTACGCAGTAGCGCTGGCGAGCAACAGGGATCGACGCTTCATCGGGCCAGGTCCGATGCCGTCAGCCCGGTTTCGAGCGCTGCAACGCACTCGCGCCAGACCCGATCAGGTTCTTCGAGACGGAAGCCGACGAAGGTGCTGCCCTCGCTCTCCTTGCGGCGCACGGCGGTAGCGTGCACATGCGCGCGCTCAGCTTCACCGAGTGCGATCACGGCCTCACCCACCGACCCCACCGGCAGGTCGAGTTGACACTCTGCCTGGAAGCCCAAAAGCGAGATCTCGATCACCTGCAGCCTGAAGGCCTGAGTACCAGATGGCCCAGTGATCGTGATCTCCCCCGGACAACGGATCGAGTGCCGCTGATGCTGCCGCAGCGGGTGCTGTGCGGGGCCGCCCCCTGACTCTGAGCTGGCATCGCTGAGCATGGGCAACACACGTCGGTACTCGACCATGCTGTAGATCGACCACAGCAGGGCCTTCTTCCTGTCATCCAACTCCGAGAAGCGCTGGGTGCGCTGGTTGAAGAAGTAGTCCAGCAAGGCAGGCGTCATGACCGCATCGTTGGTCGTGAAGTAACGCCGCTTAGGAACCTTGATGTTCTCGATACGGGTTTGGAAGAAGTACTTGTGAAGGTTCTTGCGGGCCGCCTTGCCCTTGTAGCCCGCCTTGAAGACTTCCGAGGCATGCTTCAGGTCGAGCGTGGCACCTACGGCAGGCGCACCATTGGCGAAGTCGTAGTTGTCGACCGTGCGTTCCTGCAGTCGCTGGAAGAACAAGAGCGCCTCGTACAGCTCAATACGATCCGGGTTGACTGCGATCACCAAGTGCCGTGTGTCGAAGTACTCGGTGCAGTACTCGTGCATGAACTTCATCAAGGGGAACAGGATCGCGCCCCCGGTTTTGCGAAAGTCCGGATGGACCGCCAAAGCCGAAATCTCGGCGATGTTCCCGCCCTTGGCACGGACATGTTCCAGGTCGAAAACAGCCTGCAGCGGAAAGCCAAACACGCCTTCACGGATCATCGAAATCGTGCCGACAACTCGCCCGTCGTACTTGGCGCACAGGGTTGTCGTGGTCGGCAGCGCGTGGTAGTCCGTGACGCGCATGCCCGACGGATCGGGCTTCATGAATCCACTGCCGACATAGGCATCGTGAAGGATGCGAAAGCAATCCTCCAGTTCTTCCCGGGTCTCTGCAATCTTGAGTTGCAGTCGCGCGTCTGGCTCAGGATCGCAATCCACCATCGAGCGGTAGAACCGATGTCGGACGGACTGGGGCAGATGCGCAAACAGATCGCGCAGCCACTGGTGGAATTTCTTCCTGAAACTTGAGCGCCGGATGTGGGTCATACCTCGTCTGCGTAAAGAGCACATGGCGACAGGCAGGACCTGCCTGCGCCCGGGCGTCTTCTTAGGCTAGCAGAGGCATGGTCCCGTAACAAGCCGTAGTGGAGCCAATGGCTACAGCTTGGCCTGGAGTCGCTTGACTTCGTCCTGACGCGGGAACTTGTCACCCAGCGCAGCCAGTTGCTTGAGCTCCTCCGCAGCCTCAGCCTTCTTTCCAGCGCGCACGTAGAGTTCGGCAAGGTGCAGTCGATGGGCATGGAATCCCGGCTCTAGCGCCACCGCCTCCTGCTGCAGGCTCAGAGCCTTGTCCATCTGCCCGTTGGCAGCCAGGATCTCGGACAGTGTGTCCATGAAGGCAGGATGCTTTGGCCGCAGTTCATTGGCACGTTGGGCAAACTCCAGCGCACCCGGCTTGCCGGACTTATGAAGCAGCCATGCGATGTTGTTGATGGCGACCGGATGGTCGGGCTGAAGCTTCAGCACCGTCTGATAGCGCTCCAGCGCCACCGCCTGGTTGCCCTGGGCCAGGGCCTGGTCAGCTTGGAAGAACACGAAGGCCGGGTCCTTGGGATTACGAGCCAGCCATTGCGCTTCATGACGCTTGGCCTCGTCCGCCTTGCCGTCTGCACGCAATGCCATCTGGATCTTGATGGCCAGCGTCGCGTCGCTCTCACGCTCCAGCCCCTTACGGTAGGCATCGACCGCTGCGACCCACTTCTTGTCGGCGTACTCGATGTCACCCTCAAGAGCATACGGCGCAGAGGACTTCGGGAACTGCGACTGCATCGACCGCAGCACGGCCTTGACCTCAGCCGGCTTGTTCGATTCGCGGAGCACGGCAATCAGCATCGGATAGGCCTGCTGCAAGTCGGGCTTCAACGCGATCACACGCCTGAGCGTCTGCGCCGCACCGTCGTAATCCTTGCGTGAGACCTGCAGCTCAGACAAGCGCAACAGCGGCGTCGGCGAATCGGGCTGGATCGAGACAGCCTTGTTCGCGGCAGTCATGGCCTGGTTGTAATCACCCGCCGCCAGCTGAGCCTGGCTCAATGCGCCCAAGAGGTCCACATTGTCAGGAATCGCTGCAACAGCTTCCTGAGCACTCGCCAACGCCTGCTTCGCATCTTTCTGATCGAGCTTCAGCCGGATCAGCGCCAACCGCAGCTGAGGCGCTTGCGGGTTCTGCTTGATCGCCTTGCTCAGGCGCTCAGCCAATTCCTCGGGCTTCGCACCCAGTTGCGTGCGCAGGCCGATCAAGGCCACCTGAGCTGCCACGTTCTGCGGCGTCTTTTCGACGACCGCTTCAAACCGACGCACCGCGTCCTCCGGCTTCTTGGCCGCCATGTCCAGGGCTGCCAACGAGGTGAGCGCAGGCAGGTAGGCAGGCGAGACCTTCAGCGCCGCCTCAAAGCCCTCGCGCGCCTTTGCGGTGTTTCCGCGCAGCAATTCAATACGGCCGCGCAGAGCAGCCGCAGTCGGCTGGCCAGATTGTTTACGCTCGATCGCGTCAACAGCCTTCAGCGCCTGGTCAAACTCCTTCTTCCGCACCAGGGTGCTGATCAGGGCCATATCAGCCAACACGCTCTCGTCTGACACAGCGATGGCGCGCAACTCGTCCATCCCTTGCTCGCTCTGCCCCTTGCCGATGGTCGCCATCGCGAGCGCAGTACGGCTGCGTGAGTCATTGGGATTGAGCTTGACGGCCCGTGCGAAGTAGCTTTCCGCCAGCTTCGCATCGCCCTGCTGAAGCGCCGCCTCTGCCAGTATGGACAGCGCCTGGGCATTCGGTTCCTTGCCTTCCGCCAGGTCCTGCAGCATCGCCTGAGCCTTTTTCGCTTCACCGCTGCGCAGATAGGTTCGGGCCAGGGTCAACTTGGCCGGCAGAGAGTTCGGTGCCGCCTGAAGGGCTTGGCGCAGGTAGGTCTCCGCCTGGACCAGCTCATTGCGTCGATATGCAACCGCACCTGCAATCTGCAACACGTTGGGATTTTTCGGCGCCAACTTCAACAAGGCCTGTGCCTGCTCGTTTGCAACAGTGAGGTCGTTGCGCTGCAGGGCCAGACGCGTTGCAAAGTAGCGCACCTGTGGCAGATTCGGCGCAATGGCCTGCAACTTGCCCAAGGCGTCCTGCGCGGCGTCGTTGTCGGGCTTGGCGAGATTCAACAGGAACAGGCCCGACAGCGCACCGATGTTCTTGGCGTCGTGTTTGAGTGCCTCACGGTAGGCGGCCAGCGCGTCATCCGGGCGATTCAGCGCCCCCCCCAGCAGGTCGCCCTTCAACTGCCAACCCTGGCTGAAGTCCGGCTTCTTCGCCAAGACCCCGTCCAAGGTCGCCAGAGCATCTTCGACACGCCCCTGCGATGCCCGCAGGCGCACATCCAGCAGCTGCGCCTGAGAGAAGTTGGGGTCCGCCTTGAGCGCCAGATCAACGCTCTCGCGCCCCTTGTCGGCCTTGCCGGTCGCCAGATAGGCCCCCGCCAGAGTGAGCTTCAAATCAGCCTGCTGCTTGGGATCGCTCAGCGTTGTCTCAGCGTACTCGGCCAGCACCTTCTCTGGCTGGCGCTGGAGGAGCAAGACCCTGGCGAGCAATGGGGCGAGTTGCTGGCTGTCGTAGTTCAGCTCCTTGGCCTTGCCCAGTTCGATGGCGGCGCCGTTGACATCGCCCCCCTCAAGCAAAAGCTTGCCGAGCAGAAAGCGCGCTTCGGCCGACGAGGCGTTCTTCTGCAAGGCATTCTTGAGTTGGATGACGGCAGCCTTGCTGTCCTTCTTCTCGATGTGTGATTTGGCCGACGCGATCAGCGATTCCGGCGAATCGCCAAAACAACCCGCCAAAGCGACCGACAGTCCGACAGCCATCATCAGGCCGGCACGTTGATTCAAACGTTTCACAGTCTCTCCCTTGTTCCAGTCTTTGCGCTACTTGATCTGCAATCGGTTCATCAAGTCGTAGAGCGTGGGGCGGCTGACGCCCAGGATCTCTGCTGCCTTGACGATGCTGCCCGCTGAACGTGCAAGCGCCGAAACCACGGCGTGACGCTCGGCGCGCTCGCGGACGCTGCGCAGATCCAGCGACGCAAGTTCCTCGTCATCGGCTTCGGCGCCAGGCGACGGCAGACCGATGTCTTCGGCGGTAATCCTGTCGCCCTCGGCCATGATCGACGCCCGCTTCATCAAGTTCTGCAACTCGCGTACATTGCCGGGCCAGCCGTAAAGCTCAATCGCCCGAGCAGCATCCTCGCTCAAGGTAAGCGCCGGCCGCCGCTGCTCGGAAGCAAATCGCTTCAAGAAGGAATGGCAAAGCAGTACGGCATCCCCTTGACGCTGCCGCAGCGGCGGAATGTCGACCACGATCTCCGCCAAACGGTAGTAGAGGTCTTCACGGAAGCTGCCTTGGCTGATCAGCTGGCGCAGATCCTGATGCGTCGCGCCGACGATGCGAACGTCGATCGGGATTTCCTGGCGCCCCCCCACCCTCTCGATGGCTCGCTCCTGCAGAAAGCGCAGCAACTTGGCTTGCAGCGGCAGCGGCAAGTCACCAATTTCATCGAGCATCAAAGTGCCACCGTTGGCCGTCTCGATCTTGCCAATGGTTGTCTTGCTGGCGCCTGTGAAGGCACCTTTCTCATAGCCGAACAACTCGCTCTCGAGCAAGTTCTCCGGAATCGCGGCGCAGTTGATGGCCACAAAGCGACCCTTGCGCTTGGAGGCGTCGTGCAGCCCTTGGGCCAGCAGTTCCTTGCCGGTACCGCTCTCACCAAGGAGCAAGACAGTCGCATTGCTGGGTGCGACCTTCTCGATGGTCCGGCAGATCTTGAGCATGCGCTCATCGCGTGTGATGATCCCCCCGACGGTGTCGGAACTCTGCTGAGCCTGCAAGCGCCGGTTCTCTTGCTGCAACTCATAGAGGCGAAACGCGCGCTCGACGGTGAGGGACAGGACATCCGGATCCACCGGTTTGGCCAGAAAGTCGTACGCACCCAGGCGAATCGCGCGCAAGGCATTGGCTTGATCGTTCTGCCCGGTCAGAACAATGACCTTGACACCCGGATCATGCTCGATCAACTTTTCGAGCAACTTGAAGCCCTCCGACACCGAGTCCTGATCCGGTGGCAGACCCAGATCCATGGTCACGACAGCCGGTTGATGCCGACGGAACTGCAGCAGCGCGGAAGGCCCGTCATCGGCCAGGACTGACTCGAATCCGTCCAGCGACCACTTCAACTGTTTCTGGAGCGCAAGGTCGTCCTCGACGATCAGCAGGGGTTGGGTTCGAACCGAACTCATTGGGCGCTCAACATGCCTAGATCAGATGCCTGGCCAGCGTGAAACAAGGGCAACAGGATCGTCACCTTGGTGCCTCGGCCGATTTCACTTTCCACGTTGATTTTCCCCCCAAGTTCCTGCAAGTACTGAAAACTCTCGAATGCGCCAATGCCCATGCCATGGGACTTCGTGGTCTGAAATGGCTTGAACAAGCGCGTGCGGATGAACTCTTCACTCATGCCGCAGCCAGTATCTCCGACCTCGATCCAGGCATTGCTCCCTTGCCTGTCCATGGTCAACCAGACCCGGCCGTCTTCGGGTGTTGCATCGAAGGCATTTTGAACAGCGTGACCAATAACCCGCTCAATACGTTCCTCATGACCGCGTGTACTGACAGCGGATCGGATTTCAAGCGCCAAGTGCCTGCCCTTGCTGCTCGCTGCCGCGGCCAGGCGCTTCGCTATCGGCACCAACTCGACACCCTGGGACACCCCATGCGGCGTCGATCCCTCGCGCAACTGCAACATCAACTGCCGCATCTTCTCGAGCGAGTTCTCGACCGTGGCCAGCATATCCTCCTGGAACTCGGGGTTGTCGCGCAGCCTGCGCGCGTTCTTCATCATCAGGGACAACTGCGTCACGATGTTCTTCAAATCGTGCACCACGAAGGCCGACATCCGATTGAATGCGTCGAACTTGCGCGACTCCAGCAGCGCCTCGGTGGCCATCATCTGCGCGAGATAGCTTGCTGCCTGACTGCTCGCGGTGCGCAGCAAGTCCCGAACCTCCCAGTTCACATCAACCGGTGTCCTCGGGCGCCCCAGCACGGCAAAGCCGATCAAGACACCCGCAACGGGCAAGGGCACGAGCAGCCAGTAGCGCTCGTCATCACGCATCCACTCTGGAACCTCAAGCCCTGGATAGCGTTGCTGTTCGTTTCGCAACTCATCAAGGTCAACAATCCAGCCTGTCTCTTGCAGATAGGCCGCAAAGCCGGCTTCAGCCGGTTCGGACTGACGGCTCTCCGGAAGGTTCCAGCGCGCAGACTGCTGGTAGTCACCGGCATCGCCATGGCGCAGCCACAACACGCCTGACGGGCTCTCGACAAGATTGGCCAGCCCTCGAATCGCCGAGATGCCCAACTCCTGAGGAGAACTCTGTGAGGACAACATGGCCGTAAACCGGAGCCACTCCTCCCGGTAGTCATAGCGGTAACTGAAGAAGTGCTTGCTGATATAGACACGCAGCTTCGCCCGCATCGACCCAGACAAGAGCACAAACAGCAAGGTCAGCAGACCGACCGACATGAGGGCGATCTGCATGGCCCGGCCCCAGTCCCCTCCGGTGTAGCGGACGTAGTAGCCCACCCCAGACACCAGCAGCAGGTAGAGACCCGTCAGCAGCATGGTCGCCGAGTGGAAGACCACCGCGCGCGAGACATGCAGCTTGCTGACCCAATCGATATGGCGTCGACTGGCAAGATAGAGCAAGGGCACAGCGAAACTGTGGATCAGCGGACGGACGCCGAGCGCATCAGGGTCGATGCCCTGAAAGAGAGCCGCCTGTGAGTACAGGTAGAGGTCAAAGATGAAAACAACACCCAAACCAAGACAGACCGGCTTGGCTCCCCAACGGGCGTCGCTATCGACATTGCGCAGCAGTTGCTCAACCAGCAGCAGACCGAGCACGCTTAGCGCCAGCCATGCGTAGGCAAGAGGCCGCATCCAGACAGCGTCTCGCAAGCCGCTGAACTCTCGCCCCAGGTTCAGAAGCAGCACCGCCGACAGCGCAAGCACCGTGCCCAGCTGCAGCAGTCGCCGCGCCCCATCGGCAGGCTGCGCAGCCTCTGGAACGCGCAGCAAGAGCAGCACAAAGCGTAGCAGCAGCGCATAGCGCAGCCAGTCAAGCCATGGAACGACAGAGACTTGGAGAGTGCTGGATGCGGCCAACTCAGACAGCAGGCCGGTGACAGCCCAGGCAGCACCCGAAACCATCGCTGCCAGGAAGACCAGCCCTGCCCGACCACCGCTGGTTGGCGAGTGGCGGATGCGCCAAACATAGGCCCCGAGAAAGGACAGGTATGCGAGCGCGGCCGTCCCAAAGGAGAACAAGCTCAGATTGAAGTGTGGCTCAAGCATGAGCTATTGAATCATGCTCTTGAGCGACCCAATGCAATATGGACGCCGAGGAGGGGCGTCCATGACAAGGGCGTCGGCAGTCCCAGAAAGTCGCAAGCGCAAGGCCTGGCCTGATCAGCGCGCGCCTTTGCCCGTCAAGACGACAGCCACGGTTTCCAGCAGGATCAACAGGTCCAGGAACAAGGTGTGATTCTTGACGTAGTACAGATCGTACTGAAGCTTCTCGACAGAGTCTTCAACGGTTGAGCCGTACTCGTAGCGCACTTGCGCCCAACCGGTCACACCCGGCTTAACGCTATGGCGCACAGCGTAGTAGGGAATCTTTGCGACAAGTTCGTCAACGAAGTACTGCCGCTCAGGCCGTGGCCCGACCAAGCTCATCTCGCCCCGAAGCACGTTCAGCAATTGCGGCAACTCGTCGATGCGCACGCGCCGGATAAAGCGCCCAACTTTGGTGACGCGGTCATCGTTGACCGTCGCCCACCTGGGCTTGCCATCCTTCTCAGCATCGGTACGCATGCTGCGGAACTTGATCACCTCGAAGCCCTTGCCATTCAGCCCCACCCGTTCCTGGCGATAGAACACCGGCCCACGAGACTCGAACTTGATGACGAGCGCCGTGATAGCCATGATCGGCAGCGCCAAGAGCAGGATCAGCGAAGAGAAGAGAATGTCAAAGACACGCTTGACACTGGTGCGCAGCACGCCTTGATTGAAGCCATCACCAAAGATCAGCCAGCCCGCGTTCACGTGGCTGATCTTGATTTGCGCGAGCGTCTTCTCGAAGTGAGTGGCGATATCAACCACCCGTACGCCGTACAGCTTGCAGTCGAGCAGCTGCCGCAGCGGCATGCTGCCACCACGTCGCTCAGACAGGGCAACGACGATTTCGTCGATGCCCAGCTTCAGGGCGGTCTCGGTGAGGCTGCCCTGCGGTTCGATGATTTCGGCGCGAGCGACTTGCGGCTCGGTTTCGTTAGGCCCAGGGAAATAGCCCACGATTTGAGCGTGCGGATCCGCGCTCTTCAGCGTATTGCCGACAGCCCGGGCGACTTCTCCAGAGCCGAAGATCAAAATCTTGGTGCGATTGCGGGATTGGGCAATCGAATGCGCTGCATAGACACGGTGGACCAGCACGGCAGCGACAGCCGCCATAGCCGCCATCGTCATCAACTCGCGGCTTTCGCTGACGTCGGCCGGCAAAAGGCTAAAAATCCCGTACGCAACCGGCAGCGCCAGCAGCAAGGCCAGCAATGCTCGGGCGCAGGACTCAGTCACCGAGCGGTTGTGTACATGCTGGTAGAAGCCTGTCGCCGAGTTGATCACAAACACGCAACCTGCCAGGGACAGGCCATGGGAGGCGGCAAATGGGATCACATGACCGACCTGCTCCCCCTGACTCAGCGTCACCGCAAGCAAGGCGAAGATGATCAAACCAAGGTCAAAGAAGACCTGGAGCAGCGTCCGCCTGTGCAAGTAGTGATTGAAAACTCGAATCATGTTCTTTCCCCAAACGCTCTGCTCAAGCAACCCGAAGGCCTACCCGAACGGACTTCCCTGTCATCTCTGGTGCAGCAAGACAAGGACCGACTGCTTTGGCTCCGCTGCCTGCCGGTTCCGCCCCAGTCACGCTCCAAAACGTGAACCAGAACCACCCGTTTGACTCAGTCAGTCCGCCATGCCCAGGGAAGCTTTCTTGCTGAAGGATCATGCCCTCCTGATCGCCTCTTGAAAGCCCCCCGTTTAGAGGGTTACCCTGCCTGGATGCCAACTCATACCGGCGGTCAGTCCGCACCCACTGGGGCAAGCTGATCACCGCGACCGCGCGCAGTAGATCGCAAACGAGCAAGGGCACCGCGTGAGGATTTCACAAGCACACAAGCTTGTAGCCAACTTGTATGACGCCTCCCCCGGGGAACATGCATTTCGCCGCAGTTCCCAGAGACGCAACAGCGACTACTCTGTAGAAAGGACCGGCGCAATTGAAAGGAGCGTGCACCTCCCGGTGGACGCTCCTTAGGCTCAGCAACTGCCCGGACCTGCCCGGACAGCGCTCAGCTTCGCGCAAAAGCGATTGCTGCTTCGATCAGCGCACCACAGCGATCTGCTCGCGTGCACCGGCCTTGTAGGTGAACAAGGTCAGCGCGCCGTTCTTGATGTCGCCCTTGTTGTCAAAGCCGATCGTGCCCGTCACGCCCTTGTAACCCTCGGTCTTGGCCAGCACCGGCAGGTACTTTGCCGGCTCAGCCGAGCCCGCCTTCACCATTGCCGCCACCATCACGTTCACCGCGTCGTACACGTACGGTGCATAGATCTGCACGTCCAGCTTGTACTTTTCCTTGAACTTGGCCTTGAAGTCGTCCAGCGACTTCTTGGACTCGCCCTCGACACCACCGGCTTCGGCGCACACCACCTGGCCGTCGGCCATGGTGCCGGCCGCCAGCTTCGGCAGCTCGCCCGAGCAGATGCCGTCGCCGCCCATGAACTTGGCGCTGATGCCCAGCTGCTTCATCTGGCGCAGCATCGGGCCTGCCACCGCATCCATGCCGCCGAAGAACACCACGTCGGGCTTCTTGCCCTTCAAGGAGGTCAGGATGGCGGTGAAGTCCGTGGCCTTGTCGTTGGTGAACTCACGACCCACCACCTTGCCACCGGCGCCCTTGACGCCCTTCTCGAACTCGTCCGCCACGCCCTGGCCATAGGCCGTGCGGTCGTCGATCACCGCGATGCTCTTGCCCTTGACCTGGTTCACCGCGTACTTGCCCAGCGTGCCACCCAGGTGCACGTCGTCAGCCACCACACGGAACGTGGTCTTGTAGCCGTTACGCGTGAACTTCGGGTTCGTCGCCGACGGGCTGATCTGCGGGATGCCCGCGTCGCTGTAGACCTTGGACGCCGGGATCGAGGTGCCCGAGTTCAGGTGCCCCACCACGCCGTTGACCTTGGAGTCCACCAGCTTCTGCGCCGCTGCCGTGCCCTGCTTCGGGTCACCCGCATCGTCTTCTGCCAGCAGCTCGAACTTGGCCTTCTTGCCGCCGATCATCACGCCCTTGGCGTTCAGATCCTCAATCGCCATGCGCGCGCCCAGCTCGTTGTCCTTGCCCAGGTGCGCAATCGCGCCGCTCGTCGGCCCCACGTGGCCAATCTTCACCACCAGTTCCTGCGACATCGCCGTGCC
>PNNH01000122.1 GCA_013824165.1 Methylibium sp. | reverse complement strand
CGGCCTCGCTGAACTTGTGGCGTGGGCCTAGCATCAGCACCACATGCCAGTCCAGCGCGGCGAACCAGGCCTTGGCCTTCTGCAGCGTCGTCGCTGAGCTTGCTGCCGTTGTCGTTGTCATCGTCGTCATTGCGTGCGTTCTCCCTGAGCGACGCCGGTCTGCAGCGGCAGGCTCAATGTGGCCATGCAGCCGCCGGTCTCGGCGGAGTTGGCCAGCGTCAGGCTGGCCTCGGCGCCAAAGGCCTGGGCCAGGCGCAGGCGCGAGTTGCTCAGGCCGATGCCGCGGCCCGGCGCGCTGGCGGCCGGCGTGGCTGCGAGGCCGGGGCCGTCGTCCGTCACGCTGATCAACAGCCGTTGCCCCTGCCGTTCGGCCTGCACCCGCAGCAGGGCCGAGCCCAGCTTGGGCATCACGCCATGCTCGATGGCGTTCTCCACCAGGGTCAGCAGCAGCGCGGGCGGTAGCTGCACCGAATGCAACGCCTCGGGCACCTCGATCTCGACCTGCAGACGATCACCCAGCCGGGCCTGCATCACGGCCAGGTATTCGCGCACGGCCGCCAGTTCCTCGCCCAGCGACAGCTGCGCGCGGTTGAACAGCGGGAGCGTGGCGCGCAGATAGGCCGTCAGCGCGTCCAGCAAGGGCGCGGCGCGACCATCCTGCACGCGCACCCAGTGCGTCAGCGAGGCCAGGCTGTTGAAGAGGAAGTGCGGCTGGATCTGGGCTTGTGCCAGCTGCGCCTGTGCGGCCAAGGCCTGCGCCCGCTCGTCCAGCTCGCGCCGGCGCGCGTCGATCTGCTGGCGCCGGTACAGGCACAGAAAGCTGACGCCGCTGTTGAGCGCCACACCCAGCAGCAGAAACACCAGCGTGAGCCACTCGCGCTCGGCACCTGGGCCAGCCAGCTTCTTGACGGCCAGCGCAGCCACCAGCAGCCCTGCGCCGTTGAGGACCGCGCTGATGCCCAGCCGGGCGCGACTGGGCAGGCTCCACAGCCAATGGGCTTGCAGGCCGAAGGCCAGCGCCGCGGACAGCAGCATGGCCAGAGCCAGCGTGCGCCCGACAGCGGACTGCAGCGGCCAGCCCAACAGAAAGGCCAGGCTGACCGCGTTGACGGCCAGGATGATCCAGAAGCGCCGGCTCAGCGGCGCCAGCCCCAGTAGGCGCATTTCAGCGGCATCGGGCAGGGCCGCGGCCTGGCAGGGCAGCACGGAGGCGCTCGTCATGCCGGTGCTCCTGCAGGCAGCCGCAGCAGGGCCACGCACCCGTCGCCATCGCTGCGCGGGCCAAGGTTCAGCGACGCCTCGGCGCCAAAGGCCTGGGCCAGGCGCTCGCGGCTGTTGGCCAACCCGACGCCGCGGTGGCCAGCGCCGGAAGCCGATTGGGCTGCGGCTGCCGCCGCCAGGCCAGGGCCGTCATCGCTGACGCTGAGCTCCGCCATGCCGTCCACACGCCTGGCCTCGATGCGCACGCAGGCGGCGCCCAGCTTGGGCATCACGCCATGCTCGATGGCGTTCTCCACCAGGGTCAGCAGCAGCGCGGGCGGCAGCCGCTGCTCTTCCAGGCCGGGTTCGATCTCGATCTCCACCCGCAGCCGCTCACCCACGCGGGCCTGCATCACCGCCAGATATTCGCGCACCGCGGCCAGCTCTTCGCCCAGCGTAAGCTGCTCGCGGTTGAACAGCGGCAGCGTGGCGCGCAGATAGCCGGTCAGCGAGCGCAGCAGCGGCGTGGCGCGCGCGTCGCCACTGCTGACCCAATGGTCCAGCGCCGCCAGCGAGTTGAACAGGAAGTGCGGCTGGATCTGCGCCTGCAGCAGTTGCGTCTGCATGGCGGCATGGCGCTGCTGGTCGTCGAGCTCGCGCAGGCGTGCTTCGATCTGCTGCACCCGGAAGATCACCAGAATCCACCAGCCGCTGGCTGCCGCGAAAAACCAGGCTCCCATCAGCATCATCGGCAGATCCATCCAGTCTCGCCCCATGATCTTGACACCCGCGAAGCTCAACAGGCCGAACAGCGCGCCCGCCCCAAAGGACAGCAGGTTCAAGGCTTTGCGTGTGGGGTGCTGCCACAACCACTGCGCCAACCTCAGGCTCAGCCAGGTCAGCAGCAGCAGGCCCGCGAATAGGATGGGGGAGCGCAGGCCCCCAAACCCCTGGACCGTTACTGCCAGCAGCACGATCACATTGATCAGCACCATGTGGTCGATCATGCGTGGCCAGGGCTGCTTGCCGGCCCGGTCTATCTCGGCGGCACTGAATCGGCGCGCGGGGCCGGGATACCAGTACTGGCTCCAGTCCGTGCAGTTCGATGCAGGCTTGGATTCACCGCGCATCGCCAGCCCCTTGTCCGTCAATCACCAGCTCGGCGCAGGTGCCGCCCTCGTCAGGCGCACTCAAGTGCAGGCGGGCGCGGGCGCCGAACACGGCTTCCAGGCGGGCGCGGCTGTTGCTCACGCCCAGGCCTGCCTGCCAGTCGCCAGCCAGGCCCACGCCATCGTCCTGCACGCGCAGGGTCCAGCCCTCTGCGCCCAGCGGCTGCAGCGAGACGCGCAAGCTGCCGCCTGAAAGCGTGGGCGCAAGGCCATGTTCCAGTGCGTTCTCCACCAGGCTCAGCACAATGCCGGGCGGCAGCTGCGCGCGCTCGGCGGTGGCGGGATCGACATCGAGCGCATAGCGCAGGCGCTCGCCCCAGCGGGCCTGCATCACACTCAGGTAATGGCCCACCAGCGCCAGCTCTTCGGCCAGGCGAACCTGCGGCTGGAGCATCAGCTCGGCCGAGCCGCGCAGAAAAGCCGTCAGCGCGCGCAGCAGGCCGCTGGCGCGCGCATCGCCGCTGTCCACCCAGTGCTGCACAGCCGACAGGGTGTTGAAGATGAAGTGCGGCTGGATCTGCGCCTGCAGCAGGCGCAGCCGGGCTTCACTGGCTTCGCGGGCGATCTGCGCGCGCTCTTCGGCCGCCCGCGCCTCCTGCAACTCCTGCTGCAGCTGGTAGCGGCGTGCCGCCGCCGTCAGCCCGACCAGCAGCGCCATCACCAGGCCCACGCTAAGCCCCACCGGCACACCGATGCGCAGCAGCGATTCGACTTCGCTGCCCAGCGAATTGAGGCCGGCCAGGCCATGCTTGGCCAGGCGCCCGGCGATCCAGCCGGTCAACACGCCCAACAGCGTAGCCAGCATGATGCGCAGCACCAGGCGACCGAGGCCGCGCCGGCCCATCACCTTGTCCGGCTGCAACCAGGCCGCAACCAGCACGAACACCAGCGCCAGGATCACCATGCTGCTGAGAATCAGGCCCATGATCACCGGCATGCCGGCCGCACGCAGACCGGCCGTGGCGCCACCAATCGAGCCCAACAAGCCCAGCCAGATCCATAGCCCGCGGCGGCTGTAGAGCAGCCGGTCCATGGCCCGCGCCTGCGCCTGCAGCGGCGGCTCCATGCGCTGGTAATAGGGCTCGGCCCAGGCGAAGTACCAGCGCTGGAATCGGTTGAGGTGGGGGTCGGTACTCATGGGCCGGAGTCTAGGCAGGGCCAGCCGGGCCGCGCAGCGCCGTGCGGCGAACTGCGGATCGGGCGGGCGAATGGCGGGAATGTGGCGGGTGGCTCAGGGGCAGCGGCCTCATCCGGCATGCAGAGCGCCCGCCACAAAGACTTTGAGCTCGCCCGGCTGGAAGGGCACCCAGGCTTCGCCCTCGGTCAGCGGTTCGGTGGCGATCACCGCCACGCGGTCGGTCGGCGTGGTGTGGGCGGCGAAGTCCACACTCAGGTCCTCGTCGGCTAGGCGCGCTTCGCCAAAGGGATGCTGGCGCAGCAGGAAATGCAGCTTGGTGCTGCCATGCGCCCACAGCGCCTGGCCGTTGGAGAGCAGCATGTTGAAGGTGCCGTGGCGGTTCAGCTGCGGCATCAGTTCGGCCAGTGTGCGGCTGAGTTCGTCGATGCTGGGCACATCACAGTGCGCCTTGGACAGCTCCTGCATCAGCCAACAGAAGGCACGCTCGCTGTCGGTGCCGCCCACCGGCTTGAAGGCAGCATGCAGGCGCGGGTTGAAGTCCACCAGATTGCCGTTGTGCGCAAACACCCAGTAGCGCCCCCACAGCTCGCGCTGAAAGGGATGAGTGTTCTCCAAGGCCACCTGGCCCTGGGTGGCCTTGCGGATGTGGGCGATGACGTTGTCGCTCTTGATCGGATAGCGCTTGACCAGTTCTGCCAGCGGCGAGACGCGCGCGCTGTGGTGGTCGACGAAATGGCGCAGGCCGCGCCCCTCGAAGAAGGCGATGCCGAAGCCGTCCTTGTGCTCATCAGCGCGCGTGGCTAGGCCGGTGAAGCTGAACATCACATCGGTCGGCGTGTTGGCATTCATGCCCAGCAATTGGCACATATCAGCTATCCATGGTGCTGCGCGCCACCCGCAGGCGATGAGATGAGGGGTTTGCGGGCCGAGCGCCGGGCCGCTCCCAAGCAGGCCTGCGCTGGCAAGGTGCTTGCGGCTCAACGCCGCAGGCATCGCCACCCCCTCGAGGGGTGGGCGAAGGTACGCTTTGGACCGGGGGGCTCATCTCAACCTCACTCCCAGATGATGCGCGTCAGCCCGCGCCAGCTCACCAAGTTTCCGGGGTTGCTGGTTTCATTCAGCACGCCGCTCATGCGGCGGCGCAGGCGTTCGCTCTTCTGGGCGCGCCAGATCAGCAGATCGGCCAGCCAGGGATAGGCGTTGACTTGGTTGGCACGCTCGTAGAGGTCGAACTTGGGCTTGAGGGCGCGCAGCGCCGCTTCGTAATGGGCACGCGCCGCCGCATCATCCCGCTTGTGTGCGATCAAGGCCTCGGCCGCCAGCATGCCGGTTTCCATCGCCTTGCCAATGCCTTCGCCGGTGAAGGAATAGGTGGAGCCCGCCGCCTCGCCGGTGACCAGCAGGCCAGGCCGCGTCCAGCGCGCGCCTTCCAGCGTGCAGCGCAACGGCGCGCCTTTGAGCTCGCCCACCAGCTCGCCCTCGCGCATCAGCTCGGCGGCGGGCGGGTAGTTCTCGACGAAGGCGTCGAAGATGGCGCGCAGGTTGAGCTCTTTCTTGGCGCCTTTGCCAGCCACGGCCTTGTGGCTGTCCGTCACGCCGACGCCGATATTGAAGCAGTCATCCGGCGCCGGAAAAATCCAGCCATAGCCCGGCCGCACCGCGCGGCTCCAGACCACGTCCATGGCCTTGATGCGGCCCACCATCGAAGGCGCGCGTACATAGCCGCGCAGCGCCACGCCGCTGGGGGTGTGGCGTTCGCACATGCCGGCGGCGCTGAGCGCCTTGGGCACCGCGCCAGTGGCCAGGATCACCCAGTCAGCGCGCACTTCCTGCTCGGCATCGCCGACCTTCAGGACGGCACCACAGACGCGCCCTGAAGCGTCCTCTAGCGGACGCTCGAAGCGCGCCGGCGCGACCAGGCGCGCACCGGCATCCTGGGCCGCCCGGCAGAGCATCGCGTCGAATTCGCGACGCGGCAGCACCGCCAGCGTGCCCGGCACATCGACACGGCCGCCACGCGGACCGATACAGCCGACATGCCCGACCGGCTGCGCGCGCGCCATCACCGCATCGAGCAGACCCAGGCGCTCCAGCGCTTTGTGCGCATCTGGAATCAGGCCATCGCCGCAGACTTTGTCGCGGCCTTGGGGCTGCTGGTCGACCAGCAGCACATCCAGGCCTGCATGCGCCAGCACGTGTGCTGCGGCTGAGCCGGCAGGACCGGCGCCGATGATCAGCACGTCGAGCTCAGCTTGGGTGCTGCGGACGTTCATGAATGCATCCCCTGATTTGAGCAACTGGATTCTATGGATGCAGGCCCGACGAATCGCTCGCCTGACAAGCAAGCTTGGTCGCCACTTCCAGGCCGATACCGGAGCGTTGATCAAGTTCGCTACAAACAAGAACAACCGCCCTGCCGGTTCTCAAGGGCAGCCCGACACACAGGCTGCCGCAACGGCGAAGCGTTGCAGCAGCCGTCGTCAATGGCCAGCCTGTGCTTACTGCACCTTGGCCAGATTCTTGGCCAGGAATTTCTCCATTCGGGCGTAGAAGTCCAGACGCGTGTCCTGGCGAAGGAAGTTGTGGCCTTCGTCGCCATAGACCACCCACTCGACCGGCGTGCCGTTCTTCAGCAGGGCGTCACGCATGCGCTCACCGTTGATGATGGGCACGCGGCGATCGCTGCCACCATAGGCCATCAGCACCGGTACCTTGATTTCTGCAGCGCGCTTGACCGGCGAGGTGCGAGCAAACTGCTCCGCATCGGTATCTGGATGTCCGAGCAGGCGCGGCAGTGACAGCTCGCGGCTGTTGCCGGCGGCAAAGTCGGTCCATTCGACATACATCAGCGCCGGGTCGGTCACGCCCACCCAGTTGATGCCGCAGCGGAACAGATCGGGCTCCTTGGCCAGGCCCATCATCGTCAGATAGCCACCATAGCTGGCACCTGCCAGGCAGATGCGTTTGGGGTCGGCGATGCCGCGAGCGATCAGGTCCTTGACGCCGTCAGTGACATCGTCCTGCATGCCCAGGCCCCACTGCTTCCAGCCAGCCCGGTAATGCTTCCAGCCGAAGCCCGTGCTGGCGCGAGGCGCCGGCATGAAGACCGCGTAGCCACGCGATGCGAGGAATTGCACCAGTGGGTCGAAATCCCAGGTGATCGCGCGCACCCAGGGGCCGCCATAGTGCAAAACCACCAGGGGCAGATTCTTCTTCTCGGCACCACGCGGCACGGTCAGCGTGGCAGGAATGGACAGGCCGTCACGCGCTGCGTAGCGGTACACCTCCATCGGCGACATGCGGTCAGCCTTGAGCCAGGGGCGCGACTCGCCAACCGACACCATCTTCCTTTGAGCCTGATAGAACAAGAAGTAGCGCGGCGACTCGATATCCGAGCGCGTCGTGACGAGCAGCGGCAGCTCGGGCTTCTTGAAGTTGCCCTGCACCGTGATAAGCCGATCCGGGAAGGTCGCCTCGAGCGTGGACTGCAGTTTTGCGCGCCCTTCGTCCAGCCAATAGACGCCCTTGCGTTCGGCCTCATAAGCCACGCCCGCGAGCTGCCCTTCTTCGTCAAAGGCCAGAGGACCACCCGGGCCAGCCGGCGTGTCGCTAGTCACCGCCTCGCCGAGGTCGTAGCCCTTCAACACGGCAACTGCCTCGGGATCAATGACCTTGCGCGCCAGGTCGAATCGGTACACGCCGGTGAAGTCGCTGTCGACGCGCGCCAGCACATAGAGCTGACCCTGGCCATCAAAAGCCAGAGGGCGCATTTCTCGCGGGTCATCGAGGCCGTACTCGACGATCGGCTGCCAACTCTCGTCCGCCGACGCTCGGTGAAAGATGCGCGTCGTGCCGTTGTCCTGACCGGTGACAGCAATGCGGGCCACGCCCTTGCGGTCGAATACCCAACTCGTCACCCGTCCCGGCCCACCGGCCGTGATCAGCGTGGCGCGCCCGGTGCGCGTATTTAGGCGGTGGATATTGCTGCTGCGCAGACTGCGCGTCCCGCCACTCGACCAGATCTGCACCAGCACCTCGTCCGGGCCGCTGCCCACACCCTTGGCATAAGGGAAGGTGGTCACCGGCAGCAGGCGGCTGTCGGTGGAGAGGAAGCCGCGTTCGGACAGCTCCTTGAAGTCGTTGGCGTCCTTGTCGATGGCGAACAGGCCTGTGTTGAACTGCTCGCCGCTGCCGCGGGAGCGGTCCTGCACGCCAAACATGATGCGCTGGTTCGACACCCAGCGCGGGCTCACGACATCACCGTCGCGCAGATTGGTGATGGTCGTCGACTTGCCACGCTCGAGGTCGATGACAAAGAGATTCAGTCGGCCACCGACCGGGCGAATGCCGAGGATGGACTTGGCGTCCGGCGAAAGGCTCAGGTTGCCGACATCGGCCGCCTTGAAGAAGTCCTCTAGCGGCTGCAGGCCGCCGGCAGACTGCGCCCAAGCCGGCAAGCCAGCCAGAGCGCCAAAGGCTGTGGCTGCAAGGCCGCCCAGCACACCCCGTCGTTGAACATTCGGTTTCATGAATCCTCCATGCCTGCGTGCAATCAGGCAGAACAAATAGAAAAGCGACCCCGCAGCATATTCGCCGCGGTGTCGCCAGTGGGGGGTTCAGGCGCAGCCGGCAGCGCCGACTGCGTCAAGCCCCGTCATCGTCAGAACGAGTACTCGGCACCGATCTGGTAGTAACGGCCACGCACGTTATACAGCTCGGCAAAACCCATTTGCGAGTAGTTGTTGCTGGCCGCGTTTTGCGCGCTGAAAGGCGGCATTGCGTCCAGAGCGTTCTTCACAGCACCGGTGAGCTTCAGGTTCTTGATGCCTTCCCAGCTGACGGTCAGGTCAAGTTCCTCGTGCGAACGCACCTTGCGCGAACCTCCAGGGGTGGTGGCCGTGATGAAGTTGGCCGCAATGGCCGTATCCCAGAAACCACCGGTGGAGCGCACCATGCCCTGATAGCTCCACGGACCCTTCTTCACCGTGCCGGACACCGTCGAGCGCCACAGCGGCGTCGAGTAGGTGTTGCCATACTCGGCCCACGGGCTGGCCGCACTGGTGCGTGTCGCTTGGTGGGTGTAATAGGTTGCCGAAGCACGCAGCGACAGGTCGCCGATCGGCAGGCCCAGGAAGCGCGCGCGCACATCAGCGTCGAAGCCAGAGTTGCGGGACTGCGCGAAGTTGCGCAGATCCTGCAGCACGACGACACGCTGCTGGCTGTCGCGGTAGAAGAAGCCCTGGTCAATGGCGCTCTGCAGGCTGAGCGACGAGATGTTGTCGGTCTTCTTGATGTCGAAGTAGTCCAACGACATCGTGACAGGACCCGCCTCAGCCAGCAGGCCGACGTACAGGTTCTTGCCGTTCTCAGGCTTCAGATCCGGGTTGGAGCCGGTGAGGCGGAATGCCGGCAGACCGTTGGTGCACTCGGCAGCCGCATTGCCAACCTGCTGGCACTGACCCGGGGTCAGCGTAATCGCGCCCTGGCCCGCGGAAGCAAACTGCTGCTTGAGCGTCGGCATCTTGAAGGACTTGCCCCAAGAGCTGCGCACAGCGAACTGCGGCACAACCTGCCACTTCACCGCAACCTTCGGGCTGGTTGCCGACGCGGTCTTGTAGTCGTCGCGGCGCAGGCTCAGCTGAGCCTCGACCGAACGCAGCACCGGCAGCTGAAGCTCGCCAAAGAATGCGTTCGAATCACGCTTGGCCGACACAATGCTCTGGGCAATGCTGCCCACGACCAGGTTCTGCACCTGCAGTGGATCTGGGGTGTCGTTGATGGTCTCCTTCATCGTGACGGCACCAACGGCGTAGCGCACGGTACCGCCCGGCAGCTTGAACGCATCGCCAGAGACCTGCACGTCGAACTGATCGACCTTCTCCGTTGCACTGCGCACCGGCGAAACCTTCAGCGACTCAACCAGGGCCGCATTGTTGTTCTGCGAGGTTGCATCGATCGCGCCGCTGCGCGTCGCTGCATTCCAGAGCGTGCGGTTGTAATAGTTCTTGTCGGAATTGACCGACTTCGACTCGCCGGTGCTGAAGCCAACCTTGTAGTCGATGCCGCGGAACGTGCCATCGACACCCAGGTCCAGGTGATTGAAGTCCGTCTTCTTGTCCGTAATGCGGGGACCACCCTGCATGAAGCGACCCGCGTACTGCGGGAAGGGCGCACCCACCGGCGACGTGAAGAAGTCAGGCACCGGGTGCGCTTCAAAAAAGTCCTTGGTCTGTGAGCCGATCCAGCGGCCGAACACCGTGATGTCGTTCGTCAGCTGACCGGTTGCGTTGACCAGGCCGGAGATGCGGTCTGCCGCGTTGTAAGACGTCAGCACCGAGCCGTTGAAGTCATACACGCACAAGGGGCCGCTCTGCTGGTCCGCAGGGCAGGCTCTCACCGGCACGCCGGTCAAGGAACCGGCGGCAGTCAGATAGTTGCCATTGGGCGAGAAAACGCTGCGGCCATCCAGGTTGTAGCCAGTAACGGTGCCGAAGCGGCGGAAGTCCACGCTCTTGGTCAGATCGCGGTCCTTGCGCAGGATCGGATCGCGCTTGAAGACGTCCAGAGCCGCCATCACGTTGAAGCGGTTCGTGGCCAGATCACCCCACCCCGTCACAGCGCTGACAGCCTGCTCAGCAGCATCGCTGCGGCTGGACTGGCCCAGATTGACGGATGCGATCGCGCCGCTGAAGTCCTTGCGCAGGATGAAGTTCACCACGCCGGCCACTGCATCAGCGCCATACAGCGCAGAGCCGCCATCCTTCAGGATCTCAACCCGCTCGATCGCGGCCACCGGGATCGAGTTCACGTTGAACGCCGAACCAGCACCGGAGGAGTCAGCCAGCGGATTCTTGGGCGCACGGCGGCCATTGATCAGCACCAGCAACTGCGTCTCACCCAGACCCCGCATGCGCAGACGCGCCGTGCCCGAGCCGCCAGGAGAGTTGGAGGACTGCTCGCCCTGGTCGTTGATGTCAATCAGGCTGATGGTCTTGAGCAGTTCGTTGACCGTTGTCGCACCAGTACGGGCGATGTCAGCACGCGTCACGACTTCGACCGGGACCGGCGTCTCTGCAGCAATTCGCTTGATTGCCGAGCCAGTGATCTCAACCCGCTCCAGTGCTTTCTGCTGCGCAAAGGCAGGCAGCGCGTTCATCGCGAGTCCGCTACCCAGTGCAATCAGGGCTGCTGCACTGATCTTGGATTTGTTGAACATGTTCACTCCTTGAATAGACGACGCCGCCAAGCTTGGGTTTGTGGCCAAGTCGACGGCGGTTGCTGAATTGCCCGCGCATTCTGCTGATACCGCCCCTGGCTGCCATGCCGGGCTTCCCCTAGGACCGATGCCAGCAGCGCCGACAGCAATGCCCTTGCGGCCGTAGCCAGCCCTGACAAGACCTATATAAATCAATGGGTTAGGGCATTCAGACCTGCCCCAAACAGGGTGGCCATGCACCAAACTGGCGCCAAGTAGGGGCAAAGCCAGCCAGCCAAGGTTGCAACATCACAACAAGTCCGCCTTGACGGCGCCCGCGCGCAAGCCTCGCCACACAGCGCTGCAATGAGGTGCGCATCACCGTCCGCTCCGAAACACCAACGCCGAGCTCGCAGCTGAGTACGCTCGACCCGGAAGCTCAGCGTCGGCCAGAATTCGTCACAGACTCAACGCGGCAACTCAAGGCCGCAGTAGCGGGCTCAGGCCTTGGGGCTGATAGTTCTCGAAAGCGCTGATCTGCTCGACCAGATGCTTGGTGGCAACCCGTTCGGCCGGCGTCAGGTGCGGATTCCAGCAGTCCATCAGCAGGACCACGCGCGGCTGCGCGGAGCGGTTCCAGGCCTCATGCTCGTAGGTATCGTCGAACATCACCAACTCGCGCTCACGCCACGCGTGTTCGCCACCACCGCGCACATTCAGTGCGCAATCACCGGGCACGATCAACGGCAGGTGCATGACCAGCCGGGTATTGGTGACACCATGGTGCGGCATGATGTGGGTGCCCGGCTGCAGCACCGAGAAGCAGATCTCGGGCGCCTGCCCGTCGACGCGGCACAGATCGGCGCTGTTCAGCGCGCCCGCAGTCTTGGGGCAGCGTGCCTGGTTGGCCGCATAGGACTGCCCGTGGCGGTAGAAGAAGAAGGCATCCCAGGACGGGTTGCTGCCTTCGCCGCCCAGATAGCCGGCCTTGCTCTGCCCGGGCTTGAAGTTCAGGAAGTCCTCCAGCAATCCACTCTGGCCGGCCAGCACACCCAAGGCCTCGGCGCGGATGTCGTCATAGGCATCGACCAGGCTCTGCGCCCAGGGCTGCAGAAAGGGGTCGTGGAAGGGGCCTTCCGGCAGGCCCGGGAAAAACAGGAACTTGGGCGCCTGGTGCGGGCTTTTCGGCGCATCGTTGAGCCGGCCCAGGTGAACGGCCATCGCGTGTTCGACGCGCTGAAGTTCGCCGGGACTGAATTGGCGCCGCACATGGGCCAGGCCCTGCTCGACGCAGGCCTCGGAAGCCGCGTTGACATGGGCAATGATGCGTTCGATATGGGGCTGCCAGGCCGGGGGTGTGCTGGCCATGCTCATCAGGTAGCCGGCCTTCTGGCCCCGCGTCACGCCTTGGTAACGGGCGCGGCCAGCCTGCTCGGTCTGACCGGCATGCTCCAGCGCCTCACCCAGCGCCAGCCAGGCGATGAAATTGCCAGGATCGCGGGCTACGATCTGCTCCAGCACCTCCAAGCCTTCGGCCAGGCGGCCCGCTCGTACATGGGTCTCGGCCAGTTGCAGGCTGGCGCGCTCGTCGGCCGGATCCTGCGCGCGGGCCTTGTTGATGCAGTCCAGCACCAGTGCGTCGTCGCCACGCATATCGGCCAGGTCGGCCAACACCAGCCAGGCGTCGACGCAACGTGGATCTTCGGCGACCAGTTGGCGCAGCGACAGCTCAGCAGCGATGAACTGCTTGGATGCCAGCAAGCCCTGGATAGTCGCCAGCTTGGCGTTCGAGACAGCGCTCAGGCTCATTTGCCCGCCTTGATTGCCGCCTCGTCGTCCTCACGGAAACGGCGGTTGGCGCAGTCCGCGGCATAGTTCGCGCGCATGTCGATGATGGCATCCTCTTCGTCAGCCAACGCGTCATTTCGCTTGTTCCAGTCTTCGGCCCGGTTGCCTTGACTGCCGCGCAAATCGTTGGCTGCTTTGACCAGACTTTCATAGACAGCCACTTGTTCAGCACGCGCATCGTTCAGCTTCTTGGCATCGGCCTGCAGTTCGACGCGCTCCTGCTTGAGCACGTTGGCGCGCCGATCGGCATTGCGCATTTCCTTCTTGTTGGCCTCGAATTCAGCCATTCGATCGTTCCATTCCTGAACGCGCTGCGCCTGCTCCTTGACGGCGTTGTCGGCCTGCTTGACGCGCTCCAGCTGCGCATCGACTCGGGCTCTCGCCTCCGCGAAGGCGGGGGTCGGCTGGGACAGCGTCAGCTTCTCTTCCTTCAGGGCCTCGCTGCGCTTGGTGATGTCGGCCCGGCGGCTGTCAATGTCGCTCTTCAGCTTCATGCAGGCGCGCAGCTCTTCCTTGGACATCAGCTTGTCGCCAGCCTTCGGGGCGACCGCGGCCTTGGTGGCGCCCGGTGCTTCCTTCTTGACGTTGGCATTGGCCTGGGCCAGCACCGGAGCACTGGAAGAAATCAGCAGGGCGCCGGTGAGTGCGGCAGCCAGAGAGGTGAATGCGGTCTTCATGAGCGGTAGCTCCTCTATCGGTCTGGGGAGGCCGGGCACAGGCTCAGATCATGAAACTGCGCCCGGTCTTGATCGCAACGAGGCGATGCAATTACTTCAGGTGTTTGGCCAGGAATCTTTCGACGCGGGTCCAGAAGTCCACGTTATTTTCCTCGAGGACCCAACCGTGGCCTTCGCCGTCATAGACCACCCACTCAACCTGTGTGTTGCCTGTGGCCTTGAGGGCATCGCGCATCTTGGTACCGTGCGGCATCGGCACACGGTAGTCTTCCTCGCCGTAGGCCATGAATACAGGCTGCTTGATCCGCGCCGCCTGGTGCAGTGGAGAGGTCTTCTTCAATTGCTCGGCGTCGTGCTTCGGATCGCCGATCATTTTGGGCATGCCCAAACGCATCCACTTGCCACCCATAAAGTCGCTCCAGCCCACCTCGTACATGAGGCCGATGTCGGTCACACCGACCCAGTTAATTCCGGCGCGATACAGCTCGGGTTCCTTCACCAGCCCCATCATCGTGGCGTAGCCGCCGTAGCTCGCGCCGGCTATGGCGATGCGTTTGGGGTCAGCCAGGCCCTGGGCGATCGCCCATTTGGTGGCGTCGGTCACGTCGTCCTGCATGGACAGCCCCCACTGCTTCCAGCCAGCCTTGAAGAGTTGGTCGCCATAGCCTGTACTGCCGCGGAATTCTGGCTGGATCACCAGGTAGCCGCGCGAAGCCAGGAACTGGCTGTCTGGCGAGAAGCCCCAGGATTCGCCCCGCACATAGGGGCCGCCGTGCACCAGAACCACCGTGGGCCAAGGGCCTTTGCCTTGGGGCTTGGTGACGTTGACGGGGAACTCCATGCCGTCACGTGCCTTCACGCGCACGAAGTCCTGCTCGGCCATCTTGGCGGCATCGAGCCAGGGACGGCTGGCCGCCAGCAGACTCAGCTTGCGGGTGGCGCGCTCGTAGAGGAAGTAGACGGCGCTCTGGCGGTCAGAGTAGGACGTCACGATCAGGTGTTTGCTGCTGCTGCAGCGGGAGCAGCTCAGCATGTTGACTGTGCCAGCGAGTTGCTTGTCGACGTCTTCCTGTACCGCGCGCATGGCAGCGTCGAACCAGACGGCGCCGTCGGCGTCGGACTGATAGGTCACGCCCAAGGTTCTGCGGGTTTCGTTGTCGAACAGCACTGCGCCTTCGAAGTCGTAGCCCTTCAGGCTCAGCAACGGCTTGTCTGGCAGCTTGCCTGTCTTGGGCGACATGCGGAACAGCGCGCTCGTGCGGGCCCCGTTGACCGTGGCGGGATCCGGGGCGCTGACGAAGAGTTGCCCCTCCGCATCAACCGCCAGCGGCGTGAAGCTGTTCGCGTCTGACGAGAAGGCGTCAAAGCTGGTCAGCTTGACCCACTCCTGGGTCTCGGGGTTGCGCCACAGCACGGTGCTCCTGATGCCGCGATCACCGGTGATGGCGACGCGAGGCTCCAGATTCCTGTCCAGGATCCAGCTTTGCACGCCACTTGGCGCATCTTTGGGGGTGATGCTGCGTGTCTCACGTGTCTTGGTATTGAGTCGCAGCAGCTTGGAGTCAGGCGGCAGCTCCTCATCAACATATTCATAGCGCTGGATGATCACATCGTCCGAGCCGTCACTGGCCGCGCGCAAGAAGCGATTCCGCTGAGGCAACACGCCCCGCTCGGCGGCACCTGTGCCCATGCGCCGCTCGTCGCTGCGACGCTGAATCAGCTTCAGGAAGTCACTGCCATCGGCATTGACGGCAAACAGCCCGCTGTCCATCTGGTCAGCCATGGCGGCCTGGAAGTCGACGGCATCGAACCAGAGTCGCTGGTCGTTGATCCAGCCAAAGTTGCGCACGTCGGCGTCGCCAAAGCGAGCGATGCCCACGAAGCGCGTGGGCGTGGCAATGTCAGCCACGGCCAGGGTGAAGCGACCCCGCTCACCGGGGATCAACATGGCAATCTTCTGGCCCGAAGGCGACAGGCGCGGCGAGGTGGCGGCCGGGGTGCGGAAGAAATCGCGAACAGGTATAGGCGCAGCGGTAGCCGGCGCCGGTGACAGCGTGAATGCGAGCAGCAGCGGTGTGCAGCTGCGAACGACACGCGCCAGGAGGCGAAGAGTGTTCATGGTGTGACGGGGATGAGCGCAAAAACCAGCAGCAATACTGAAAAAGCCGCAGCGAGTCGTGACTCGCTGCGGCTTCACAAAGCAGAGGCCGGGCAAAGCCCGCCTCTAAGCTTTCTCAGTCCAGTGCCGCTTTAGAACTTCTGCTCGAAACGCACATAGACCTGGCGGCCATAAGCGTCGTAGAGGTAGTAGTTGAACGGCTTGGAGTCATAAGGCGAGCCCACCAGAGCAGGATGCTTCTTGCCCAGGTTCACCGCGCCAAGGCTCAGCTTGGCACCCTTGACAGGGGGAGCCCATGCCACTTGCACGTCATGCGTCACGTACTCAGGCACGGCCGGCTCGTTGGCACCAACGCCATTCTTGCCGATGAAGTTGACGTTCCAGGTCGCGTCGAACGCGCCCATCGACCAGCTGTTGGCCAATTGCACGCGATCCTTAGGCTGGCCCCAGGTGCCGTTGAAGTCAACGTTATTGGTCTCGGCCTTGGCGACATGCGACCAGGTCACTTCATGCTTGAAGTTGCCGATAGCTGCGTGCTTGTGCGTGAACGTACCCACGATGTCCACGCCGGAGTACTTCAGCGTGCCCTCGTTGGCGGAACCAGAGACGATCTGCAGGATCGTGCCGCTGGCATCGCGGCGGATCGACAGGCCGTTCGGGATCGGCAGCGTCGACGAGCCGTTGTCACGGTTGACGATGCTCTGGGCCGAGACGAACGAGATCACATCGTCGATCTGGGTGTTCCAGTAGTCAGCCTTGACCGTGAAGGACTTGGTCACGTCCCAGGCAGCGCCGATGCTGAACTGCTTGGACTTCTCAGAGCCCAGGTTCGGGTTGGCGATGCGCAGGCCGTTGATCTGGAACGACTCGGTCTGGCATTCCGCGGCGGTGAAACCACCATCAGCCAAGCAGTGACGCGGGTCAACGACGGAATCAGCACTGAATGCAGGCTTTTGCGTCAGAGCAGGCAGGCTGGGCGCGCGGAAGCCGCGTCCGACCGAGCCACGCACCGTCAGCTCGCGGGTCGGTGCCCAACGGATCGATGCCTTCGGCGAGAAGTCATTGCCGTAGTCGGAGTACTTCTCATAGCGAGCCGCCACCGTACCTTCCAGGGTCTTGCTGAAGGGGAACAGCATTTCCGCAGAAACGGCGTCAACCTTGCGCGAGCCACCAGCAGAGCTGCCCGAGCTGCCCAGGACTTCGCCAGCTTCGCTCAACGAGTCATAGATGTCGGCGTACTTCTCAGTGCGGTGCTCAACACCAACGTACAGCTTGGCTGCGCCGCTGCCCATCTTGAACAGGTCGGTCGTCGCGTTGGCGTAGAGCTCGCTTTGCGAGAACAGGCTGTCGCGACCAGTCGTCGTGGTGATCGACTTCAACACCGTGTCCGAGTTGGCGAACGGGTCCTGAATGTTGTAGGTGCCGTTGTTGATGGCGGTAGTGGCCAAGCCCTTGACGATGAAGCCACGGCCGGTTTCCACCAGCTTGGACACCGTGCGGCGCGCGCCGAACTCGACGTCGAAGCCACCGACCGTGCCCTGCACGCCCAGGCCGACATCGCTCAGGTTGCCGTCAGTCGAGGTGTCGCGATTGCCTGCAGCGGCAAAGCGGTGCGCCAGGTAGACGTCTTGGTCCGGCGTCCTCGAGGTGTTGGCCACGCTGCCAGCCTTGACCAGGATGGCGTCCGGCACCGGCGCATAGCGGCCGAAGCTGGTGTTGTTGGTGTTGGATGCGTTCAGGTACGCAGTCCAGTCCTTGGAGATATTGAACTCACCGCGGGCGAAGATCGACTTGGCGCCGGTGGCAGCTTCGTCAGCGGCAACCAGGTTGAAGTTGTAGACGCAACGGCCATTGGCCGCGACGTAGAAGCCCTTTTCTGCGTTCGTGCAGCCTGCATTGCCACGCCAGCCAGCTTGGCCGATGTTGGCGAAGGTGCCGCCAGAGCCGTCCGGAGCAGCCTGGTAGAAGGCATTGCCGTAGGACGATGCACCACGCGCTGCGCCCCAGGGATAGTCGCGCACGAAGATGATGTCACGCGAGGTCTTGGACACGCCTGCGACGATGCGGCCCTTCTCGGACGTGATGCCGATCATCGCCGACGCCTCTTCACGGTCGCCGCCCTTGGTGGAAGTCTGGGTCTTGCCCACCGAGTAGTGGATACCTTCGAAATCCTTGCGCAGGATGACGTTGATCACGCCACCGATGGCATCGGAACCATACACGGCGGATGCGCCGTCGGTCAGGATTTCGATGCGCTCGACGGCAGCCATCGGGATGGAGTTCATGTCGGCAGAGTCGCCAACGTTAGGCGCCTTGGCCAGACGGCGTCCGTCAACCAGCACCAGCGTACGCTCGGTGCCCAGACCACGCAGGTTCACGCCAGCGAAAGACTGAGCCGACGAACCCGACTGCGGACGGAACTGGCCGGCGCTCGAGAAGGTGGAGTTACGGATGAACTCAGCGATGGTGACAGCACCGCTGTCTTCCAGTTGCGCGCGCGTCACGACGGTGACCGGCAGGGCGCCTTCAGCGGCAGCGCGCTTGATGCGCGAGCCTGTCACTTCAACACGCTCCAGCTGCTGGTCTTGGGCGTAAACAGGTGCTGCGGTCAGAACGGCACTGCCGCCGATCGCCAGCAGCGCGGCTGCGCAAACTTTGGACTTCTTGAACATGAAAACTCCTTGTTGATAAGGGTCTTGACCCCAACCCGCCGTCCGGCGCTTTGTGGGCGGGTCGGCAGAAATAACTGAAAAAGCCCGCGTATTCTGAAGAGCCAGACCGAGTCGGCCACGCCGGGGTTCCCCTTAGCCAAGCGCCCCACAAGTGCTATCAGTCATCCGTGACATTTGTCTTACCGATCGCCTTTTCTAATAAAAACAATCACTTACGGACTATTTGTTATGCAGGCCGTCGGTTTTCTTGTCTCAAATTACGACAACTTGAACCTTTTCGACCCGTGTCCCAGGGGGTGTTCCGTCGTCGACTAGCAACACTTCGGTCCGGTCGTAGCCGGTCAGTGGCCCCCAACAAGCTGACCAAGGATTGCAAGGGTGGGCTGCGGCAGAATGCGCGCCATGTCCAAAACACCTACCGGGCGCGCCTCGACCTGGTCGCGCTATTGGTCGAGCGGCGCCATGCACTCCTGCGCTGGCAGCTACGACGAGCGCTATGCCGGCCCGATTGGCGATTTCTGGCGCAGTGGCTTCACGGCATTGCCGCCCGCGGCCCGCGTGCTTGACATCGCCTCGGGCAACGGCCCCTTGCCGCGCCTGCTGCTGAGCCTCGCCGAGCGGCCCGACCTGAGCTGCGACGCCGTTGACCTGGCCGAGTTGGCGCCGCCCTGGCTGGAATCCCTGGCTGCGAGTCAGCGCGATCGGGTCCGCTTCCACAGCACCTGCCCGGCCGAACATCTGCCCTTCGCGGACGCCAGCTTCGACTTGGTTGTCAGTCAATGGGGGCTCGAGTACAGCGACCTGAGCCGCGCCGTCCCCGAACTGCTGCGTGTGCTGAAGCCGGGCGGTGCCGTCCGACTGCTGCTGCATCACCAGCAGGCCCTGCCGGTCGTTCTGGCAGCGGATGAAATCGCCCATCTGGAATGGCTGCTGCAGCCCGGGGGCTTCATGCAGGCCTGTGCCGACATGCTGGCACCGATGGCCTTGGCGGCGAGCGCGGAAGGCCGGGCCCGCCTGCAGCGCGACGCCCAGGCCAATGCATGGCGTGAGCGCTTCAACGTCTTGCAGAACCAACTGCAAAGTCGCGTGGACCTCGGGCAGTGCCCGGATGTGCTGGTCGAAGTGCGGCAAAGTGCCAGCCAGCTGCTGGCGCTGGCCGCCCAGTCCGGCGAAGCAACCGCGCGCCAGCGCTGGCAGATTCTGCTGACCGGCCTCGAGGATGCCTCATTCCGTCTGCATGAACTGCGCAGCCATTCGCTGGACGAAGCAGCGGCCAGGGCTCTTGCAAGCAGCCTGGCCGCATCGGGTCCTTACACGCTGGAGCCCTTGCGGGATCGCGACGCAATCATGGGCTGGGCCCTGAGCCTCACACGCCTGCCTTGACCTTCAAGCGCCACGCGTGCAGCAGCGGCTCGGTGTAGCCGGACGGCTGCTCCTTGCCCTTGAACACCAGATCCAGCGCGGCCTGGAAGGCGGCACCGCTGGGGTTCGCAGCCAGGCTCTTGTAGAGCGCATCGCCAGCGTTCTGCTCGTCCACCACCTTGGCCATGCGGGCGAAGGTCTCGCGCACCTGAGCTTCACTGACCACGCCGTGGTGCAGCCAGTTGGCGATGTGCTGGCTGGAGATGCGCAGCGTGGCGCGGTCTTCCATCAGGCCGACGTTGTGGATGTCGGGCACCTTGGAGCAGCCCACGCCCTGGTCGATCCAGCGCACCACATAGCCCAGGATGCCCTGCACATTGTTGTCCAGCTCCTGCTGGCGCTCGGCTGCGCTCCACTCAGCCTTGGCGACCACGGGGATGCTCAGCAGCTTGTTCAGGATGTCATTGCGCTCGGCATCGGCATCGATCTTCTCCAGCTCCTGCTGCACGGCCGCGACGCTGACCTGGTGGTAGTGCAGCGCATGCAGCGTGGCGGCGGTCGGCGACGGTACCCAGGCGGTGTTGGCGCCTGCTCGTGGGTGGCCAATCTTCTGCTCCAGCATCGCAGCCATCAGGTCGGGCATGGCCCACATGCCCTTGCCGATCTGGGCACGACCGCGCAGGCCGCAAGACAGGCCGGTCAGCACGTTGGCGCGCTCATAGGCCTGGATCCAGGCGCTCGCCTTCATGTCGCCCTTGCGCAGCATTGGGCCGGCCAGCATCGCGGTGTGCATCTCATCGCCGGTGCGGTCCAGGAAGCCGGTGTTGATGAAGGCCACGCGGCTGGCGGCCGCGGCGATGCAGGCCTTCAGGTTGACGCTGGTGCGGCGCTCCTCATCCATGATGCCCAGCTTCACGGTGCTGTCCGGCAGGCCCAGCATCTGCTCGACGCGGCTGAACAGCTCAGCCGCGAAAGCCACCTCGGCGGGGCCGTGCATCTTGGGCTTGACGATGTAGACCGAGCCCTTGCGCGAGTTGCACAGGCCGTTCTTGCCGTGGCGCTGCAGGTCATGCAGCGCGATGGTCGTAGTGATGACGGCATCCATGATGCCCTCGGGGATCTCGCGGCCGCCGTCCAGCAGGATGGCCGGGTTCGTCATCAAGTGGCCGACATTGCGCACGAACATCAGTGAGCGGCCATGCAGCACGACCTCGCCGTTGCCGTTCGCTGCGGTGTAGCGACGGTCCGGATTGAGGCTGCGGGTGAAGCTCTTGCCGCCCTTGCTGACTTCCTCGGTCAGCGTGCCCAGCTGGATGCCCAGCCAGTTGCTGTAGGCCAGCAGCTTGTCTTCGGCATCGACCGCGGCGACCGAGTCCTCCAGGTCCAGGATGGTGGACAGCGCCGACTCGACGATCAGATCGCTGACACCGGCCGCATCGCTCTTGCCAATGGCGGTGCCGCGATCGATCTGGATGTCCAGATGCAGGCCGTTGTGGACCAGCAGCACCGAGCTCGGCCCACTGGCATCGCCCTGGTAGCCGGCGAACTGGGCCGCATCGGCCAGGCCGGTGCTGGCACCGCCGATCAGGCTCACCACCAGGCGGCCGTTCTCGACCCGGTAGCCGGCGGCATCCTTGTGCGAGGCGCCGGCCAGCGGTGCAGCCTGGTCCAGCACCTGGCGGGCATAGGCAATCACCTTGGCGCCGCGCACCGGGTTGTAGCCCTTGCCCTTCTCGGCACCGTCGGTCTCGGGAATTGCATCCGTGCCATAGAGCGCGTCATACAACGAGCCCCAGCGCGCATTGGCGGCGTTCAGCGCGTAGCGGGCGTTCAGGATCGGCACCACCAGCTGCGGGCCGGCCTGCAGCGCCAACTCGGCATCGACGTTGGCGGTCGTCGCCGTCACTTGGGCAGGCGTGGGCACCAGATAGCCGATGCGCTCCAGGAAAGCGCGGTAGGCCGGCATGTCCTGGATCGGGCCGGGATGGGCACTGTGCCATTGGTCCAACTCGGTCTGCAGGCGGTCGCGCTCGGCCAGCAAGGCCAGGTTCTTGGGCGCCAGATCATGGGCCAGCGCATCGAAGCCGGCCCAGAAGCTGGCGCTGCTGATGCCGGTGCCCGGCAGGACCTGCTCCTCGATGAAGCGGTACAGCGGAGTGGCGACCTGGAGACGGTGACAGGCGGTGCGTGCGGACATGATCGTGTGCCTCGACGTGAATGGACAAAGGGATGCGGCCACCATGGGCCCTTGATGCTGAATCTACGTCAGGCCGGGGCTTCGATTCATAGGCTCAAACGCATTGAATCCCTGATGTTTTTGCACAAATCACCACCGAATTCGGTTGCTTTCCAGATCTGGGCGCGCAATTATTCGCGCCATGGATCGCCTCAAACAGATCGAGTCCTTCGTCGCCGTCGCCACCAAAGGCAGCCTCACGGCCGCTGCGCAGTTGGAGGGCGTGGCGCCGGCCGTGATGGGGCGTCGCATCGACGCGCTGGAAGAGCGGCTGGGCGTCAAGCTGCTGGTGCGCACCACGCGGCGCATCACGCTGACGCATGAAGGCAGCTCTTTCCTGGAGAGCTGCCAGCGCCTGCTGGTGGACATTGCCGACGCTGAAGCCGGCGTCAGCGCCGGTGGCGTCAAGGCCAGCGGCCATCTGCGCGTCACGGCGCCGGCGGGCTTCGGCCGCCGTCATGTGGCGCCGCTGGTGCCCGAATTCCTGGCCCAGCACCAAGACCTGAGCCTGTCGCTGAACCTGAGTGACCGGGTGGTCGACATCGTCAACGAAGGCTTCGACTGCGCGGTGCGCGTCGGTGATCTGGTCGATTCCAGCCTGGTCAGCATGCGACTGGCCGACAACCGGCGCCTGTGCGTCGCGGCGCCCGCCTATCTGAAGCGGGCCGGCTCACCCAAGCACCCCAGCGAACTGGCTCGCCACCAATGCCTGGGCCTGAGCTCCGAAGCCAGCCAGAGCCGCGGCTGGGCCTTCATGGTCGATGGCGAGCTGATGCATTGGCGCCCGGTCGGCCGCCTGGACTGCAGCGATGGCCAGGTGCTGCACGACTGGTGCATCACCGGCCTGGGCGTCGCCTGGCGCAGCATCTGGGAGGTGCAGGCCGACATCGAGGCCGGCCGCCTGCAGGCGGTGCTGGAAGACTTTGCCGCGCCGCCCAATGGCATCTTCGCGCTGGTGCCGCAGCGCAAGCACCTGCCTCTGCGCGTGCGGCTGTGGATCGACTTCCTCAAGCTCAATTACGCGAACCCGGATTACTGGGCTCGCGCCATGGCCAAGGACAGCGCGCGCTGATCGGGCGGCTGCTTACTTCGCAGCCGCGTCGGCCACACACTTCTTCGTGAAGCTGGTCTTGGCTGCACCGGCCAGCTTCTTCTCGGCCGCCTTGGCATCGCAGGTGGCCTCAGCCGTCGGGGCAGCAGCGGGCGCTGACGCGGCGGCGCCTGCATCGGCCACGCACTTCTTGGTGAAACTGGTCTTGGCCGCACCGGCGAGCTTCTTCTCAGCCGCCTTGGCATCGCAGGCGGCTGTCGCGTCGGACCCGCCGGCATCGGCCACGCACTTCTTGACAAAGCTGGTCTTGGCCGCGCCGGCCAACTTCTTCTCGGCCGCCTTGGCTTCGCAGGCCGGGGCCGCATCAGCAGCATGCGCGTTGAAAGCCGCGAGAGTCAGACAGGCCAGCAGGACGGACAGGCGATTCTTCAGCATGGTCGGGAAGCTCCAGGTGGATGATCGAGTGACGAGAGTCAGGACTTGCCATCAAACAGGTCCGTGCAAGCGTAACGCAGCTGGATGCCGCGGCGATTACAGGATTCGGCGTGGATGCGAAAGTTGCTCATGCGCCGCATGCAGGCGCCGCACCAGCACCTGGATGAAGGCACGGTCGAAGCGGTGCTGGCACTCCGGGCTCAGCAGGCCCAGCGATTCGGGCGTGAAGGAGATGCTGGTGCAGATCTGGCTGACCTTGATGTCGGTGCTGTGGCGGCGCAGATCCGGATTCGGCGCCAGATAGGCCATCTCACCCACCGAAGTGCCCTGGCCCAGCGTGGCCACCTTGGCGCCATCGCGGAACACTTCCACCTCGCCCTGGGCAATGATGTGGAAGGTGTTGCCCTCCTGCCCTTTCTTGTAGAGCGCATGCTCGACCGGGTAGCGGCGCCAGCGCGCGCGGTGCACCACCTCCCACAGCTCGACATCACCGAAGTCGGCAAAGAACTCCAGCTCGCGCAGCATGTTGAAGCGCTCGGAGTCCTTGACTTCGTACAGGCGGGCCAGCGGCACCAGCTGGCGCGCCACCAGCTCGGACAGCGCTTTGGCAAAGGCCTCCCAGTCCGCATAGCGCTCGCCCGGGTGCTTGGCCAAGGCCCGCAGGATCACCGCATCAAGCTCGGGCGTGACGCCGCTGCGCAGCGCTTGCAGCGAGGTCGGGGCCTGGTGGTAGATCTGGTGCATCAGCGCCATCTGGTTGGGCGCGTCGAAAGGCGGGCGCCCCGCCACCAGGTGGTACAGCACTGCGCCCAGTGCGTAGATGTCCGCGCGGCTGTCGACGTCGCCGCCCTCGATCTGCTCGGGCGGCATATAGGCCAGCGAGCCGACGCGGTGCACCTGGGTGGAATCCGAGTTGAGGTTCAGCGCACTGCCGAAGTCGCTGATCTTCACGTCCGTCACCACTCCTTGCGCGTCCAGCACGGCCAGCAGATTGGCCGGTTTGACGTCGCGGTGGATCAGGCCCTGGCGGAACACATAGGACAGCGCCATCGCGCACTTGAAGCCCAGCTCGACGATCTGGTCCAGCGGCAGTAGGCGGTCGCTGCGGCAGAAGTGCTTGAGCGTCACGCCCGGCACGTACTCCATCACCAGATAGGGCGCCATCTCGTCCGGCACCGCATCCAGGATCTGCACTACGTTGGGATGCTGGAAGCGCCCCGTCAGCGCCGCCTCGGCGGCGTAGAAGCGGAACGGGAACTGCTCGCCCGGGCCGCCGCGGCTGCTCAACGCCCAGGCGCGCACGCGCTTGATGGCCACCTCCACATCGTGGAAATCGTCGCGCCCCAGAAACACATCGCTGGTCGCGCCCTCGCCCAGGCGGCGCAGCACGCGGTACTTGCCGATGAATTTCGGCAGGTCGGAGGCGGCTGGCTCAGGCGTGCCTGGCGCGATGGCGGACATGGGCCCCATCATACTGAGCCCCGTAGAATCGCCGCATGATTCAAGCCAAGCAGGATTTGCTCGCCGCCCTGGGCGAGGCCATCCAAGAACTGAGCCCCGGCGCCGATCTGGCCGCCGCTTTCGAGTCCCCCAAGCAAGCCAGTCACGGTGACTTTGCCTGCACTGCCGCGATGCAGCTGGCGCGTCCCCTGAAGAAGAACCCGCGCGAACTGGCCCAAGCCCTGATCGAGGCGCTGCAGCGTCGCCCGGCCTTCCAGACCTGGGTCGACAGCCTGGAGATCGCTGGCCCCGGCTTCATCAACATCCGCCTGAAAACCGCCGCCAAGCAGGCCGTGGTCAAGGAGGTGCTGGACGCCGGCGCCGCCTTCGGCAGCCAGCCCGCCAATGGCCAGCATGTGATGGTCGAGTTCGTCTCGGCCAACCCGACCGGCCCGCTGCACCTGGGCCACGCCCGCCAGGCCGCGCTGGGCGACTCGATCTGCAGCCTGTTCGCCACCCAGGGCTGGGATGTCACGCGCGAGTTCTATTACAACGATGCCGGCGTCCAGATTGCCACTCTGGCCAACTCGACGCAGTGCCGCCTGAAAGGCCTCAAGCCCGGTGACGCGGGCTGGCCCGAGTCGGCCTACAACGGCGACTACATCCAGGACATCGCCGACGCCTTTTTGCGCAAAGAAACCGTCAAGGCCGATGACCGTGAGTTCACCGCCTCTGGCGATATCGACGACCTCGACGGCATCCGCCAGTTCGCGGTCGCCTACCTGCGCCATGAGCAGGACCTGGACCTGCAGGCCTTCGGCCTGAAGTTCGACCACTATTTCCTCGAATCCAGCCTCTACAGCACGGGCCGCGTGGAAGCGACCGTCTCCAAGCTGATCGCCAACGGCAAGACCTACGAGCAAGACGGCGCGCTGTGGCTGCGCTCCACAGACTACGGTGACGACAAGGACCGCGTAATGCGCAAGTCCGACGGCACGTTCACCTACTTCGTGCCCGACGTCGCGTATCACATCAACAAGTTCGAGCGCGGCTTCACCAAGTGCGTGAACATCCAGGGCACCGACCACCACGGCACGATCGCGCGCGTGCGCGCCGGCCTGCAGGCGGCCGATGTGGGCATCCCGCAGGGCTTCCCGGACTACGTGCTGCACAAGATGGTGCTGGTGATGAAGGGCGGCGAGGAGGTCAAGCTCTCCAAGCGCGCCGGCTCCTATGTGACGGCACGCGACCTGATCGACTGGACCAGCCGCGATGCGGTGCGCTTCTTCCTCATCAGCCGCAAGGCCGATACCGAATTCACCTTCGACATCGATCTGGCGCTGCAGCAGAACGACGAGAACCCGGTGTTCTATGTGCAGTACGCGCATGCGCGCATCTGCTCGGTGATCCGCCAGTGGGCGGCCAATGGCGGCGTCGAGGCCGACCTGCCGGGCGCCGAGCTGGCGCTGCTGAAGGCACCGGCCGAGACGGCGTTGATGCTCAAGCTGGCCGACTATCCGCGCATGCTCGGCGGCGCCGCCGAAGGCTTGGCGCCGCACGATGTAACTTTCTACCTGCGTGACCTGGCTGCCGCCTTCCACAGCTACTATGCGGCCGAACGCTTCCTGACCGATAACGACAGCCTGACCCGCGCGCGCATGGCCCTGCTGGCCGCGACGCGCCAGGTGCTGGGCAATGCCCTGGCGGTGCTGGGTGTCAGCGCGCCGGAAGCGATGGCACGCGAAACGACGGAGAACCCATGAGCAAAGGCGAGGGCACACAACAGCGCAGCGGGCAACGCGGCGGATTCGTACTCGGCCTGATCGTCGGCCTGCTGCTGGGCCTGGGCCTGGCATTGGGCGTGGCGCTCTACGTCACCAAAGTGCCCATCCCCTTCATCGACAAGGTGCCGCAGCGCAGCGCTGAACAGGACGCGCAGGAAGCCGAGCGCAACCGCAACTGGGATCCCAATGCCGGCCTGGCCGGCAAGGGCGCCAAGGCCGCCAGCGGCGTGGTCAGCGGCGGGCCAGCACCTGCTGCAGCAGCCAGTGCGCCCGCGCCGGCCTCTACCGCCCCTGCAACGACTGCAGCGGCACCCAGCGCGCAAACCCCGGCAGCCAAGCCTGCGGCGGCCTCGGCCGCCAAGGCTGACGGCAAGAGCGACAGCAAGGCAGCCGCAGCGGCGGCCAGCGCGGCAGCGGCCGACGCCTATGTCTATTTCGTCCAGGCCGGCGCCTATGTGAAGGTCGAGGATGCCGAAGCGCAGCGCGCCAAGCTGGCGATCCAGGGCTTCGTCGCCAAGGTCTATGAGCGCGAGCAATCCGGGCGCACCGTGCACCGCGTGCGCATGGGCCCGCTGGACAACCGCGAGGAAGCCGAGGCGCTGCAGCGCAAGCTCGAGGCTGCCGGCATCGAGGCCAACCTGGCGCGCGTCCAGCGCTGAGCCGGTCGCTTGCCGGATCAGCCCGCCGATCCCCTTGTACGCGCAAACCCGCGGCGCTGCGTTTAGCATGCACTCGCCGGGCCACGCAGGCCCGAAAGCCACAAGCACAGTCATCAAAAGGAATTCAGGATGAAGCGTCGCGATTTCTCCACCGCTCTGGGTCTGAGCACTGGCAGCCTGGCCTTGGGTCTTCCCGGCCTGAGCTTGGCGCAGGGCGGCCCGGTTGAAGGCCGCCATTACCAGCGCCTGTCGCAGCCCATGCCCACGGCCGCCGGCAAGATCGAGATCGTCGAGTTCTTCTGGTACGGCTGCCCGCATTGCCACGCCTTCGAGCCGGTGCTGAATGACTGGATCAAGCGCCTGCCGGCCGATGTCAGCTTCCGCCATGCGCACGTCGGCTTCCGCGGCCAGGTCAAGCTGCACCAGCGCCTGTACTACGCGCTGGAAGCCATGGGCAAAGAGAAGGAACTGCGCGCCCGCGTCTTCAGCGCCATGCATGTCGAAAACCGCAGCCTCGACAGCGTCAAGGCGATGGCCGCTTTCTTGACGCCCTTGGGCGTTGATGCCGCCAAGTTCGAGCAGGCCTACAACTCCTTCGGCGTGCAGACCAAGTGCCAGCAGGCCGACAAGCTGGTGGACGGCTTCCGCATCGACGGCGTGCCGGCCATCGGCATTGCCGGCCGCTTCTGGACTTCGCCCAAGATCGCCACAGGCGGGGTGCAGGTAAGCGAGGTCGAAGCCGGCGTTCGCGCGCTGGCAGTGACGGATTACCTGATCCAGCAAATTCGCTCAGGCAAGGGCTGAGCCCAGCCTCGGCAGGGCTAGAATGGTCCGCAAGAACTGTGCCACCATGCCCAAGCCCCTCGCCTCCTCTTTTCGCCAGCTGTCCGCAGCGCTCGCCCTGGCTTTGCTGTCCGGGGCGACCGTGCCTGAGTTGGCGCAGGCCGAGAAGGCTGACCGCGACAAGGCGCTGAACATCGTGTCCGAGAAGGGCGGCGTCTATGACGCGGTCAAGCAGCACACCGAATTCAGCGGCGGCGTGATGCTCAGCAAGGGCTCGATGCTGCTGCGCGCCGAGACGCTGTCGCTGCGCGAAACCAGCGACGGCTATGCCCAGGCCTCGGCCGTGGGCAAGCCCGGCCAGCCCGTCAGCTTCCGCCAGGGCCGCGATGTGCCGGGCGAGAGCATCGAGGGCGTGGCCGGCCAGGTCGAATACGACAGCCGCAGCGACACGGTGCGCTTCATCGGCGCTGCCACGGTGCGGCAGCTGCGTGGCACGACCGTGCTGCGGGAAGTTTCCGGTGCCCTGCTGGTCTATGAGAACCGCAGCGAGCGCCTGTCGATCGAAGGCGGCCAAACCTCTCCGAATCCACGTGGCAGCGTGCGCATGACCATCATGCCGCGCAGTGCCACCGAGCCGTCGGCGCCTGCGTCAGCGGTGCCGCTGCAGGCCGTGCCGCCTGTGCCTCGCAATCCCTCATGACGGTCGGCGCGCAACCCCATCGCCCGGCGCTGGAAACGGGCCCTGTCAGTCGTCTGGAAGCTGACGGCCTGCAGAAGAGCTATGGGGTGCGCAAGGTCGTCAAGGACGTGCACCTGGATGTGCACAGCGGCGAAGTGGTCGGCCTGCTCGGCCCCAATGGCGCCGGCAAGACCACCAGTTTCTACATGATCGTCGGCCTAGTGCGCGCCGATGCCGGCGAGATCCGCATCGACGGCCAGCCGGTGCAGCGCCTGCCCATCCACAAGCGCTCGCGCCTGGGTCTGTCCTATCTGCCGCAGGAAGCCTCGATTTTCCGCAAGCTGACGGTGGAGCAGAACATCCGCGCGGTGCTGGAACTGCAGCAGGATGAAAAGGGCCGCCCGTTGGCGCCCCAGCGCATCCAGGAAATGCTCGAAGGCCTGCTGGCTGATCTCAGCATCGAGAAGCTGCGCGACAGCCCGGCACCCGCACTCTCCGGCGGTGAGCGCCGCCGGGTGGAGATCGCCCGAGCGCTGGCCACGCAGCCGCGCTTCATCCTGCTGGACGAGCCTTTCGCCGGTGTCGATCCGATTGCGGTGCTGGAGATCCAGCGCATCATCCGCTTCCTCAAGAGCCGTGGCATCGGCGTGCTGATCACCGATCACAACGTGCGCGAGACGCTGGGCATCTGCGACCGCGCCTACATCATCAGCGAAGGCGCCGTGCTGGCCGAGGGCACGCCGCTGGAGATCGTCGAGAACCCTGACGTACGCAAGGTCTACCTCGGCGAACACTTCCGGATGTGATGCCAGTGACCCGGCCATGAAACAGTCACTGCAGGTTCGCCTCAGCCAGCATCTGGCACTCACGCCGCAGTTGCAGCAATCGATCCGGCTGCTGCAGCTCTCGACGCTGGAGCTGAACCAGGAAGTCGAGCAGATGCTGGCGCAGAACCCGCTGCTGGAAGCTGACGAAGACTACGGCGATGTGCCGGCGCCCGAAGCGCCCGAGCTGCCGCGCAGCAAGTCCACTGAAGGCGAAGCCAGCGACAGCCCGCCGGGTGGCGAAGCCGAGACCACCCCGGAAATCCAGGCCGAGGACTTCGGCACCACCGAGCGCGAGGACTGGGAGAACGGCACCGAACGCGACGACTTCGACGGCATCCGCGAACTGCCCGGCAACAGCCCGGGAAGCGGCAGCGACGAGGACGGCGAGCGCCAGGACCAGGAGTCCGCCGAGATCAGCCTGCAGGAGCATCTCTACCAGCAGCTCGCCGGCATGACCCTCAGCGACGAGGACAAGGCCGCACTGCATGTGCTGATCGAATCGCTCAACGAGGATGGCTACCTGGAAGACAGCCTTGAAGAGCTGACCGAAGCGCTCGCCGGCGCCGATGCCGAGCCAGAGCAGCGCGAAGAACTGCTGGACCATCTGCGTTGCGCGCTCAAATGGCTGCAGAGCATGGACCCGGTGGGCGTGGGCGCCCGCGACCTGCCTGAGTGCCTGACGCTGCAACTGCGCGCCCTGCCGCGCAGCCAGGTGCAGGTGGTGGCAATCCTGATCTGCAAGCAGTATCTGGAGCTGCTGGCCAAGCGCGACCTCAAGCGCCTGATGTCGCTGACCGGCGCCGACGAAACGCTGCTGCGCGAGGCGCAGGCACTGATCACCAGCCTGGAGCCCAAGCCCGGCCGCCCCTTCGCGCGCGGCCAGGCACAGGCGGTGATTCCGGACGTGATCGTGCACAAGGTTGGCCGCGAATTCCGCGTGATGCTCAACCCCGAAGTGGCGCCCAAGCTTCGCATCAACGAGCTCTACGCACAGGCCCTGCGCGCCACGCGCGGCGGCATCAGCAACTCGCCGCTGGGCGCGCAGCTGCAGGAGGCGCGCTGGTTCATCAAGAACATCCAGCAGCGCTTCGACACCATCCTGCGTGTCTCTCAGGCCATTGTCGAACGCCAGAAGGGCTTCTTCACGCATGGCGAGCTGGCGATGAAACCGCTGGTGCTGCGCGAGATCGCCGATGAGCTGGGCCTGCACGAATCGACCATCTCGCGCGTCACCACCGCCAAGTACATGGCCACCCGCTTCGGCACCTTCGAGCTGAAGTTTTTCTTCGGCTCGGGCCTGTCCACCGAGGCCGGCGGCAATGCCTCGAGCACGGCAGTGCGGGCGCTGATCAAGCAGTTCGTCGCCGCCGAAGACCCAGCCAAGCCGCTATCGGACAGCACGCTAGCCCAGATGCTTGAAGAACAGGGCATCCAGGTGGCGCGCCGCACGGTGGCCAAGTACCGCGAGGCGCTTAAAATCGCGCCAGCCAATCTGCGCAAGAGCCTCTGATCCCGCGCCCGCGGTTCGTGGCGCCGCAGTCTGCCCGCCTCAGCCAGGCAGCTGCCCCCGACCCCTTCATACCCTGTTTGCTTGCCTGCCAGCGGCGCCTGACGCGCCGTCTCGATCGTCATGGAACCCGCCCGTTCATCACTGCTCGCCCGCCCGTCGCTGCGCCGCTGGGCCCTGCTGCTGACTGTGCTGGCCGCGGGCTGGGCCGGCGTGGCGGCCTGGCTGAAGCTCGAACGCGACCAGCTCTACGCGCGCGAGACGGCCATGCTGCAGACGCAGGCACGCACGCTGGACAGCATCGTCAGCCAGCAGCTGGATGCGGCGCGTGGCGCTCTGGACACCATCAGCAGCGAATTTGCCGGCTGGGACGGGCGCGCGCTGCAGCAGCAGGCTGAGCCGCTGCTGGGCACGCTGGCCAAGGCCATGCCGGGCATCCGGGTGCTGAGCATCGTCGATGCGCAAGGCATCGTGCGCGCCAGCTCGGCGCCGCAGCTGATCGGCATCGACGCCAGCCAGCGCGACTTCCACCTCGCGCCGCGCCAGCAGCCGCAGCCGCAGCGCATCTTTGTCTCCGCGCCCTTCACCTCGGCACTCGGCGCCTACACGATGACGCTCTCGCGCGCCTTGCTGGACACGCAGGGCCGCTTCACCGGCAGTATCGCGATCAGCCTGGATCCGCGCTACTTCCGCCTCGTGCTGGACTCGGCCCGCAGCGACATGCAGACCTGGAGTGCGCTGGTGCATTCGGACGGCCTGCTGTTCAGCCTCAGCCCGCATGCCGACAGCTGGCTGGGGCGCAATCTGCTGAGCCAGCCGAACTCGCTGCTGGAGCGCCATCAGCGCGGCGCTGCCGATGCATCGGTGATTCGCGGCTTCTCGCTGGTCAGCCAGGATGAGCGGCTGGTCGCACTGAGAACGGTGCATGGCCGCGAGATCGGCGCCGATCTGGACAAGCCGCTGGTAGTCGCTGTCGGCCGCTCGGTGACGGCCCTGGAGGCGCCATGGCAGCGCCAGCGCAACCAGCTGCTGAGCAGCGCCGGCCTGCTCAGCCTCGGCGCCATCGTCGGCATGCTGCTGTGGCAGCGCCGCATCAGACTCGTCGAGGCGATGCGCCTCAAGCAGCGCCAGCTGGAGGCAGACGCCGCGCAGCGCATGGCGCTGGCGCTGGATGGCGCTGCACTGGGGCTGTGGCAGTGGCAGGTCGACAGCGGCGCCACCGAGTTTGACGAACGCTGGTGCGCGATGCTGGGCTACAGCCGCGAGGAGCTGCAGCCCTCGGTGCAGACCTGGCAGCAGTTGCTGCACCCGGACGACAAGGCCTTGACCGAAGCCGCGCTGGACGATTGCCTGCAAGGCCGCAGCCCGGTCTACACGAGCGATTTCCGGCTGCGCCACCGCGACGGTGACTGGCGCTGGATCCATGCCAACGGCCGCGTGATCGAGCGCGATGCGCAAGGGCAGGCACTGCGCATGACCGGCACGCACCTGGACATCACGGCCGCCAGGCAGGCGCAAGCGCGCCTGATCGAACAGGCGCGCCATACACAGGCCATTCTGGACAATATGGTCGATGGCGTCATCACGATCGACGTGCGCGGCATCATCTCGTCCTTCAACCCGGCCGCCAGCCGCATCTTCGGCTACAGCCCCGAGGAAGTGATCGGCCGCAACGTCAGCGTGCTGATGCCTGAGCCTGACGCCAGCCATCACGACGGCTATCTGCGCAACTACATGCAGGGCCATCAGCCACGCGTGATCGGCGTGGGGCGTGATGTCGACGGCCGCCGCAAGAGCGGCAACATCTTCCCGATGAGCCTGGCGGTCTCGCGCGTGGAGCACCAGGGCGAGGTGATGTTCATCGGCCTGACCCGCGACATCACCGAGCGCAAGAAGGCCGAGGCACAGATCGAGCGGCTGGCGTTCTACGACCCTCTGACCAGCCTGCCCAATCGCCGCCTGCTGCTGGACCGCCTCGGCCAGGCCCTGAGCAGCAGCCAGCGCTCCGGCCGGCGCGGTGCCATTCTGTTCATCGACCTCGACAACTTCAAGTCGCTCAACGACACCCACGGCCACGGCATGGGCGACCGGCTGCTGCTCAGCATCGCGCAGCGCCTGCAATCGGCGCTGCGTGCGCAGGATTCGGTGGCCCGCTGGGGCGGCGACGAGTTCGTCGTGCTGCTGCAGGACCTCGGCCCGGACCGCGATACCGCCGCACGGCATGCCGAGGCTGCGGGCGAGAAGCTGCTGCGCGTGCTGGGCCAGCCGCACCAGCTGGATGAGCATGTGCACCACAGCACACCCAGCATCGGCATCGTGCTGTGGGGCGATGCACCGATCAGCAGCGATGAGCTGCTCAAGCATGCCGATCACGCGATGTACCAGGCCAAGGCGGCCGGCCGCAATCAGCTCTGCTTCTTCGATCCGGTGACGCAGGCGGCAATGGCGGAACGCACCGCGTTGGAAGCCGATCTGCGCCTGGCCTTGGAGCGTGAGCAGCTGGATCTGCACTACCAGCCCCAGGTCGACCGCGACGGCCTTCTGATCGGTGCGGAGGCCCTGCTGCGCTGGCGCCATCCGGAGCGCGGCTGGATTTCTCCGGCCGTCTTCATCCCGCTGGCCGAGCAGACCGGGCTGATCTCGCAGCTCGGCGAATGGGTGATCGAGCAGGCCTGTTTGCGGCTCTGGCAATGGGCCGGCGACGCCCAGCTCGGCCCCCTGACGCTGGCGGTCAATGTGAGCGTCCACCAGTTCCGCCAGAAGGGCTTCCTGGGCCTGATGCAGCAGCAGCTGGCGCGCAGCGGCGCGCCGACCGAGAAGCTCAAGCTGGAGATCACCGAGAGCGCGCTGGCCAACGACATCGAATCGATGATCCAGCTGATGGACGCGCTGCGCCAGCAAGGCCTGCGTCTGTCGCTGGACGACTTCGGCACCGGTTATTCATCGCTGGCCTATCTGAAGCGCTTGCCGCTGACACAGCTGAAGATCGACAAATCCTTCGTCGACGATCTGCTGACCGACGCCGACGACCGCGCCATCGCGCATGCCGTCATCCAGCTGGGCGAGAACCTGGGCCTCAATGTGCTGGCTGAAGGCGTGGAAACCGAGGCCCAGCGCCAGATGCTGCTGGAGCTGGGCTGCCACGCCTTCCAGGGCTATCTGTTCAGCCGGCCCTTGCCGCTGGACGCGTTCATCACACTCGCGCGCCGCTGGCCAGAGACCGCCGCTTGAGCCTGCGACTGCGCGATACTGCAACGCAGCGACCCCGAGTGGTCAAGCGACAGCGAATTTGTTTGTGGAGCCTCGGATGAAGAATGAATGCCTCGCGTTGATGCTCGCACTGGCAGCGCACCAGAGCTGTGTCGCCGACACGGAGCTGCGGGCCTGCCGGGCCATCGCCGACAAGACGGCGCGGCTGGCTTGCTACGACGCCCTGCCGCTGGCGGCGGCGGCAACGGCAGCGACCCCGGCCGCGAAAGCCATGCCTGCACCACAGACCGCACGCGCGGCCATGCCGGCGGCTCCGGCCTCCACGCCGGCCGAGCAGTTCGGACTCAGCAACGCGCAGCTGCGGCAGGCCGACACGCTGGAAACCGAGATCATGGGCCGCTTCGAGGGCTGGCGGCCCAAGCAGATGATCACGCTGGCCAATGGCCAGGTCTGGCGCATCAGCGACGACAGCAGCGCTGTCTACAACCTGCAGAACCCGCGCGTCACGGTGCGCCGTGGCATGCTGGGCGCCTTCTATCTGGAGATCGAAGGCGTCAACCAGTCGCCCCGCGTGCGGCGCGAACGGTGAGGCCGGCGGGCGCCCGACGCGCCCAGCGGCGCGACGAGGGACAATAGACCCTTGTTGACCGACCCGCCCGCCATGTCCCGCACCGATCTTCTCGACCTTTTTCTCTCCTGCCCCGCCGGCGTCGAACCTTGGCTGGACGAGGAGGTGCGCGCCATCCTGCCGGGCGCTCGCGTCGAAGTCTTGCGCGGCGGCGTCGCGGTGAAGAGCGATGCCATCGGCGTGATGCGCCTCAATCTGGAGAGCCGGCTGGCACAGCGTGTGCTGATCGAGCTGGTCAACGGCCCCTATGGCAACGAGGACCACATCTACTCGCTGGCACGCCGTGTCGACTGGACGCAGTGGATCAGCGCCGCCAACACGATACGGGTGGACACCTCCGCGCAGCGCTCGCCGCTGCGCTCGATCAACTTCGCCACGCTGCGCGTCAAGGATGCGATCTGCGACGCGCTGCGCGAGGCCAGCGGCGAACGCCCGAGCGTCGACACCCGCCACCCCGATCTGCCGGTGGTGCTGCACCTGGGCGCAGAGCACGCGACGCTGTATGTGGACAGCTCGGGTGAACCGCTGTTCAAGCGCGGCTGGCGCGAAGACAAGGGCGACGCCCCGCTGAAGGAAACCCTGGCCGCCGCGATGCTGGCCGCAGCCGGCTGGAAGGGCACGCCCGAGGCCGGTGGCGCGCTGCACGACCCCTGCTGCGGTTCCGGCACCATCGCGGTCGAGGCGGCGCAGATCGCCTGCGGCATCGCGCCCGGCATCCAGCGCCGTTTCGCCTTCGAGCGCCTGCTGCCCTTTCAATCGCTGCGCCCGCAGTGGCAGCAGCTCAAGGACGCCGCCAAGGCGCGCGTGCATGCGCCGGCCGTTCCGATCTACTGCAGCGATGTGGCCTTCCGCATGGTCGACTTTGCGCGCCGCAATGCCGAGCGCGCCGGTGTTGCGCAGTACATCCAGTTCAACGGCGGCGATGCGCTGGAGCGCCCGGCGCCCAGCCTGCCCGACGGCATGCCCGGCACGCTGATGCTGAACCCACCCTACGGCGAGCGCATCGAGGTGCGCGGCAAGGCGGCGGCGGTGCGCGAGTCCAGCGGCTCGGAACAACGTGACACGACAGACGAGTTCTTCCCCCGCCTGGCGGCGCACTGGAAGCGCGCCTACACGCAGAACCCGGCCGGCTGGACCGCGTGGATGCTGTGCCCGGACATGAAGCTGCCCAGCAAGATGCGCCTCAAGGAATCGCGCCGCATCCCGATGTGGAACGGCCCGATCGAGTGCCGCATGTTCCGCTTCGATCTGGTGGCGGGCTCGGCGCGCAAGATCTGAGCGCCCTGATCAGGCCGGCTGGGCGCGGCCCTTGCCGGCCAGCCACAGCAGGGCAGCGCCGGTCAGCGCCAGCGGCAGCAGGCTGCCCAAATTCATCCAGGTCCAGCCGCCCGTCGTCACCAGCGCGCCCGAGCTGAACGAGGTCAGCGTCATGGTCAGGTAGATCCAGAAGTCCATGGTCGCCTGCGCCGTCGTACGCTCCTCGGGGCGGTAGGTGGTGGTGAACAGCGTGGTGCCGCCGATGAACAGGAAGTTCCAGCCCACGCCCAGCACCAGCAGCGCCGCGATGAAGTGCATCAAGTCCACGCCCGACAGCGCGATCAGCACGCAGGCCAGGTTCAGCAGCACGCCCACACCCATCACCGGCAGGGCGCCAAAGCGCTTGATCAGGCTGCCGGTGAAGAAGCTGGGCACGAACATGCCCAGAACATGCCACTCCAGCACCAGGGCGGCGCTGTCGAAAGGATGCGCGCACTGCGCCATCGCGATCGGTGTCGCCGCCATCAGCAGGTTCATCACGCCATAGCCCAGCGCCGCGGCCATGATGGCCACGACGAAGGCAGGCTGGCGCGCCAGCTCGCGCACGCTGCGACCTTGCGGCGAGCCGTCACCAGCCTGCGGCAAGGCGGGAAATCGGATGAAGGAGATCAGCGCCAGCGACATCAGGGCCACGCCAATCAGCACCAGGTAGGCGCCCGCAAAGGGCTGCGCCAGCAGCTGCTTGCTGGCGCTGGCCAGGTTGGGGCCAGCCACCGCACCGAGGATGCCGCCGGCCAGCACCCAGGAGATGGCCTTTTCCTTGTGCGAGGGCGGCACCAGCTCGATGGCAGCAAAGCGGTAGAGCGCCGCATTGGCGTTGTAGTAACCCGCCAGCAGCGTGGCCAGCACGACCATCCAGAACTGGCGCTCGCTCACTGCCCAGGCCGCCAGCGCGCAGGCGGCCATCGCCACCAGCAGGCCGAACTGGAAGGCGCGGCGGCGTCCCCAGGCGCGCTGGTGGCGCGCCACCAGCGGCGCAAACAAAGCCCCGCCGGCCACATAACCGCACACCGGCAGGGTGGCCATCCAGGCCTGGGGTGCCAGTGCCAGCCCCACCAGGCCGTTGATGGCGATGAAGGTGACGTTGTTGGTGAGGAAAAGACCCTGGCAGAGCGTCAGCAGCAGCAGTTGTGGGTTCATGCCGGATTTTGCAGCGCCAGCCAGGCAAGAACCGCCAGCGGTGCGGTATCCGCCCGCAGGATGCGCGGACCCAGCTGAACGGCCACGAAGCCGCGCTCGCGTGCCGCCTGCTCCTCAGCCGGACTGAGTCCGCCTTCCGGGCCGCTCAGCACCAGGGTGCGCGTCGCCGCCACCTGGACCAGCTGCGCCAGCGGCTGGGCTGCCGTCGGGCTCAGCAGCCAGCGGCGCTGCCCGGCCTCGGCCGCCGGCAGGGCAGCCAGCCAGGCCGCCAGCGTCTGCACAGGGGCGATCTCGGGCAGCTGGGTGCGGCCGCTCTGCTCGCAGGCGGCGATCGCCACCCCGCGCCAGTGCGACACCTTCTTGTCGGCACGTTCGGCGTTCAGGCGCAGCACCGAGCGCTCGCTCATCAGCGGCTGGATCGCGCGCACACCCAGCTCGGTGGCCTTCTCGACCAGCGAATCCATGCGGTCATTGGCGGGCATTGCCAGCGCCAGCGTCACCGCGTGCGCCAACTCGCGCTGAACCGGCTGCTGCGTCTGCAGGTGCACGCGCACTTCGCTGCGCCCCATCGCCAGCACTTCGGCCTGCCACTCGCCGCCCTGGCCGTCGAACAGGGTGATGGCGCTACCGGGCTGCAGGCGCAGAACCTGGACATGGCGCGCCGCCGCAGGCGGCAGGCTGAGCTCGCCGGGCTGGGCCAGCGCTTGGTCGACAAAGAAACGCGGGGGCATGAGGAAAGGCTGCAACGGAATGGTTCTGGGACAGGAGTGTGCCAGCCTGCCACCGCGGCCGAACGCCCACGGCTGGAATCAGCGGCGGATGCCGACAGCCTGGCGAAACTCGTCCGCGGCGTCGTCACCTTTGGACTGCGCCACGCGCTCGACCAGGCTGAGCGCGAGATCCTGCAGGTCGGCCAGGTTCTGGCACTGCTCGATCTCCAGCGAGAACATGTAGCGCTTCATCGCGCCCAGGTACTTGCCGCCAGAGGCGTTCAGATAAGCGTAGAGCTGCTCATGGCTCATGGCCGGAGACTCGCCAAAGGCCGCCAACCGCCGCTGGGCCTTGTCAGCGCCGGGGGACGCTGGCACTGCGGCAGGCGCAGCCACCCGGGCCGGTGCCGCTGCGGCAGCCCCGATCAGCCCCTGCTCAAGCAGATAGGCCAGATCCGCCTCGACCACGCCCTGCACCAGGCTCAGCCACTGGCGTGCCGGCTTGTTGCCGTCAATCACCAACAGCAGATTGCGCGCGCTGCGCGACAGCGGCAGGGCGCGCGCCTTGATTTCGGCGCGGCCGGCATCGGTCTTTTGGTACGCCTGGTCCAGCATCGCTTGTCTCCCTCCGGATGGAGCATGACTCTAGGCTGCTCTCACCCCTTGCTGGCAAAACGCGGACTTACTTCTTGTCGCGTAGTTCACGCCGCAGCACCTTGCCGACGGGGGTCTTGGGCAATTCAGTCCGGAACTCGACGATCTTGGGGCGTTTGTAGCCGGTCAGATTGGCTTCGCAATAGGCGCGCACCGCCGCCTCGGTCAGCTCGGGGTTGCGCTTGACGATCACCACCTTCACCGCTTCACCGGCCTTGTCGTCGGCAACGCCCACCGCCGCGCATTCCAGCACGTCCGGCATCTGGGTCAGCACATCCTCGACTTCGTTCGGGTAGACGTTGAAGCCGCTGACCAGGATCATGTCCTTCTTGCGGTCGACGATCTTGAAGTAGCCGCGCTCGTCGACGATGCCGATGTCGCCGGTACGGAAATAGCCGTCAGCGGTCATCACCTTGGCGGTCTCGTCCGGACGCTGCCAGTAGCCAGCCATCACCTGCGGGCCGCGGATCGCGATCTCGCCGGTGGCGCCCAGGGTCGTGACTTCGCGGCCTTCGTCATCCAGCAGACACAGCTCGGTGCTGGGCATCGGCATGCCGATGGTGCCGCTGTAGGTGGTGCTGTCGGTCGGATTGCAGCTCGCCACCGGCGAGGTTTCCGAAAGGCCGTACCCCTCGACGATCGGGCAGCCGGTCTTCTCCAGCCACAGCTTGGCCGTGGCCTGCTGCACCGCCATGCCGCCGCCGACCGAGATCACCAGGCCGCTCCAGTCCACCGTGTTGAACTGCGGGTGGTTGGCCATCGCCAGGAACAGCGTGTTGACCGCCGGCAGGCTGTGGAAGCGATGCTTGGACAGCTCCTTGAACACGCTCGGCAGGTCGCGCGGATTCGTGATCAGGATGTTGCAGCCGCCCAGGTGCATGGACAGCATCATGTTCGTGGTGAAGCCGAAGATGTGATACAGCGGCAGCGCGCAGACGCTCATCAGCTGCTCGCTCTGCGGGATCTTCTTCAGCGCCGGCTGGTACCAGGCTTCGGCCTGCAGTGTGTTGGCCACCAGATTGCGATGCAGGAGCACGGCACCCTTGGACACGCCGGTGGTGCCGCCGGTGTACTGCAGCACCGCGATGTCGTTGGGACCAACCTTGGGCGCGGTGTAGCTCAGGCCGCGGCCCTTGGCCAGCGCATCCTTGAAGCTGACGGCGCCCGGCAGCTCGAAGGGCGGCACCAGGCGCTTCACCTTGCGCACCACGTAGTTGACGATCAGCCCCTTGGGAAAGCCCATCATCTCGCCCAGCGAGGCCAGCACCACATGCTTGGTCGGCACATGCGCCAGACAGGCCTGCAGCGTGGCAGCGCTGGTCTCCAGGATCACGATAGCCTTGGCGCCCGAGTCCTTCAGCTGGTGCTCCAGCTCGCGCGGCGTGTAGAGCGGATTGACGTTCACCACCACCATGCCGGCACGCAGGATGGCCGCCACAGCAATCGGGTACTGCAGCGCGTTGGGCATCATGATGGCGACGCGGTCGCCCTTCTCGAGACCCAGATTCTGGAAGTACGCGGCCAGCGCGCGCGAGGCTTCATCAAGCTGGCCGAAGCTCATGCTCGAGCCCATCATCTTGTAGGCAGCGCGCTCGGGATACTTCCTGAAGGCACTCTCCATCAGGTCCACGAGTGAGGGGTAAAGCTCGGCGTTGATCTCCGCAGGCACGCCCGCGGGGTAATGCTTGAGCCAGGTCTTCTCCATCTTTGTCTCCGATTTGAGCCGGGCATTGTCCCTGATGCGAGGGACTGATCGGCCTAGGGGATTCGATAGCGGTTTCTAGAGCTTGGCCTCAAGAAAACCGAACAAAAAAGGGCACCGCCCGATGCGGTGCCCTGCTGTTGGGGAGGCGCTGCTACTCGATCGCCTTGACCATGTCCTCGACCACCTTCTTGGCGTCGCCAAACACCATCATGGTCTTGTCCATGTAGAACAGCTCGTTGTCCAGGCCCGCGTAGCCGGACGCCATCGAGCGCTTGTTGACGATCACCGTCTTGGCCTTGTAGGCCTCCAGGATGGGCATGCCGTAGATCGCGCTGCCCTTCACGTGCGCGGCCGGGTTCACCACGTCGTTGGCGCCCAGGATGATGGCCACATCAGCCTGACCGAACTCGGCGTTGATGTCCTCCATCTCGAAGACCTGGTCGTAAGGCACCTCGGCCTCGGCCAGCAGCACGTTCATGTGGCCCGGCATGCGGCCCGCCACCGGGTGGATGGCGTACTTGACCGTGATGCCCTTCTCGGTGAGCTTGAGGGCCAGTTCCTTCACCGCATGCTGGGCGCGCGCTACGGCCAGGCCGTAGCCCGGCACGATGATGACGGTCTCGGCATTGCCGAGGATGAAGGCCGCATCGTCGGCACTGCCGCTCTTGACCGGACGCTGCTCGCCGCCGCCGGATGCCGCAGACGCAGCCTCTCCGCCGAAGCCGCCCAGGATCACGTTGAAGAAGGAGCGGTTCATCGCCTTGCACATGATGTACGAGAGGATGGCGCCCGAGCTGCCGACCAGCGAGCCGGCGATGATCAGCATCGAGTTGTTCAGCGAGAAGCCGATGCCCGCTGCGGCCCAGCCCGAATAGCTGTTCAGCATCGACACCACCACCGGCATATCGGCGCCGCCGATCGGGATGATGATCAGCACGCCCAGCACAAAGGCCAGCGCCAGCAAGATCATGAAGGCGGCCCAGCTTTCGCTGTAAGCGAAGTAGGCACCCAGCCCCAGCGTGGTCACGCCCAGCACCAGATTCAGCATGTGCTGGCCGGCAAAGCTCACCGGCGCGCCCTGGAACAGGCGGAACTTGTACTTTCCGCTGAGCTTGCCGAAGGCGATCACCGAACCGCTGAAGGTGATGGCGCCGATGGCTGCACCCAGGAACAGTTCGATGCGGTTGCCGACTGGAATCGGCGCGCCCTTGACGCTGATGCCGAAGGCATAGGGCTCGGCCACCGCAGCGATGGCGATGAACACCGCGGCCAAGCCGATCATGCTGTGCATGAAAGCCACCAGCTCGGGCATCTTGGTCATCTCGACCTTGTTGGCCATATAGGTGCCAAGGCCGCCGCCGATCACCAGGCCAACCAGCACATAGCTGAGGCCGAAGGCGTTGCCATGGGCCAGCTTCCAGATCAGTGCGCCGGTGGTGAGCACCGCGATGGCCATGCCGGCCATGCCGAAGAGATTGCCCCGAATCGAGGTGGTGGGGTGCGACAGGCCCTTGAGCGCCTGGATGAAGCAGACGCTGGCGACCAGGTAGAGCAGCGTGACGACGTCGAGGCTCATTGCTTGACCTCCACAGCTGCCTTCTTGTCCTTCTTGCGGAACATCTCAAGCATGCGGCGCGTCACCAGGAAGCCGCCGAACACATTGACCGCCGCCAGCGCCACCGCCAGCGTGCCCATGAACTTGCCCAGGTCCGTCTCGGTCAGCGCCGCAGCCAGCATGGCGCCGACGATGACGATGGCCGAGATCGCATTGGTCACCGCCATCAGCGGCGTGTGCAGCGCGGGCGTGACGTTCCACACCACGTGGTAGCCCACATAGATGGCCAGCACGAAGATGATCAGATTGATGATTGTTGGGGACACGGCGTCCATCTCAGCTCCTCGTGACCTGTCCGTCGCGGCTGACGAGAACCGCCGCCACGATGTCGTCGTCCATCGGCACCTGGAAGGCGCCTTCCTTGGTGATGACCAGCTTCAGAAAATCCAGCACATTGCGCGCATACAGGGCTGAGGCGTCAGCGGCCACCAGCGCCGGCAGATTGGTCTCGCCGACCAGGGTCACGCCATGCTTGAGCACCGTCTTGCCGGCTTCGGTCAGCGGGCAGTTGCCGCCCACCCCGTCAGGGCCCTTGCCAGCGGCGATGTCAACGATCACCGAGCCGGGCTTCATGCTCTTGACCATCTCCTCGCTCACCAACGTCGGCGCAGCGCGGCCAGGAATCAGCGCGGTGGTGATCACCACATCGGCCTGCGCCACGCGCTTGGCCACTTCCACCTTCTGGCGCTCCAGCCAGCTCGGTGGCATCGGCTTGGCATAGCCGCCCACACCTTCAGCGGCTTCCTTCTCCTCGGCCGTCTCGTAGGGCACGTCGATGAACTTGGCGCCCAGCGACTCGACCTGCTCCTTGACGGCTGGCCGCACATCGCTGGCCTCGATCACCGCGCCAAGGCGCTTGGCCGTCGCAATGGCCTGCAGACCGGCCACGCCCACGCCCAGCACCACC
>PNNH01000051.1 GCA_013824165.1 Methylibium sp. | reverse complement strand
AACCGCGGACGCGTCTACTGGCTCAAGGTCTGGGAAGTGCCGCAGGGCAGCCGCAACTCGCGCGGCAAGCCGATCGTCAATATGTTCCCGCTGCAGCAGGACGAGAAGATCACCGTGGTGCTGCCGCTGACGGGTGAGTTCCGCGTCTTCCCGGAAGATCACTTCATCTTCATGGCCACAGCACTGGGCACCGTCAAGAAGACCTCGCTGAAGGACTTCAGCAACCCGCGCAAGGCAGGCATCATCGCGGTGGATCTCGACGAAGGCGACTACCTGATCGGCGCCGCGCTGACCGACGGCAAGCACGACGTGATGCTGTTCAGCGACGGTGGCAAGGCCGTGCGCTTCGACGAAGACGATGTGCGCCCGATGGGCCGCCAGGCTCGCGGCGTGCGCGGCATGATGCTCGAGCCCGAGCAGCGTCTGATCGCGATGTTGGTGGCCGAGGACGAAACGCAAAGCGTGCTGACGGCGACCGAGAACGGCTACGGCAAGCGGACCTCCATCATCGAATACACCCGCCACGGCCGCGGCACCAAGGGCATGATCGCGATCCAGCAGAGCGAGCGCAACGGCCGCGTCGTCGCCGCCACGCTGGTGCGCGCCGAGGACGAGATCATGCTGATCACTGACAAGGGCGTGCTGGTGCGCACCCGCGTCTCCGAGATCCGCGAATTGGGACGCGCCACCCAGGGCGTCACCTTGATCGCACTCGACGACGGCTCCAAGCTCTCCGGCCTGCAGCGCATCGTCGAGAACGATGCCAACGAGGGCGGCGGCACAGCCGCCGAAGACGGCGTTGAAGACACCGGCGAAGCCGACGATTCCACAACCAAGGAATGAACTTGAACTTCAAAGCACTCGCTGCTGCCACCCTGCTGGTGTGCGCCAACGCCTCGTTCGCACAAGGTGCCATGCCCGCCAGCAGCCCTGCCAAGAAGGCGCAGGTCGCCAAGCTGGTTCAGCTGCACCAGCCTGCCGTCGAAACGCTGGCACAAAGCCTGCTCCAAGCCCCCATCGGCAATCTGATGCAAAACGCCGCGGCAGCGTTGCGCCAGATGCCCGCGGACAAGCGCGAGGCCGCGGCCAAAGCCATCGAGACGGACATCAAGAAGTTCGTCGACGAGACCACACCTCTGCTGCGCGAGCGTGGCAGCAAGGCCGCCCCTGAGACGCTCGGCAAGCTGTTCGAGGAACGCTTCACCGAAGAAGAGCTCGCCCAGTTGATCGCCTGGCTGGAGTCGCCTGTCAGCAAGAAGTACAGCCAACTCAGCGGCGAAATGCAAAAGCAGCTGAGCGAAAAGGTCGTGGCCGAAAGCCGCGGCACGATCGAAACGCGCTTGCGCAGCCTGGAGCAGAACGTGATGAAGCATCTCGGCATCCAGCCCAAGCCTGCCAACGCCCCCGCTTCCACACCCGCCAAGAAGTAAAGCGCCTCCCCGCCATGTCCCAGCGCCCGTTCAATTTCTCGGCCGGTCCGGCCGCATTGCCTGAAGAAGTGCTGCAGCAGGTGGCGGGCGAGATGCTGGACTGGCATGGCAGCGGCATGAGCGTGATGGAGATGAGCCACCGCGGCCGCGAGTTCATCTCTATCTACGAAGCTGCTGAAGCTGATTTGCGGGACCTGCTCCAGGTGCCGCAGAACTTCCGCATTCTGTTCATGCAGGGCGGCGGCCTTGCCGAGAACGCCATCGTGCCGATGAATCTGTCGCGGGGCGGCAAGGTTGATGTGGTGGTGACCGGCTCCTGGTCCAAGAAGAGCGCCCAGGAAGCCCGGCGCTATGCCGATGTGCAGATTGCGGCCGATGGTGCCGGGCAGCGTTACACGACCCTGCCACCGCCATCGAGCTGGCAGCTGCGCCGGGATGCGGCTTATGTACACATCTGCACCAACGAGACCATCGACGGCGTTGAGTTCAACGAGTTGCCCGACCTGAAGGCGCTGGGCTCCGATGCGCCGCTGGTGATCGACTGCTCATCGCACCAGCTGTCGCGCCCGATCAACTGGTCGCGCGTCGGCCTGGCCTTCGGTGGTGCACAGAAGAACATCGGCCCCGCGGGCCTGACCCTGGTGTTCGTGCGTGAAGACCTGCTCGGCCATGCCATGGCCATCTGCCCCTCGGCATTCGACTTCAAGACCGTGGCCGACGCGCAGTCCATGTACAACACGCCGCCCACCTTCGCGATCTATGTCGCCGGCCTGGTGTTCAAGTGGCTGAAGGCTTTCAGCTACGCCGGCAAGACCGGCCTGGCAGCGATCGAACAGCGCAATATCGACAAGGCGCAGCTGCTGTACGGCGCGCTGGATCAATCCCGCCTGTTTGAGAACCGCGTGGCCGCAGACTGCCGCTCACGCATGAACATACCGTTTTACCTGCGCGGCTCTTACGACGAGCCGCGCCTGAACGACGCGTTCCTGGCGGGTGCCAAGGCGCGCGGACTGCTGCAACTCAAGGGCCACAAGTCGGTGGGAGGCATGCGTGCATCGATCTACAACGCCATGCCGCTGGAAGGCGTGCAGGCATTGGTCACGTACCTGAAGGACTTTGAGGCACAACATGGCTGATGGAGGCTCCGAGGCTCCCAACACGTCGGCAGCGACCGACCCCGCATTGCTGGCGCTGCGCGACCAGATCGACAGCGTCGACCGCGAACTGCTGAACTTGCTGAACCGCCGTGCCACGCTGGCCGGTGAAGTGGGCGAATTGAAGAAGAAGGAAGGCTCGGTGGTGTTCCGCCCCGAGCGCGAGGCCCAGGTGATCGACGGGCTCAAGGCCCGCAACCCCGGCCCGCTGAAGAACGACAGCGTGGCGCCGATCTGGCGCGAGATCATGTCGGCCTGCCGTGCGCTGGAGACGCCGACGCGCGTGGCTTATCTAGGCCCGGCCGGCACCTTCAGCGAACTCGCGGCGCTCGGCTTCTTCGGCAGCTCCATCGTGCGCGTGCCCTGCGCCAGCATCGACGAGGTCTTCCGCGTCACGACCACCGGCGCTGCCGACTTCGGCGTCGTCCCGGTCGAGAACTCGACCGAAGGCGTAGTGGCGCGATCGCTGGATCTGTTCCTGACCACGCCCTTGTTCATCATCGGCGAGACCAGCCTGTTTGTGCGCCACAACCTGCTGCGCCGCGAGAACTCGCTGGACGATGTGCAGGCCGTCTGCGCCCACCCGCAGGCACTGGCGCAGTGCCATGGCTGGCTGTCGACCCATCTGCCGCATGCCGAGCGCCGCCCCGTGGCCAGCAATGCAGAGGGCGCGCGTTTGGCCTCGCTGGACAAGCGCCTGGCCGGCATCGCCAGCGAACGTGCGGGCAGCGAGTACGGACTGCATGTGGTCGCACCGGCCATCCAGGACGACGCCCACAATCGCACGCGCTTCGCCATCGTCACGCATCCGGATCGCCATCCGGCGCCCAAAGCCTCGGGACACGACTGCACGAGCCTGGTGGTCTCGGTCAGCAACAAGCCGGGCGCCGTGCATGACATGCTGGTGCCGCTGAAGGTGCATGGCGTCTCGATGACCCGCTTCGAATCGCGCCCGGCGCGCTCGGGCCAGTGGGAGTACTACTTCTACATCGACCTGCAGGGTCATCCCGACGAGCCACATGTGGCCCAGGCCATGCGCGAGCTGCGTGCCGCCTGCGCCTTCTTCAAGGTGCTGGGCACCTATCCGCTCGACAGCCACTGAGACCCTTGAGATGTTCAACCAACTGGGCGTGATCGGCTGCGGCCTGATGGGCGGCTCCTTCGCCCTGGCAATGAAGAAGGCCGGCCTGGTCAAGCGCGTCATCGGCTACAGCAAATCGCCCTCGACCACCGAGACCGCCAAGCGCCTGGGGGTCATCGACGTGGCGGCCGAGTCGGCGCTGCTGGCCGTCTCGGGCTCGGACATCGTGCTGCTGGCCGTGCCCGTGGCTGCGACCGAGGCCACGCTCAAAGCGGTCAAGCATTTGGTTTCACAAGGCGTCCTCTTCATGGACGTCGGCTCGACCAAATGCGATGTGGTGGATGCAGCCCGGCGCACCCTCGGCAACCGGCTGGACAGTTTCGTCCCCGCCCACCCGATCGCTGGCAAGGAGTCGGGCGGCATCCAGCATGCCGATGCCACGCTCTACCAAGGCCGCCAGGTCATCCTCACACCACTGCCGCAGACCGACCCGGTGCTGGTGCAGCGCGCCACCGATGTCTGGTCAGCGCTGGGCTCCCAGGTCCTGAAGATGACGCCGGAGAACCATGACGCCGCTTTCGCAGCCGTCAGTCACCTGCCCCATCTGCTGGCCTTTGCCTTCTTCGAGGCCGTCGCACGCCAGCCTGCCGGCCGGGACTATCTGAGCCTGGGCGGCCCGGGCTTTCGGGACTTCACCCGTATCGCCGGCAGCGACCCGGCCGTGTGGCGCGACATCCTGATCGCCAACAAGGCCGAGGTCCTCGCGCAGTCACAGCGCTTCCGCGCCGCACTGGACGAACTCGAAGCCGCCATCAGCAGCGGCGACGCCGCGGCGCTCGAGGCGCGCATTCGCGCCATTTCACAGGCACGCAGTCACTGGCATATGGGTGCGCCGCGCCCGCGCCGCTGAGATCCCTCACCATCCCGATGTACAAGATTCCCTTCCTCGACCTGCCACCGCTGCGCTCCGCCGCAGGCACCGTGCATCTGCCCGGCTCCAAGAGCATTTCCAACCGCGTGCTGCTGCTGGCCGGACTGTCGGAAGGTCAGACCCTGGTCCATGACCTGCTCGATTCCGACGACACCGCCGTGATGCTGGCGGCGCTCAAGGCACTGGGTTGCGAGTTGGAGCAGACCGCGGGCGGCCCACTGAAGGTGACAGGCATCGGCGCCAAGCTTCGGCAGCCCAAGGCCCAGCTTTTCCTCGGCAATGCGGGCACCGCGATGAGGCCGCTGACAGCTGCACTGGCGCTGCTGGCCGCGACGCAGGGCGGCGAGTTCGAACTCAGCGGCGTGCCACGCATGCATGAGCGTCCGATCGGCGATCTGGTCGATGCGCTGCGCGAGCTGGGCTGCGAGATCGACTGCCTGGGCCAGGAAGGCTATCCGCCGCTGCGGCTCAGCGGGCCCTCGGCGCTCAAGCTGAATGAACCCGTGCGCGTGCGGGGTGACGTTTCCAGCCAGTTCCTCACGGCGCTGCTGCTGGCCCTGCCCCTCGTGGCCCGCGACGAGATCCAGATCGAGGTGGTCGGCGAGCTGATCTCCAAGCCCTATGTGCAGATCACCCTGGAGTTGCTGGCGCGCTTTGGCATCACGGTGAGCAACGACAACTGGCAGCGCTTCACCATTCCCGCCGGCAGCCGCTACCGCTCGCCAGGCGAGGTGCATGTGGAAGGCGACGCGTCCTCGGCCTCCTACTTCGTGGCGGTCGGCGCCATCGCTGGTCTGGATGCGCCGGTCCGCATCGAAGGCGTCGGCAGCGCCTCGGTGCAGGGCGATGTGCGCTTCGTCGAAGCGGCTCAGGCCATGGGCGCCCAGGTCCAAATGGGTCCGAACTGGCTGGAAGTGCGACGCGGCGCCTGGCCCCTGAAGGCGCTGGACCTGGACTGCAATCACATTCCCGATGCCGCGATGACGCTGGCCGTGATGGCGCTGTACGCCGACGGACCGACCACGCTGCGCAATATCGCCAGCTGGCGCGTCAAGGAAACCGACCGCATCGCCGCCATGGCCTGCGAGCTTCGCAAGCTCGGCGCCGAGGTGGAGGAAGGCCCGGACTGGCTGCGCGTGCACCCGCTAGACGGGTGGCAGGCGGCGACCATCCATACCTATGACGACCATCGGGTGGCCATGTGCTTCTCGCTGGCGGCATTCAATGGATTGCGTGTCGACGCTGCGGTGCCGGTTCGCATCCTTGAGCCCCATTGCGTGGCCAAGACCTTCCCTGACTATTTCGAAACCTTGTTCGATGTGGTCAGCGCGCGGGTCGACGACATCCCCGTGATCACCATCGACGGGCCCACCGCCTCCGGCAAGGGCACGCTGGCCGACGTCGTGGCGCACGAGCTGGGCTACTGGGTGCTGGACTCGGGCGCGCTCTATCGGGCCACCGGCCTGGCAGCACACCGGCTGGGCGTCGATCTCGACGATGCAGCGGCCGTAGCCGAGGTGGCCAGCCGCCTGGACCTGCATTTCGCCAAAGGCCGCATCACACTCGGCAATGAAGACATCACCGATGCCTTGCGCGAAGAGGCCACCGGACTGATGGCCTCCCAGGTCGCCGCCCATGCGCCAGTGCGGGCTGCGCTCAACCAACTGCAACTGGACTTCCGGCGCCTGCCCGGCTTGGTGGCGGACGGCCGCGATATGGGCTCAGCCGTGTTTCCCAGCGCGGCGCTCAAGGTATTCCTGACCGCCAGTGCCGCGACGCGCGCCGAGCGGCGTCATAAGCAATTGATTTCCAAAGGAAAATCGGCTAGCATCGCGGGCTTGCGTGCAGATCTAGAAGCTCGCGACGCGCGCGACCGAGGTCGCAGCGCTTCGCCTTTGAAGGCTGCCGCAGACGCGCGACCGCTCGACAACTCGGCGCAGACCATTGAGGAATCTCGTGATCTGGTGCTGGCTTGGTGGGCCGAGCGTAGGCCGTTCCAGACTCAGCGTTGAGTCCGGCGCGACCAGGCCCTGAGAGCCAAGGCTGAATCAGCACTGGCTGTTGGGACCGAACGGGCCCGCTGCCCTTCCTCTCGGACGTCAGTCCACTGAGGGCAGCGATCTCTACAACCTAACCCGCAAGTTCGCTTGCACACACCGCTCGAACGCAAACGCCTTGCGCGACGGCTCAGGAAACACCATGTCCCAAGAATCTTTCGCCGCCCTGTTTGAGGAATCGCTGCAACGCTCTGACATGCGCGCTGGCGAGGTCATCTCCGCCGAGGTCGTGCGCGTCGAGCACAGCTTCGTGGTCGTGAATGCCGGCCTCAAGTCCGAGGCCTATGTGCCCATCGAAGAATTCAAGAACGACCAGGGCGAGCTGGAAGTTCAAATCGGCGACTTCGTCTCGGTGGCGATCGACGCCATCGAAAACGGCTACGGCGACACCATTTTGTCGCGCGACAAGGCCAAGCGTCTGGCCTCGTGGCTGTCGTTGGAAACCGCTCTGGAGTCGGGCGACTTCGTGACCGGCACCGTGTCGGGCAAGGTCAAGGGCGGTCTGACCGTCCTGGTCAACGGCATCCGCGCCTTCCTGCCGGGTTCCCTGCTGGACACGCGTCCGGTCAAGGACATGAGCCCGTACGAAGGCAAGACCATGGAGTTCAAGGTCATCAAGCTGGACCGCAAGCGCAACAACGTCGTGTTGTCGCGCCGCGCTGTGGTCGAGGCTTCGATGGGCGAAGAGCGTGCCAAGCTGCTGGAAACCCTGTCCGAAGGCGCGATCGTCAACGGCGTGGTCAAGAACATCACCGAGTACGGTGCATTCGTGGACCTGGGTGGCATCGACGGCCTGCTGCACATCACCGACATGGCATGGCGCCGTGTCCGTCACCCGAGCGAAGTGGTCACTGTCGGTCAGGAACTGACCGCCAAGGTCCTGAAGTTCGACGCTGAGAAGAACCGCGTTTCGCTGGGTCTGAAGCAGCTGGGCGACGACCCGTGGTTCGGCGTTGCTCGCCGCTACCCGACCAACACCCGCCTCTTCGGCAAGGTCACCAACATCGCTGACTACGGCGCGTTCGTCGAGATCGAACCGGGCATCGAAGGCCTGGTGCACGTCTCGGAAATGGACTGGACCAACAAGAACATCGCTCCGGCCAAGATCGTCTCCCTGGGCGACGAAGTCGAAGTCATGGTTCTGGAGATCGACGAAGACAAGCGTCGCATCTCGCTGGGCATGAAGCAGTGCAAGGCCAACCCGTGGGAAGAGTTCGCCGAGAACGTCAAGCGCGGCGACAAGGTCAAGGGTCCAGTCAAGTCCATCACCGACTTCGGCGTGTTCGTGGGCCTGGCCCAGGGCATCGACGGTCTGGTGCACCTGTCCGACCTGAGCTGGGACGAGACTGGCGAAGCTGCCGTGCGCAACTTCAAGAAGGGTCAGGAAGTCGAAGCCGTCGTGCTGGCCGTGGATGTCGAGCGCGAGCGCATCTCGCTGGGCATCAAGCAGCTGGACAGCGACCCGTTCACCTCTTTCACCACGGTCAATGACCGCGGTGCCTCGGTGACCGGCAAGGTCAAGACCGTCGACCCGCGCGGCGCCGAGATTGAGCTGGCTGACGGCGTGCTGGGCTATCTGCGCGCTTCGGAAATCTCCCGCGACCGCGTGGAAGACGCCCGCAACGTGTTGAAGGAAGGCGACGAAGTCACCTCCATCATCGTCAACATCGACCGCAAGACCCGCAACATCCAGCTGTCGATCAAGGCCAAGGACAACGCGGACCAGCAGGAAGCCATGCAGCGCCTGTCGGCCACGTCCGAGCGTGAAAACGCAGGCACCACCAGCCTGGGCGCTCTGCTGCGCGCCAAGCTGGACAACCAGGGCTGATAGGCTGCGGACGGCTCCGGCCGTCTGCTGCCCGCTTCACCACGGCCGGTCCGTGGTGAGCAAACCCGGCAGGCTCGCCACTCTCCCGAGTGCGAGCCTGTTTTTCCCTCACTGCAGTCCCCTTTCGGAATACCGACGTCATGACCCGCTCCGACCTCGTTGCACAGCTGGCCGAACGTTTTGGCCAACTCACCCAGCGCGACACCGAGTTCGCGGTCAAGACCATCCTGGACGCGATGTCCGACGCCCTGGCCCGTGGCCACCGCATCGAAATCCGCGGCTTCGGCAGCTTCTCCATCAACCGCCGCCCGCCCCGCATGGGCCGCAATCCGCGCAGCGGTGAGCAGGTGCTGATCCCCGAAAAGCTCGTGCCCCATTTCAAGCCGGGCAAAGCCCTGCGCGAAGCGGTCGATGCCCAGTTGCCGGCCGACGACAACCCGCTGGACCGCAATCGCGCCTGACGGCCCGGCCGTGAGCGCCGAGCCCTAGAATCCGCGCTGATGCGCATCCTCGTCTGGCTCCTGCGAGCCTTCCTCTTCTTTGCACTCTTCGCCTTCGCGCTGAACAACAGCCAGGAGGTGCAGGTGCGTTGGTTCTTCGGCCACGACTGGCACTCGCCGCTGGTGATCGTCGTGCTGCTGGCCTTTGGCCTGGGATGCGCTGTCGGCGTCCTGGCCATGGTGCCGGCCTGGTGGAAGCACCGCCGCCAGGCGCAGCGACTCGACGACCCTGCTGCCGCCACTGCCCCCGAGCCCCTGAATCCGATCCGCGATGGACTTTGAGCTGAGCTGGCTGCTGATCGCCCTGCCCCTGGTGTTCGGCTTCGGCTGGCTGGCGTCCAAGCTGGACAGCCGCCAGTGGAAGCGCGAGCAGCGCGATGCCCCGAAGGCCTATTTCAAGGGCCTGAACCTGTTGCTCAATGAGCAGCAGGACAAGGCAATCGATGCCTTCATCGAAGCCGTGCAGGCTGACCCCGACACCTCCGAGCTGCACTTCGCCCTGGGAAATCTGTTCCGCCGCCGCGGCGAATACGAGCGTGCGGTCCGCGTGCACCAGCACCTGCTGTCGCGCGCCGACCTGCCGCGCAGCGAGCGCGAACGCGCCCAACACGCGCTGGCCCAGGATTTCTACAAAGCCGGTCTGTTCGACCGTGCCGAAGAGGCCTTCGCGGCGCTGCGTGGCAGCGCCTTCGAGAGCGAGGCCGAGCTGGCCCTGCTCAACCTGTACGAGCGCACGCGCGAATGGGCCAAGGCAGCCGAGGTGGCGCGCCACCTCGAACACAGTGGCACCGCCTCCTTCGCCTCGCGCATCGCCCACTACCTGTGCGAACAGGCGCTGGAGGCGCAGGCCCGCGACCGTCAGGACGAGGCGCTGCAGTTGCTGGAGCAAGCCCGCAAGGCCGCACCGCAAGCAGCTCGCGCGCATGTGCTGACCGGCCAGATGCTGGCCCGCCAAGGCCGCCATGAGGCTGCCATGGCCGCCTTTGCCGAATTGCTGGCGCAGCAGCCTGAAGCCTTCAACCTGGTCGCCAAGGACTATGCCGAAGCGGCCAAAGCCAGCGGTGCCGTCGCCAAGGCCTTGCAGACCCTGCAAGCGCAATATCAACGCAGCCCCGGCATGCACCTGATTCTGGCCATGGCGCTGCTGGAGCCGGACGCCCTGGCGCAGCGCCAACGCCTGCTCGACCATCTGCGCACCGAGCCCAGTCTGTCGGCAACGCGCCTGCTGCTGGCGCAGAGCAACTGCCCGCTGGCCGAGGACGACGGCAAGCTGGTCAGTGCGGCGCTCGACCGCGCCGTGCGCCCGCTGCAGCGCTACCGCTGCGCGGCCTGCGGCTTCGAAGCGCAGCACTATTTCTGGCAATGTCCCGGCTGCCTGGGCTGGGACACCTATCCGCCTCGCCATGTCGAGGAACTCTGATGAGCACTGAAGCAGTAGCAGCAGCAGCGCCCGCCCGGGCCGGCACCGACGAACAGCGCATCATCCTGTGCATGAAGTGGGGCACCAAGTACGGCCCCGAATACGTCAACCGCCTCTACGCGATGGTGCGCCGTCACCTGAAGGGCGAGTTCCGCTTCGTCTGCCTGACCGATCGCAGCGAAGGCGTGCGCGCCGAGGTGCAATGCCTGCCGATCCCAGCGCTGGCGCTGCCGCCCGGCTCTCCCGAGCGCGGCTGGACCAAGCTGACCACGTTCGAGGCGGATCTGCACGGCCTCAAGGGTACGGCGCTGTTCCTCGATCTGGACGTGGTCATCGTCGACGACATCACGCCCTTCTTCGAGGTGCCGGGCGAGTTCCTCATCATCCACGACTGGAAGCGCCCCTGGCGCATCACCGGCAACTCCTCGGTCTACCGCTTCACGCTGGGCGCGCATGCCGATGTGCTGGCCAAGTTCCGCCGCGAGTTCGATGCCATCCGCGCCAAGTTCCGCAACGAGCAGGCCTATCTGTCCGACGAGATGCAGCGCAAAGGCGTCCTGACGTACTGGGACGCGGCCTGGTGCGCCAGCTACAAGTACCACTGCATCCCGACCTGGCCGAGCAACTACTGGCGCGAGCCCATCATTCCCAAGGGTGCGCGCATCCTGATCTTCCACGGCGTGATGAACCCGCCCGACGCGCTGGCTGGCCGCAGCAACGGCAACTGGCGCCATGCCCGGCCGGCCACCTGGATCGCCCAGCACTGGCACGAGTGAGCCCGCTGCACGCGATGCTGCCCATCGTCTACATCAATCTGGACAGCGACAGCGAACGACGCCAGCGCATGCAGGCCGAGTTCGTGCGCACGGGCCTGGCCGCCGAACGCTTTGCCGCCACGCGCTGGACCGAGCTTTCAGCCGAGCAGCAGGCGCGCTACTACTCGGACGCGATCAATGTCCGGCAGTTCCACAAGCCCCTGGTGAATGGTGAGAAGGGCTGCTACGCCAGCCATCTGCGCGCCTGGCAATGGCTGCTGGACTCGCCGCATGCCGCGCTGGTGGTGCTGGAGGACGACGTGCGGCTGGAGCCGGGCTTCGCCGCCGTCATCCAAGCGCTGGGAGCGCAGACGATTGACTGGGACATGGTCAAGCTGATCAGCCACCTCAATCGCCAGGAAGGCGTGCGCAAGCTGCACCGGCCGCAAGACTTGGCCCCGGGCTTCCAGCGCGTGCACTACAAGCGCATCCCCAGCTTGACGGCCGGCTATGTCGTCAGCCGCGCCGGCGCCGCCAAGCTGCTGGCCAGCCGCCTGCCCTTCGGCCGCCCGATCGATGTCGATCTGCGCTACTGGTGGGAAAATGAGCTGGATGTGCAAGGGGTGGAGCCGGCCGTGATCGCGCTGGACGACACCAGCCAGCAGAGCTCGGTCGGTGCCAAGGCGCCCGACAGCCTGGCCACCACCTGGCGCAAGTTCCGTCGCAAGGCGGCCTACACCGTCTTGAACCGCTGGCACCGCGCATGAGCATCAGCACCTCCGCCAAGCCTTTGGTCCTGGTGTCCTGGGATGGCGCATCGCCCCCGCTGGCGATGATCCACCTGGACGCCGCGCCCGAGTTCGACTGGCTGCTGTTCGACTACACCGGCCGCCAACCCGCTGGCCCCACCGAGCTGCGCGGCCAGCGCTGCACCGTGCTGTCGGGCCAGACCGAATGCAAGGGCGAGATCTATCAGGCCCTGGCCGAGCACCTGGCTGCCAGCGGCAGCACGCCCGAATATGTCAGCCTGATCGACGACGACATCGTGCTGGGCGTCAGCGACATCAACCGCGCGCTGCACCTGGGCCGCTGCGAAGGCCTGGACTGCTTCTCGCCCGTGCTCAGCCACGACAGCCGCTACACCCACCGCTGGACGCTGCGCCAGCCTAACCGCTTGTACCGCGAGGTGGACTGGGTGGAGGTGATGATGCCCTTCTACCGTGGCGCGCTGTTTATGGCCGGGCGCGAGCATTACCGCGGCAATGTCTCGTCCTGGGGCATCGACAAATACCTGATGCCCGCGCTGCAGCAGCTCGGCGGCTGGCCGCGCACCGCGCTGATCGACGCGGTGATGGCCAGCCACCGCCGCCCCGTCACCAGCGGCCAGAAGACCTACCGCAACGGCCGCACGGCCGGTGAGGAAAGCGCGGCGATGAAGGCGCTGTGCCAGCAGCTGATTGCCGCGCAGAAGCCCGCCTTGCAGGGCAGCGACTGGTACCGCCGCATCTTCGTGCAGCGCCATGCGCGCACGCGCTGGCAGCAGTTCGCCTACGGCCTGGGCCGACCGCTGCGGCGCTGGCTGGAACAGAGCACCTGAAGAAAGCTCAGCGCAGCGCTGCCAGCTCGCGGCGGTAGAAGGCCTCGACCTCGGCCACTTTCGCGCCCTGCGCAAAGGCCGACAGATCGTAGGCCCGGCGCACCGGCTGCTCGGCCCGCAGCTGCTGCAAGGCCTGGCGCAGCGCTGCTGCATCGTTGCAGGTCACCAGCGGCCGCTCGATCAGCGCCGCGAAATGCTCACCGCCTTGCGAGCGCGTCGCCAGCACCGGCAGGCCCGCGCTCATCGCCTCCAGGAACACCAGGCCGAAAGGCTCAGAGCGCGCCGCACTGACGAAGGCATCAAAGGCGCTGAACCACTGCTGCGGCTGGGCCACGAAGCCCGGCATCAGCACCTCGGCCGGCGCGCGCTGCCGCAAGCCCTCCCAGTCGCGCCCTCCGCCAACGATGGCCAGCCGCGTCTGCGGCAGATCGGCTTCGACGAAGGCGTCGATCAGCAGGTCCAGCCCCTTGCTGGCCTCGGCGCGGCCCAGCGCGCCGATCAGGAACACCTCGTCGGCAATACCCAGCTCGGCGCGCACACGCCGGCGCGCTTCGGCGTCGAAGGGCGGCGCCGCGGTCCAGTTGTCAATCTGCACCGTATGGGCGCACTGCGCAGCCGGAATCGCATCGAGCTGCCAGGGCGCGATGGCGATCAGCGCGTCCAAGTCGCGATGCTGCTGCGGCTTGTAGTGGATGTGCAGCGTCGCCACCCGCAGGCACAGGCCCTTGAGTCCATGCAGGGCGCGACAGGCATGGCTGAGGTGGGCATGGGCCACATCCGGCTTCAGGCGCCGCAAGGCGCGGCGCGCAGCCCAGATGGCCAAGGGGCCCCAGCCGCCCACCAGCACCTGTCTCACCCGCGGGTCCAGCCGGTGCGCCAGCGCATTGGGCCGGTCTTCGGCGGCGCGCCGGTGCAGGATCATCGTCACCTCATGTTCGGCGGCCTGGGCATTGGCCAGCTCGATGGCATGGCGCTCGGTGCCGGCAAAGCTGTGCGTCAGCAGCAGGTGGACGATCTTCATCAGACAGGGCTCGAGGCGTCAGCGGTTTCGCAAGAGCGGCGACAATACCGCACTTCCGCCCTGCCCCGACCGACTCTGTGAGCACCACCGAACAGCCAGCCCTGAAAGACATCGCCCGCCAGGTGCTGCGCTACGTCCGCCCCTACCGCTGGGGCGTGGCGCTGACGTTGCTGGCCTATCTTGGCGCAGCCATCACCGAGCCCCTGATCCCGCACCTGATCAAGACCGTTTTCAGCGACGGCTTCAAACCCGATGCCTTCGCCGTCTGGTGGGTGCCGGTGGTGCTGATCAGCCTGTTCACACTGCGCGGCCTGTTCGGCTTCCTGGGCCTGTACCTGCTGAACTGGACCAGCTGGCGTACCGTGATGGACTTGCGCCGCGCGCTGCTGGAGACGCTGCTGAAGGCCGACTCCTCCGTCTACACCACGCTGCCGCCAGGCACGGCCGTGACAAAGGTCGTCAACGACCCGCAGCAGTTCATGAGCCTGCTGTCCGGCTCGGTGATCACGGTGTTGCGCGATGGCCTGCCCACCATCGCCACACTGGGCTATCTGCTCTACCTGAACTGGCAACTGACGCTGCTATCGCTGATCACGCTCCCGCTGATGGCCTTCGTGATGAAGCGCATCAACAAGCGGGTGCAGCGCATCGGCGCGCTCAGCTACGACGCACAGATGCGCCTGTCGGCCAAGGTCGACGACCTGGTGCGCGCTTGGCGCGTGGTGCGCAGCTTCGACGCCGCCGCGCATGAGCGCGAGCAATTCGCCGGCCTGGCCAAGGATGCGCAGCGCCAGGCGCTGAAGATCTCGGCCACCAATGCCACCATCCAGCCGCTGTCGCAGTTGGTCGCAGCCATCGGCCTGTCGCTGATCATCACCATCGCGCTGCTGCAGGCCCGCCAGAACAACACAGGCGTCGGCGACTTCGCCGCCTTTGTCACCGCGCTGCTCCTGCTGAGCTCGCGCCTGCGCCATCTGTCCGAGCTGTCGCAGCCCATCCTCAACGGCCTGGTGATCGCGCGCGGCTGCTTCAGCCTGTTCGCACTGCCCGCCGAGCCCGATCCCGGCACGCAAGAGCTGCAGCGCTGCCTGGGCCGCCTTGAGCTGGATGCAGTGCACATGCGCTACCCAGGCGCCGAGCGCGATGCGCTGCAGGGCCTGAGCCTGCCCTTCGAGGCCGGCCAGACCACAGCCCTGGTCGGCGCCTCGGGCTCGGGCAAAAGCTCCATCGTCACGCTGCTGCTGGGCTTCGCGCAGCCGCAGAGCGGCCGCATCCTGCTGGACGGCACACCCATCGACACGCTGACCCGCGCCTCGCTGCGCCGCCAGTTCGCCGTGGTCTCGCAGGACATCGTGCTGTTCGACGCCTCGGTGGCCGACAACATCGCCTATGCCCAGCCCCGCGACGAAGCCCGGCTGGAACAGGCGTTGCGCGCCGCCCATCTGTGGGACTTCGTGCAAGGCCTGCCGCAGGGACTGGAGACACCGGTTGGCGCCAACGGTTCCAAGCTCTCCGGCGGCCAGCGCCAGCGCCTGGCGATCGCCCGTGCGCTCTACAAGGACGCGCCGATCTGGGTGTTCGACGAAGCCACCTCGGCGCTGGACACCGAGAGCGAGCGCGCCGTACAGCAGGCGCTGGACGAATGGCGCGGCAAGAAAACGTTGATCGTGATCGCCCACCGCCTGTCCACCATCCGCAATGCCGACCGCATCCATGTGCTGCGCGACGGCTGCCTGGTCGAGAGCGGCAGCCATGCCGATCTGCTGACGCGAGAACGCGGCGCCTATGCCGCCATGGTCCAGGCCCAGACGGGTGAATAGCCCGCTTCTGCCCATGCAGCCCCACCCGCGTCGCTGCCTGCTGCTGACCGGCCTGCCCCTGACGCTGCTGCCGCTGAAGGTGCGCAGCGCGGGCACGTGGGAATTCAACCGCGCCAGCCGCGCCGAACTCGAATCCTTGCCGGGCATAGGTCCGGTGCTGGCCCGGCGTCTGTCCGCGCAGGGCCTGCGCATCGACTGCAGCCCCTTTGAGGGCGCGCCGGCGCGTCCTTCTTCATTCCCCTCCTCTTCCTCTTCCGCTGCTTCGCCGCAGACCCGCTGATGCGCCTCTCACAAATTCTCTTCTCCCAGGGCTTCGGCACCCGCCGCCTGTGCGCGAGCCTGATCTACAACGGCGAAGTCAAGATCGGCGGCGAGATCGTCGATGACGCGGACGCCGAGTTCGCCACGGACGGCCTGGTGTTCGAGGTCAGTGGAAAGACCTGGCCCTTCTATGAAAAGGCGCTGATCCTGCTGAACAAGCCGGCCGGCTACGAGTGCTCGCAAAAGCCCAAGCACCACCCCAGCGTGATGAGCCTGCTGCCGGCGCCGCTGCGCGAACGCGATGTGCAGCCGGTCGGCCGCCTCGACGAAGACACCACCGGCCTGTTGCTGCTCACCGATGACGGCACGCTGATCCACAAGCTCACCAGCCCCAAGCACCATGTGCCCAAGGTCTACGAAGCGCGCTGCAAGCACCCGGTGACGCCCGAGCAGGTGGCTCAGTTGCTGGCCGGCGTTGAGCTGCGCGAACCACCGGCCGAGGCCCGGCCCGGCCGGCCGGCGCCCAAGCCGCGCCCGCCGGAACTCGCCATGGCCGAAGCCGCCGAAGCCTTTGGCGACGGCCACGGCCTGCGCCTGACGCTGACTGAAGGCAAGTACCACCAGGTCAAGCGCATGATTGCTGCAGTCGGCAACCGCTGCGAAGCCCTGCACCGGCCGCAGTTCGGCGCGTTGCGGCTGCCGGCCGATCTCGCGCCCGGCGCATGGACCTGGGTGGCCAGCCCCAGTCTTATCAGCAGCTGACAAGTCCGCAATTCGCAGGCCTGTGTTGAGGCCGCCACACCACGCCCAGGGTTGATCCTAGTCCGGCGCCTGCTGCGCGCCAGTGGAAACTTGCGCGTTGCGGGCCGAGGGGGCCCTTGATGCAGAACCACGAGCCCAGGCACAGACCGAGGCCACAAGCAACGGCATGAGCACACAGAGCCAAGCCTGGTCCGTCGGACCGGCGGCATCGATGACAGGAACAGACGCCAAACCAGCGGACATCGCCGCCCTGGTGGCTGCAGAGCGTCTGGCCGCCCTGTATTCCGCCACGACGACGCCTGTGCTGCTCGGCCTGCTGTTCTGCCTGCTGCCCTTCACCTTCCTGTGGGGCAAGCTGCCGAACAGCGTGCTCTTGGCCTGGATGGGCGCACGCACCGCCATCGCGCTGCTGCGCTGGCTCGATGTGCGGCACTACCAGCGCAGCCAGCCCACACCCGCCGACAGCCCGCGCTGGATGCGGCGCTACCTGGTGTTGCTGGCGCTGGACGGCCTGAGCTGGGGCGCGCTGGGCCTGCTGGACACACCGACCGTGCCCGGCCTGAACGGCGCCCTGCTTGCCACCCTGGTCGGCATCTGCGCGATCGCGCTGCTGACGCTCAGCAGCGCGCGCACCTACATGCTCTTTGCCACGCTGAGCCTCAGTCCGCTGCTGATCCACCTGCTCTGGCAAGCCACGCCCGCCGGTAGCTACAGCGCAGCCGGCTTGGCCATCTTCCTGGCGGTCTCGCTGATGGAGTCCAGACGCATGGAGGCCCGCAGCGTCGAGCTGATGCGGCTGCGCTTCACCCATGCGCACAACGCCGAGCTGCGCCAGCAGGCCTTGCTGGAAGCACAGCGGCAGAGCGACAGCAAGTCTCGCCTGGTGGCCATGCTCAGCCATGAGATCCGCACCCCGCTGAATGGCATTCTCGGCATGGCGCAGCTGCTGGAGCGCTCGGCGCTGACGCCGCAACAGAGCGCGCAGATCGGCCTGATGCAGCGCTCGGGCCGCCACCTGCTGGAACTGGTCAACGACATGCTGGATCTGGCCCGCATCGAATCGGGCAAGCTGCTCGTCGCGCAGCAGCCGCTGGCCCTGCGCTCGACGCTGGACGAGGTCAGTCGCCTGCTGGCCGGCCGGGCCGTGGAGAAAGGCCTGCAGTTCGAGCTGCAACTCAGCGAGGACTTGCCGCAGCGCTGCCTGGGCGACGCGGCCCGGCTGCGCCAGGTCCTGCACAACCTGATTGGCAATGCGATCAAGTTCACGGAAACAGGCCGCGTCACCGTCGAAGCCGGCCTGCAAGGCGGCCGTCTGCGTGTCAGTGTCAGTGACAGCGGCGAAGGCATACCGGCCAGCGAGCTGGAGCGCATCTTTGCCCCCTTCGAGCAAATAGGCAGCGATCGCCTTCAAAAACGCGAAGGCACAGGTCTCGGTCTGGCGATTTCGCGCGAGCTGGTCCGTGCCATGGGCGGCGAGCTGCTGTGCGAATCCAGCCCCGGCCAGGGCTCGCGCTTCAGCTTCGATCTCCCCTGCCTGCCCTGCGAAGGCGCACTGCCGGAGCCCGCCGGCCCGCTGACAGCGCCTGCACTGCCCTTGCTGCACGGCCGCGTGCTGCTGGTCGAGGACGACCCGGTGAACATGCTGGTGGCGTCCAGCATGCTGGAACGCTGCGGCCTGCAGGTGGAGCAAGCCGAGAACGGCAGCCAGGCCTTGGCAAGGCTGGAGCAACTGCAGCCGCACGAGCAGTTCGACATCGTGCTGATGGATTGCCAGATGCCTGGCCTGGACGGCTTTGAGGTCACACGCCGCTGGCGCAGCCAGGAACAGCAGCGGCAGCGCGCCCCGGTGCCCATCGTGGCGCTGACCGCCAACGCCGGCAGCGCCGACCGCCAGCGCTGCCTGGACTGCGGCATGAACGACCATCTGTCCAAGCCCTTCGAGATCGAGCAGCTGCTGGCCGTGGTGCAAGCGCGGCTGCACCAGCCTGCACTCGCAGCACCCGCCTGAAGCCGCTGGCAGGCCGGCGCCGCCCTGGCAGGGATAATCGCCGCCCATGCAGGTATTTCGCGGCTTTAATCATCCCGGCATCGCCAGCGCCTGTGCGCTGACGATAGGCAACTTCGACGGCGTGCATCGCGGCCACCAGGCCATGCTGGCACTGCTGCAATCGGAAGCCCAGCACCGCGGGCTGCCGTCCTGCGCGCTGAGCTTCGAGCCGCATCCGCGAGACTACTTCGCCGCCAAGTCCGGCAAGCCCGAGCTGGCACCCGCGCGCATTGCCACGCTGCGCGACAAGCTCAGCGAGCTGGAGCGCTGCGGCATCGACCAGGTCATCGTGCTGCGCTTCGACGAGCGTCTTGCCGCGCTGCCGGCCCAGGATTTCATCGACCGCGTGCTGCGCCAAGGCCTGGGCGTGCGCTATGTGCTGGTCGGTGACGACTTCCGCTTCGGCGCCAAGCGCCAGGGCGACTACGCGACGCTGGATGCTGCCGGCGCACGCCACGGCTTCGATGTGGCCCGCATGATGAGCTACGAGGTGCATGGCCTGCGCGTCAGCAGCTCGGCGGTGCGCGAAGCGCTGGCTGCGGGCGACATGAAGAACGCGGCGCGGCTGTTGGGCCGGCCCTATTCGATCTCCGGCCATGTGGTGCATGGCGCCAAGCTGGGTCGCAGCCTGGGCGAGACCGGCGCCGGCAAGGCCGACGGCTTCCGGACGCTGAACCTGCGTTTCCCGCACGACAAGCCCGCCGCGATGGGCATCTTCGCGGTGCGCGTGCATGGGCTGGCTGACACGGCGCTGGACGGTGTGGCCTCGCTGGGCCGTCGCCCCACGGTAGACGACAGCGGCCGCGTGCTGCTCGAGGTGCACTGCCTCGACTGGCCTGCCGCGCTGGAGCGCGAAGGGGCCTACGGTAAACTCGTGCGCGTGGAACTGCTGCACAAACTTCGCGACGAAGCCCGCTACGACGGGCTGGACGCATTGACGGCCGCGATCCGTCAGGATGTGGTGCAGGCGCGCGAGTTCCTGGCCGCCCATCCGGCGCCGTATGTGAAGGTCAGTCGCCAGACCACCCGCGACCGAATTTGAAGCGCTGAGCTCCGCTCTCGGCCCGGCGCGCTCGGTGCGCGCCGCTCCTCTATTGCAGGCTGACGCCTGTCTGCCTGAAACGCTGCCCGCCATGACTGACGCCACCAAGCCCAACGAAGCCGCCGCCGACTACCGCGCCACGCTGAACCTGCCCGACACCCCCTTCCCGATGCGCGGCGACCTGCCCAAGCGCGAGCCGGGTTGGGTCAAGGAATGGGAAGACCAGGGTGTCTACAAGAAGCTGCGCGATGCGCGCATCGGCCGCCCGAAATTCGTGCTGCACGACGGCCCGCCCTATGCCAATGGCCAGATCCACATCGGCCATGCGGCGAACAAGATCCTCAAGGACATGATCGTCAAGGCGCGTCAGTTGGAAGGTTTTGACGCCGCCTACATCCCGGGTTGGGACTGCCACGGCCTGCCGATCGAGAACCAGATCGAGAAGACCTTCGGCCGCGGCCTGCCGCGCGACGAGGTGCAGGCCAAGAGCCGCGCCTATGCCGCCGAGCAAATCGACGCACAGCGCTTGGACTTCAAGCGCCTGGGCGTGCTGGGCGAATGGGACCGTCCCTACCGCACCATGGATTTCAGCAACGAGGCCGGCGAGATCCGAGTGCTGAAGCGCCTGTTCGAGCGCGGCCATGTCTACCGCGGCCTGAAGCCCGTGTATTGGTGCTTCGACTGCGGCTCCTCGCTGGCTGAGTTCGAGATCGAATATGCCGACAAGCAGAGCCCGGCCGTCGATGTGGCCTTCCTGGCCGCCGAGCCCGCCAAGCTGGCCGCCGCCTTCGGTCTGGCCTCGCTGGCCAAGGACGCCTTCGCGGTGATCTGGACCACCACGCCCTGGACCATCCCCGCCAACCAGGCGCTGAATCTCAACCCCGAGCTGAGCTACGCGCTGGTGGACACGCCCAAGGGCATCTACCTGGTGGCCGAGGCCCTGGTCGAGAAATGCCTGGCGCGCTGGAAGCTCGAAGGCCAGGTGCTGGCCACCACGCCGGGCAAGCAGCTCGCGATGCTGAAGTTCAAGCATCCCTTGGCCCATGTCGACGCCGGCTATGACCGCGAGAGCCCCGTCTATCTGGCCGACTACGCCACCGCAGAGGACGGCACCGGCGTCGTGCACTCGGCACCGGCCTATGGCCTGGACGACTTCCAGAGCTGCGTCGCCCACGGCCTGGCCTTCGACGACATCCTGAATCCGGTGCAGGGCAACGGCACTTATGCGCCCGAGCTGCCGCTGTTTGGCGGCCAGCACATCTGGAAGGCCAATCCGGTCATCGCGCAGGCGCTGGAAGACGCCGGCCGCCTGCTCTCGCACACCAAGATCACGCACAGCTACCCGCACTGCTGGCGCCACAAGACGCCGGTGATCTACCGCGCCGCGGCACAGTGGTTCGTGCGCATGGACGAGGGCGAAGGCCTGTTCGCGCAGGAGAAGCCCGCCAAGACGCTGCGCCAGACCGCGTTGGACGCGATCGACGCGACTGGCTTCTATCCCGAGAACGGCCGCGCCCGCCTGCGCGACATGATCGCCAACCGGCCCGACTGGTGCATCTCGCGCCAGCGCAGCTGGGGTGTGCCGCTGCCGATCTTCCTGCACAAGGACACGGGCGAAGCCCATCCCGACACGCTGGCCTTCATCGAGCGCGCGGCGCAACTGGTCGAGGCCGGTGGCATCGAGGCATGGTCCAAACTCGACCCGGCCGAGTGGCTGGGCAGCGAGGCCGCGAACTACAGCAAGGGCCAGGACATCCTGGACGTGTGGTTCGACTCCGGTTCAACCTTTCAGCATGTGCTGAAGGGCAGCCATGCCGGCGCCGCGCATGACAGCGGCCCCGAAGCCGACCTCTATCTGGAGGGCCACGACCAGCACCGCGGCTGGTTCCACTCTTCGCTCTTGATCTCCTGCGCAATCAACGACCGCGCGCCCTACCGCGGCCTGCTGACCCATGGTTTCGTCGTCGACGGCCAGGGCCGCAAGATGAGCAAGTCGGTCGGCAATGTGGTGGCGCCGCAGTCGGTCAGCGACAAGATGGGCGCCGAGATCCTGCGCCTGTGGACAGCCGCCACCGACTACTCGGGCGATCTGGGCATCGACGACAAGATCCTGGCCCGCGTGGTGGACGCTTACCGCCGCATCCGCAACACGCTGCGCTTCCTGCTGGCCAATGTCTCGGACTTCGACCCCAAGACCGACGCTGTGCCCTTCGATCAGCTGCTGGAAGTGGACCGCTACGCGCTGGCCCGCGCCGCCGAGCTGCAGGCCGAGATCCTGGCGCACTTCCAGCGCTATGAGTTCCATCCGGTGGTGGCCAAGCTGCAGGTCTATTGCTCAGAAGACCTGGGCGCCTTCTATCTGGATGTCCTGAAGGACCGTCTCTACACCACCGCGCCCAAGAGCCTGGCGCGCCGCTCGGCACAGACTGCGCTTTGGCAGATCACGAACGCGATGCTGCGCTGGATGGCGCCCTTCCTGAGCTTCACCGCCGAGGAAGCGTGGAAAGTCTTTGCCGGCGCCAAGGCTGGTGACAGCATCTTCACCGAGACCTTCTGGGCCTTCGAGACGCCGGATGCCACGCTGCTGGCCAAGTGGGCGCGCGTGCGCGAGATCCGCGAGGCTGTCAACAAGGCCATCGAGGATGTGCGCAGCACCGGCGCCGTCGGTGCCTCACTGCAGGCCGAGGTGGTGCTGGGGGTCAACGCGGCCGACATGGCCCTGCTGCAAAGCCTGGGCGAGGACCTGCGCTTTGTGCTGATCACTTCGGCAGCCACGCTGGTCGCGGCCGATGAGCTGTCGATAAAAGTCAGCGCCTCCACGCATCAGAAGTGCGAGCGCTGCTGGCACTACCGCGAGGACGTCGGCGCCAACCCTGCGCATCCGACGATCTGCGGTCGTTGCGACAGCAACCTGCACGGCAGCGGCGAAACCCGCCACGTGGCCTGAAGACGCAACCATGGCCAAGTCTTCTTCTCCGCGCCTGATCCAGTGGCTGCTGATCGCCGCGCTGATCATCATTGCCGACCAGTTCACCAAGGTGCTGATCCTCGGCAGCTTCCAGTACGGCGACAGCCGCTACGTCACCAGCTTCTTCAACGTCGTGCGCGTGCACAACACTGGCGCAGCCTTCAGCTTCCTGGCCGGCGCCTCGGGCTGGCAGCGCTGGTTCTTCGTCGGCATCGGCGCAGCGGCCACGGTCTTCATCCTCTGGATGCTGCGCCGCCATGGTCACCAGCTGCTGTTCGCCACCGCGCTGTCGCTGATCCTGGGCGGCGCCATCGGCAATGTGGTGGACCGCCTGCTGCACGGCTATGTGGTGGACTTCATCCAGCTGCACTGGCGCGGCTGGTACTTCCCTTCGTTCAACGTTGCCGACAGCGCCATCAGCATCGGCGCGGTGCTGCTGATCTGGGACGAGATCCGGCGCGTGCGCAAGAGCTGAGCGATTGGCAGACGGCGGCTGGCCCGAAGCTAAGGAAAGTCCGCTGTTGCCAAGTGCCAGACTGCCCTAGTCTGGCGGCATGAATGCCACCCACACCGACCGGGACGAAGAACCCGGCATGGAGACGCCGCCGGCCAGCACCGAGCCGGTTGACAGCTCAGCGGACGCGACGGATCCGGCCACCGGCTTTGCCATCACCCTGCGGCCGCTGGGCTTTGCCGATCCGCTGCGCTGGCTGGCTGCCGGCTGGCGAGATTTCCTGCGCGCGCCCGGCATCGGCCTGTTCTACGGTCTGTGCTTCATGGCGATGGGCTGGGGGCTGCTGAAGGTCTACCAGAACGCACCGGCCTACACGCTGGCGCTCTCAGCCGGCTTCCTGCTGATGGGGCCCTTCATGTGCCTGGGCCTGTATCAGGTCAGCATGAGGCTGGAGCGCGGCGAGAAGCCCGACTTGGGCGATTCGCTGACCGCCTGGGACACGCGCATGGGCCAGCTGGCCATCTTCGGCGCGGTGCTGCTGATCCTGGAGATGATCTGGGGCCGTGCCTCGCTGGTGGTGTTCGCCGTCAGTTTCGATGGCATGCCCGATTTCTCAGGCTCGCTGACCAAGCTGCTGGAGCCCGAGAACATCGGCTTCATCGTCACCTATCTGTGCGTCGGCGCCGTGTTTGCCGGCCTGATCTATTCGATCAGCGTGGTATCGATTCCGATGTTGCTGGACCGACCGGTGGACGCCATCACCGCCGGGCTGACCAGCATGCGTCTGGTGCTGACACAGACCGGTGTGATGCTGTTCTGGGGTTTCCTGATCACGCTGCTGGTGGTGCTGGCCCTGCTGCCCTGGTTTGCCGGTTTGCTGGTGGTTGGCCCGGTACTGGGCCACGCCAGCTGGCATGCCTACCGGGCGGCGGTTGCCGACTGAGCCCTGCGGCAGGGCGCTGCAACAGCTGATGTCCCCAACTACTACCCAAACGGCGCAAAAACTTCGCCGGCCACGCTGGAATGGGAGCCAGCCACGCGACAATCCGAAGCTGTGAGTTCGCGGCCATGGTGCCGCCCCCAGCCTGCCGCCCCTCCATGCTCGATTTCTCCAGCTTGACGCATTACGACTGGCTCGATGTGCCCATGTGGGTCTTCGATCCGGAGCGCCGGCGCAATCTGTGGGCCAATGCCGCGGCGCTGAGCTTCTGGAAGGCCGAGCGGGCCGAGGAGTTTCTAGCGCGCGACCACTCCGACATGACCGAAATGGTGCGCGAGCGCCTGGCGGTCACGGCCGCCGATCACGCCCAGGGCAAGATCGTGCGCGAGCAGTGGACGCTCTACCCCAAGGGCCAGCCCACCACGGTGCTGCTGGTCTCGCGCGGCATCCGCACGCCGGACCGGCGCCAGGTGATGCTGTTCGCCGCCGATGCGCTGCCTGAAGGCGTGGACAAGTCCATGCTGCGCGGTGTCGAAGCCCTTCAGCACACCTCGGTGCGCATCGCGATGGTCAGCCTGAAGGATGGCTCGGTGCTGATGCGCAATGCGGCCGCCTCGGCGACCTTCGGCGTCATCAGCGGCAAGCGCAGCGGGCAGGACTTTCTGTCCATGTTCGAGCCGCCGGAAATGGGCCAGCGCATCTTCAACCAGGTGCAGCGCGGCCAGACTTTCCGCGCCGATCTGGAACTCAAGACCGTCAGCGGCCTGCGCTGGCACGGCGTCGACGCGCGGCCGATGCGCGACCCGGTGACCGGCGATATGGTGATGCAGTTCAACGCCCGCGACATCGGCGAGCTGAAGGCCACGCAGGCCGCGCTGGAAGCCGCCCGCGAAGCCGCCGAGGCGGCCAGCCAGGCCAAGAGCAGCTTCCTGGCGAATATGAGCCATGAGATCCGCACCCCGATGAATGGCGTGCTGGGCCTGACCGAGCTGGTGCTGCAGACCGAGCTGACCGAGCGCCAGCGCAAGTTCATCGAGCTGGCGCACAAATCGGCCAAGGGCCTGATGGTGATCATCAACGACCTGCTGGACGTGGCCAAGATCGAAGCCGGCCGCGTGATCATCGAGCAGGCGCCGTTCGCGCTGCATGACTGCCTGCGCGAAGCGCTGCAGCCGCTGCTGTTGCACGCGCATGAGAAGAACATCGCGCTGCATGCCCGGGTGCAGCCCGGCGTGCCGCAGCATGTGCTGGGCGACGCGCTGCGCCTGCGCCAGGTGCTGGTCAATCTGGTCGGCAATGCCTTGAAGTTCACCGAAAAGGGCGAGGTGCGCCTGGAGGTGCAGCGCCTGGACGAGGCGGCCCCGCATGCGCCCGGGCCGGCGCGGCTGCGCTTCTCGGTGCATGACACCGGCATCGGCATGACCAAGGAGCAGATCGCCCAGGTCTTTGCCCCCTTCACACAGGCCGACGGCAGCATCACGCGCCGCTACGGCGGCACCGGCCTGGGCCTGACCATCGTGCAGCGCCTGGTCTCGCTGATGGGCGGCGAGGTGACGGTGGAAAGCCAGCCCGGCACCGGCAGCTGCTTCAGCTTTGAGCTGGTGCTGGAGCGGGCTCCCGCGTCAGCAGCCCCCACGCAGGCTGACGCCGAAACCACCCAGTGACGACTGTCCTCACCGGGTGGCTCAGGGCTTCAGAGCAGCACCACGCCTGATCCGGTCGTGGTGCGTGCCTCCAGGTCGCGATGCGCCTGCACCACGGCGCCCAGGCCCTGATAGCGCTGCTCGATGACGATCTTCACCAGCCCGCTCGTGACCACGCCGAACAACTCATCCGCCATCGCCTGCGTGGACTCGCGCGTGGCCAGGTGCGTGAACAGCGTCGGCCGCGTCACATAGAGCGATCCCTTGGCCGCCAGAGTGCCCAGCGACAGCGGCGGCACAAAGCCCGAGGCATTGCCGTAGCTGACCATCAGGCCGAAGGGCGACAGGCAGTTCAGCGAACCTTCCCAGGTGTCCAGGCCCACCGAGTCGTAGACCACCTTGACGCCAGCGCCGCCGGTGATCTCGCGCACGCGGGCAGCAAAGTCCTCGCGCCGGTAATTGATCGCATGCGCGGCGCCATGGGCCAGCGCCAGCGCGCATTTCTCGTCCGAGCCTGCCGTGGCAATCAGCCGCAGCCCCAGCGCCTTGGCCCATTGGCAGGCGATCAGCCCCACGCCACCCGCGGCCGCGTGGAACAGCACGAAGTCACCCGCCGCCAGCCCGCCTTGCGGCAAGGTGCGGCGCAGCAGGTACTGCGCCGTCAGGCCCTTGAGCATCATGGCCGCGCCGGTGTCGAAATCGATCGCGTCCGGCAATCGCACCACGCAGCGGGCCGGCATCACCCGCGCCGTGCAATAGGCGCCGGGCGGCTGGCTGGCGTAGGCGGCACGGTCGCCGACCTGCAGATGCGTGACGCCCTCGCCCACCGCCTCGATCACGCCCGAGGCCTCCATGCCGAGCGAGGCCGGCAAGGGCAGCGGGTAGGCGCCACTGCGGTGATAGACATCGATGTAGTTCAGTCCCAGCGCCTTGTGGCGGATGCGGATCTCTCCCGGCCCCGGCTCCCCGACTTGGACCTCGACCACCTGCATGGCCTCGGCAGCTCCGGGCTGGGCGATCTGTATGGCTTGCTCGCGACGCGTCATCGTGTCTCCTTCAATACAAAAAGGGCTTTTCCGCTATCGTGCCAGCCTTTGCCGATCTTTGTCGGCCTCGCCCCTTGTCCTTCTTGCTGCTGCCCTTGCCAACGCGACCCTCATGCTGACTCCGCGCCTTGCCCTGCTGCTGACTCTTCCGCCGCTGATGTGGGCCGGCAATGCGGTGGTCGGCCGATTGATGGCGGGCAGCGTGCCGCCGCTGCTGCTGAACGCGCTGCGCTGGAGCATTGCCCTGCTGATCCTGCTGCCGCTGGGGCGTCGTCTGCTGGGCGATCTGCGCCCACTGCTGTCGCGCTGGCGCTATTTCGCGCTGATCGGCTTTCTCGGCATGGGCTGCTACAACGCGCTGCAGTACCAGGCGCTGCGCAGTTCCAGCGCGCTCAACGTGACGCTGATCGCCGCCAGCCTGCCGGTCTGGATGCTGGCCATCGGCGCGTTGGTGTACGGCGTGCGTCCGACTCGCCAGCAGATCATCGGCGCCCTGCTCTCGCTATCAGGCGTGCTGCTGGTGATCGCGCGCGGCGACCTGAGCACACTGGCGCGCGTGCAATTCGTGCCCGGCGACCTGCTGATGTTGCTGGCGGTTTTCAGCTGGGCGCTCTACAGCTGGCTGCTGGCCCGACCGCCGGCCCATATGCAGGGCGAGCAACGGCCTGACTGGGGCTGGGCCGAGATGCTGCTGGCCCAGACCCTGTTCGGCCTGGCCTTTGCCGGCAGCATGGCCGGCCTGGAGCAGCTCTACACCCCGCAGGCCGTGCACTGGGGGCCAGGTCTTGCCGCCACGCTGCTGTTCGTGGCGCTGGGCCCCTCGTTGATCGCCTACCGCTGCTGGGGCCTGGGCGTGGCGCAGGCCGGCCCGACCGTGGCGGCCTTCTTCGGCAACCTCACGCCGGTGTTCGCGGCGCTGATGTCGGCGGCGCTTCTGGGCGAATGGCCGGCCTGGTACCACGGCGCGGCCTTCATGCTGATCGTGCTGGGGATCACCGTGTCGTCGGCGCGGCGTCGAGCCTGAGCGTCTGCACCGCAGGGCCGGGCAGAAAAGGCATGGGCTCAGCACGCAACCAAGCCTCATGATCCGCACGATAGTAGGGCGACAGCGGGTGGCCGCTCTGCCCGCCCGGCACGGCCAGAATCCCTTGGGCCTCACGACCAGGCGCCACCACCATGCGCTGCGACTGCCCGTGCACGCGCAGTTGCACCCGCGGCATGTGGCGGTCGCCCGCCAGAGGCGTGTCAGGCATGTCCAGCCAAGGGGCGAGCCACGGCGGCAGCGCGCTGCTCAGCGGATGGCGTATGGATGCGCGGTTCTGCTCGCCCCAGCTCAGTGAGGCGATGCGGCCGTCCGGCGTGGTCTTCAGCAGGGCCTCGCGGCTGTCCAACACCGCCTGTTGCAGCAGCGCCGGCCAGGAGGCCGTGCCTGCGGGCAAGGCATCGGCGCGGCGAGCCTTCAGCAAGGCCCAGCCAGGCGTCTCAGTCGCGAGCTTCAGATCCTGCAGCTTGAGCTGACGGGTAGCTAGCTGGGCCGCCAGCGGCGCAAACAGGCGCTCCAGCACCCGCTCGCGCCAGGCGCGCAGCAAGCGGTAGCCCACGGCTTCTGGCGCGGCCGCGTCGGCGCTGCGCTCGATGGCCTCGCGATACTCGGCCAGGCCATGCTGACGCACGAAGTCCGGCGTCAGCACCTCGTCGAGCAGCAGCCGGCGCCACCGCTGCAAAAACAACGCGCGGTGATCCAGCTGGATCTCATGCAGCGCCGCCTCGTCGAAGCGCTGCCGGGCCAGCAGTCCGTCGCGGATCTGCTGCCCGCGTGCGCCCAGGTCGTAGCCGCCGTCGCCGATCAGTGCCAGCGCCGCGCCACCGACCACGCGCGCATTGGCCGTCCACAGGCGCCCGTCCGCCGGCTGCAAGACGGTGGGCCAGGCCGGATCGTCCGGCGACAGCCAGCCGACCCAGCCCTGGCTGCCATCGCTCCAGTCCTGCGGCAGGTCCAGACTGTCGAGCCGGCGCTTCGGGATCGCCCCGATCAAGGTCCAGCCGATGCGGCCCTGCGCATCGCCCACCACCAGGTTCTGCGCCGGCATGCCGGCGCCGCGGGCCAGCCGCAGCGCCTGCTCGGCGCTGTCGGCCGATTCAAGATCGAGCGTGCGCATGTTCAGGCCTTCGGGCGCATGCGCGACCCAGCGCAGTGCATATTGCGCGAAAGGCGCGTCCAGCACCGGCCCCCACTCGGTCTCGCGCACCTCATGCTCGACGCTGCTGCCGTCGGCCAGTTCGATGCGCTCGATGTGACGCTTCAAGGGCTGCTCGCCCTTGGGGCCGAGATAGCGCTGGCCATCGGCGCTCAATCGCAGCTTGACCACATCAGCCCAGTCGGCAGTGCTGTTGGTGAAGCCCCAGGCAATGCGCCCGTTGCTGCCGGCCACCACCGCCGGTGTGCCCGGCAGCGTGACCCCGGCCACCTGGCGCAGCTGGCCCGCACCGTCCCGCCAGGACAGGCTGGCCTTGAACCAGGTGCCCGGCACTCGCAGGCCCAGGTGCATGTCGTCGGCGACGATGGCTGGGCCGCCGCCATCGCTGCTGAGGCTGCCTGCAATTGCGAAGTTGTTGCTGCCGCGGTCGCGATGGCTTTCGTCGGCATCGCTCGCGTCGACAGGGCTGAGCCCTGCAGTCTTCACGCGGCGCAGCGCCTCGGGCCACGGCGCGTCGGGCACGGGCAGCGGCTGCGCCTGGCTGCCATCCAGCGTGGCCTGCCAGTCGGCGCTGTGCTGGCTCAGGAACGCATACCAATCCGGACCGACCAGTTCATGCAGCGCCTGCATCGCAAGGTCGTCGCGGCCCTGCGATGCCTGCAAATCCAGATACATGCTGAGCACCACCAGCAAGGAGTCTCCAGGCTGCCACGGCTTGGGTGACTGGCGCAGCAACCAGTACTCGGGCGGCCGGGACGCCAGCGCGGCCAGTCCGGCATTGACACCCTCTGCATAGGCTTGCAAGAGCTCGCGGTGCGCAGCCGGCAGCGCGGCCAGCGCCGCCTCGGCCCGACTGCGGAAACGATGCAGCCGGCGCGACTTGTCCAGCGCCAGCGCCTTGGCGCCAACCAGCGCCGAAAGCTCGCCCGCGGCATTGCGCCGCAGCAGGTCCATCTGGAAGAAGCGCTCCTGCGCATGGGCAAAGCCCAGCGCCCGCGCCGCATCCGCGCGGCTGGCCGCTTCAACGCTCAGGTAGCCGTGCTCATCGCGGCTCAGCTTCACCCCGGCGCTCAGGCCTGGCAGCACGCGCTGGCCCTCGTACTGGGGCAGGCTGGCGCGCAAGCCCAGCGTCACCACCGCGAAGAGCAGCAAGGCGAGCAGCAGCAGCGTCAGGCCAAGACGCCGCGACCATTTCCATATCCTGCGAGCCATGCGCATTCCCCCGCCAGCGTGTCAACGCGGGGATTGTGCAGGCGCACGGCGCGCCGCGGACTCAGAAAGTTCCCGGGTAGGCGCCGCCGTCCAGCAGGATGTTCTGGCCGGTCAGATAGCCGGCCTGCGCGCTGCACAGCATCGCGCAGATTGCACCGAACTCGGCGGCGGTGCCGAAGCGCTGGGCCGGAATGCCCGTCCGGCGCTTGGCAGCCATTTCATCCGCCGAGGCGCCGGTCTTGGCAGCACCGGCCGCCATGGTCTTCTGCAGGCGCTCGGTGTCGAAAGCGCCCGGCAGCAGGTTGTTGATCGTCACATTGCGGCCGGCAATGGCGCTCTGGCGCGCGATACCGGCCACAAAACCGGTCAGGCCGGAGCGTGCGCCGTTGGACAGGCCCAGCACATCGATCGGCGCCTTCACCGCACCCGAAGTGATGTTGACGATGCGGCCGAAGCCGCGCGCCGTCATGCCATCCACCGTGGCCTTGATCAGCTCGATCGGCGTCAGCATGTTCGCATCCAGCGCGGCGATCCACTCGTCACGGCCCCATTGGCGGAAGTCGCCGGGCGGCGGGCCACCGGCGTTGTTGACCAGGATGTCCACCTGAGGGCAGGCAGCCAGCGCGGCTGCACGGCCCTCGGCCGTGGTGATGTCGCCCGCCACGGTGCGCACCTCGACACCGGGATAGGCCGCGCGGATGGCCGCTGCCGTCGCCTGCAGCGCCTCGTCGCCGCGCGCGGTGATCACCACATTGACGCCCTCGGCGGCCAGCGCCTCGGCACAGCCGCGCCCCAAGCCTTTGCTGGCTGCGCACACCAGCGCCCAGCGCCCTTGAAGTCCCATGTCCATCGTGTTTACCTCATCTCCATCGCGTCAGCAGCCACACGCCAGCCAGCACCAGCGCGGTACCGGCGGCAACCCAGGGTGTGAAGGGCTCGCCGAGCAGCCACACCCCCATCAGAATCGTCGACATCGGGCCGATCATGCCGGTCTGGGCCGCCAGCGTGGCACCCAGTCGCTCGATCGCCATCATCACCATCAGCACCGGGGCAAAGGTGCAGGCGGTCGCGTTCAGCAGCGAAAGCCACAACACCTCGGGCGCCACCGTCGCCAGCGAATCCAGCGGCCGCAGCAGCAGGAACTGCCCGATGCACAGCACGCACGCAATGCTGGTGGCCAGGCCGGTCAGGCGCAAGGCGCCCAGGCGCTTGACCTCCTCGCCGCTGTAGACGAGGTAGACCGCATAGCTCACCGCGCTGCCGAACACCAGCGCTGCTCCCAGCACCACGTCGGAACCCTGCAGCTTCAACTCCTGCCCGAACACCAGCAGCACGCCGGCATAGCTGATCGCCAAGGCCAGCAGTTGCCGCCCGGTGACCCGGCGCTTGAAGAGCAGCCAGCCGAGACCCAGCACCAGGGTCGGGTTGAGATAGAGGATCAGGCGCTCGAAGCTGGCGCTGATATAGGCCAGGCCGGCGAAATCCAGAAAGCTGGCCAGGTAATAGCCCGAGAAGCCCAGGCCCAGCAGCACCAGCCAGTCACGCCGCGTCAGCGGCGGTTTGCCCCGCCCGGCCCACCAGGACAGAAGCAGAAACAAAGGCAGCGCAAACAGCATGCGCAGCATGATCAGCGTGACGGCGTCAACGCCGTGGCGGTAGGCCAGCTTCACGATGATGGCCTTGCCCGAAAACGCAATAGCACCGCCGCCGGCGAGCAGCAGGCCGGGCCAGAGCGGTAACGAATCGGGGGCGGCGCGGGCTGCGGTCATGGGCTGGCCATTCTAGGGAGGCCATGCCGGCGCGGAGGTACGCGGTGACCGCAGGTCGCACTGGGCTTGGCTAGTCCTTGGTCCTCGGCCCTGGCTCAGCCTTGCAGGCCGCGCTGCCCATGCGGGACATGGGCAGCCCTTCGGACGGCGTCGGACAGTGCGCAGGCACTGGGCCCGGACACGGACAGTCCTGAGGACTGTCCGTGCCTGGCGAAGGCCAAGGCCGTCCCGGCCTTGGCTTGTCCTCGGCTCTGGCTCAGCGCCAGAACTTGCCGTCGGGGCCGACGATGGAGAGGTCGGCGTAGTCCAGTCCGGTGTGGTCGTTCGGACTGAAGCTGAGCTCCAGCCCGCCGAGGTCGATCTTGCCCAGCCCGTCCAGCGCCTTCAGCAGGCTGGCCCGGCTGGGTTCCTTGCCGGCTTTGCCCAGGGCCGCGACCAGCACCTTGGCAGCCGCAAAGCCTTCCAGATTGGCAGGCGTCAGCTCGGCGCGCCCTGCAGCAGTGGCCAGCTCGCGGGCTTCGCGCACCATCGGCGTTCCCATCGAACGCTCCGAGGGGAAGACCTGGCTGATCACCACGCCGCGCGCCTGCTCACCGAGCTGCTTGATGAAGCCCGACGAGGCATTGTTTGACAAGGTCAGCAGCTGCGCACTCGAACCTGCCGCCCGCAGCAGCTTCAGCCCCGCACTGACGGCATCGCCGGTGCCGATGAAGAGCACGGCCTGGGTGTCGGCCTTGACCACCTGCGCGATCAGGGGGCCGAGCTCCGGCTTGACGCGCGGAAACTTCAGCTGCGCCACAGCTTGCAGCTTGGCCTGCTGCAGTCCTTTAAGCGCCCCGGCCGCTGAATCGGTGCCGAAACTGTCATCGACATGCAGCAAGGAAATGCGGGTGACCCCGGTGGCCACCAAATGCTGGATCGCGCGCTCGGCCTCGCGCTGGTAGGTCGCGCGCACATTGAAGACCTGCCGGTTCACCGGCTCGTGCAGCAGCATCGCGCCGGTGGACGGCGCCACCAGGGCCAGCCGGTGCTGGGCCAGCAGCGGCAGCACCGCCTCGGTGTGGGGTGTGCCGCGCGTCAGGAACAAGGCGAGCACCCCCTGCTCGATCAACTTCTCGGCATTGGCCGCGGCCTGCTTGGGATCGAACTTGTCGTCCAGCGAGATCAGCTCGATCTTCTGGCCGCCGACACCGCCGCGCGCGTTGACGGCGTCGAAGTAGAGCTTGGCGCCATCAGTGATCTCCTTCACGCCGGCAGCCACCGGACCGCTGAAGCCCGCCGTCTGGCCGATCTTGATCTGGGCCCAGGCCGGCACCATCAGCCCCAGGCTGCAGACAGTAGCCACCAACACGGAACGCATGCGCATGATTGAAACCTCTTCAGGCGACCGGTGCCGCCCACTCTGGACTGCATTGTGGCAAAGCAGCTGCCCAGCACTGTGGCAGAGACGACATGTCAGCGCATCCAGCCCACAAGGCTTGCAACGAAGTGTGAAGTTTTGACGAGCCTATCGGGTAATTGAATCAATTCCATCAATTCGGCTGAATCCCGCCTAAGCTGCGCCGATACAAGTCCCTGATGAAGAACGTCGTTGGAGTCCGAATGCGTTACCAAGACAGTGTGGCGAAAAGCGCGGAATACCTGAGACAGGCCCTGCCCTTGATGACTCGACAGCGGGCCGCCCTGCATCCGCTGAGCTACGCCGTCTGGTACGAACATGTCAGCGGCCACAACGCCGAACTGAGCCGCGAGATCCAGGTCTTGACCGAACGCGGACAGACGCTGGACGAGTTCGACACCCGCGGCATCTACACCCGACACATCGACAACAAGCCGGCCCTTGACGAGGAGATGGCCAGGCGGCTCAGCGAGGGCCTGGCACATGTGCTGATGGACATGTCGAACTCGGCCTCCGAAGCCGGCAGCGCCAGCGAGCGCTTCGGTGACTCGCTGGACGTCTGGGTCAAGCAGCTGGATGCAGCGGCCGCATCGCTGCCGCTGCGCGAACTGCTGGCCGGCACCCGCGAGATGCGTGAGCACATGAGCCGCCTGCGCCAGCGCCTGGACCGCAGCCAGCACGAGATCGAATCACTGCGCAAGGAAGTTCAGCAGGCGCGCGGCGAAGCCTTGATCGACGCCTTGACCGGCTTGGCCAACCGCCGCGCCTTTGATCGAAGCCTGCAGCAATGCCTCAGCAGCGACGAGGTCGGCACGCCGACCGGCCCCTGCCTGATCCTCAGCGACATCGATCACTTCAAGCGCATCAATGACACGCATGGCCATGCGCTGGGCGACGAGGTTCTGCGTCAGGTGGCGCAGGCACTCAAGAGCGTGGCGCACAGCCATCATCTGGCGGCACGCGTCGGCGGCGAAGAATTTGCCTTGCTGATGCCCAGTGCCGGCCTGCACGAGGCCATGATGCTGGCCGAGCAGATGCGCGAGCAGATTGCCGCCCAGGACATGGCCGGTTCGGGCATCAACGTCGGGCGTATCACCATCTCGCTGGGCGTCACACAACTCGCTGCGACCGAGAGCGCGCAGGATTTCGTCGGCCGCGCCGACCGCGCGCTCTACTCGGCCAAGCATGAGGGCCGCAATCGCGTGTCCGTGCTGGCGGCACCCCAGCGCCCCGGGCCTGGCGCCCGCATGGCCGCCTGAAGCTTGGCCCACTCTGTCCGCCCCGGCGCTTGCAATCGCTGTCCCAAGGATTGCTGCGCGGCACTCGGGCCGGGGCCGATTTCCGTCTCATAATGCGGCGCATGGCTGACATGCTTCCGGTCGATTGCGCTGGCTGTGGCCTCAACCTGCCCAAGGGAAAGGCACCATGCTGAAGCTGCCCCAGACATCCCTGCGCGCCGCGGTGGCGCTGGCACTGGGCCTTGGCCTGATCGTGCCGACCGGCAGCCTGCTGATCTACGAGAGCAACCTGACCCACCGGGTCGCGATGGACGATCTTCAGCGCGACCTGAACCGCGTGGTCGAGGTGCTGTCGCTGTCGCTGTCCGAGCCGATCTGGCAGGTCTCGCCCGAACTGGCCGAGCCGATGATCAACGCCCAGTTCGACGATCCGCGCTTCGTGTCCGTGCTGATCACCGAAAGTGCGGCCGCCAAACCCTTTCTCGAAAAGCGCAGCGAGGGTGCGGTTGATCCGGCCCTGATCCTGAGCCTGACGCGCCCGGTGCTGCGTGATGGCCGCGAGATCGCCACCCTGACCGTCGAGGTGACTGCTGCACCGCTGCTGGAGCGTCGCCGGGCCGATCTGATCCGCACCTTGTGGCGCAGCGCGCTGACATTGACGCTGTCGCTGGCCCTGATCCTGATCGTGCTGCAGCGCCGGGTCCTGCAACCGATGGCCCGCCTCAGCCAGGCGGCGGCGCGGCTGGCGGTCGGCAAGCTGGACGAACCCCTGGTCACGCAAGGCGATGACGAGATCGCACGGGTCGGCGAAGCGATGGAGCGGATGCGCATCGCGCTGCTGAAAGCCTTCGAGGACCTGCGCCAGCATGCCAGCACGCTGGAGTCCCAGGTGGCCGACCGGACTGCCGAGCTGACCTCGGCCAATGCCGAACTCACGCAGGCCCTGGGCAATCTGAAGACCGCGCAGCGCGAACTGGTCGAGTCAGAGAAGCTGGCCTCACTGGGCCGCCTGGTGGCCGGCGTTGCGCATGAACTCAACACACCGCTGGGCAATGCGCTGACCGTGGTCTCAGCGCTGGAAGACCGCTGGGGCGCGCTCGACGAGATGCTGTCCAGCGCTACACCGATGCGCCGCAGCTTGCTCGAAGAACTGGTCAAGGACACGCGCCGCGGCCAGGACATCCTGCAGCGCAATGTGCGCAAGGCGGCCGACCTGGTGCGCGACTTCAAGCAGGTGGCCATCGACCAGACCAGCGACACCCGCCGTGACTTCGAGCTGGCCCAGGTGATCGAGGATGTGCTGGTGATGGTCGAGCCCAGCTTCAAGCACACACCGTTCTCGATCAAGACCGAGTTGGAAGCGGGCATCACAATGAATTCCTACCCCGGTGCATTGGGGCAGGTCTTGACCAATCTGCTGATCAACGCGCTGGTGCATGGATTCGAGCAGCGCGATCACGGGGCCGTGCAGGTGAGTTGCCGCCGCCTGGGCGACGGTCAAGCCGAGCTGCGCGTCTCCGATGACGGCAAGGGCATGGACGAGTCGGTGCGGCGCCGCATCTTCGACCCCTTCTTCACGACCCGCTTGGGCACCGGTGGCTCCGGGCTGGGCATGCACATCGTGCACAACATCGTGTGCAATGTGCTGGGCGGCCAGATAGAAGTCATCAGCCGCCCCGGCGAGGGAACGCTGATGCTGATCCGGCTGCCCCTGGAGGCGCCGCAGAGCAGCGCGCCTGAACAGACGATGCTGGGCTGAGCCAGCACGGCCCCTCCCCAGCGGATCGACCCGCGATCGGGAGGCCTGCCTGAGCAGCCTGCTTACTGCGAGGCTGCCGACGCTGCGGGCAGAGCGGACGCGGGCGCTGCGGGTGCCGAGGCGGCGGCTGCAGAGGCTGCAGGCTCGCTATGCGACTCCACACCATGCTTCTCGCCGCCCATGTCGATGTCGCCACCTTTGCTCAGGATGAACAGGGCGAGTGCGGCGAAGACCAGAAAGCCCAGAGCAATTTTCCACATTTCAAAGAGTCCTTGGTTGAGGGGGTTGGTGACAGTTTTGCAGACCGAACTGACGCCACGCTGGCAATTTTTGCAGGCGGCCGGGCCTTCAGCCGGCGTCGCTCAGTGTGCAGGCACCAATCGGCATTATCTAGCTGATGCACTGGATGCCTCCCGGTGGTTCTGAAACCATCGGGACATGCCGAAGAACCGAGATTACACAGGCCTGGAGCGCACGCCATCCTCGATGGCATGGCTGATCGGACAGCGCGCGAAGCTACGCGGCCAGCTTGATCGCTACCGCGCGCAAGAGGCGGCTCTGCCCGAGAAAATCCGCACCCTTGAATACGAACTTGCGTCGTTGGACGCAGTGATACCGCTGCACGCGGTCAAGGTGGACGCTAGTGCCATCGTCGGCAGGCGACCGAACCGCCCGCGGACCGCGCCCCACGGCGAGCTCAAGCGCTCGTTGGTTCGATCCCTGAAAGCCGCGAAGGGCCAGCCTGTCACGACCATCGAGCTCGTGCTGCAGTTCGTCAGGCAAAACAACATTGATCTGGCCAAGGTCAAGCAGGCCGACATCATGGACAGCGCACGCAAGTGCTTGAGCCCCATGGCCGATCGAGGCCTCGTGCGCCGTTGCCATCCTGCCGAGACAACCCAGCACGGAAGCTGGGCATGGGCTGAAGAGGATCAGACGCCTTGAAGAAGAACCGCGATTACTCTGGCTTGGAGCGGACACCCAGCAGCTTGGTCTGGCTGATCAACGAGCGATCACGGACCCGCGGAAAGCTCGATAGATGCATCAAGCTCATAGAGAGCCTTCCCGGTGACATCTGCGAATTGATGGACAGGCTCGCCTCTCTTGATCGCATCATCCCGCTCCACGAAGTCCAGGTGAAGGCTTCCACCATTGAAGGCAAGCGGCGGTATACCCCATCGCCTTTCAAGGGTCACAAACTGGTGCGAACAATCATTGCCTGCCTCAAACAAGCGAATGGCAAGCACATGTCGACGGCGATGATCGTCTACGACGTGGCAAACAGATGTGGGCTTACGGTCAACGCGAAGAACTATAAACACCTGAAGATTCCGGTTCGAAATACGCTGGCCAAGTTGGTCGCGAAGAAGAGCATCCTGCGGCACCATTCCCTTGATCCCGCAGATCAAGAGGAAGGTTGTTGGTCCATGCCCGCCGTCAACGACTGACAGCCGCTGGCTTTGGCGGCGACCCCGTTGGAACAAAGAGGATCTCTTCCGGCCGTTTTTTCATCTGCCAATAGCCTCGCCACCATTTCGAGGTCGATCGAGACGCTGCGTTGGCCAGCATGCCAACCTGTCTCGACGTCGGTGTTCTCCGAACGTCCTCGCGCCACGCAACCTCCGTCACGTAGTCGAGCATGTATTTCGGCGTGACCCGGTGAACCTGGCCGATCACCATGCGCCGCATCCGCGCGAAGAAGCTCTCCGCCTGGTTGTTGCTCACCCCGTCGTCCGTGGAGAACTCTTTGGAGTGGTTCACCGTGAGGTGGTCATATCGCTCGATCAGGGAACTGTAGGCCGGCGCTTCGTCGGTCATGACCTTCGCGTCCCGCTTGATGTAGATCTTGGCGAGCTCCTCTGCAGTGCGCGAGTCCTCCGCCCGCACCACATGCACGATGGTTCGAATCGAACCCTTGTTGCCCTCCGGATCCACCTCGCGCAGCACCATCACCACACGCTGATTTGGATGCTTGCTGGACTGCCATTGCGGCTTCTTGTCCCGATGCTGCGTCTCTGTGGCTTTCTTCTTGACCCGCGGCTTTCGAATACGGCCTGAGACGTAGGCGCCGTCGATGTGGACCAAGCCATCGAGCTGATCCTTGTTCGAGCATTCCATGATGGACTCTCGAAGCTTATGAAGCAGGACGAAGGCCGTTTGATAGGCAACGCCGATCGTGCGCGCGAGCGCGCTGGCGCTGATGCCCTTGACGTTGTTCGCAAAGATCACGAACGCCTTCAGCAACTTCTTCAGCGGCAACTTGTGGTCGGCGAACTTGGTGTCGCTCGTGACCGAGAAGCTTCGACCGCAGGCGATGTCCTTGCACCGCCACTGCCGACGAGTCTTGACCCAGTAATGGTTGTCGATCGTGCCGCAGCCCGGACAGATCTGAACCCCGTCCTTGCCCCATCGACTCTCGACGAAGAACTTGTGCACCTCGCGCTCGGACATCCGCTCCACACCCTCGACCGTGAAGTCGCGTGCGTCTTTGGAGAGGAGGAAATGCCCGGCCATGGCGCGTCTGCTGCGTCGAAGCGCTCCGGTTACGTCGTCGACAAAGTCGACGAAAAGCTAACTGGGTGATGCATGAAATGGCGTCGTTGAAGAACAGGCTTCCAGTGTCCAAGCGCTGGCACTCCGCGCAGCTCCAGCGGTGACACGCCAGAGCAAATCAAAGTTGATGTATGCATAACGAGCCGCGTCTTCTTTGCCTACGATGCGTAAATCGTTTTTGATGTACTCAAGTGAACAAAAAGCGCCAGTTCTATGAGCAGCAAGCGAAGGCGATCCTTCAGGACCTGCGACTCGACAAAGAGCTGACGCACACCGAGCTGGCCAGAAGGCTTGAAGCGCACGGTGTGCGCATCGAGCCCCAGGTGCTCATCAACAAGCTCAATCGCGGGACGTATTCGTTCGCCTTCGCACTGCAGGTGTTGGCGGCGATGGAGGTGAAGACGCTCCGCATTCCTCGTGCCCCAGAGGCGGCGAGCAGACCGAAGCCTGTGCCGCTGCTGGATCAGGAAAGTGATTGATGCTGTATGTTTGTACAGCATTTGGATTTGGGCAACTGTCCCGAAGAGACCGGGTGGCTCCGCTGGGCTAGCTCACCTGGTGAGCGACCACCGCAGCTACAGTGCCCGCCATCACCACAGTTGCGCTGAGCGCCGCAGGTCATGACTGGTTTTAGCCCTGAGAACGTCTATCAAATGTGGGAGTCCAATGGGCTTCAGGTCGGATTCTGGGTAACCCGAACCACGTGGAGTGGCAAGGTGGCGCGCGTCACGCGCATCGGAGAGCCCAAGGGGCCGGCACCATATTTCGGCAACCCGAAGGTCCATGCGGACCTCTATGACGAACGCAACGGGCGCCTGATTGAATCCGGGATGGAGATCACGGCGGCAGGCACCTATAAGACTTGGCGTCGCGCAGCACAACCTCACTGGTTCGCCGGTAGATCGGGTGAAACGCCACATGAATGACGTCTTCCGCTTCTTCGCGGAAGCGTTGCAGCACGAGTTCGGGGTCCCAAGTGGCTGCGTCGAACATTGGCTTCGACCCAGGTATTTACAGGGGGACCGTTGGAGCCGAAACGGTCCATCGACGCAGAAAGCGTCGTGCGGTGGAACGATCTTGGCGATGCGCGCCCACACGGTTGGACATGAACTGCGCGAGGAGGCGCTCGACAACCTGGTGTCGGGCCGACAACTTCCCGCCGAAATCCTATTCGGCCTCGGCAGCATCGCCTGGCACCCAGACGACTACGTCGGGTTCGCGTATGAGGCCCGCCATGAAAAAAATGAGTGGCTCAGCTTCGCGGAGAGATATGTCAAGTCGGGGCTGCCTGAACTCGCAATGCAAGCTGGTGCGGCGGCGTTGCCGGAGCAGCCGTGGCGCCCCAAGGTCACGGCCGCGCCGACGTGAAGCGCCATCCATCGATTTCGTGACCGTGGACTAGCGTCAGGGCGCGCCGGATGCTACCTTGGCGCCACGATGCCGACGAAGCCTCCACGCTCCAACATGGGCCACCAGCCTGCCTTACCGGATCCGGTTCTAAACGTGGCGCTACACGTGCAGATTGCTCGGTGCGGGTCGGCCAAGCCGAGCACGTTGACGTCCGCGTTGGCCGCGCTGGCGCGGCTGCGCAGAACGCGGACGGGCCTCCACCTAGCTGGCACACCGCAATTGCGGGAAACGGCCGCAATCACCCGCAATGCACGGCAATCGTCAGCGGAGCGCTCCCGAGCTCCCATGCCTGCAACGAAGTCAGACTCGGAGCTCTAGCCGGATCGAGTCCAGCGCGTCTTGTGCGGCCAACAGCGCAATGGATTAGGCCACCCGGTAGCAGTGCTACTCAGGAATTGGGCTCCAGGGCGCCAGCTGTGCTCTACGTGCAAATGCAGGTTCTTCGACGTCCGGTGGAGCTGCTGTCCTCCAAGACGCGCCGTATAGCTGCCGCAATCTTCTTTGCGCCATGGATGGATGGCTCAATGGCGTTCGTGAAATCCTTAGGGTCGTTGCAGATCTTTCGGACGTCGAGAACAGAAGCTCGGAACTCCAGTGCAACCTGCAAAATCGCATCGTTGAAGAACATCAACGCCGCAACAATCGCACTTTGCACATGAGGATCGGCATGATGGCCCCCATAAATTGTGCACACCGTCACCGGAACCTCAAATTCCGTGCACCGCTTGACAGCGTGACGGTATGAGTTCATGAAACTTCGAGATGCGTCAAAGAATAGTTCGAGCGCATCTGCGGCAGTCGACGTCCGCGTTTGTAGTAGGTCTGCCCGCAGCAGGGCGTCGTTCCCTCCGATGCTGACAATCAGATGTGAGGCGTGGCTCGGCACTCGGAGCAACTGACCGGCGATGTCGGAGATCGTCGCCCCGTCTTCCGCCAAACATGTCAGCCCCACTGAGCTGGGAATCTGCTCCCTCAACTGCTGCTCGACGGTGCGGCCATAGGGCACGTAGGCAGTGTTGTCGAACACTGAATCACCGATCAGGACTATCTCGCTCGCGGGACTGGTTTCCATACGTCAGCTGCGCAGGGTAGAAGCGCTTGTGAAATGCAACGGGCTTTGTACCCCGTTACGCACGAGAACTTGCATCGGCTCGTGGTGTAATTTCAGCGAAATGGGGGTGAGGCTTGGTTGCATGGCTCAACGACGCGTTGCGTCAGCAGTATTTTTCGGATGAACCGGAACCGTCGCAAGATGTTTGGATCGGCGATGTGTTCTATCTGCCGGTTGAAGCCGAGACGGAGGTCGTTCCGATCAGGTTTCTCGGCCTAAAGTACCTGCTGGTCTTCATTTCTCCCTTCGCTCAGGCAGATCATGACGATGAGATCTTGGCTACAGCGCTCGACACCCTGTCAGCGAAAGGGTTTATGCCAGCGAAGCAATCTCGCCTCATCAAATTCACACGCGCGGAGGCCGATAACGATTTTTTTGACCCTGGTGCATGGCAGCTTTTGCAACCGGGGCAGATTTTTCAGTTTCTCCGCACGTTGAGTCAAGCGATTGAGCTGTACATCCATACAGAGGTTGAGATCGAGCAATTGTTCTACATGCCTGCCTCCGACAAGCTTGGTACTGCGTACCGCCGAGCTGCCAGAGCGTTGACAACTGAGCTTGCCCGCTCGTTCACTGCTATACTTCCCCTCCAAGGAGCATCTGTCTATGCCTACGAACGACCGCAAACGTATCAATGCTGAGGTAGTCCGCCTCAAGCAAAACAGCGTCGCGCGTGTGATGAGCATTGCACGTGACGCCGTAGCACGGGGCGAGACCCTGGCGCGCAAAAAGCCTGCGAACTTCCAGCTCTCGTACGCTACTGAGGTGCGCGTCAAATAAGGGCTTTGCCCGTCTTCTACCAAGTGCGGCGAGCTGATGCTCGCCGTTCTGCATTCTGGGCTCGCATTTGGGCTAGATTGCCTGTGGCGCGACTTGCGCGTCGAACTTTGACGTGATCGGACAGCGCGTCCATCGGGCGGCTCGTTCGGCGTAGCTCATGGGTCGATGTCTCATGACAGACGGCTAAGTATGTCGCGATGAACCCTTTTCGCTAAGCCGACGGCTTTCGGCGAAGGGTTGGTCACCGCGAAATAGAGCGCGAACAGAGGTGGGCCTTTCGGCCCCGCCAGCAGCTGGGGATCGGCCACGTAAGGAAATAGCGTGCGCAGGCGCTCCGTGGTGAACTGAACGATGTCCTTCCAACCGGTTGCGCGCGTGACCTTCGGCTCGTCGAAGAAGTCTTGTTGCTCCTGCTGATACAGGGCATGACGCCAGTCGTCCGTGCCTAGGAAGTCGGTGAGCTTCCGCGCCTTGCCCTCGTCAATGCGGCTTTGATCGACGGCGGCTTGGCGGAACAAGCCACTGACGCTCACCAGAAAGAAGACATCAAGCGCATGCGTGTCGTTGATCTGCCGGAGCATTGACCAATTGCACTGTAGACCGTATGGATCGAGGAACAGCACACCGCGAGTTCGTTTCCAGTCATGCCCCAGCAGCGTGACCGGAAGCGAGTCCGACGCGCTGAGATTGACTATGTGCGCCCGGTGGCCGTTGGGATGGTCGGCCGTCAGCTGGAGTAGCTCAGCATAGTGCTTCGGCTTCTTCTCGATGAACTGCAGGCGGTGAAACGCCGGCGTGCAGTCCAAGGCGATTTTGGCGGAGCCGTCGATCTGCTGCTCGCCGTTGACCCCC
>PNNH01000113.1 GCA_013824165.1 Methylibium sp. | reverse complement strand
ATCGCTTTTGCGCGAAGCTGAGCACTGTCCGGGCAGTCCCGGGCAGTTGCTGAGCCCCAAAGAGCGTCCGCCGTGAGGTGGGCGCTTTTCATTTTGAGCGACGTATTAGATGCCAATTAATCGACAATGTGTATTATGTAAACCAATATGCATTGATGACGGCCTGATGCTGGTCAGCGCGGTGCTTGGCGATCTAGTGCACCTGAAATCCAACCTTCCTTGCTCCAAATTGCCTCGATCGCCGGACCTTCTGCGGCTTGGCAATCGCCAGCGGCTTGGGTGAGCCGGCCAGCAAGCCCGTGACATGGCGCGGTTCGGCGGCCTGGAGTTCGCGGACTTGAGACCGCGTTAGGTCGCCAGCAGATATCAGTGCCGCCTTCGCCGCCAGGTCGGCCGAGATGGTGACGTACTTGCCTATAGCGATCCGAACTCTTTTTTGCTGGTTGGAGGCGGGAGCAACGCGCACGAGCCTCGCGTTCGGGTCGCTTCGAGATCGGGCCATTACGTTTCTCCATGAGGTTGGTCAGGCTGTCTGCCCTGCCCGTCCTCATTTGCGAATGGACCTGCGCGAAGGTGGGCCAGATCTTGCTCGAGTCGCTGATTGTATTGTTGCGACCTGGTGATTGCTAGTTAAGCTCTCTCTCAGCTTTTCTTTTCGCAGCGAGCAAGTCGAACGGTCGTACCTATTTTCGCGAGCCATTCGACATGATCACAGATTGGCTTGAGACCAACTTCGGCACGCCTTGAGTCCAAAGCCTCTTCATCCTCAATCGGCCAGAATTCCGTTTCAGCCTTGGTACTCGAAAGCTGTGTTCCATAGACTTGCTTTTCCTTGCCGCCGACTCTCACTCTGTCAATTAGATGGGCGTATTGCTGTCCGAGTAACTTCTTTTTCCTATAGCCACGCTCGATGATGGGCAAATAGCCGACCCTAATGTCATGGGTGGCGTGCTGCATAACCAGAAACACCGCCTGATGCGCTTTTTTTGACAAAGCTTCTGGACTTGGCCAATCGCATTCTTTCAGTAACGGCAATACTGCTTTCTGCCCTGTTTCCGTTGCACGTACGTAATCTGCGCTCGCCTCATTCCATGCCTGTTGTTCTTGCACGTCTCGCTCTACACGGTTTTCGCGCTTGCGCGCTGACTCGTGAAGTGCATATAGCGATGACAATGTCTTGCGTACGCGCTGATCTTCGTCGCCAATTGCTTCAAGCGTCTTTTCATGCTGCAGCCAACTGCAACTTTGTTGGGCCGCGGGGGCAGCGGCCAGTGGCAAAGCCCATACAAGCAATGCGGTGAGTAAGCTGTATCTTTTGGCGGGGCTTTTCATTAAAACTCCTTGTCAAGAGAATCCTCACTGGCACGAATCATCAGATCCGACGAAATCATTCAAAATCAAATTGCAATTTCACGTTCATCAGTAAATATGAGCACAGTGTTATCGAACGAGTGTTTTTGCCAGCGAGCCGCCCTAGGCTTCCTTTCGGTAGATGAGATGTGGGCACCCCTGGCCTAGCGCCAGGGGGCTACCCCTCCAGAATTAATCAAACCTCGATCAATTCCGGGCGGGACTCGCTCAGGATACTCTCCGCCATTCGTTGTCGCAAGCTTTCGTCGCACGGAGAATGCAGCACTTCCATTAGAGTGATAGAGCAAAATTCTCATGCAATGACAGTCGCTTAGCCATTTCTGCGGGGCTTGCTAATAAGGCGGCCTGCATCAGTCATCCGCGGCTTTTGCAGCAAAACAAAATCGCATGCATGTACATCAATTAATATCCAGACGGCGCTGCAAAAGCTCATTATTAAATGATCATCGCGGGCGCTGAAGAAAGCCCGGAATTAAATCAAAGGTTGCCAGCGTAGTGCACGCTAATTCGGTTTTTACCTGAACGAGGCCTATAGGTCGCATCCCGGCAAAATTAATGCACTTGAAAGGGTGGGCTGCGTTATGAGCCACATGATTCGACAAGCTCAGCCGGCACCAGGGTGCAGTAAGCCTTGGACACGTCGACTGGGGGCACGGTCGCGCTAGATCAGCGGTCACCGCGCTGATCAGATGCATCCCCCAGCATTAGAGATGCCGGCCTGACGCCGCCGATCCTCTACCAGAAGCGACCGAGCACCCCTGGTGAGCGGCTGAAAGCCCGGAGATCCCAAGGGCCTGAGTCTCGGCGCTTGCAAAGCGCAGCACACTTGCCCGGATACTTTGGCCGACCAACCAGCAAACCGGGGCATGCAATTGAAAACCACCATTCTCGTACTCGCTATCAGCGCGGCTTTGGCTTTGAGCGCAGCTGATGCCCGCGCGGAGTCTGGCCCGGCGCAGCCGCTGTGGGAAATCGGCGCCTTCGGCTTTGCAACGTCTCAACAGGCCTACCCTGGATCAGACCAGCAGGTCCAGCGAACGCTGGCATTGCCCTACCTCGTGTACCGCGGCCGCTACTTTCGCGCTGACGGGGAAACGGCCGGATTGCGGGCCGTGAAGACACCCCGCTTTGAGCTGGACATCGGTGTGGCCGGAAGTTTCGGGTCCAACTCTGACGAGATCAAAGCTCGCCGGGGCATGTCCGACCTCGGCACCTTGGTTGAATTCGGTCCGCGCGTGAAATGGAACTTGGGCGAAAGCGCCGGCGGCGGCCGCTGGCGGCTCGAACTGCCGCTGCGCGGGGTGTTCGACCTGAGCGACAGCGGCGCACATCGTGGCATGGCGTTTGAGCCCGAACTGAGCTTCCAGCGACGTGGCACCGGCGGCTGGTTCTACGCCACAAGCGTCAGTGCAATCGTTGCCGACCAGCGATTGGCCGCTACCTTCTACGATGTGCAGCCGCAGTTCGCCCTGCCCGACCGCCCTGCTTACCAGGCCCGCAGCGGATTGGTCGCATGGCGCTTGTCCGCCACCGTCTCGCGCAGCCTCTCCAAGGACTGGCGCCTGTTCGGTTTTGCACGCTTGGACAGTGTTGCCGGCGCCGCCAACGAGGAGAGTCCGCTGGTTCAACGCAGCAACGGGGCGACCGTCGGACTGGGACTTTCCTACACCTGGCTGCGCTCCAGCGAACGCGCCGCCGACTGACCGAGGCCTGCGCCTTCGGAACCTGCGCGCGAGGCGCCAGCAGCACTGATTCATTGAGGCGCCTGCGCGGCGGCAGATGATACAAACGGGCTCGCTACGCTCATGCAGGAGACCCGTCGATGCCGCACCCTGGCCCGCTCAACCTCATCACCGACGTGCCCGGACTGCGGGTCGGAAACGCCACGGATGAGGCGGTACGCAGCGGTGTCACGGTGCTGCTGGTCGACGGGCTCTGGGCCGCGGCTGTTGACGTTCGCGGTGGTGGCCCAGGCACCCGCGAAACTGAGGCATTGGCTGCGGAGAACCTGGTCGGACACGCCCATGCCATCGTGCTGTCGGGTGGCTCAGTGTTCGGTCTGGCTGCCGCCGATGGTGTGACGGCAGCGCTGTCCGCACAGGGTCAAGGCTTGCGCCTGACGGCGGGCAGCCCGGCGATTCCCATCGTGCCAGCGGCGGTGTTGCACGACCTGGCCAATGGCGGCGACAAGGCCTGGGGCTTGGAACCGCCCTACCGTCGTCTCGGGATCGAGGCAGTGGCTGCGGCTGCGCCGGACTTCGAGCTCGGCTTGGTCGGTGCCGGCCGCGGGGCGCGGGCCGGCTTGCTGCCTGGTGGGCTTGGGTCGACCTCGATTGACCTGGGCCATGGCTTGATGGTCGGGGCGCTGGTTGCAGCGAATCCGGTGGGCTCAGTCCAGATGCCCGATCAGCGCACTTTCTGGGCCTGGCCCTACGAGTTGAACCAGGAGTTCGGCGGGCACCGGCCCGCGCCAACGCTGCCGCCCAGCAGCGATCCTGTGCCGGACGACAGCCGGCTGGCGGCCTTGGGCCGGATGCAGCCCGGCGCCAACACCACGATCGCCGTCGTGGCCTGCAATGCCGACCTGAGCAGCGCGGAGTGCAAACGGGTGGCGATGATGGCCCATGACGGCATGGCCCGGGCCATCCGGCCGGCCCACACGCCCTTCGATGGAGACACCGTGTTCGCGCTGGCCGGCAAGCAATTGGCACTCGGTGAAGGGCTGGCGCGCCACGCGCAGATCGGTCGCATCGGCTCAGCGGCCGCCGACTGTCTGGCGCGCGCCATCGCGCGCGCGGTGCACATCGCACAGCGCCAATCGGCAAGCTGAGCTGGTCTGACATAGATCAATTGCGGCAGTTGCTCGCGCCGCAGAATCAGCGGACTTGAGCCGCCGGTCTACTTCGGCGCTCGACACAACCCACGCGTCTTGAGGGAGATGAACATGTACGAAAAGATTCTGGTTCCGCTGGACGGCAGCGCCACCTCGGAGCGCGCGCTGAAGGAGGCCGCTCAGTTGGCCGGTAAGTTGGGCTCGACCCTGTGCTTGCTGCATGTGCTGGATGACTTTCCGCTCTATGGCGAGATGGCCATCACGCCCAGTTTCCAGCAGACGCTGGAGGTGCTGCGCAAGTACGGTGACGACTTGCTGCTCAAGGCCTCCAAGCAGGACTTCATGGCCGGGCTGCAGGTTGAAACCTTGCAGCGCGAGGCCTTGGGCGCGCGCGTGGCCGATGTGATCGTTGAGCAAGTCATCAACTCGAAGTGCCAGTTGATCGCGCTGGGTACGCATGGGCGACGCGGCATCAATCGACTGCTGATGGGCAGCGATGCTGAACTGGTGCTGCGCCAAAGCCCGGTGCCGGTGCTGATGGTCAAGGCTGAGGCCGGCTCGTCCTGATTCGATACAACTGACGGCCTCAGCTCGGCCGCGCGGCCGCCTTGAGGCCCTTGCTGACAGCTTGCAGTTCGGCCTCGTCCAGGGTTTCCTTCGCCACCAGTGCGGCGGCTGCCGCATCGAGAATCTCGCGGTTCTCATGCAGGATGTCTCTGGCGCGCAGCAGCGCCTCCTGCAGCAGCTGGCGCACGGCGGCATCGATGCGCTCGGCCGTGTCCGGGCTGTTCTGCTCCGAGCGCAGCCCTGCTCCGTTCTCGGCAGCGAGCATGCTGTGCGGCCGGTCCGCATAGCTCACCGGGCCCAGGTGCCGGTCCATGCCGAAGCGCAGCACCATGTCGCGCGCCAGATCGGTGGCACGTACCAGATCGTCGGCTGCGCCTGTCGAAGGCTCGCCAAAGACCAGCTGCTCCGCAGCCCGCCCGCCCAGCAGCACGGTCATCTTCGTCAGCAGTTCGCTGCGACGCATCACATGCCGGTCCTGGCTGGGACGCTGCAGCGTGTAGCCCAGGGCGCCGATGCCATGCGGCACGATCGATACCTTGTGCACCGGGTCGCTGCCAGGCAGGGCCAGGGCGGTGAGCGCATGGCCCAGCTCGTGATAGGCCACCAGCTTCTTTTCATCGTCTGACAGGATGCGGTGCTTCTTCTCGATGCCGGCGACGATGCGCTCAATCGCCTGGGTGAAGTCTTCCAGCGTCACCGCGTCAGCCTTTCGCCGCGTGGCCACCAGGGCCGCTTCGTTGACGACATTGGCGAGATCCGCGCCGGCAAAGCCGACCGTGATGGCGGCCACCTGATCCAGGTCGGTGCCCGCCGCCAGCGTGATCTTTTTGACATGGACCCGCAAGATGTCCAAACGCCCCTTGCGATCCGGGCGGTCGACCAGCACCTGGCGGTCGAAGCGACCGGCGCGCAGCAAGGCCGGGTCCAGGATTTCGGGCCGGTTGGTCGCTGCCAGCAGCACCACACCGACGCGCGGATCGAAACCGTCCAGCTCAACCAGCAGCTGGTTCAGCGTCTGCTCGCGCTCGTCATGGCCGCCGATCAGCGAAGCGGCGCCGCGCGCCTTGCCCAGCGCGTCCAGTTCGTCGATGAAGATGATGGCCGGCGCCTTGGCCCGGGCTTGCTCGAAGAGATCACGCACCCGCGCCGCACCCACACCGACAAACATCTCAATGAACTCGGAGCCGCTGATCGAGAAGAAGGGCACACCCGCCTCCCCCGCCACGGCGCGCGCCAGCAAGGTCTTGCCGGTTCCAGTCGGGCCCATCAGCAGCACGCCCTTAGGCACATGCGCACCCAGGCGGCCATGCGCCTTGGGGTCCTTGAGAAAGTCGACAATCTCCTGCAGTTCGGCCTTGGCTTCGTCGACGCCGGCCACATCGTCGAAGCGCACGCCGGTGCTCTGCTCGACATAGGTCTTGGCGTGGCTCTGGCCGATGCCCATCAGGCCGCCAAGCCCTCCTCCGACGCCGCCTTTGCCGGCTCCCATCAGCCGGCGGTTCATCCAGTACCAGAAGCCCAGAAAGACTGCGGTCGGCGCGATCCATGACAGAAGCTGCGACAGCCAGTCCGATTCCAGCGCCCGGCTGTAGGGCACGCCATACTGGCCCAGATGCTCAGCCATCGCCGGCTCCACGCGCACGGCCACCAGGCTGGTCTTGCCCTCCTCTGCCTGCTTGAGCCTGCCGGTGATCAGGCGCTCGCCCACCGTCACCTCAGCCAGCTTGCCTTCTTTGAGGTAGAGCTCGAACTGGCTGTAGGGGATGGTGGCGATGGTGTTCTGCTGCAGCCATAGGTCGCGCAGCAGCCACAGCGCCAGCAGCAGGGTCAGCAGCGAGGCCCAGTGCGACCATTTTCGTTTCGTGCCGCTCATGCTGGCTTTGCCTCCCGCTGCGGCGCGTCAGCTTGAGCCGGCATGGCCCACCGTCTGCGACAGCAGTACCTCGTGCTCATGCGGCAGGCCCAGCGCGCTGGCAATGGCGGCACGGTCCAGCCAGGCCCGGATCACGGTGGCAAGACCGGCGCTGGCCGCGTACAGGTAGACGTTCTGGGCGATGGCGCCAGCGGCGACATGGGCATAGGCCGAACGCTGCGCAGCCGGCACCATCTTCATGCGGCTGTGATCGGCCACGAAGATCAGGTCCAGCGGCGCGCTGTCGACAAAGTCCTGGTAGCCGCTGATGCGCCGCAGGTCCGCAGCGCAGAGCAGTTCGAGCCGGTGCTGGGCCGGCTCGAAGCGGTAGGCGCCTTCCGGCAGGGCCACGATGATGTCGATTTCCTGCGCGTTCAGGGCCGAAGGCGCCGTGCGCCCGCCGGCTGCGCGGTTCTGGCCATTGGCCGCCCACAACAGATCGGACAACTGCTGCAGCGGCAGCGGGTCTGGCCGATAGCTGCGTCCGGACTGCCGATGCTCCAGCGCTTCCATCAGCGGCATGCCGCCTGTCCGCAGGGGCGGTGGCAGCAGCAAGGTCGAGGCGGCATTGCCCTTGGCCGGCTCAGGCCGAAGCGCGCCCATGGCGCCAAGTACCAGCTTGGTCAACGTGTTCGTCATGATCAGCCCCTCATTGGTTCTTGCATGCCGGGAGTGCCATGCGCCAGGAAAACTGGGCGTGCACGCGGCGGCGCGCTTGGCCGCTCCAGGCCTTCGCGGGTGATGCCACTGCGCACGGTCTCGGCCAGTCCGCCGATTTGCAGGGCCAGCGCTTCCAGCACATCGTCGAAGCTAACAATGCCCATCACATGCCCGTCTGCGGCGGTCACCAGCAGTCGCCGCAAGCCGGCTTCGCGCATCCGGGCGACGGCTTGGCCAAGATCAGCGTCGCCGGCGATGGCTGCCAGATCGCGGCGCGCGAGTTGGCCAACCGGTGTGCGCAGCAGGTCCCTGTCGCTGGCCAAGCCCTCGACGACCAGATCCCGGTCGGTTATCAGGCCCACAGCCTGCTCATGCCCGGCGCTGGTCTGAGTCAGCACCAGACTGCCGACATGCTGGCTGCGCATCAACTGCGCCGCCTCGCGCAGACTGGCTGTGTCGGCGATCGTGACGATGTTTCGCCGGCAAATACTGGCAACGCTCATGGCATTCCTCCTGCTGTGTTGGACCCTCGCGGCCAGCTTACGAATCGCAGTCGCCAGCGAATTGCGCTGGATCAAGCGCAGCGCTCACGCATCGAAGGCCGGCGGGCGGCCAAAGCATGGCTACAATGCGCGCGGTCAGGAGAGAGCTTCCACGCGGAAGCCGCCGAAGGCGCAGTGGCACCGGTGATCCCAAGCTGCGAACGCTCAGGCAAAAGGACTGACAAAACGCCAATAACCTGGCGTTCCTCACTGGAGAGAGGTGGGTCCTTGAACCCATCCACCGAAGGGGCAAGCTGTCGACGATCTGTCGGCGGCCAATCTCTCAGGTAAAGCGGACAGCGAGGGCATATCCCCCCACTCCATCTTGGAGTGGGTCAGCAGAATGCCCTCGGAGTTTTCAGTCATGTCCGCCAGCGAAGTCCTCCTCAAGACCCCCCTGCACGCCCTTCATGTCGAGCTCGGTGCCAAGATGGTTCCGTTCGGTGGCTATGACATGCCCGTGCAGTACCCCGCCGGCATCATGGCCGAGCACAAGCACACACGTGCATCCGCTGGCCTGTTCGACGTCTCTCACATGGGCCAGGTGCGCCTGATCGGTGCCGGCGCCGCCGCGGCGATGGAATCCATCGTGCCGGTCGACGTGGTCGACCTGGGCGTGTTCAAGCAGCGCTATGCAATGTTCACCAACGAGAGCGGCGGCATCCTGGACGATCTGATGATCTGCCGCCGCCCGGACGATCTGTTCGTGGTGGTCAACGCCGGCTGCAAGGTGCAGGACATTGCCCATATGCAAGCCAAGCTGGGCGGCCACTGCGAGGTGATCCCGATGCCCGAGCAGGCGCTGCTGGCGCTGCAGGGCCCGCAGGCCGTGACGGCACTGTCGCGCCTGAACCCCGAGGTCGCCAAACTGACCTTCATGACCGGCGGCTTCTTCGAGCTGGACGGCATCCCCACCTTCCTGACCCGCTCGGGCTATACCGGCGAAGACGGCTTCGAGATCTCGGTCCACCAGGACCATGCCGTGGCCCTGGCCCGCAAGCTGCTGGCTCAAGCCGAAGTGATGCCCATCGGCCTGGGCGCGCGTGACTCCCTGCGTCTGGAGGCCGGGCTTTGCCTGTACGGCCATGACATCGACACCACGACCACGCCGGTCGAAGCCTCGATCACCTGGGCGATCCAGAAAGTCCGCCGCCCCGGCGGCGCCCGCGCGGGCGGCTATCCCGGCGCGGCGGTGATCGAGCAGCAACTCAGCCAGGGTGCGGCGCGCAAGCGCGTCGGCCTGATCAGCAGCGAGCGCATGCCGGTGCGCGAAGGCGCCAAGATCGTCGACGCCAATGGCGCCGAAATCGGCGTGGTCACCAGCGGCACGCTGGGCCCGACGGTCGGCAAGCCGGTGGCGCTTGCCTATCTGCAGACCCCGCATGCAGCCCTCGGCACCGAGGTCTTTGCCTTGGTGCGCGACAAGCGCACGCCGATGACGGTCACCTCCACGCCCTTCACGCCCAACGGATACTTCCGCGGCTGATTCCCAGATTCCAACTTTGACACGGAGCCTTTCCATGAGCATCAAGTACACGCCCGACCACGAATGGGTCCAGATCGAAGCCGACGGCAGCGTTACCGTGGGCATCACGGTCCACGCGCAGGATGCCCTCGGCGATGTGGTGTTCGTCGACCTGCCCGAGGTCGGCACCAGCTACGCCAGCAAGGATGTGGCCGGCGTCGTCGAGTCGGTGAAGGCTGCGGCCGATGTCTACATGCCGGTCAGCGGCGAGATCACCGCCGTCAACGAAGAGCTGCGCAACGACCCGGCGCTGGCCAACACCGACCCGCTGAAGGCCGGCTGGTTCTTCAAGGTCAAGCTGTCGAACCCGTCCGAGCTGGATGCGCTGATGGACAGCACGGCCTACGACGAGCTGGTGAAGAACAGCTGAAGTGAGATGAAACCCTCGCCCAGGCCCCGCCGCGCTGGACGCGGGCGTGACTGGGCGGTCCCCAGAGGGGACGGTCATGCAGGCGGCACGGAGCCGACTGCATCACCTATCGGGCCGGCTTGGGGCGGCCCGGTGCTCGGCCCGCCGAATACACAGATAGAGAGATTGTTGCCATGTTGATGTCTGCCCTGAAGCCGCTCGGTGAGCTCGAGAACGCCGCTGAATTCCAAGCCCGCCACATCGGCCCGGATGCCGCTGACGAAGCCGCGATGCTGTCGGTCATCGGCGCTGCTTCCCGCCGTGCCCTGATCGAGTCGGTGGTGCCGGCTTCGATCAAGCGCTCGCAAGGCATGCAACTGCTGCCCGCCATCGGCGAGGCGCAGGCGCTGGCCGAGCTGAAGGCTGTGGCGGCGCAGAACCAGGTGCTGAAGAGTTTCATCGGCCAGGGCTACTACGGCACGATGACGCCGGGCGTCATCCTCCGCAACATCCTCGAGAACCCGGCCTGGTACACCGCCTACACGCCCTACCAGGCCGAAATCTCGCAAGGCCGCATGGAGGCGCTGGTCAACTTCCAGACCATGCTGACCGACCTGACCGGCATGTCCATCGCCAATGCCTCGATGCTGGACGAGGCGACTGCCGCTGCCGAGGCCATGACCCTGGCTAAGCGCAGCGTCAAGAGCAAGAGCGACACCCTGATCGTTGCCAGCGATTGCCACCCGCAGACCATCGAGGTGATCCAGACTCGTGCCGAGCCGCTGGGCATCAAGGTGCTGGTCGGCATGGCGCCCCAGCTGATGGCGGAGAACGACTACTTCGCCGTGATCGCCCAGTACCCGGCGAGCACAGGCTTGATCCACGACCTGAAAAGCCATGTCGAGGCGGCCCATGCCAAGCAGGCAGCCTTCATCGTGGCGGCCGACCTTCTGGCGCTGACCCTGCTGGTGCCTCCGGGCGAATTCGGCGCTGACATCGTGGTCGGCAACACCCAGCGCTTCGGCATGCCGATGGGCAACGGCGGCCCGCACGCTGCCTATCTGGCCTGCCGCGATGAATTCAAGCGCTCGATGCCCGGCCGCCTGGTCGGCGTCAGCATCGACTCGCACGGCAATCCGGCCTACCGCCTGGCGCTGCAGACCCGCGAGCAGCACATCCGCCGCGAGAAGGCCACCTCCAACATCTGCACCGCACAGGTCCTGCCGGCCGTGGTGGCCAGCATGTATGTGGTCTATCACGGCCCGCAAGGCCTCAAGCGCATCGCTCAGCGCGTGGCCAGCTACACGGCGATGCTGGCGCAAGGCCTGACCGAGCTGGGCCGCAAGGTGCTGACCCCGCAAGCCTTTGACACCCTGACCATCGAAACCGGGGCCGACACCGATCGCATCCTTGCTGCGGCACTCGCCGCAGGCGCCAATCTGCGTCGCGTCTCCGATCAGCACCTCGGCGTTTCGCTGGACGAGACCAGCACGCAGGCCGACGTGGCCGCGCTGTGGTCCTGGTTCGCCAGTCCCGGCCAGAAGCTGCCTGAGCTGGCAGGTTTTGCCAAGGGTGTTGATTCGCTGATTCCGCCGGCGCTTCGCCGTAGCAGCCCCTTCCTGACCCACCCGGTCTTCAACCGCTACCACTCCGAGACCGAGATGCTGCGCTATCTGCGCAGCCTGGCCGACAAGGACCTGGCGCTGGACCGCAGCATGATCCCGCTGGGCTCTTGCACGATGAAGCTGAACGCCACCAGCGAGATGATCCCCATCACCTGGCCGGAGTTCGCCAACATCCACCCCTTCGCACCGCAGAATCAGCTGAAGGGTTATGCGCTGCTGGACCAGCAACTGACCGCCTGGCTGTGCCAGGCCACCGGCTACGCGGGCATCTCGCTGCAGCCCAACGCCGGCTCGCAAGGCGAGTACGCCGGCCTGCTGGCAATCAAGGCCTGGCATGAGTCGCGCGGCGAAGGCCATCGCAAGATCTGCCTGATTCCTGAGTCGGCCCACGGCACCAACCCGGCGTCGGCCCAGATGGTGGGCATGCAGGTGGTGGTGACCAAGTGCGATAAGGAAGGCAATATCGATCTGGTCGATCTGCAGGCCAAGTGCGAACAGCACGCCGCCAACCTGGCCGCGATCATGATCACCTACCCCTCCACCTATGGCGTGTTCGACACCCATGTGACGGAGATCTGCGCGATGGTGCGCAAGCATGGTGGCCGGGTCTATGTGGACGGCGCCAATATGAACGCGCTGGTTGGCGTGGCGGCGCCGGGCGAGTTCGGTGGCGATGTCTCGCACCTGAACCTGCACAAGACCTTCTGCATCCCGCACGGCGGAGGCGGCCCGGGTGTCGGCCCCGTCTGCGTGGTCGAAGACCTGGTGCCCTTCCTGCCCGGCCATCGTTCGGCCGGCATCGGCAGTGCCACCAATATCGGTGCAGTCAGCGCCGCGCCGCTGGGGAATGCCGCGGTACTGCCAATCTCGTGGATGTATGTGCGCATGATGGGCGCCGACGGCCTGACGGCCGCCACCGAGGTGGCGATCCTGTCTGCCAACTATGTGGCTGCTCGTCTGGCCGATGCCTACGACATCCACTTCAGCGGCAATATCGCTGGCGTCAAGGGCGGCGGCGTGGCGCATGAGTGCATCCTGGACCTGCGCCCGCTGAAGGAAACCAGCGGCATCAGCGCCGAGGACGTGGCCAAGCGCCTGATCGACTACGGCTTCCACGCCCCGACGCTGTCCTTCCCGGTCGCTGGCACGCTGATGGTGGAGCCGACCGAGAGCGAATCCAAGCATGAGCTGGACCGCTTCTGTGACGCGATGCTGGCCATCCGTGCCGAGATCGCCAAGGTCGAGGCGGGCAGCTGGAGCCGCGAGGACAACCCGCTGGTCAACGCACCGCACACCGCCGAGAGCATGCTCAAAACCGACTGGACGCATGGCTACACCCGCGAGGAAGCCGCCTATCCGCTGCCGTCGCTGCGCAAGCAGAAGTACTGGGTGCCAGTCGGACGTGTCGACAACGTGCATGGCGACCGCAACCTGTTCTGCTCCTGCCTGCCGCTGAGCGAGTACCAGTAATCTCCGCGTGATCCCGGGCTTGCCGTCCACCGACCGCGCAGCCCTGATGACCGCCTGTCCGACACCTTCGGCAGGCGGTTTTTTCCAAGCCGGCCCACTCCACACCGGAAGGATGCATCCCTATGGCTGTCTCAGTGTTCGACCTCTTCAAGATCGGCATCGGGCCTTCGAGCTCGCACACGGTCGGCCCAATGCGCGCCGCGCGCCTGTTCGCGCTGCGCCTGAAGCATGAGGGTCTGCTGCCGCGCACCACGCGCGTGGTTTCGCAGCTGTACGGATCACTCGGTGCCACCGGCAAGGGCCACGGCAGCGACAAGGCGGTGTTGCTCGGCCTGGCCGGGCATGAGCCGGACAGCGTCGATGTCGAGCAGGTGCCGGCCTACCTGGAGGCGATCCGCTCGGGTAGCGCCCTGCCCCTGCTCGGCGAGCACCCCATCGCCTACAACGAGGCCAAGGACCTGGTGTTCTTCCGCCGGCAGAGCCTGCCCTTCCACGCCAACGGCATGCGCTTCATCGCGCAGGATGCTGACGAACAGACGCTGCTGGAGCGCACCTATTACTCGGTCGGCGGCGGCTTCGTGGTCAGCGACGAGGTGGCCGCGGACGGCAGCAAGCAGAAGGTGATTGCACCCGACGCCACCGTGCTGCCATACCCGTTCAAGAGCGGCGACGAGTTGCTGGCCCTGACGCGCGAGCACGGCATCAGCATTGCTGATGTGATGCGCCGCAATGAGCGCCACTGGCGCAGCGACGACGAAACCCGCGCCGGCCTGCTGCGCATCTGGCAGACCATGCAGGATTGCGTCACTCGCGGGTGCCGCACTGAAGGCATCCTGCCCGGCGGCTTCAAGGTCAAGCGCCGTGCCGCGCAACTGCACCGCGACCTGACCAGCAACCCGGAAGCGGCCTTGCGCGATCCGTTGCAGGTGATGGACTGGGTCAACCTCTACGCGCTGGCGGTCAACGAAGAGAACGCCGCCGGCGGCCGCGTGGTCACCGCACCGACCAATGGCGCGGCCGGAATCGTGCCTGCGGTGCTGCATTACTACACCCGCTTCGTGCATGGTTCCAACGAAGACGGCGTGATCGACTTCCTGCTCACCGCCGCGGCCATCGGCATCCTCTACAAGGAGAACGCCTCGATCTCTGGCGCCGAGGTCGGCTGCCAGGGTGAAGTGGGCGTGGCCTGCTCGATGGCGGCCGGTGCGCTGTGTCAGGTGATGGGCGGCACGCCCGAGCAGGTGGAGAACGCCGCCGAGATCGGCATGGAGCACCACCTGGGACTGACCTGCGACCCGGTCGGCGGCCTGGTGCAGATCCCCTGCATCGAGCGCAATGCGATCGCCTCCGTGAAGGCGATCAATGCCGCACGCATGGCGCTGCGCGGCGACGGCACGCATTTTGTCAGCCTGGACAAGGTCATCAAGACCATGCGCGAGACCGGCGCCGACATGGCCGCCAAGTACAAGGAAACCGCGCGCGGCGGACTGGCGGTGAACATCGTCGAGTGCTGAGCCGCTTCACGCTCAGAGGCCAGGCCAACGTCAACACCTTCTTCCTAATGCGCAACATTGGGGCGTTAGCCCGAAACGGGTGATGTGGATGATGGCGGTGGCGGCGCTAAGTCCAGCCACACGCAACACGGTCAGTACGGGTTCAATCGGGCTAAAGGCGGCACGAAGACGCGCACAATGACCGCCATGAGCTCAACTCGCCAAAACCACCTTTCATCAGCCGCAGGCACCAAGCCTGCGGCTGTGCGAGGGATTTTTGGACAGCTTCGTCAGGCCAGCTGACGCATGCAGATTGCGCGTGCTCAACCGTGGCTTGTGCTGTCTGTGGGAATCGGTGCGCTTTTTGCCGGTCTTGCCGCGCTGGGCTTTCTGGGTCTAGAAGAGGCATCTATGGTTGACAAGTCGGCAGCTGTAAAGTCGGCTCCGATATGGCTTCTTTTTGGCCTCGCTCTTCTGGTTCCACTTGCAGAGGCCGCCGTCTGGACAGCCGCCCCGGTGGAGCTTGGCGCTAAGCTTGCAAGAAGTCCCGTTACAGGCGGTCTTGTTGGTGTTATCGCATACGGTCCGGTCTATCACCATGCCGGAGGTGCGCTCGCAGTCGCTGCCTCGTGTTGGGTGGCACTTGTCATCTGTGTGGTGTATCTCTACACGCGATTGTCATCAAGGCTGGTTGCTTTTGCCCAGGCTGTCGCGCTGCGGTGGTGTTTTGTGGCATTCGCACTTTTCGCCTTGCGTATGTCCTAGGCTCTTGCCGGCACTCAGTGCTTGTCCGCCGGCATCGTCTCAGGCATCAGGCCGCTACCGCCCAGCGCATGCTGGCGCGCGCTGGCGTCAGCCGGTGCTGCCTTGCGATCGCGCACCAGATAGCTGTAGATCACCGGCACCACCACCAGGGTCAGCAGGGTCGAGGTGATCACCCCGCCGATGATGGCGCGGCCCATAGGCGCCTGGATCTCGCCGCCTTCGTTTAGGGCAATCGCCATCGGCAGCATGCCGAACACCATCGCCGCGGTCGTCATCATGATCGGCCGCATGCGTATCAGGCCGGCCTGCAGCAGCGCCTCGGCAACCGTGGCGCCAGCCTTGCGGGCGTGGTTGGCGAAGTCCACCAGCAGGATCGCGTTCTTGGTCACCAGGCCCATCAGCATCACCAGGCCGATCATCGAGAACACGTTCAGCGTCGAGTTCCAAAGCAGCAGGGCCAGCATCACGCCGATCAGTGCCAGTGGCAGCGAAGCCATGATCGCAATCGGCTGCAGGAAGCTGCCGAACTGGCTGGCCAGCACGATGTAGATGAAGATCACCGCCAGGCCCATCGCGCCTAGCAGGCCCGAGAAAGCCTCGGCCTGCTGCTTGCCGGCGCCGTCCACCATGAAGGACACACCCGGCGGCAGCTGGGTAGACTTGATCAGCTTCTGCACCTCGGCATTCACCTCGCCCGAAGTGCGGCCCTGCACGCCGGCGAAAACGGCCTCGCGGCGCTGCAGGTTCTGGCGCCGGATCACCTCCGGATTGAAGACCTGTTCGATGGTGGCCACCTGGTCTAGCGCGATCGGCGAGCCGTCCTTGGCGAAAGCCACCGGCAGCTTGCGCATCTGCTCGACGCGCTCGCGCTGTTCACGCGGAAGGCGTAGAAGCACCTCGACCTGATTGCCGTCCGGCGTGGTCCAGTAGGTCGCCACCTCGCCGTTCACATAGGCACGCAGCGATGATGCGATCTGCGGTGCCGACAGGCCCAGCTCGCGCACGGCTGAATCCTTCAGCCGCACCGCGAAGGCCGGCAAGCCGGGCTTGACCGTGGTGTCCACGTCCACCGCGCCTGGCACCTTCTTGATCTTCTCGACCAGATCGGTGGCCGCCTGCGTCAAGGCCTCGGGGTCGCTGCCCAGTAGCGTGATCCAGACCGGCTTGTCGAAGCCGACGCTGACTTCGATGCCGGGGATCTTGGCGATGTCGGCACGGATCGCATCTTCCACTTCCTTCTGGCTGCGCTGGCGCAGCTTGCGGTCCACCAGCGAGATGTTCATCGCGGCCTGGTTGCGGCCGGTGCTCATGCCCTCACCGGTGCTGCCCACCACGGTGGACAGGGTCTTGATCTCCGGGTATTTGGAGATGATCTCCTCGACCTGGCGCACCTTGGCATCGCCGCGCTCCAGGCTGGAGGCCACCGGCATGCGCAGCGTCACCTGAGTGAAGCCCTGGTCGGTCTGCGGCACGAACTCGCTGCCCACCAGCGGCGCCAGCGCCAGCGCGATGACAAAGCTCGCTGCACCGCCGGCCAGCACCAGGCCGCGCGGTGTGATGGTGGCCCAGCGCAGGCGGCGCGGGCTGGCGCGGTCGCGTTGCCCCTGGCTGTCGAAGCCGCGGCCGTAAGCCGGCATCGGCGGAACGAACATCCGGTAGCGACGACCCGAGAAGGCCCAGCGGATCAGCCGCTCGTAGGCGCTGTGCATCCAGTCCATCATGCGGTCGGTGCCGCGCATCAGATGGCCCAGCACCGGCAGCTTGGCCAGGCGCGTGCTCGGCGGATCCTTCCAGACGCTGGACAGCATCGGGTCCAGCGTGAAGCTGACGAACAGACTGACCAGCACCGCCACGGCGACCGTGATGCCGAATGGGTGGAAGAACTTGCCAATGATGCCGCCCATGAAGGCCACCGGCACGAACACCGCGCAGATAGCAAAGGTGGTGGCCATCACCGCCAGGCCGATCTCGTTGGTGCCGTCGAAGGAGGCCTGATGGTGGTCCTTGCCCATGTGCACATGGCGCACGATGTTCTCGCGCACCACGATGGCGTCGTCGATCAGCAGGCCGATGCACAGCGACAGCGCCATCATCGTCATGAAGTTCAGCGTGAAGCCGAAGGCATGTACAGCGATGAAGCTGGAGATCACCGCGATCGGCAGCGTCAGACCGGTGATGATGGTCGAGCGCCAGCTGTGCAAGAACAGGAACACGATGGCCACCGTCAGCAGCGCGCCTTCGATCAGCGTGTGCTTCAGGCCGTCCAGCGAGTTCTTGACCCAGTCGCTGCTGGCGTAGATCAGGTTCAGCTCCACATCCTTAGGCAGGCCGCGTCGCAACTCTTCCATCGCTTCCTTGACCGCATCGCCGGTCTTGACGATGTTGGCGTCCTGCTGCTTGAAGACGTTGAAGGTGACAGCCGGCGCGCCATTGATGCGAGCCAGGTTGTCGGCCTCGCGTTCGCGCTCCACCAGCGTGCCCAGATCGCCCAGCGTCAGCACCAGATTGCCGCGCCGTGCCACCACCTGGTTGGCGAACTGCTTGGGGTCCTTGATGCGGCCCTCGACGCGCAGGATCGCGTCCGAGGTCTTGTCCGACAGGACGCCCACCGGCTGGTCGGCATTGGCCTCGCGCAGCGCGCTGGCCACTTCAGCCGGCGTGATGCCATAGGCGCGCAGGCGCAGCGGGTCGAGATCGATGCGCACCTCACGCGTCACCATGCCGCCGACGTCGACCTTGGCCACGCCCTCGACGCGCCCCAGGCGCTTGGCGATGGTCAGCTCGCTCATCATCGACAGTTCGCGCGCCGGCCGGGTCTTGCTCATCAGCGCCATCACCACCACGGGTTGGGCGTTGTCAGCCTGGAAGCGCGAGACGATAGGCGCCTTCACGTCCTTGGGGAACACCGCCTGCACGGTGGCGATGCGGTCGCGCAGATCCTGCATGGCGCGGTTCATGTCGGTGTTCAGTGAGAACTCGACATTGGCCTGCACGCGGCCTTCGAAGCTGCGCGACTGGATCTTGTCGACACCGGCGATGGTGTTGAGCGCCTCCTCCAGAGGCTTGGCGACTTCACGCTCCACCGCCTCGGGCGAGGCGCCCGGATAGCGCACATCGATATAGGCACCAGGCAAGGAGATGTCGGGCATCTGCTCGACACCCAGCTTGGCGTAGGAGAACAGGCCCAGCACGCACAGGGCCACCATCACCATGGTCGCGAAGACCGGGTTCTGGATCGAGACTCGGGTCATCCACATGAGAGTCTCTCCTGTATCACTGCTTGGGCGCCGCGCCGCTGGCGGCCGCACTGGCCACCTGCGCACGGGCGGACACGATGGCGGCCTTGGCCCCCTCGCGCAGATTGTCGAAGCGCGCGGCCAGCACCTGGGCCTGCGGCGTCAGGCCGGTCAGCACCTCGACCCGGCCCTCGCGCACATCGCGTCGGCCGGTGGTGACGATGCGTCGCACCAGCGCGCCGTTCTCGATCATCCAGACCTGCTCCTGGCCGGAGGTGCTGCTGAGCGCGGCAATCGGCACCGCCAGGCGCTCGATGTCGTCGGGCAGCTCGACGCGCGCCACCGCATACTGGCCCGCCCGGAATTCCTCCTTGGGATTGGCCAGCTCCAGCGTCACGCCTATCGAGCGGGTGCCAGGCTCCGCCGCCGGCGCGATGCGCGCAATTCGCGCTTCCACGGGACGTTCGACCCCTTCGATGCGCACCTGCACCGGCATGCCAGCCTTGAGCTTGCTGACCTCATGGGTGCCGACCAGACCAGCCAGCTCCAGCTTGCTCAGATCGACGATGGACAGCAGCTGCTGTTCGGCCGCCAACTTCTCGCCCGGCAGGGCGTGACGCTTGGCCACCACACCGCTGATCGGCGCAACCAGCGCCGCCTGGCGCAGCGCCGACTGGCTGGTTTCGAACTGCGCCTGGGCGACGGCCAGCTGGGCGCGGGCAGCCTCCAGTGCAGCGCGCGATGTGTCCAGTGCCGTCGCCGCGATGAACTGCTGGTCGGCCAGGCCTTGGTTGGCCTTGTACTGGCGCTCGGCTTGCTCAAGCTGCGCCTTGGCTGACGCGACGCTGGCACTGCGCTCGGCCACGCGGTGGCGCAACTCGTCCAGATCGATCTGGCCCAAGGCCTGGCCGGCGCGCACCCGGCTGCCCTCGCCCACCGCCAGGCTCAGCAAGGTGCCGGCCGACTTGCTGCGCACGATGACGGTGCCAGGCGCAACCAACGGCCCGGAGAACTCGACCATCGCCGGCATGCTGACTCGCAGGGGCTTGAGCACCTCGCTGGCGACGAACTCCAGCGTCGGCTCGACCTTGGCCGCCGCCGCCGGCTTGGCGCCTGCATTCTTGCTGGCCCACATCGCCGCACCGCCGCCGGCCAAAGCCAGCACCGCCACACCGCCAATCATCCATTGCTTGCGCATGGTCTCCCCTTTTTCGTCTGAACTTGAAAACCGGCGCAGTGTAGGAGGCCGATTTGACACGGTTGACGGCGCTGCGACGAAACGCTGAAAGCTCGGCACGACCTGCAGGGTGCCTGGACCGGCCGCATCGGCCGGTATCGGAATCAGGCCCTCGCCTGCGCCGCGGCCAAATCGAGCCGGCGGCTGCGCCAGCAGCACCACGCACCGCCCAGTGCCGCTGCGCTTGCTGCCCAGAACACCGCCGCATAACCCATCTGCTGCGCCAGCCAGGCGCCGCCCACGCCGCCGATGACACCCGAGGTGCCATAGCCCAGCACTGAATAGAGCGCCTGGCCGCGGCCGCGCAGGCGGCCCGGGAAATAGCGCGACACCAGCGCGATGCAGGCGGTGTGCTGCGCGGCAAAGGTCAGCGCATGGGTGCTCTGCGCCAGCACCAGCACCCAAAGCTGGCTGCCGAAGGCTGCGGTCAGCGCAAATCGCCCGCTGGTCACCAGCGCGGCAGCCACCAGCCAGCCGTGCAGGCTGCCGCGCTCCAGCAGCCGGCCCTGCAGCCAGAACCAGGCAATTTCCACCACCACTGAGACGGCCCACAGCATGCCGACCACCGGCTTGCCATAGGCCAGGCTATCGAGATACAGGCTGAAGAAGGCGTAGAGCGCCGAGTGGGCCAGCACCGTCAGGAACACGCCGGCGAAGAACCAGCGCACCTCGGTGCGCCGCAGCACCTCGGACACCGGGGGCGACTTTTCATGCTCATGCGCGGCCGGCGCCGGCTGCACCGGCAGGCGCCAGGCCGCCATCACAACCAGGGCCAGCGAAATCAGCAGACACCAGACGAAGTGCTTCAGGCCGAAATGCTCGAACCACCAGCCCGCGGCCAACACGGCGGCCAGAAAGCCGATCGAGCCCCAGACGCGCACGCGCCCATAACGGCGTGCATCCATGCCCCCGCTGGCCGACAGATTGGCCGCCACCACTGTTTCGGTCAGCGGCACGATGGCGGCGTTGAACATGAACATCAGAAAGCTCGCCGCCGCCAGCACCGCAAAGCTGGGCGGCAAGGCGAAGCCCAGCGCGGCCAGCGCACTGGCCACGGCAGCCAGGCGGATCAGCTCGACGCGGCGCCCGCTGCGGTCCGCCAGCGCTCCCCAGACATAGGGTGCAAACAAACGGGTCCAGCTGGACACCGAGGCCAGCAGGCCGATCGCGAACACCGACAGGCCCAGCTCCTGGTACCAGAGCGGGGCATAGGGGTTGAAGACGCCGATCGAGAAGAAATAGGCGCAGGACAGGACTGCGCTGGCCGCCAGGGTGCGACCGGCGTCGGCCATCAGCGCTGGCCGGCGATCGGTGGCACCGGCAGGCGCACGTCAGCGCACTGGGCGCGATGGCGCAGCGCGTGGTCCATCAGCACCAGGGCCAGCATGGCTTCGGCAATCGGCGTGGCGCGGATGCCGACGCAGGGGTCGTGGCGGCCGAAGGTCTCCACCGAGGTGGGCGCCAGGCTGCGGTCGATCGAGGCCTTGGGCGAGCGGATCGAGCTGGTCGGCTTGATCGCGATCGAGGCCGTGATGTCCTGCCCAGTGGAAATGCCGCCTAGCACGCCGCCAGCATGGTTGCTGGCGAAACCCTCGGGGCTGAGCTCATCGCCATGGTGGCTACCGCGCTGTGCGACGACGCCGAAGCCGTCACCGATCTCGACGCCCTTGACCGCATTGATGCCCATCAGCGCATAAGCGATGTCGGCATCGAGCTTGTCGAACAGCGGCTCACCCAGGCCCACCGGCACGCCGCTGGCCTGCACCAGGATGCGTGCACCGACCGAGTCACCGTCGCGGCGCAGTTGGTCCATATAGGCCTCCAACTCGGCGATCTTGCTGGCGTTGGCAGCGAAGAAGGGATTGTTCGGCACATGGTCCCAGCCTTCGAACGGGATCTCGATCTCGCCCAGCTGGGTCATGCAACCGCGGAACTCGGTGCCATAGCTCTGCTTGAGCCATTTGCGCGCCACCGCGCCGGCGCCCACCATTGGCGCGGTCAGACGTGCCGAGCTGCGGCCGCCGCCGCGCGGGTCGCGCAGACCGTATTTGCGCCAGTAGCTGTAGTCGGCGTGCCCAGGACGGAAAGTGTCCAGGATGTTGCCGTAGTCCTTGCTGCGCTGGTCGGTGTTCTTGATCAGCAGGCAGATCGGCGTACCGGTGGTCCGGCCTTCATAGACGCCCGAGAGGATCTCCACCGCATCCGGCTCGTTGCGCTGGGTGACATGGCGGCTGGTGCCGGGGCGGCGACGGTCCAGTTCGGGCTGGATGTCGGCCTCGCTCAGCTCCAGCCCGGGTGGGCAACCGTCGATCACGCAGCCGATCGCGGGTCCGTGGCTCTCGCCGAAATTGGTGACGCGGAACAAGTCGCCGAAAGTGCTGCCTGACATGGGAAACCCGGGGTGGACGAGGCGCCCATTCTACGGGCCGCCCAAGGAAAAGACGGCCCGCAGGCCGTCCTTCGCGCTAGGCCCAGCGGGCCTACAGCTTGGACTCGGGCTGCGACTCGCCCTCTTCCACCGGCCAGTCGCGGATATAGGCCTTCAGCATGCGGTTCTCGAAGTCCTGGCTGTCGACCACGGCCTTGGCCACGTCGTAGAAGGAGATCACACCGTTGAGCGTGCGGCCGCCCAGCACCGGCATATAGCGCGCGTGGCGGCCCAGCATCATGCGGCGCACCTCGTCCATATCGGTCTCGGGCGTGCAGGTCAGCGGATGGTCATCCATCACGGTGCGCACCAGCAGGTTGCCGACGTTGCCACCATTCTTGACCACGGCCGCGATGACCTCACGGAAGGTCAGCATGCCGACCAGGTCGCCATGCTCCATCACCACCAGCGAGCCGATGTCGTACTCGGCCATCGTGGTGACGGCTTCGGCCAGTGGCTGGTCGGGTTGGACGGTGTAGAGCGTGCCGCCTTTGACACGCAGGATATCGATGACTTTCATGGGGAAGCTCCTTCGCCGGCTGCGACCGACTGGGCCGAAATTGTGCTGTGGGCAACATAGCACACAATCGCGGCACAACACATCTCGGAGACACCATGTCTGGCTTCGCCGACCCCGGCTTTGACACCTTGGCGCTACATGCCGGCGCCGCCCCTGACCCCGCCACCGGCGCCCGTATCACGCCGCTGCACCTCAGCACCTCCTTCGTGTTCGAGAGCGCCGAGCACGCCGCTTCGCTGTTCAATATGGAGCGATCCGGCCACGTCTATTCGCGCCTGTCCAACCCGACCACTGCCGTCTTCGAGGAGCGCATGGCCGCCCTTGAAGGCGGCGTCGGCGCGATCGCCACCGCCAGCGGGCAGGCCGCGCTGCACCTGGCCATCGCCACCATCGCCGCGGCCGGCTCGCACATCGTCGCGTCCAGCAGCCTGTATGGCGGTTCGCACAATCTGCTGCACTACACACTGGCGCGCTTCGGCATCAGCACCACCTTTGTCAAACCGGGCGACCTCGACGCCTGGCGCGCAGCGATCCGCCCGGAGACCCGGCTGCTGTTCGGCGAGACCGTCGGCAACCCGGCGATGGATGTGCTGGACATTCCCAGCATTGCCGCCATCGCGCATGAGGCTGGCCTGCCGCTCCTGGTGGACGCCACGCTGTCGACGCCCTATCTGATCCAGCCCTTCGCGCATGGCGCGGATCTGGTGTTCCACTCGGCCACCAAATTCCTATGCGGCCATGGCACCGTGGTCGGCGGCGTGCTGGTGGACAGCGGCGCCTTCGACTGGGACGCCGCGCATGCGCGCAGCGGCCGCTTCGCCGAACTGTGCGAGCCCTACGCCGGCTTCCACGACATGGTGTTCAGCGAGGAAAGCACGGTCGGCGCCTTCCTGCTGCGCGCGCGCCGCGAAGGCCTGCGCGACTTCGGCGCCTGCATGAGTCCGCACACCGCCTGGTTGATGCTGCAGGGCATCGAGACCCTGTCGCTGCGCATGCAGCGCCATGTGGCCAATGCGCAGAAGGTGGCCGAGTTCCTGGAGGGACAGGATTTCGTCGAGCGCGTCGGCTACCCGGGGTTGGCGAGTCATCCCAGCCATGCCTTGGCCCAGAAGCTGATGCCGCGCGGCTGCGGCGCGGTGTTCAGCTTCGACATTAAGGGCTCGCGCGAGCAGGGCCGGCGCTTCATCGAGGCGCTGCAGATCTTCTCGCACCTGGCCAATGTGGGCGATGCCCGCTCGCTGGTGATCCATCCGGCTTCCACCACGCACAGCCGCATGGACGACGCGGCGCTGGCTCGGGCCGGCATCGGTGCCGGCACGATTCGCCTGTCCATCGGCCTGGAAGATGCCGACGACCTGATCGCCGATCTGAAGCGCGCGCTGAAGATCGCCAGCAAGTGAAGAAGCGGAGCGCCTAGACATCATGGAACTTCAAGTCCTGGGCCAGACGGCCTATGCCTACACCGGCGGCAAGCGCTTCGATCCCGCCTTGCCCTGCGTCGTCTTCATCCACGGCGCGCTCAACGACCATAGCGTCTGGACCTTGCTGGCGCGCTGGCATGCGCACCATGGCTACAGCGTGCTGGCCGTCGACCTGCCCGGCCACGGCCGCAGCGGCGGCGCACCGCTGCCCGACGTGCAAAGCCTGGCCGATTGGGTGTGGGCGCTGCTGGACGTCGCCGGCGTCGCGCGTGCCGCCCTGGTGGGCCACAGCATGGGTTCGCTGATCGCGCTGGAGGCCGCTGCGCGCGCGCCCGAGCGCGTCAGCCATCTGGTGATGGTTGGCACCGCCTACCCGATGAAGGTCTCCGAAGCTCTGCTGGCCACGGCACGCGAAACACCGCTGAAGGCCATCGACATGGTCAACAGCTTCTCGCACTCGGGGCTGGCAGCCAAGCCTTCCTATCCGGGGCCGGGGGCCTGGCTGCATGGGGGCGGCCGCGCGCTGATGCGGCGCATCCAGTCCCGGCAGGGCCAGACCAATCTGTTCGAGCATGACTTCAAGGTCTGCGATGCCTATGCCGGCGGACTGCAGGCGGCCGAGCGCGTCAGCTGCCCGGCCAGCCTGATCCTGGGCGAGCGCGACCAGATGACCTCGCCACGCCAGACCCGCGAGCTGGCTGCCGCGCTGAAGGCACGGGTCTATACCGTGCCAGCCGGCCATGCCTTGATGGCCGAATCGCCGGACCCGGTGCTGGCTGCGATGCGGCGCGCGTTGGCGAACTGAAGTCAGCGCCAGGCATTACCAGCGGCAGCCTTTGCCGCGCAGCGCATCGGCAGCTATCGCGGCGGCACCCACCAGGCCACTGTCACGATGCGCTTCGCGACAGTCAGCGCGCGCCGCGCCCTCGATGCTCTCGCCCAGCTTGCCCTTGCGCTCAGGCGGATGCGGCAGCAGCTGCAGCACGCCGCGTGAACTGCGCACTGAGACCTCGCCCGCACGCGGCAGCGACAGGTTCAGTTTCGCTGGCGGCGCACTGGCCGACGCCGAGGGCGGCGTGGCCACATCGTGGCCTAGCTGCGCGCCCGCGTCAGGACCGGCGGCCACAGGCAGCTTGGGCGCTGGTGGCAGCAGCGGCAGTACCGACGCCGGCTGTGGCATTGCGGCCGGCGCCGGCATGGCAGGCGCGCTAGGCAGGGGCTGCAGCTCGGCGGCGCTGGCACTGGCAACTCCGGATGCAGACAGCTTATCGATCGGCCGATCGAACGCCGTCGGCTGACGGGGTGCCACGGGCAAGGCCGCCATCTCGGGCGGTGAGTCCGCCTGGGCCGCAGCCGGCGCCAGCGGCGCCGTGGGCGCGCGGCGCGCGATGACTTCGGGCTCCGGAAGGCTGGCACGCCGCACGGTCGGCATGCTGAGCCCGGGCACAGGCTCCACCAGATCAGGCAAGGCCGGCAGAGGCCCGGCGCGCTCCAGCGCTGGCGTGCTGGGCGTGGGCAAGCGCAGGCGAGGCGCCGGCGCCAGCTCCGCCGCAGCTGCGGGCGCATCGATGGATGACAAGGCCGGTTTTACAACACGCTCGACCGCCGCCGGCGGCGGCTCCAGGCGTTTCGGTAAGGTCGGCGCGCTCGGCAAAGCTGCCGACAAGGGAGCCAGTGCGGCCGCAGCGCTCGCATCATCAGCCCCTGCCGCCTTCGACAAGGGCTGCATGGCGTCGGGCAGCCGGCTCAAGCCCTCCGGGCTGCTCAAGCCGCTGGACACCGCAGCAGGTTCGGCAGGGCTGAGCGGCGCTGCTTCGGCTAGCGGTTGCACGTCTTGAGGCTGCCAACGTCCCAGCCGAGCGGCACCCGGGTCGGGCCGTTGCGCCGCGGCATCGGCTTCGGCGCGCACCGCGCCGCCGAAGCGCCGTGACTTGGCCTCGCCCTGCGGGCCAAGGTCTGGCGCCGGCGGGCTCGGCGGCCCACTGCGGGCCTGTGGCTCATCCCAGCGCAGCCGCACGCTAAGGCTGCCCCAGACGCCCTCACCCGGCCGCGCTTGCCCGCCGGGGGTGTTGCCCAGCATCAGCACCAGCCAGACGTGCAGCAGCAAGGCCAGCAGCAGGCTCTGGCGCAGACGCTGGTCGGCCCGTGGGGGACGCCAGCTCAGGCCCGGGTGTGGAGGAAGGTGCAGCACGGCAGACGCAAGTGGGGCGCAGTCCGAGAAGCCGGAATGCCGCGCAGTGTGCCAGAGCGGGCTTGTCCCGATGGTGGTCGGCGCGGCTTGCGCGTGCAATCGCGCCATCGACCACTGCATCCACCCGAACATGAGCCAGAGCGCCGACCTCGACCGCGTCAGGAGCTTCAGCAGCTTCGCCGAGTTCTACCCCTTCTACCTGGGCGAGCACAGCAACCGCATGTGCCGCCGCCTGCACTTCCTGGGCTCGACACTAGCCTTGCTGTGCCTGGCCATGCTGGTGCGCAGCGGCGACTGGAGCTGGCTGCTCTATGGCCTGCTGGCCGGCTATGGCTGCGCCTGGCTCGGCCACTTCGGTTTCGAGAAGAACAAGCCGGCCTCGTTCAAGCGCCCGCTCTACAGCTTCATGGGCGACTGGGTGATGTACCGCGACATCTGGCTGGGCCGGGTCAAGCTCTGACCCCGTCCCCGGTGCTCAAGCGAGTGTGCGGCGCAGATTGAACAGCATGTCGGCCACCATTTCAGGCAGCTCGTAGCGCAGCTTCCAGCCCCAGTCCTGCTGCGCCACGCGATCGTCGATACGCTGCGGCCAGCTGGCGGCGATGGCCTGGCGGAAGTCCGGCGCGTAGCTGATCTCAAAGCCGGGGATGTGCTTGCAGATCTCAGCCGCGATCTCGGCGGGCGTGAAGCTGATGCCGGCCAGGTTGTAGGAGCCGCGCTGCGTGATTGCTTCGGCGGGCGCTTCCATCAGCTCGATCGTGGCGCGCAACGCATCGCTCATGTACATCATCGGCAAGGCCTGACCCTCTTCAAGGAAGCAGTTGTAGCGGCCGTCCTTCAGCGCAGCATGGAAGATCTCCACCGCGTAGTCGGTGGTGCCGCCGCCCGGCGGCGTCTTCCAGCTGATCAGGCCCGGATAACGCAGGCTGCGCACGTCCACGCCGTGGTTGGCGTGATACCAGGCGCACCAGCGCTCGCCGGCCAGCTTGGAGATGCCGTAGACCGTGGTCGGGTCCATCACCGTGCTCTGCGGTGTGTCCAGCGCCGGCGTGCCGGGGCCGAAGGCGGCGATGGAGCTGGGCCAGAACACGCGCTCCAGCTTGGCGGTGCGCGCCAGTTCCAGCACATTGAGCAGGCCCTTCATATTCAGATCCCAGGCCCACATCGGGTGCTTCTCGCCACTGGCCGACAGCGCCGCCGCCAGGTGATAGATCTGCGTGATGCGGTGGCGCTTGACGACCGCGGTCAGCGCGGCGGCGTCGGTCACGTCAAGCATCTCGTGCGCCAGCTGCGGCACGCGGCCCTGCGGTGCAACGTCACTGGTGATCACGGCATCGTTGCCGTGGCGCTGCGCCAGCTCCAGCGCCAGTTCGCTGCCGATCTGGCCGTTGGCGCCGATGATCAGGATGCGCGGGCTGCTCTTTGTCTTCGTCGTCGTCATGCTCATCAGGCCTTGATCAATCCAAGTTCGCGTCCGGCCTGCGCAAAGGCGGCCACGGCACGCTCCAGGTGTTCGCGCTCATGCACGGCCGAAACCTGCACGCGGATGCGCGCCTGGCCCTTGGGCACGACCGGGAAGAAGAAGCCCACGGCATAGACACCGAGTTCCAGCAGGCGCGCACTCAGGCGCTGCGCCATCAGTGCGTCATAGACCATGATGGGCACGATCGGGTGGGTGCCGGGCTTGATCTCGAAGCCGGCTTGCTGGATGGCGGCGCGGAAGTACGCGGTGTTGGTTTCCAGCTTGTCGCGCAGCGCGGTCGAGCCTTCCAGCAGGTCCAGCACCGCGATCGAAGCGCCGACGATGGACGGGGCCACCGTGTTGGAAAACAGATAGGGGCGCGAGCGCTGACGCAGCAGCTCGATCACTTCCTTGCGTCCGCTGGTGAAGCCGCCCGAGGCGCCGCCCAGCGCCTTGCCCAGCGTGCCGGTGATGATGTCGATCTTGCCGAACACCTCGCGGTACTCATGCGTGCCGCGACCGGTCTTGCCCAGGAAGCCGCTGGCATGGCATTCGTCGATGCCCAGCAGCGCGCCATAGCGGTCGGTGATGGCGCGGATCTCGCCCAGCTGCGCGATGGTGCCGTCCATCGAGAACACGCCGTCGGTGAAGACCAGCTTGAAGCGGGCGCCATCCGCCTCGGCCTGCTGCAGGCAGCGCTCCAGGTCGGCCATGTCGTTGTGCTTGTAGCGATAGCGCTTGGCCTTGCACAGGCGGATGCCGTCGATGATGGAGGCGTGGTTCAGCTCGTCGCTGATGATGGCATCCTGCTCACCCAGCAGCGGCTCGAACAGACCGCCGTTGGCATCGAAGGCAGCGGCGTAGAGGATGGTGTCCTCGGTACCCAGAAAGCGCGCCAGGCGCTGCTCCAGTGTCTTGTGCAGGTCCTGCGTGCCGCAGATGAAGCGCACCGACGACAGGCCGTAGCCATGCGTGTCCAGCGCGTGATGCGCGGCCGCCAGCACGGCCGGATGCGCGGACAGACCCAGGTAGTTGTTGGCGCACAGGTTGATCACCTCGCGGCCGTCGTTGGTGTGCACCACGGCGCCCTGCGGGCCGGTGATGATGCGCTCGCTCTTGTACAGGCCGGCGTCGCGGATTGACTGCAGTTCCTGACTCAGATGCGCATAGAAGTCTTCTGCGGTGCTCATGCTGGGATCTCCTGGTGCACAATTCACTAAATAGAACGTAGTTCGATATATCGAACTCGTGTGCAGTATCTGAGATTTGCTTTTCAAGGTCAAGCCATGTCCACACTCCCCGCCGATCCCGCAGAACCGCCGCGCGTGGGCGCCACGCTGCAGGCGTTGCGTCAGGCTCAGGGCTTGTCCTTGGACGAGTTGTCGCGGCGTGCCGGCGTCTCCAAGTCGATGTTGTCGCAGATCGAGCGCAACCAGGCCAATCCCACGGTGGCCGTGGTCTGGCGACTGGCGAACGCGCTGCGGGTAGAACTGTCGGAACTGCTCAGCGGTGCGCGCTCGAACGCGCCGGCCATTGAGACCGTGGCCGCGCATGCCACGCCCGGCCTCAACAGTCCGGACGGGCTGTGCCATCTGCGCATCCTGGGCCCAATCGACCTGGCGGGCCAGTTCGAGTGGTACGAGCTGAGCATCAAACCGGGCGGCGCACTCGAGTCGGCCCCGCATGAGCCCGGCTCGCGCGAGCACCTCAGCGTGCTCTCCGGCAGTCTGGAGGTGTCAGCGGGTGGCACAGAGCAGAGCGTCAAGGCCGGCGAGACAGCACGTTATGCAGTGGACGGCGCGCACGCCATCCGCAACCGCAGCAAGCAGCTGGCGAGCGCGCTGCTGGTGGTGATCCACCCCTGAACGGCCGCCGCACGCGCGTCAGCGCAGCAGATCAGCCAATGACAGGCGCTCCCAGTCGCTGCGCAGCCACAGGCTCTGCAGGCTGCTGCTGCTGCGCTGAGCCAGCAGAGCGTTGAGCAGCGGCGCTGCCGGCGTGTTCTCCGGCGCATGCAGCAAGACCAGGCGCTGGGCGCCCTCCTCCTCCAGGCGACCGAGCAGATCCAGGGCCAACAGCGAGTCGAGCACAGGCTCCAGCTGCAAGGGATCGATGCACAAGCGCTTGGCCAGCGCCAATGCGGAAACGCCGCCTTCGCCACGGGCCTGGCTGCGCCAGAGTTCGCGCAGACACTCAAGCGCCAGGTCCAGCTCGAAGCCTGGCACCTCGCTGCGGTACAGCAGCCGGGACGCCAAAGCCGGCGCATTGGCCGCGAGCAAGGCGCCGACCAGCACGATCACCCAGCCGAGATAGAGCCAGATCAGGAAGATCGGCAAGGTAGCGAAGGCGCCGTACAGCGTCGAATAGGTAGGCACCTGCTTGACGTACAGCGCCAGCAAGGTCTTGGCCAGATTGAAGCCCAAGGCCACGAACAGCCCGCCCAGCAAGGCGTGACGCCAGCGCACATGGGTGTTGGGCACATAGTGGAACAAGCCACCTACCGCGAGCGTCAGCACCAGCAGTTCCAGCACGCTCAACAGGCTGCTGAGCCCGCCGGGCAAGCCGGTGACCCAGCCCTGGCCGGCCGTGATGGCGTAGCTGGTCAGCGTCAGGCTGGCACCCAGCAGCAAGGGCCCCAAGGTCAGTGCCGCCCAATACACCAGCACGCGTTGCGCGAACGGACGCGGCCGCTGGACGCGCCAGATGCGGTTCAGCGTGCGGTCGATGGTCAGCATCACCATCAGCGCAGTGACGCCCAGCACCACCAGTCCGACCAGCCCCAAGCGGTTGGCCTTGGCGGCAAACTGGGTCAGAGCTGCCAGAACGGGCCGGGCGATGTTGGCGGGGATCAGGCTTTGCAGGAAGTACTTTTCCAGAGCCTGCTGGAAGGACGAGAAGATGGGAAATGCGGTGAACAGGGCCAGCATCACCGTGATCAGCGGCACCAGCGAGATCAGCGTCGTGAAGGTCAGGCTGCCGGCGGTCTGGCCGAGCCGCTCCTCGCGAAAACGCAGGCGCAGCATCTGGAAACTGGCGACCCAGGGCCAGCTGATGAAGGCGCCGACCAGGTCGAGCGCGGACCAACGTTGAAGCAGAGAGCGTGATGACATGCTGGCTATGATGCCAGCCATGTCGACCTCCTCCGCAGAATCCGGCGCCTTGCGCACGCAGCCCAGCGCGCGCGAAGCCTTCTCTCGCAACCTTGCCCTGGGCTCGCTGCTGGCCTTGATCGTGCTGTGTCTGGCCTGGGAATTGTGGCTTGCGCCCACCGGGCGCGGCACCTTGGCCATCAAGGCCGTGCCGCTGATGCTGCCCTTGCTGGGCTTGTGGCGCTACCGCATGTACACCTTTCGCTGGCTCAGCCTGCTGATCTGGCTGTACATCACCGAAGGCCTGGTGCGGGCCACCAGCGACCGCGGCCTGTCAGCCGGCCTCGCGGCCATCGAAGTGCTGTTGGGCGTCGTGGTCTTCAGCGCCTGTGCGCTGCATGTGCGCCAACGCCTGAGCGCGGCCAAGCAGGCCCAGGCCAAGGCGGACGCCGCGTGAGCACGGCGGCCCTGCTGCAGGCACTGCGCGCTGAACTGGGCGCGGCGCAGGTGCTCAGCGAGGGTGACCTGTCGGCTTATGAAATGGATTGGCGCAGGCGCTATCCGGGCCGCGCGCTGGCCGTGGTGCGCCCCGGCAGCACGGCTGAAGTCGCCAGCGTGATGCGGCAGTGTGCCGCCCATGGTGTGGCGCTCGTGCCGCAAGGCGGCAATACCGGCCTGGTGGGCGGTGGCGTGCCGGATGCCAGCGGGCGCCAGATCCTGCTGAGCCTGCAGCGCCTGAACAAGGTTCGCGCCATCGACGCCGCCAATCTGACGATGACGGTGGAAGCCGGCTGCGTGCTGCAGGCGGTGCAGCAAGCCGCTGCGGCGCAGGGGCTGCTGTTTCCGCTCAGTCTGGCGGCCGAGGGCAGCTGCACCATCGGCGGCAATCTGGCCACCAATGCCGGCGGCACTGCGGTGCTGCGCTACGGCAATGCGCGCGATCTGTGCCTGGGGCTGGAAGTCGTGACCGCACAGGGCGAGGTGCTGCAGGGCTTGTCCGGCCTGCGCAAGGACAACACCGGCTATGACCTGCGCCATCTCTTCATCGGCAGCGAGGGCACGCTGGGCGTGATCACAGCCGCCACGCTCAAGCTCTACCCGCAGCCGGCAGCCCGCATGACCGCCCTGGCGGCCTGCGACACGCTGGAGGCTGCGGTGGCCCTGCTTGGCCTGGCGCAGGCACGCGCCGGTTCCGGCCTCACCGGCTTCGAGCTGATGAACCGCTTCTCGCTAGATCTGGTGCGGCGCCATTTCGCCCAGCTGCGCCAGCCGCTGCCACCCTGCCCCTGGACCGTGCTGCTGGAAGTGTCGGACACGGAGAGCGAGGCGCATGCCCGCGGCGTCTTCGAAGGCCTGCTGGAGAGTGCGCTGGAGCGCGGACTGATCGACGACGCGGCCATCGCCGAGACCCTGGAGCAGTCCCACGCGATGTGGCATCTGCGCGAATCCATTCCGCTGGCGCAGGCCGAAGAAGGCCTCAACATCAAGCACGACATCGCGCTGCCGATCTCGCTGATTCCGCAATTCGTGGCGCGCACCGATGCCGCGCTGCAGGCTGCCATCCCGGGCATCCGCATGGTCGACTTCGGCCACCTGGGCGATGGCAATCTGCACTACAACGTGCAGGCCCCTGAAGGTTTCGATGCCGCCGCCTTCTTGCGTGAGCATGAGCCGGCGGTCAATCGCATCGTGTTCGACGCGGTGCAAGCTCATGGCGGCTCGATCTCGGCCGAGCATGGCATCGGCCAGCTCAAGCGAGAGGAACTGGCCGAGCGCAAGGACCCGGTCGCGCTGGCGCTGATGCGCTCGATCAAGCAGGCACTGGATCCCCAGGGCCTGCTCAATCCGGGCCGGCTTATCTAAAGGCGTAGCCGAAGGTCAGCAAGTTCAGCAGGCGCTTGGGCCGGCTCAGCAGGCGCCAGACCAGGCGAATCAGCGTCAGGGCCAGCAGTGCTTCGATGAAGGTCATCAGGAAGGCCAGGCCGGTGTTCCAGCGCTCGGCCCGGAGCTTGAACTTGGCCACCATGCGGTCACGTGCAATCTCGATGCTGTCGTAGAAGCTCGGCACCATCAGCAAGGTCAGGAAGGTCGAAGTGATGGTGCCGCCGATGATGGCCACCGCCATCGGCCGGTAGAACTCGCCCCCCTCACCTACGCCGATCGCCACCGGCAGCATGCCGGCCACCAAGGCGAAGGTGGTCATCAGGATCGGCCGGAAGCGCTTGCGGCCGGCATGCATCAGCGCCTCTTCGCGGTTGACGCCCTGCGCCTCTTCGGCCCGCGCCGCATCCAGCAGCAGGATGGCGTTCTTGGCTACCAGGCCGGCCAGCATGATGATGCCGATGAAGCTCATCAGATTGAGCGTGCCACCAGTCAGCAGCAACGCCACCACCACGCCGATCAATGACAGAGGCAGCGACAGCATCACGCCCAGCGGCGCGGTGAAGGAACCGAACTGCATCACGAGGATCAGGTACATCAGCGCGATGCCCGAGAACAGCGCGATGCCCATCTCGCGGAACACCTCTTGCTGGTCGCGCGAGGCGCCGGCCAGCTCCAGGCCGTAGCCGGGCGGGAACTTGATGGCCTTGGCCAGCTTCAGCGCGTCTTGCGTCACCTCGCCCGGTGAGCGGCCCTGTACATTGGCCGATACGGCAATCATGCGCTTGCCATCGGCATGCTGGATGCGTGAAGGGCCCTTGCCCATCTTGATCTCGGCAATCTGCTCCAGCGGCACCATCATGCCGCTGCCGGCCACGGTGATCGGCAGGCGTTCGATATTGCTGGCGTCAACCCGGTCCTGCGGATGCAGGCGCACCGCCACATCGCGCGTCTCGCCAGTGGGGTCCACCCAGTCACCGATCTCGACGCCCGCAAACGCCACACGAAGGGCGCTGGCCGCGTCAGCGACCGAGATGCCCATGGCGTTGGCGAGACCGCGATTCAGCTCAATCTGCAGCTCCATCTGCGGGTCCTGCTCGGACAGGCCGACGTCGACGGCGCCGGGCACTTGGCGCAACTTGTCCATGAACTGGTTGGTGATCTCCAGCAGCTTGCGCGAATCAGCGCCTGAGAAACGGATCTGCACCGGCTTCTGCGCGCCGTTGTTGAGGTCATCAAGCACCACGTACTCGGCGCCCACCAGTCGCGAGACGCGCCCGCGAAGGTCCTTCGCCAGCTCGGCCGCGCTGCGCTCGCGCTCGGTGCTCTTGCCGATGTCCACATAGATGCGGCCGCCGCTGGGGTTGACGTTGGTGTTGGTGGCCTTGGTCTCCGGCATCTGACGGGCCAGCGCTGCGGCCGCTTCCACTTTCAGCTTGGCGTATTCGAGGCTGGAACTCGCCGGTGTGCGCACCTCGACTGCCAGCGTGCCGGCATCGGATGCCGGCAGGAAACTGGAGCCGCCGAACTTGGCCTGCAGCACGATGGCCAGCACAAAGCTCAGCACCGCCAGCACCGCCATCCAGCGGCGGTGATGCAAGGCCCAGGCGATCACCTGCCCATAGCGGTCGGCCTGGTGGTCGAACCAGTCATTGAAACGCTTGAGCAAGGCCGAGATGCCTTTCTTCGGCGCCTCATGATGGCCGGGAGGATCGCCCCAGTAAGCCGACAGCATCGGGTCCAGCGTGAATGAGATGAACAGACTCACAAGCACCGAGGCCACCACCGTAAGCCCGAAGGGCCGGAACCACTCACCCGACACACCCGGCATGAAGGCCACCGGCACGAACACGGCGACGATGGCGAAGGTGGTGGCGGTGACGGCAAGGCCGATCTCGGCCGTGCCCTTGAGCGCCGCGGTGCGCCGGTCAGCGCCCATCTCCATATGGCGCACGATGTTCTCGCGCACCACGATGGCATCGTCGATCAGCACGCCGATGGCCAGCGACAGGCCCAGCAGGCTCATGAAGTTGAGCGTGAAGCCGCACAGCCAGACCGCGATGAAGGCCGCCACCACCGAGGTCGGCAAGGACAGCGCGGTGATCAGCGTGGAGCGCCAGGAGTTCAGGAACACATAGACCACGAACACCGTCAGCCCGGCGCCGAAAACCAGCGCGTGAATGACGTTGTAGAGGCTGTTCTCGGCATCCTTGCCGCCGTCCTGCGTGATCTCCAGCTGCGTGCCTTTGGGCAGCGTCTTGCCGATCTCTTCAACCGTCTTGCGAACCTGTTCGGCCACCGTCACCGTCGAGGCGTCACGTGCCCGGGTGACGGAAAGGCCGACGTTGGGACGGCCGTTGCGGATCGAAGCGCTGGTGCGTTCTGCAAAGCCGTCCTGCACGCTGGCGACCTGGCCGAGACGAATCAACTCGCTGCCGCTGCGGCGCACGACGATCTGCTCGAACTCGGCCGGCGATTCGAGGCGGCCGAGCAGCCGGATGCTCTGGTCTTCCAGTGCGCCACGCACCTTGCCCACCGGCGCGGTGGTGTTCTGGGCGCGAAGCGCGTTTACCACCTCGGTGACCGAGACGTTGTACTCGCGCAGCTTCTGCGCATGCAGCAGCACCGACAGTTCGCGGCGCAGGGCGCCATTGACGTTGACCGTGGCCACGCCGGGGATGGCACGGAAGCGGTCCGCCAGATCGTCCTCCGCCAGCCGCGAGATGTCGGCATGGCTTTGCTGGGTCGACGACAGTGCCAGCTGCATGATGGGCTGGGCCGCCGGGTCGATGCGCTGCAGTACCGGTTCGCGCATTTCCAGCGGCAGCTTGTGGCGCACCGCGCCGATGGCGTTGCGCACCTCATCGGCCGCCTCGACCATGTTCTTGTCGAAGTTAAAGATCAGCAGCAGCTGGGCATTGCCCTCGCTCGCGGTGGCGCGCACCTCGGTGACGCCGGCGATGGTCTGCAGCGACTTCTCGATACGGTTGACGATCTCGCGCTCGGTGGTCTCGGGTGAGGCGCCCGGGTAGGCGATGTTGACCACCAGCAGCGGTTGCTCGACATCGGGAATCTGATTCACGCGCAGCTTGGACAGGGCCAGCAGGCCCAGGCACATCAACGCAATGATCAGGACGATCGTGGCAACAGGCTTCTTGACACTGAAGTCGGACAGAAACATGGCTCAAGCTCCCTTGGCGGCGGAGGCGGCCAGCGGGGCCGCAGCCGGCGCCATGGTCAGCTCGGCCGCCTGGCCGTCGACCAGGGTGCTGCCCGGATTGCGCAGCACGCGCGCGCCAGCGGCCAGGCCGCTGCGCACCGGATAGTCGCCGCGCCGCGCGTCGCGTTCGCCCAGCTGCACTTCGGTGCGAACGAGCTTGCCGTCCTTGAATTGCCAGACGAGCGTCCGTCCGTCCTTGCTCTGCACCGCACCCTCGGGCACTGTGGGCAGTCGGCCGCTGCCATCAGCGGTCTGGATGCGCCCTTCCGCGTACAAGCCCGAGATGGCTGGCGCAGCGCCTTCGATGGCGATCAGCACCTCGACCTGGCGGGTGAGTGCATTGGCCGAGGCATCGATGCGTTTGACACGGCCCTTGAACTCGGTGTCGGGATAGCCGTTGACCTTGAAGCTCACAGCTTGGCCGGGCTTGAGTTCCGGCAGATGATCGGCCGAGACCCGGCCCTCGAAACGCATGGTCTCAGGCGCGATCACCTTGACCAGTTCCTTGCCCATCTGTGCGGTATCGCCGGCCGAGACCTTGCGCTCGCTGACCACGCCGTCGAAGGGTGCACGCACCTCGGTGCGGGTCAGCTGCTGGCGGGCCGAGGCCACGCGGGCGCGCGCTGCCACCAGATCGCTCTGCGCGTTGTTGCGGCGCACCTCGGCATCTTCCATCGCCTGCAGCGAGCTCATGCCCTGGGCCTGCAGCGTCTTGAGGCGCTGGTGCTGGCGTTCGGCCTGCTCGAAGCTCTGGCCTGAGGCGCGAGCGGCTTCTTCGGCCGAGGCCAGGCTGTCGCGGATCGAGGTGTCGTCCAGGCGTACCAGCAGATCACCGCGCCGCACGCGCTCGCCGTTTTCCTTCAGCACGGCCAGCACCAGCGCTGAGACCTCGGCGCGGAGATCGGCGCGCTTCTCGGGCAGCAGACTGCCGGTGACTACCGGGCCGCTGGCCTGAGTGCCACCGCCGAGGGTGTGCAGGTCTTCGGCTGCCAGCAGCAGCGCCCCTGCTGAGGGGCTGGATGCCGAGGCCTTGGCCGACACGGCCTGGGCCGCGGCGTCGGCCTTTTTGTCGTCTGGCTTGCCACATGCGACGAGGGCTGCGGCGAGTGCCAGCAGGCTGGCATGGGCGAGAAGGCTGTGGCGCATCATTCCTGGGTCTCCGGCGGTGGGAGGCGCATGCCTCCGTTCTGAAGCGGCGCATCTTGCCACGCGGCGCGTCCGCCAACTCATCGGCGTGCGACGAACGCAAGGCCGGCGTTCGCGAACTGCGGCATCAGCGGATGAGTCGCCCGGGCCGGGCTGCGGTGCTACTGCAGTTCGCGCTTGTCGAGCAGCGGCAAGGCGAGCAGCTCGATGCCCTCCTCCTGCAGCGCATGTGCTTCCTTCAGCGAGGTCTGGCCGCGGATGCCGCGCGCCTGAGTTTCGCCGTAGTGGATACGGCGCGCTTCTTCCGCAAAGCGCTGACCCACGTCCTCGGTTTGTGCGAGCACCTGGGCAACGGCCTGCTGGGCCAGGGCCTGCAGTTGCTGGTGCAGCCGTTCAGTCGAGGCAGGCGCGGGGGCGGTCGGGGCGATGCCAGCTGCGGGCAGCGCCGTACCGTCAGCATCTGCGCTAGGCCGGGACTCGCGCAGATGCGAGACATTCAGCCGCGGCGCACTGGGCAGGCGCTGGACCTGGTCATGGCCGCAAACGGGGCAAGTCAGCAGCTTGCCTTGCTGCTGGGTTTCGTAGTCTGCGCTCGACCCGAACCATCCTTCAAAACGATGGCCGGCCGCGCAGGCGAGATTGAGAACAAGCATGGGGCGATGATAGGTCGCAGCAGGCTCAGGGGGTCTGCTGCCAGTCCAATGCCCATGCACCCGACTGCCAGCGCTGCAGCCACAGCAGGCCGATCAGCGTCTTGGCATCCGTCAGCTGGCCACCCGCGGCCAAGTCATCCAGCTCTTCAGCGCTGTGGAAGACGACATCGAGGAACTCCCCATCGTCAAGCTGGCGTGCGCCAGCGCGCAAGCCGCGTGCGAAGAAGATCTCGATGCTCTCGTCGGAATAGGCAATCGCGTTGTGCAGCACCCCGGCATGGGCCCAGGCCGAGGCGGTATAGCCGGTTTCTTCGGCGAGTTCGCGCCGGGCGCATGCCAGCGCTGATTCAGCGGGGTCGAGCTTGCCGGCCGGAAACTCCAGCATCACACGCTGCATCGGGTAGCGGTATTGGCGCTCCAGCACCAGACGGCCGTCGTCCAACAGGGGCACGATCATCACCGCGCCGGGATGGACGATGTACTCGCGCGAGGCCTGCTTGCCATTGGGCAGCGCCACGCGGTCGTGGCGCACGTTCAGGAAATGACCTTGATAGACCTGGCTGGAGTCGAGTTGCCGCTCCTGCAGGCGCGACAGTTCAGCCGCCTTGTCGTCTTCGCCGTCAGTCCTCATACCGTCCGCGCCGCAGATAGCGCCAGACAAAGCCGGGGAATCCGAGCGTGACGAACAAGCACAGCACCGCCGCGTAGAACTCCCAGCCCTGCGGATGGCGTTGGCCAAGATGCCACTCGAACAGCATGCCGGCCGCCAGGCTCAGCGCGGCCAGCAGCAGCAACTCCAGCGCGCGCCAGGCAAAGGGCTTGGGGTTCAGCTTCGGGCCAACCAGCAACACGCGGTTGCTGATGTAGGGAAGATTGGCCGCCAGCAGCATCAGCGCCAGCAACAGCCAGACAAACGCGCTCTGGTTCATGTCAGTCGATCCGGCTGCGGGCTCAGTGACCCAGGGCCTTGATGGCCTGGGCGCACAGCGTCATCAGTCCGCCAGGCAGCAGGCCGAATACCAGCACGGCCGCACCGTTGATGGACAGGACGGCACGCATGTCGGCCGGTGCCCGCAGCGCTGCGGTGTCGGTCGGTGCATCGAAGAACATGGTCTTGATGACACGCAGGTAGTAGTAAGCGCCGATCAAGGACATCACCACCGCCGCAATCGCCATGCCGATGTACAGACTCTGCCCAGTGGCAACCAGGGCCTGCAGCACCGACAGCTTGGCGTAGAAGCCAGCGGTCGGCGGAATGCCGGCCAGCGACAGCATGAACAAGGTCATCAGCGCGGCATACCAGGGGCTGCGCTTGGCCAGACCGGCCAGGTCCGCAATTTCCTCAGCCTCATGGCCCTGGCGGGAAATCAGCAAGATGATGCCGAAGCTGCCGAGCGTGGTCATCACATAGACGACCAGGTAGAACATCGCCGAGCTGTAGGCATTGGTGGCCGGCAGCGAGCTGCCGCCGATCACGCCAGCAGCCATGGCCAGCAGCATGAAGCCCATCTGAGCGATGGTCGAATAGGCCAGCATGCGCTTCAGATTGGTCTGTGCGATGGCAGCCAGGTTGCCGGTCACCAGCGACGCGACCGACAGCACCAGCAGCATCTGCTGCCAGTCGAAGGCCAGCGGCAACATGCCTTCCACCAAAAGGCGCATGGTGATGGCAAACGCAGCCAGCTTGGGGGCTGCGCCGATCAGCAGCGTGACGGCGGTCGGGGCGCCTTGGTAGACATCCGGCACCCACATGTGGAAGGGCGCAGCGCCGAGCTTGAAGGCCAGGCCGGCGACGATGAAGACGACGCCAAAAATCAACACCGACTTGTTCGGTGCGCCGCTGGTGACGACCTGCAAGACCTCAGGGATCGACAACGAGCCTGTGGCGCCATACATCATCGACAGGCCGTACAGCAGGAAACCGCTGGCCAGCGCGCCGAGCACGAAGTACTTCATCGCCGCTTCGGTCGAAATCACATGATCCCGACGCAGCGCCACCAGGGCGTAGAGCGACAGGCTCATCAACTCCAGACCCAGATAGATGACCAGGAAATTGGAGGCCTGCAACATCACGCTGATACCCAGCAGCGAGAACAGGCTGAGGGTGAACAGCTCACCCTTGAGGATGTCCCGCTCGGCCGCATAGGGACGGGCATAGACCAGGGTCACCAGCGTGGCAAGGCAGGCGAAGAAGGCCAGCAGATGGCCCATCGGGTCGGAAACCACCATGCCCTGCATCGCGAGCTGGGTTTCACCGGCGTTGAAGTAACTCAGGTGCATGGCACCCACGACCACCAGTGTCAGTTGGGTCAGCCAGTAGGTGGGGCGGCGTTCCGGGTCAGTGACCCACAGATCGACCAGCGCGACCACGCAGGCCATGGTCAGCAGAATGATTTCGGGATAAACCGCGAGCCAGTTGAAGGAGTTCATTTTCGGTCAGGCCCTCAGTTCAGTTTGCTGGTGGCCACATGCTTGAGCAGCTCGGTGACCGAGACCTGCATCACGTCTGTGAACGGTTTTGGGTACACGCCCATCCAGATCACGGCAACGGCCAGCACGGCCAGCATGGTGAACTCGCGGGCGTTGATGTCCTTGAGTTCACGCACATGGTCGTTGGTGATGGCGCCGAAGTAGACGCGCTTGTACATCCACAGCGTGTAGGCGGCACCGAAGATCAGCGCCGTGGCTGCGATAGCGCCCAGCCAGAAGTTGTACTTCACCGTGCCGAGGATCACCATCCACTCGCCAACGAAGCCAGCGGTGGCCGGCAGGCCGCAGTTGGCCATGGCAAACAGCAGCGCGAAGGCGGCGAACTTGGGCATGGTGTTGACCACACCGCCATAGGAGGCGATCTCGCGGCTGTGCACCCGGTCGTACAGCACGCCGATGCACAGGAACATGGCGCCGGAGACGAAGCCGTGCGAGATCATCTGCACCAGCGCGCCCGCCACACCAAGCTCATTGAAGATGAAGAAGCCCAGCGTGACAAAGCCCATGTGCGCGATGGATGAATAGGCCACCAGCTTCTTCATGTCCTGCTGCACCAGGGCCACCAGGCCGATGTAGACCACTGCGATCAACGACAGCGAGATGATCAGCCAGTCGAACTCGCGCGCCGCATCCGGGGCGATCGGCATTGAGAAGCGCAGGAAGCCGTAGGCACCCAGCTTCAGCATGATGGCCGCCAGCACCACCGAACCGCCGGTGGGTGCCTCGACGTGGGCATCCGGCAGCCAGGTGTGCACCGGCCACATCGGCACCTTCACCGAGAAGGCGGCAAAGAAGGCGAAGAACAGCAGGGTCTGCGCGTTCAGCGGCAGCGGCAGTTTGTGCCAGGTCTGGATGTCGAAGCTGCCACCGGACGTGACGTACAGGTACAGCAAGGCAATCAGCATCAGCAGCGAGCCGGCCAGCGTGTAGAGGAAAAACTTAAACGCGGCATAGACGCGCCGTGGGCCGCCCCAGACGCCGATGATGATGTACATCGGAATCAGCGTCGCCTCGAAGAACACATAGAACAGCATGCCGTCCAGTGCCGAGAACACGCCCACCATCAGGCCGGACAGGATCAGGAAGGCGCCCATGTACTGGTTGACGCGCTCTTCGATGACCTCCCAGGCCGCAATCACCACGATCACGGTGATGAAGGCCGTCAGCGGCACGAACCACATCGAGATCCCGTCGACGCCGAGGTGGTAATGGATGTTGAAGCGCTCGATCCACAGCAGCTTCTCGCTGAACTGCATGGCAGCGCTCGAGGTGTCGAAGCCAGTGATCAACGGCAGCGTCACCAAGAAGCTGGCAAGCGCAGTGATCAGTGCGATCCAGCGCACATTGTTGGCCTGGTTGTCACGCCCGAAGGCCAGCAGCACCAAGCCGCTGACGATGGGCAACCAGATAGCAAGACTAAGCAATCCCATTCTTGTTCTCCGCCCTGATCAAAGACCTGCCAAGGCCTTGAATTGGGGCCATATGTAGGGCCACAGCTGCCAGCTCATCAGGCCGATCACGCCAAGAATCATCACCAGCGCGTACCAATAGAGGTGTCCGGTCTGGACGCGACGCACGATGCCGGCAATGCCGCCGACCATGCGCGCCGAGCCGTTGACGATCACGCCGTCGATGATGGCCTGATCGCCACCCTTCCAGAGGCCGGTTCCGAGACCGCGCGCGGCACGCGCCAGGATGTTCTCGTTGATCCAGTCCATGAAGTACTTGTTCTCCATGACCACGACCAGCGGGCGCAGGACCCTGCCCAGCGTGGCCGGGATGACGGGAGCGATGATGTAGAACACATAGGCCGTCACGACACCGCCCAGCGCCAGCCAGAACGGCAGCGTCTGCAGACCATGCAAGGCCATCGCGCCAGCGCCATGGAAATGCTCGGTCAAGTACTTCATCGCCTGATGGATGTCGTGGTTGACGAAGATCGCGTCCTTGAACAGATCGCCGAACAGCATGGGCTGGATCGCCATGAAGCCGATCACCACCGACGGGATGGCCAGCAGGATCAGCGGCGCGGTCACCACCCAGGGCGACTCATGCGGTTCATGGTGTTCGCCATGGTCGTCGTGGTGGTCATGCTCGCCCGGGAACGGCTTGTGATGGAAGTTTTCCTTGCCGTGGAAGACCAGGAAATACATGCGGAAGGAGTAGAACGCCGTCACGAACACGCCGGCAACGACGGCGAAGTAGGCGAAGCTGGCGGCCGGCAGATGGCTGGCGCCGACGGCCAGGATGATCGAGTCCTTCGAGAAGAAACCCGAGAACAGCGGCGTGCCGATCAGTGCCAGCGAGCCCAGCAACGAGGTGATCCAGGTGATGGGCATGTACTTGCGCAGGCCGCCCATATTGCGGATGTCCTGGTCATGGTGCATGCCGATGATCACCGAGCCGGCGCCGAGGAACAGCAGGGCCTTGAAGAAGGCGTGCGTCATCAGATGGAACACGGCCACCGAGTAGGCGGAAACGCCCAGCGCCACGGTCATATAGCCCAGCTGCGACAGCGTCGAATAGGCCACCACGCGCTTGATGTCGTTCTGGATGATGCCCAGGAAGCCCATGAATAGCGCAGTGATCGCGCCGATCACCAGCACGAAGTTCAGTGCGGTGTCCGACAGCTCGAACAGCGGGCTGAAGCGCGCCACCATGAAGATGCCGGCCGTCACCATCGTTGCCGCGTGGATCAGTGCAGAGATCGGCGTCGGGCCTTCCATCGAGTCGGGCAGCCAGACGTGCAGCGGGAACTGAGCGCTCTTGCCCATCGCACCGATGAACAGGCAGATGCAGGCCACCGTCAGCATCATCCAGTCGCTGCCCCACAGCGGCATGTTGAACTTGATCTGTGAGAGCTCGCCGGCCTTGGCAAAGGTCTCGGTGTAGTTCAGCGAGCCGCCGTAGGCCACCAGCAGACCGATGCCGAGGATGAAGCCGAAGTCGCCGACCCGGTTGACCAGGAAGGCCTTCATATTGGCGAAGATGGCTGTCGGCTTGGTGTACCAGAAGCCGATCAGCAGATAGGACACCAGGCCCACCGCTTCCCAGCCGAAGAACAGCTGCAGCATGTTGTTGCTCATCACGAGCATCAACATCGAGAAGGTGAACAGCGAGATGTAGCTGAAGAAGCGCTGGTAGCCCGGATCTTCTTCCATGTAGCCGATGGTGTAGA